>DASYLJ010000001.1:0-34996 GCA_036009625.1 Binatia bacterium
CCCCCCCCCCCCCCCCGCCGCGCCCCACTCCGCCGCCGCTCCTGCTTGACCCGAGTGAAACATTTGTTTTAAACGTCTGTTCGTGACTGTGACCACCCGCGACCCGGCTGCCACCCGCCGGCGACTCCTCACCGCCGCCGCGCGCTGCTTCGCCGACCACGGGTTCCACGGCACCACCATCCGCGAGATCGCCGAGCGCGCGGGCGTGAACGTCGCCGCCGGCAACTACCACTTCGGCTCCAAGAAGGACCTCTATCTCGAGGTGCTGCGCGGCGAGTTCGACCGGGCGAAGGCCGCCCTCGCCGCCAGCGGCGCGTCGCCATCCCCTGCCGAGCTCGCCGCCCTCGACAGCGACGCCGTGGCGGCGGTTCTCGTCGCCCGCTCGCGGGTCATGCTGGAGACGCTGGTCGCTCCGCCGGGGCTCCACGGCCGCCTGATGCAACGCGAGATGACCGATCCCAGCGAAGCGCTGCCCACGATCGTCGACGAGTTCATCACGCCGTGGACGGAGGAGCTGAAGGCCATCGTCGCGCGCCTCCAGCCCGGGCTCGACGACGCGACGCTCGAGCGCTGCGCCATGAGCATCGTCGCGCAGGCGATGTTCTACCGCACGGCGATGCCGATCGTGTTGCGTATCTGGAAACGCCGGCAGTATCCGACCGACGTGCTCGACGGGCTCGCCGCTCACATCGCCACCTTCTCCGTCGGCGGTCTCGCCGCGGTGGCGACTGCCCCGCGAAGGAGGACGTCGCGTGCGCGCTGATCGCTGGCTCCTGCTTCTGCCGTTGCTCGCCGCCTGCGGACCGATGGCCGTGATGACGCGGCCCGAAGGCAACGGCGGCTGGACCGCCGAGCAACGACGCGACGAGCTCGCCAAGCGTGCGGCGTCGGCCGGGGTGGATCTCGATGCCACCGCACCCGCGCTACCGACGGATCGTCCGCTCTCGCTGTCGGAAGCGATTGCCCTGGCGGCGGGCGGCAACCGGCGCATCCTCGAGGCGGAGCACATGCTCGGCGAGGCCGGGGCGCGCGTGCGCCTGTCGCGCGGCCGGCTGCTGCCGAACGTCACCGGCGAGGGGCGCTACACCTGGTACACCGATCCGCTCTCGAACCAGGTCGACTTCCCGCCCGGCGTCCTGCCCGCCGGCATCACGCCGCCGATCGTCATCATCCGCGAGCAGGAGTCGGGACGCGTGAACGGCACCGTGCGGGTGCCGCTCGACGTCACCGGCGAGCTGTGGAAGGGCCTCACGGCCGCGCAGGCGGGATACCGCGGCGAGCGTGCCCGGGTATGGGCGACCACGCTTGCCGAGCAGGTTGCGGTGATCCGCGCCTACTTCGAGCTCCTCGAGGCGCAACGGCTGCGCGTCGTCACCACCGAGCGCATCGCCGTGCAGCGCACGCAGCTCACGAACGCGCAGAACCGCTTCGACAGCGGACGCCTCACCAAGAACGAGCTGCTCGTCGTGCAGGTGGCGCTGCGTGACAGCGAGCAGGGGCTCCGGCGTCGCGATCTCGCCATCGCCGAGGCGCGCTGGTCGCTGAACCAGCTCATCGGCCGTCCGGTGGACGCCCCCACCGAGGTCGTCGACGTCGCCACGCCGCCGGTGCTCCCCAGCACCGAGGACGCCCTGCGCGACGCCTTCGCCAACAATCCCCTCCTGCTGTCGCTCGCCGAGGAGCAACAGCGCCTCGACGACACCACCAGTTCGCTCGAGCGCGGGCGGCTGCCGCGCTTCAACGCCGGCGGCGCCATCGACTGGACGTCGGAGAAGATCATCACCCCGCAGCGCGTCGGCGCGGGCTTCGTCGGCTTCACCTGGGACATCGGCACCGACGGCCAGCGCGAAGCCCGCATCGCCGAGGCGCGCATCGCCGCCGATCGCAACCGGATCGCCGTCGAGCGCGAGCTGCGCAGCCTCGAGACCGGCGTGCGGGCCACTCAGCAGGCGGCCGAGGAGCGGCTGTCGGCACTCGAGTCGGCGGGCGAGGCGGTGACGCAGGCCGAGGAGAACCTCCGCATTCGCCAGCAGCAGTTCGACGCCGGACGCGCCACCAGCGAGGACGTGCTCGACGCCGAGGCGCTCCTGACGCGGCAACGCGCCGACCTCGCCACCGCTCTCTACCAGGCGCACACCCGTCGCGCCGAGCTCCAGCAGCTGATGGGCCTGCCGCTCGACGGTCTGGCCGCCGCCACGAGGTGAACGGAATGCCGAAGCGGATCGTGATCGTCGTCGTCGTGCTGGCCGTCCTCGTCGGCGCACTGTGGTGGAGCCGGCGCGACACCGGACCGTCGCACTTCACCGGTTTCGTCGAAGGCGAGGAACGGGTGGTACGCAGCGAGGTCACCGGCCGCGTCCTCGAGGTGCCCTTCCACGAGGGCGACGCGGTGCCCGCGGGCGCGGTGCTCGCCCGCCTCGACGACGCCGACATCGCGGCACGCGTCGGGTCGAAGCAGGCCGAGGTGGCGATGATCGACGCCCAGATCACGCGCCAGGACGAGCAGATCGCCCTCACCGAGGCCACCTGGGCACGGGACCGCAGCGCGCGCGCCGCCGAGCTGCGGCGCACCGAGGCCTCCGTCGTGCTCGCCGAGCGCACGCTGGCGCGCGAGCAGGATCTGGTGCGCACCGGCGCCAGCACCGCGCAGGACCTCGACAATCAGCGCGCGCTCCGCGACCAGGCGCAGAGCGACCTGCAGCGCGCCCGCGAGCTGCTCGGTCGCGCCGACGCCGAGGAGCGTTCCATCGCCCTCGCCCGCCAGCAGCGCGAAGTGCTGGTCCAGCAGCGCGCCATGGCCGCGGGACAGCTCGCCGAGCTGCAGGTGACGCAGGGCAAGTTCACCATCACCGCGCCCGCCGCCGCCACCGTCGTGCAGAGCCAGCTGCTCTGGCCGGGCGAGCTGGCGCAGCCGGGCACGCCGATCGTGTCGGTGCTCGATCCCACCGACAAGTACGTGCAGGTCTACGTCCCCGTGCCCGACGTCGGCCGCTTCCGCCTCGGGCGAGCGGTGGAGATCGAGCTCGACAGCGAGCCCGGCCGGCGCTTCAAGGGCGAGGTGAGCTTCGTCGCCAACGGCGCGAACTTCACGCCCGAGAAGATCGAGACGCGCAGTGATCGCCTCGGGCAGGTCTACCGCGCCAAGGTGCGCATCCTGGAGGACGTCGAGCGCTTCCAGCCCGGCACCGAGGGCAACGTGTTCCTGGTCGGGGAGGAGCCGCACGGGTGAGCCAGCCGCTCGTCGAGCTGCGCGACCTGCGCAAGCGCTACGGTCGCACGATCGCGCTCGCCGACATCGACCTCACGATCGACGAACGGCAGATCGTCGGCGTGGTCGGACCCGACGGTGCCGGCAAGACCACGCTGCTGCGCGCGCTCGCGGGGCTGCTCGAGGTCGAGGCGACGACGGCGCGCGTGCTCGGCCACGACCTCACCAAGGACGTCACCGCGCTGAAGGACCGCATGGGCTACGTGCCGCAGGTCTTCAGCCTGCACCGCGACCTCACCGTCGGAGAGAACCTGCGCTTCACCGCTCGGCTGCATCGCATGCCCCCCGACGAGGGCTGGGCGCGCGCCGAGGAGCTGCTGCGCCGCATCGCCATGGACCGCTTCGCCGATCGGCTCGCCGGCGACCTGTCGGGCGGCATGAAGCAGAAGCTCGCCATCGCCAACGCGCTGCTCCCCCGTCCCGACCTGATCGTGCTCGACGAGCCGACGGCCGGCGTCGACGTGGTGGCACGCGGCGAGATCTGGGACCTGCTCGTCGAGGCGCAGCGCGACGCGCTCGTCGTGCAGAGCACGAGCTATCTCGACGAGGCGGAGCGCTGCGACCTGCTGGTGTATCTCGATGACGGTCGCGTCGTCGCCGCCGGCACGCCCGACGAGCTGCGCGCCTCGGTCCCGATCGAGCTGTACCGCGTGTGGGGCGCCGACGCGCGCGCCGTGGCCGGCGCCGCGCGCCGCCTGCCCTACGTCGCCGGGGCGCGCGCCACCGGCACCTACGCCCGCATCGAGGTGGCGTCGGCACGCTCGCCGGGAACGTCGGCGGTGCTGCGCGATCTCGGGACGCTGTCGACCGACGGCGCGCACCTGGCGGAGCGGGTGCCCGTCGACATGGAGACGACGCTGCTCTCGCTCGCCGGGGGCCTCACGTGAGCGAGCCCATCATCCGCACGCGCGGGCTCACGAAGCGGTTCGGCGACTTCACCGCCGTCGACCAGCTCGACATCTCCGTGCAGCCGGGGAGCATCTTCGCGTTCCTCGGCGGTAACGGCTCGGGCAAGAGCACGACCATCCGCATGCTGATCGGTCTGCTGCAGCCGACGGAGGGCGAGATCACCGTCGACGGCATCGACGTCATCCGCTCCCCGCGCCGCGTCCGCGACCACATCGGCTACATGGGGCAGAAGGTGAGCCTCTACCAGGGGCTCTCGATTCGCGAGAACGTCGAGTTCTATGCCGGGCTGTTCGGTCTCGGCGGCGATGCGCTGGAGACGCGCTGGAGCGAGCTGCGCGAGCGCTTCGCGTTGACCGAGAGCGAACGCGAGCGTCCCGAGAACCTGCCGGCCGGCGTGCGCCAGCGCGCCGGGCTGGCGCTCAGCATGCTGCACTCGCCGCGTGTCCTCTTCCTCGACGAGCCCACCGCCGGCGTCGACGTCGCCAGCCGCACGCTCTTCTGGGAGGCCATCCAGGATGCCGCTGCCGCCGGCGTCACCGTGTTCGTCACCACGCACTTCCTCGAGGAGGTCGACTACTGCCACTGGGTCACCTTCATCGAGGCGGGCAAGATCGTCGCCGACGCCACGCCGGAAGCGCTGCGCACGCGCTACTCCGACGGCTATCGGGTGACGATCGCCGTCGACGCCGGACGACGCGACGCGGTCCGCGCGCGGCTGGGCGGCCTCGCCGACGCCGCCCAGCCGTCGCCGGCAGGGCTCGTGCTGACCCTGCCACGGCTCGAGCCCGCGGCGCTCGCCGTCCTGGACGGGCTCCCAGAAGACGTCGAGGTGCGGATCGAGCAGGCGCCGATGACCGAAGTGTTCCGTCGCGTGCTGCTCGGCCAGGCGGTGGCGGCGTGAGCTTCCGGCGCCTGCGCACGCTGATCCTGCGCGAGATCCGCGCCACGTTCCGCGACGCCTTCACCATGTCGATCCTGATCGCGACGCCGCTCGGCGCCATGCTGATCTTCAGCTTCGTCCTCTCGACCGACGTCATGGGGCTTCGTCTCGCCGTCCTCGACGTCGACGGCTCGAGCGAGAGCCGCCAGCTGGTCGCCGACGTCGCGGCCGGCGGCTCGTTCATTCCCCATCCCGTCGACTCGCGCGAGGCGATCACGGACGGCATGCGCGCGGGCGAGATCAGTGCCGCGCTGATCATCCCGCCCGGATTCGGTCGCGCCGTGCAGGAGGGGCGCGCGCCCGAGGTGCAGGCCATCTACGACGGCGCCGAGGCCGTGCTCGCGGGCAACGCCGAGGGCGCGCTCGGCGGGCTCCTCGCCGCCACCGGCGGGCGACTGCGCGGTGGCGGCACTGGAAGCCCGGCGCCACGCGGCGTGGCGGTCACGACGCAGGTCCTCTTCAATCCGCGCCTCGACGGCACGCCGTTCATGGTGAGCGGCACGTTCGGCTTCGTGCTCTCCTTCCTCACCACGCTCATCACGGCGGTCACCATCGTCAACGAGCGTCAGGCCGGCACCTTCGACCAGCTCCAGGTGACGCCGGCGACGTCGCTCGAGATCCTGCTCGGCAAGCTGCTGCCGCTCGGCTTCGTGTTCTCGGTCGACGTCGCGCTGATGGTGGTCCTCGCCGGTGTCGTCCTCGGCGTGTGGCCGCACGGCAGCATCCCGTTCTTCCTGGTGGTGTCGGCCTTCTACGTCATGGTGTCGCTGTCGCTCGGGCTGATCTTCTCCGCCACGTCGCAGACGGCGGCCGAGGCGGTACAGAAGACGGTGCTGTTCAGCGTCCCGCTGGTGCAGCTGAGCGGCTTCGCCTTCCCGATCCGCAACATGCCGACGGGTCTGCAGTGGGTCGCCGAGCTGTTCCCCGCCACGCACTACATCCGCGTCACCCGCGCCATCTACCTGCGTGGCGAGGGGCCGCTCGACCTCGGCCCCGAGCTGCTGGTGCTCTTCCTCTTCGCCGCGGCGCTGGTGTTCATGGCGCTGCGCACGCTCGAGCAGCGCGCATGAACCGGCTGCGTCGTTTCGTCTCGAACGTCATGGCCGTGGCGTCACGCGAAGCCGGCGTCCTGCGTCACGACAAAGGCTTCCTGTCCACGGTCCTGGCGCAGCCCGTCATCATGCTGCTGCTCTTCGGCTTCGGCCTGTCGAACGACCCGGCGAACGTGCCGTGGGCGGTGCTCGATCGCAGCCAGACGACGCCGGCGCGCCGCCTCGTCGAGGCCATCCAGCACACCGGATACTTCGCACCGGCCCAGACCATCCACAGCTACGACGAGGCGCGCACGCTGCTCGGGCGCCAGCGCGCCATCGCCGTCCTGGTGATTCCGCGCGACTTCCAGCGCGACGCCGCCCGTGGCCGCCCGCAGGTCCAGCTCCTGCTCGACGGCAGCGACCCGCTGACGAGCGCGCGCATCGGCGGCTACGTCGGCCGCGTCGCGAGCACGTTCGGCAATCCCCGCGTCATGCCGGCGCGTAGCGGCGACGCGCTGCCGATGGCGCGGCCACCCATGCCGCTCGACGTGCGACAACGCTTCTGGTTCAACGCGACGCTGGCCGATCGCGAGTTCTTCCTCGCCACCCTCGTCGGCATGCTGCTGACGAACCTGTGCCTCAGCATCTCGTCGCTCGGCATCGTCGGCGAGCGTGAGAACGGCACGTTCGAGCAGACGCTGTCGCTGCCGATCACGCCCATCGAGATCGTCATGGGCAAGCTCGTGCCGCTCGCGGTCGTCAGCTACGTCGTGCTGATGTTCGCGCTGCTGGGCTCGGGCGTGCTCTTCAATCTGTGGCCGCGGGGCAGCTGGCCGGCACTGTTCGTCGTCACCCTGCCCTTCGTCCTGGCGTCGCTCGCGATCGGCGTCTTCGTGTCGTCGCTGGCGCGGACGTCGGCCCAGGCGGTGTTCATCAGCGTCTTCTTCATCATGCCGTCGTTCGTGCTGTCGGGCGTGATGTTCCCCTACCAGCTCATGCCGGGGCCGATCCGTGCCATCGGCGGGGCGCTGCCGCTGCGCTGGTATCAGGTGGCGCTGCGACGGATCGTCTCGCGCGGCGCCGGCTTCGAGGACGTGGTCGGCCCGTTCGTGGCCATGCTGCTGATCTTCGCCGTGCTGCTCGCCGCCATCCGCTGGCGGCTCAAGCCGCGGCTGGCGTGAGTCAGTGCAGGTGCGGGCCGCGCTCGCCGGAGCTCGGCGCGTCGGGCGCCAGCGCTTCGTCGGTGGCGTACAGCGACAGCTTGCCACGCACGGCGAGGCCGATGCCCTCCTGGGCCGTGCAGGCGACGACGTCGTGCTCCTCGCCATGCATGTACGACAGGAGCGCGCGCAGGCCCCCGGCCCCCTGATCGAGCACCACCTCGGCCGGTGTGGCGCCGCGTGCCGCCAGCTCGCCGAGCACGAAATCGGCCATCCAGCGCACGTCTTCGCTCGTCCCGTCGCCCGACAGCTCGCGGGCGCGAACGGCGTCCAGGGGGACGCTCAGGCGGGCGCCGCAGGGTCCTTCGAGCTCGGCACGACCGCGACCGCAGCGTTCGCATACGCGGATCTGCTTGAGCTCGAGGCGTCGCACTTCGGCCGTCCTATCGGTGCCCCCCGGGCGGGTCAACCCGGGAGGGTTTCGGGCGAGGCTTTAAAGACGACCCGATCCTCGTGCTAGAGTGCGCGGCCACGGCGAATGGAAGCACGCAGGCGCGCATGGCTGGGGGCGGAGCGGCCCACGGTTTGAGACCAGGGACGAACGGATGATGGGCGGGAGCGGCCGCCGCACGCGTGCGATCAGGGGACGGGGCCGATGAGCGCGCTGATCGTCGTGGTCGGCGTCCTGGTGCTCTTCGCCGCCGTGCTGGCGATGGCGGAGGCCTCGATCAGCCGCATGACCCGGGTACGGGCGATCGCACTCGAGGCCGAGGGTCGGCGCAACGCGGCGCTGCTCGAACGGCTGGAATCCGACCCGCCGCGCTACCTGAACGCCATCTACCTGCTCGTCATGCTGTGCCAGAACGGCTCCGCCGTGCTGGTGGCCATCATCAGCGAGTACTACTTCGACAGCCTCGGGATCACGCTCGTCTCGCTCGCCTTCACTCTGGCCTACTTCGTCCTGGTCGAGGCCATGGCGAAGACCTTCGGCATCCTGCACAGCGACAGCGTCGCGCTGGCGCTCGCTCCGCTCGTCTACGTGTTCGGGCGTGCCTTGAGCCTGCCGACGCGTGGCCTGATCGGCATCGCCAACGTGCTGCTGCCGGGCAAGGGCCTCAAGCAGGGGCCGTTCGTCTCCGAGGAGGACATCCGCTCGATGGCCGAGGTCGGCCACGAGGAAGGCAGCATCGAGGAGCACGAGAAGGAGCTGATCCACTCGATCTTCACGTTCGGCGACACCGTCGTGCGGGAGGTCATGGTGCCGCGGCCCGACGTCGTCGCCCTCGAGATCACGTCCTCGCTGCGCACGCTGCAGGACATGGTGCTGCAGCACGGCTTCTCGCGCATCCCGGTCTATCGCAGCGAGCTCGATCGCATCGAGGGCGTGGTCTACGTGAAGGACGTCCTGAAGGTGCTGCACCAGGGCAGCGGCGACACGCCGATCACGCAGGTGATGCGCCCGCCCCACTTCGTCCCCGACTCGAAGAAGGTCGCCGAGCTGCTGCGCGAGATGCAGCGCCAGAAGTTCCACCTGGCGATGGTCACCGACGAGTACGGCTCCGTCACCGGGCTGATCACCCTGGAGGACGTCCTCGAGGAGCTGGTGGGCGAGATCGAGGACGAGTACGACACCGACGAGCCCGAGCTGGTGCCGGTGGCGGACGGCTACTACCGCGTCGACGGCGCCATGCCGATCCACGATCTGAACGAGCTGCTCGGGACCGAGCTGCCGAGCGCCGAATGGGACACCGTCGGCGGGCTCTTGCTGGGGTTGCTCGGCGCGATCCCCCGCGAGGGGCAGGAAGTGAGCTGGGAGAACATCGTGCTCCGAGCCGAGAAGGTCCTGCGACGGCGCATCGTCTCGGTGCTCATCACGACCGCCGACCGTGAGCGCTCGCCCGACGTCGCCCCGGAATCCGAGAAGACGCCGGCGTGACCGGGCCGGAACGGCGTACCGCTCCGACCCGGCCCGTCGTCTAGGCGGAAACCTGCTTCGGGCGCCGGACGCCCGCGCGGCGCCGCTGCGCGGCCGCCAACGAATCCCCGTAGCGGTTGAAGTAGCATTCGCCGCACACCAGGAGATGATCGGCCAGCAACGGCTGGACGTCGGTCACCTTCAGGTAGCGAACGTCACGGGAGTCGCCGGTACCTGCCAGCAGGCGTGGCTTCTCCTGCCAGAACCGCAGGCGTCCGATGACCTGCCGGCATACGCTGCAGCTGCGGGTTTCCCACCAGGGACGTCCCCTCGGGCGTCGAGTGGAGGTGCTCATCACGATTCCTTTCCGCGCCCGCGTGGCCGCGTGCGCGATGCTCGTAGAAGAAGTCGGCGGCGCCATGAGTGGCGGCACGCCGTTCTCGTCGTCGGCCTCGGCCTCCGTCCTCCGTGGGGGAGGACGGGCCTATTCAGGCGGACGGAGCGGAATCGGTGACGAGCGACCGCGGCGGGGGCCGTCGCGGGTGGAACGCGGGACGTTGGGCGATGCGGGCGAGGCGGATACGCGCCTCTGCGCTGCGGGAGATCGGGATCGACCCCAGCGTGGCCTCGTACCGGAGGACGAGGATGGCGTCGGCCCGGCCGACCTCGGGACGCTCGCCGGCGACGCCCAGGACGTCAGGCATGCCGAAGGTGGGGTGCACCCCCGGCAGCGGATTCTCGACCTTCACGAAGAAGGCGCCAGCCCCCGCCACCAGCGTCATCAGCAGTAGGAGTGCGATGAGCGGGTGGCGGCTGGGCTTGCGCATTGCGAGGTCGGTCGTCCTACGACTTGATTCGCATAGCGTAGAACGAGCGCCAAACAAAGACCGTCGAGATCAGGAAGAAGACGGCGGAGAGCATGAGGCTCACCGTGGGCGGCAGGGTGATGGCCAGCTCGACGGCCAGCAGGCCGAAGAGGGTCGTGAACTTGATGATGGGGTTCATGGCCACCGACGAGGTGTCCTTGAACGGATCGCCCACCGTGTCGCCCACCACCGTCGCCTCGTGCAACGGCGTGTTCTTCATCTTGAGCTCGGTCTCGACGACCTTCTTGGCGTTGTCCCAGGCGCCACCGGCGTTCGCCATGAAGAGGGCCTGGAAGAGGCCGAAGAGCGCGATCGATACCAGGTAGCCGATGAAGAAGTAGGGCTCGAGGCAGGCGAAGGCGAGGGTCGAGAAGAACACGGTCAGGAAGATGTTGAACATGCCCTTCTGCGCGTACTGCGTGCAGATCTCGACGACCTTCTTCGAGTCCTCGATGGACGCCCGCTCGACGCCCTCGGTGAGCTTGATGTTCTTCTTGATGAACTCGACGGCGCGATACGCGCCGGTGGCCACCGCCTGGATCGAGGCGCCGGTGAACCAGTAGATGACCGCGCCGCCCATGATGAGCCCGAGCAGGAACGGCGGGTGCAGGATCGACAGGTTGCCGAGGTTCTCGGTGAGCCCGTGCGTGAGCGCCATGATGATCGAGAAGATCATCGTGGTGGAACCCACGACCGCGGTGCCGATCAGCACCGGCTTGGCCGTCGCCTTGAAGGTGTTGCCGGCGCCGTCGTTCTCCTCGAGGAAGTCCTTGGCCTTCTCGAAGTCGGGCGTGAACCCGAAGAGCTTCTTCACCTCGGCCTTGATGTTCGGCTGGGTCTCGATCAGCGACAGCTCGTAGACCGACTGGGCGTTGTCGGTGACGGGACCGTACGAGTCGACGGCGATGGTGACCGGGCCCATGCCGAGGAAGCCGAAGGCCACCAGGCCGAAGGCGAACACCGCCGGGGCCAGCATCATGGGGACCGACGTCCCGGGGAGCGGATCGCCGAGTCCCTTCAGGCTGACCAGGTAGGCGATGCCCATGAGCGCCGTGATGACGCAGCCCATCCAGTAGGCGCTGAAGTTGCCTGCCGTGAGACCCGCCAGCACGTTGAGCGACGCGCCGCCCTCTTCCGAGGCCTGCACGCACTCGCGCACGTGCGCCGAGTTGGTGGAGGTGAAGACCTTGATCACCTCGGGGATGATGGCGCCCGCGAGCGTGCCGCAGGTGATGATGGTGGAGAGCTTCCACCACATCGAGCCGTCACCGAGCGTGGGAATGAGGAGGTACGACACGATGTAGGTGATGACCACCGACACGATCGACGTGAGCCACACCAGCTGCGTGAGCGGCTGCTCGTAGTCCATCTTCGCCGCGCTGCCGTAGCGGCTGGTCACGATGCTCTCGTTCAGCATGTAGGAGAGCCCGCTGGCGACGACCATCATGATGCGCATGGCGAACAGCCACACGATGAGCTGCACCTGCGTGGTCGCATCCGGCACCGCGAGCAGGATGAACGAGATCAGCGCGACACCCGTGACGCCGTAGGTCTCGAAGCCGTCCGCCGTGGGGCCGACCGAGTCGCCGGCGTTGTCGCCCGTGCAGTCGGCGATGACGCCGGGGTTCCGGGCGTCGTCTTCCTTGATGTTGAAGACGATCTTCATCAGGTCGGAGCCGATGTCGGCGATCTTCGTGAAGATGCCGCCGGCGATGCGCAGCGCCGACGCGCCGAGCGACTCACCGATCGCGAAGCCGATGAAGCACGGGTAGGCGTAGTCGCGCGGGATGAACAGCAGCACGCAGAGCATCAGGAACAGCTCGATGGAGATGAGCAGCATGCCGATGCTCATGCCCGCCTTGAGCGGGATCGCGTAGCAGGGGAACGGCTTGCCCTGCAGTGCCGCGAACGCGGTGCGCGAGTTGGCGAACGTGTTGATGCGGATACCGAACCACGCGACCGTGTAGCTGCCGCCGATACCGATCAGGCTGAAGGCCAGGATGGTCGCGACCTTCACCACCGGCATCTGCAGCAGGACGCCGAAGTAGACGACCATGATCGCGCCGATGAACAGCTCGAGGAACAGGATGAACTTGCCCTGCGTGACCAGGTAGGTCTTGCAGGTCTCGTAGATCAGCTCCGAGATCTCCCGCATCGACTCGTGCACGGGCATGTTCTCGAGCTGACGGTAGGTGACGAGTCCGAAGACCAGCCCGAGCACGCAGATGACGAGCCCGCCCAGGAGCAGGGTGTGCCCATCAGTGCCGAGGAACGGCACCGAGGCGAGATCGGGGAGAATGAGATCGATCTCGCTCTTGTGCTCGGTGGCAGCAAGGGCCTGGGCGGGGCCCACGCCAAGCAGTGCCAGGACGGCCATGGCCGACGCGATGATGTTGAAAGGCATCCGTTCTCAAGCCTCCTAGGGGCGGGTTGGTAAAAAGGCGCCAGGTTATAGGCGATGGCGTCCTGGGATGCAAAGAATCGCGCGCCCTCGCACGACCACTGCTCAGAGCGCCGGCGACACCCCGTCCGGCGTCGATCCGGTGCCCATGACCCGCGCCATCACGGCGAACAGATCCGCCGGCCGGAGCGGCTTCGCGACGTAGGCATCCATGCCGCCCGCAAGACAGCGCTCCATGTCACCTTTCATGGCATGTGCGGTCAGCGCGACGATCGGCGTCCGCCGCATCTGCTCGCGTGCCCGGATCGCGGCGGTGGCCTCGAACCCGTCCATGACCGGCATCTGGACGTCCATCAGGATGACGTCGAAGGGCTCGCGGGCATGCGCCTCGACGGCCTGGGCCCCGTCCTCGACGGCGACCACGACGAAGCCCTGCCGCTCGAGCAGCCGGCAGGCGACGAGCCGGTTGACGGGATTGTCCTCGGCCAGCAGGACGCGTCCCCCTGACGGCACGGCCGGTCGTTCGACGACGGCGCGGGGCGGCGCCGGCATGCTCGCGGCTCCGAGGGCCGCCTCGAGGGCGCGGAGCAGCTCGCCGCTGCGGACGGGCTTGGTGAGGTAGGTGGTGACGCCGAGGGCGCGGCACTGCTGCGCGTCCTCGCCCTGGGCGGACGAGCTCAGGATGACCAGCGGGAGGCTCGCCAGCGCCGGATCGGCCTTGATGTGACGGACCAGCGTGACCCCGTCCATCTCCGGCATCTGCAGATCGAGCACCGCGAGCGCCACCGGCTCACCGTGGACGATGCCGTCGCGGAGCGCAGCCAACGCCTCCAATCCACCTTCGACCGCCAGGGGACGCGCCTTCCAGCCGCGCATCATGGCCTCGAGGATGCGACGGTTGGTGGCGTTGTCGTCGACCACCAGGAGACGGCGGTCGCGCAGCGCCACCGGCGGCGGCGGCGAGCACGCGCTGCCCTCACGGTCGACGGGGAAGCGGCCGGTGAAGTGGAAGGTGCTCCCCGCACCCGGCTCGCTGTCGACCCAGATCCGCCCACCCATCAGCTCGACGAGCTGGACGCAGATCGCGAGGCCGAGGCCCGTGCCGCCATAGCGCCGGGTGGTGGAGCCATCGGCTTGGGTGAAGGCACCGAAGATCCTGTCGCGATGCTCGGGGGCGATGCCGATGCCGGTGTCGCAGACGGCGAAGTGCAGCAGCACGTCGTCGGCCGTGGTCTCGTCGACCCAGACCTGCACCACGACCTCGCCCTGGTCGGTGAACTTGACGGCGTTCCCGAGCAGGTTCACCAGCACCTGGCGCACGCGACCGGGGTCGCCGATCAGGTGGTCGGGTACCTCCGGATCGACGTCGCAGGCCAGCTCGAGGCCCTTCTGGTGGGCGCGCAGGGCCAGCATCTTGAGTGTGTCGGAGAGGCCGTCGCGCAGGACGAAGGGGATGGCCTCGAGGTCGAGCTTGCCGGCCTCGATCTTCGAGAAATCGAGGATGTCGTTCAGGAGCGACAGGAGCGAATCGGCGGACGTGCGGGCGATCTCGAGGTATTCGCGCTGCTCGGGCAAGAGCTCGGTGTCGAGCGCCAGGTCCGTCATGCCCATGATGCCGTTCATGGGGGTGCGGATCTCGTGGCTCATGTTGGCGAGGAACTCGCTCTTGGCGCGCCCCGCCTGCTCCGCCTGGTCGCGCGACGCCTCGAGTGCGCGGTTGGTGGCCAGCAGGTCCGTCTCGGCGGCGTGCTGCGCCGAGGTGAACGCCACCACCAGCGCCAGCACGGTGACCGGCAGCAGCGCCTGCACCATCGTCGAGTAGCTCGTCTGCACCGACGACGGCAGCACCGTCGCGAGCGTCACCCCGGCCGCGTCGAGGCCGGCGAAGACGGCGATCTGCACCGCCGCGAGGCCGGCATAGACGGCCGCGGCGCGCGGCCCCATCATGAGGCCGGCGTAGAGCACGGGCACGACGATCCATCCCTGCCCGATGGCGTTCAGGCCACCGAGCTCGCTCTGCATGAATGCCAGCAGCAGGAACAGATTGGTCGCACCGACGTAGGCGGCGACGGTGATGCTCCCGCCCCGTCGCACCCAGGCCATCGCCCCGATGGCGACTGCACACGCGATGGCGATCGCCACCACCACCGACCAGGCGCCGACGAGCACGTAGATCGCCGACGAGAACGGGCTCGCCAGCGTGAGGGTCAGGATCGAGCCGTTGACGGTCCGCAGCCGCCGCATGTACGTCGCGTCGGCCCGGCGCGGATCGTCGGCGGGAATGCCGGCGTCGACGAGGTCCTGCACGACGTCGCGCAGGCTCATCGGAGCCTCGTCAGCGGATTGACACCCCGCGCAGCACGCACCCTTAGCCTCACCGCCGGAAAACATCGGCAGGCGGGCCGTTTGGCTTGAGGCGGGGGCTAGCCGCGGCCGAGCAGCGCCGACGCCACCAGCCCGACGACCCCGGACGCCAGGATGACGAGCGGCTCGGGCAGGCCCTTCACCTTCACGAGGACGAGCAGCGTGACGGCGAAGATGGCGGCGGTCGGCAGGTCGACGATGGCGCGCCGTCCGAGCACCACCGCCGAGCCGGCGATGGCGCCGGTGGCGGCGGCCGTCACGCCGTCGACGAATGCCCGCACGCGCGGGTTGCCGACGGAGCGCCGGAACCACGTCGCCGGAATCACCACGAACAGATAGCAGGGCAGGAAGACGCCGATGGCGGCGGCGGTGGCGCCGAGCGGTCCGGCGACGAGGTAGCCGATGAACGCGACCGTGATCACCACCGGCCCCGGCGTGATCATCGCCACCGCGACGGCATCGAGAAACTGGCGCTCGGTGAGCCAGCCGAACTCGTTCACCACGCCGGCGTGGAGAAACGGAATGATGGCGAGCCCGCTGCCGAAGACGACGGCGCCGGCCTCGGCGAAGTACCAGCCGATGCTCCACAGCGTCTCGGGCGTCGCGACGCCGTGCAGCCCCGTCAGGAGCACCAGCCCCGACGCCACCTCACGCGTGCGCGCGGGCGGCGCCTTGGCGAGCATGGCGATGACGCCGCTCGCCAGGAACACCCAGATGACCTCCGACTCGGTCCAGGCCGTGACGGCGGCGGAGAACAGGAAGATGACCCACAGCAGGCGGTCGCGGCCGAGCGTCATCTTCACCAATTTCCATGCGCTGCGCGCGATGATGGCGATGACGGCGGCGCCGATGCCGTAGAAGACGCCCTGCATCCACGGCAGGCCGCCGAAGCGCAGGTAGACCGCCGACAGCACCAGCACCATCAGGAACGACGGCAGCACGAACACCAGGCTGACGAGGGTGGCGCCCCAGACGCCGGCACGCAGCCAGCCGATGTAGATCGCGAGCTGGGCGGCGAGCGGTCCCGGCGCCAGCTGCGCCAGCGCCAGACCCTCGACGTAGTCCGACTTCGAGATCCACCGCCGGCGCTCCACCAGGTCGCGTTGCATGTAGCCCACGAGCGCGATGGGACCGCCGAAGCCGAAGGTGCCGAGCTGGAGGAAATAGGTGAGCAGCTCGCGCAGCGTGTAGGGCACGGTGTCGTTCATCGTCGCCGCCGGAAGAACGCGTAGAGATCGTCGAGCACCGCCGCGCCACGCGAAAGGCGCTCGGTATCGTCGCGGTGGGCGAGCGCCAGACCGGCGACCAACGCCTCGAACCCCGCGGTCTCGGGACGTCCGAAGCGGCCGTCCTTCAGGTCGATGTCGTGGATGATCTCGGCCAGCGCGGTGAGTGCCCGATCCCGCAGCCCGAAACGCGCCACCACCACCTCGAAGGTGCAGCGGTCGCCCTCGTGCGTCAGCTCGGCGTCGAACATGTCGAAGCGCACCTCGTCAGGGAGCGGTCGATAGCCGCGCGCGGGCACGAATTTGAACTGCGCCTCCGGGTCGACGAAGCGGCGGATGAGCCACGCCGTCGCGATGCGATCGACGTGCACGCCGATGCGCGTCACCCAGGTCCGCCCGCGCATGGTCGACGCATCCATCGTGGCGTCGCCGCGCGCAGTCCCTGCCTCCGCCTCGAGTGCCGTCACGAGACCTGCGGCAGCCTCGCGTCCGGCGGCACCGAAGAAGTCGCGCGCCACCACCTCGTCGAGCCGACGGCGGAGCCGAGCCGTGTCGGGGGGACCGGCGCGCGCCTCGTCGGCGATCTGGCGGTAGTCGGTCGCGCGCGCGGCGTTGAAGAGTGCCTCGACCTGCTCGTCGCGCAGCCCGTCGACGAAGCGCGCCTCGCACAGCGAACCCTCGCCGCCAGCGCTCTGGATCTCGCGCAGCAGCCACGCGAAGTCCTCGCGCGACTCGTCGCGCAGCGGCAGGACGTAGACCGAGTTCTTGACCGCGACGGCCCCGAGCGTCTGCAACCGTCGCCACACCTTCACGCGCAGCTGTGTCGGCTTGGGCGGGAGCTGGTGGATCAGCAGCAGCCAGGGCGCGTCGGGCACGGCGACGGTCAGTAACAGAATGACGAGCCGTGAAACAACTGTTTTTCTCCTTGACTCCCCGCAGGCCCGTCGATATGTGCCGACCGTTCCCATGCGAAGCGGATCACAGCGCCGGCGCATGATGGGGGTCCTGGCCCTCGTCGCACTCCTGCTGGTCCCGCTGCTGCTCCACGGGCACGACCACGGCAGCCACGGACCCACGACGTCCGCGCCGTGTGCCGCCTGCGCCACCTCGCACCAGACCGCGATGAGCGCAGCGACGCCCGGGGCGCTCGCGCCGCCGCGGCTCGTGTCGCTCGTCGTCGCGCCGCGACCGATCGCCCGTCCCGGTGAGGTCGACTGCCGCGTTCCCGTCGGCCGCGGTCCGCCCCCGATCCTCGTCGTTCCGTCCTGAGCACGTCCGTCGTCCCTCTGGCCGACGACGTGCCGTCATTCGGTTCGTACGTTCGGATCTGGAGGAGCTTCGATGAGACACCGACTGTTCGCAGTCCGTCGCGTCGTCCTGACGACGCTGCTGGCGCTGGGCGTCCCGTGCAACGCCGGCGCGCAGGACGTCGAGTCGTTGCGGCGCGAGATGGACGCCATGAAACGGCAGATCGGCCAGATGCAGGAGATGCTGAAGAAGCAGGACGAGGTCATTCGTCGGCTGGAAGCGAAGCAGACCACGGCACCCGCACCGAAGGCGACTGCCGAGAGCGCGCCGGCATCCGATCTCGACAAGGCCGTCGCCGCCGCACAGGCCGAGTCACCGGCGACACCCGGAGGGCCCGTCGTACCGCAGCCGTCGCTCGCGTCACGGTCGATCGGCGGCAGCGGTGCGACGCTGCGGCTCATCGACGTCTCCGTCGACACGCTCCTCGCCGCCGGCACGTCGACCGCCACCGACCCGCAGATCGAGCTGCTGGAAGGCGGCGGACACGATCCGAAGCGCCGCGGCTTCACGCTGCAGCAGTCCGAGCTGTCGTTCGCCGGTGCGGTCGACCCGTACTTCACCGGCGAGATGCACGTCGTCTTCACCGACGCGGAGACGGAGCTGGAGGAGGCGTTCCTCACCACCCAGGCGCTGCCCTACGGCCTCCAGGTGCAGGCGGGACAGTTCCTCACCGACTTCGGTCGCATCAACCCCACCCACCCGCACGCCTGGGACTGGATGGATCAGCCCGTCATCAACACGCGCATGTTCGGCCCCGACGGGCTGCGCAATCCGGGCTTCCGCCTCGGCTGGCTCGCGCCGCTGCCGTGGTTTTCACAGGTGCACCTCGGCGCGCAGAACGCCGGCGGCGACAGCGCCGTCAGCTTCCTCGGCGACAACGTCGGCGACGAGCACTCGCACGGCGACGACGGCGACGCGCCGGTCGTCATCGGCCGCCGTCCCACCGTCTCACGCGACGTCCAGAACCTCGGCGATCTGCTCTACCTGACGCGCTGGGAAAATGGCGTCTCCTTCACCGACACGCTGTCGGCCAAGATCGGCGGCTCGGCGCTGTTCGGACCCAACTCGTCCGGCGCGCACGGCCGCACCACGATCTACGGCACCGACCTCGTCGCCAAGTGGCGTCCCGTCGACAACTTCCGCGGCTGGCCGTTCGTGATCTGGCAGTCGGAGGTGATGGCCCGCAACTACAGGGCCGGCGCCGTCGACGACGCGCAGTTCGGCAACCTGCCGAGCACGACGTTGCACGACTGGGGCCTCTACACGCAGCTGCTCTACGGCTTCCACTACGGTTGGTCGGCAGGGCTGCGCTACGAGTACGATTCGGGCAGCGGCCAGAGCGTCGGTGGTCGCGAGGACGATCCGCTGCGCGACGACCGCCAGCGCATCTCGCCGCTGCTGACGTGGCGCCCCACCGAGTTCTCGCGCCTGCGGCTGCAGTACAACCTCGACCGCGCCGCGTTCCTGCACGACGAATGGCAGAGCAGCGTGTGGCTCGGCATCGAGGTCCTGTACGGCCAGCACCCGGCCCACAACTACTGAGCCCAGGAGACGACGTCATGCTACGAACCTTCCTGCTCCTGGTCGTCCTCGCCACGGTCGCATCGGCCGAGCCGCTGCGCGTCTGCGCCACCACGCCCGATCTCGGCAACCTCACGAGCGAGATCGGCGGCGACGAGGTCGCCGTCACCGTCTTCGCGCGCGGCCCCGAGGATCCGCACTTCGTCGAGGCCAAGCCGAGCTTCGTGAAGAGCCTCTCCGACGCGCAGCTGCTCGTCGTCTCGGGCCTCGACCTCGAGATCGGCTACCTGCCGCCGCTCCTGAACGGCGCCCGCAACGCCGACGTCATGCCGGGCGGGCACGGCTACCTCGATGCCGCCACCGCCATCACGCCGATGGCGGTCCCCACCGGCGTCATCGACCGCTCGATGGGCGACATCCACCCGTTCGGCAATCCGCACTATCTCACCGATCCGCTGAACGGCCTGCTCGTCGCGGCGCTGCTGCGCGACACCCTCACCGGGCTCCGTCCCGCCGCCCGCGACACGTTCGCCACGCGCTACGACGACTTCCGCGCCCGCCTCGGCGCGCGCCTCGTCAGCGAGCCGCTCGCCGCGAAGTACGAGTTCGAGAAGCTCGCCACGCTGTTCGAGCTCGGCAAGCTCGAGAGCTTCCTCGCCAGCCAGCCCGGTGCGCCGGCGCTCGGCGGCTGGCTCGGCGCCATGCAGCCGTACCACGGTGCCAAGGCGGTCGACGATCATCCCCTGTGGCCATACTTCGCGCGCCGCTTCGCGATCGACATCGTCGGCGACATGGAGCCGAAACCCGGCATCCCGCCCACCACGCGCCACCTCGGCGAGCTCGTCGGCCTGATGAAGGACCAGAACGTCAAGCTGATCCTAGCCTCCGCATATTATGACCCGCGCCATGCCCGCTTCCTCGCCGAGCAGACGGGGGCGCGCGTCGCCGCGATGGCGAGCCAGGTCGGGGCGCGCGACGGTACGTCCACCTACCTGGACATGGTCGACTACAACGTGCGGCAGGTGACGGCCGCGCTCGCGGGAGCCAAGTGACGCCGCTCGTCCTGAAAGCGCGCGACCTGGCCCTCGCCTACGACGGCCGGCGCGTACTGAGCGACGTCGACCTCGCGGTGCACGCGGGCGAGTTCTGGTTCCTGATCGGCCCCAACGGCGCCGGCAAGAGCACGCTGCTGCGTGCCATCGTCGGCATGCTGGCACCACGGGCTGGCACGCTGCGACTCGATCCGATGCTGGCCGGGCGCGAGCACGTCGGCTTCGTCCCACAGCGCTGCGATCTGAACCCGGCGCTGCCGACGACGGTGCGCGAGTTCGTGCTGCTCGGGACGGTGGGGCTCACATCCCGCACCGACGAAGCCACGCGTCTCGACTGGGCACTCGACCGCGCCGGGCTCGGCGGCATGGCCCGTCGTGGCTACTGGGCGCTGAGCGGCGGCGAGCGCCAGCGGGCGCTGGTGGCGCGCGCACTGGTGCGTCGGCCGCGACTGCTGATCCTCGACGAGCCGACGAACAACCTCGACCCCGGCGCCGAGGACGCGCTGCTGGCACTGCTCGGCGAGCTCAATCGCGACGAGGGCCTGACACTGCTCGTCGTGACGCACGACCTGCGCGTGGCGGCGCGTCATGCGACCCACGTCGCACTGGTGGCGCACGGCGGCGTGCGCTCGGGGCCGCGCGACCAGGTGTTGCGGCCGGAGCATCTGCGCGCCGCGTTCGGCGGCACGATGGAGCTCGCGCTCCAGTGATCACCGATTTCGTCGACTCCTGGGGCCTCTTCCACGACGCCTATCTCGCCGGCTGGCTGCTCGCGGCGCTGCTGTCCGTGCTCGGCGTACTGGTCATCGCGCGCGATCAGATCTTCATCGGCGCCGCCGTATCGCAGGCGTCGATCGTCGGCATCGCGGCGGCGCTGCGCCTCGGCGATCTGCTCGGCGCCACCGACGGCAGCTGGGCACGCTCCGATCCCTTCCTGTCGAGCATGGCGGTCGTCGGCTCGGCGCTGGCTGCACTCCTCACCACACGCGGCGGTGAAGCCGGCGGCTCGACGCACGAGGCGCTGACCGGCTGGGTGTTCCTGCTCGCGTCCAGCCTGTCGATCCTGCTCGTGGCCCACAGCCCGCACGGCCTCGAGGAGGTCCATCGCCTGGTGTCGTCGAGCCTGATCGGCGCCACCGAGACGGACGTCGCCACGTTCGCGCTCATGGGCGTCGTCACGGCGATCGGCGTCGCAGTGACGCATCGTCGCCTGCTGCTGCTGGCGATGGACCCGACCATGGCGGCGGCCGTCGGCATGCGCGTCGGCGTGTGGAGCGGCGCGCTCTCGCTCTGGCTCGGCCTGCTGGTCGGACTCTCCATCTCGGTCTCGGGCGTGCTCTACACGTTCGGCTGCCTCGTGCTGCCGCCGCTGGTGGCGCGCAACGTCTGCCGCGAGGTGCGGCCCATGTTCCTCGTGGCGCCGACGGTCGGCGTCGTCGTCGCCGCGGTGGGCTTCGTCGTCGCGCATCACTGGGACTACCCACCGGCGCAGATGACGGTGGCCCTCCTCTGCCTGCTGCTCGCGATCAGCGCGCCCGTGCGCGGGCTGCGACGGAGCTGACGTGACGGCGCGGCGCCTGTGGCTTCCGGGACTCGTCCTCGTGGCAGGCTGCCTCATGCAGCACGCCATGCCCGCGCCGCCGCAGCACCTCCGCCTCGTCGCCGTGCCGCCACCGCTCAACCGGACCGGCAGCGAGCTCGTGGTCGCGGGCGACTGGTACCTCGAACGCCTGCTCGGCTCGAAACGCGCGACCGCGCTCGACGTCATCGGGGCCGAGACCGCCCGCCTCCTCGGCGAGCACGGCTTCACGATCGCAACGCCGGAAGCGCCCGGCGCGGCGGTCCTGCAGATCACGCTGCGGCGCTTCGACGCCGAGCCGCCGGGCCTCGAGTACGTCGTCACCGACCTCGACGCCACGCTCATCGACGGCGGGCGCACGACGTGGAGCGTCTCGCGTCGCGGCTGGATGGTGCCGACGCGCGGCGCACCGTCGGTGGCCGAGTCGTGGACGATGGCTGCGCGCGCCGTCGCGGCGGATCTCGTCGGCGCGTGGCGTCCGGAGCCACGCCCGTGACCATGACGGCGCTCCGCATCCGGCTCGCGCGCGTAGCCAGCGTGGTCGCCCTGGTGGCGATCATCGGGCTGCCGCTCGTCCTGGCCGGCCATCATCATCACGGACTCGTCGACGGGTCGCCCGACTGCTCGGTCTGCCTGGCGACGCATCATGCGCCCGGCGTGGTCGCGGCCGTCGCCCGTCTCGCGACCGTCGTCACGGTGCTGCCGGCACCTGTGATTCCGGCGCCCGCTGCTCCCGCGTCGGTCGATCGACTGCCGCAGCGTGGTCGCGCTCCCCCTCCCCGTTCGTTCGGCTTCGCCTCCTAGCAACCAGCCGATCGACTGCCGGCGTCCGCACGCCGGCGCCACCCTGTGGGAGAAGACCATGCACCCGATCACCTCAGGGCGCTGCAGCCTCGCGCTGTGCGCCATCTGTTCGTTGCTCGCCGCGCGCGACGCGCGCGCCCAGAGCCAGAACGAAACACCCGCCCCCAGCTCCGGCTTCGACGAGGTCGTCGTGACCGCGAGCCCGTTGCCCCGCATGCTGTTCGAGATCGCCACCCCGACCGACGTCCTCGACGCCGATGCGCTGCGCCTGGAAATGCAGCAGACGCTGGGCGAGACGCTGTCGAAGCAGCCCGGCGTCTCGTCGACGTACTACGGCCCGAACGCCAGCCGCCCGATCATCCGCGGCCAGGGCGGCGAGCACATCCGCATCCTCACGAACGGCATCGGCATGCTCGACGCCTCCGGAACCAGCGTCGATCATGCCGTGAGCCTCGACCCGCTGACCCTGAAGCGCGTGGAAGTGGTGCGCGGGCCGGCGGCGTTGCTGTACGGACCCACCGCGGTCGGCGGGGTCGTCGACGCGATCGACGGGCGCATCCCCGACGAGCAGCTCTCGGGCGTGCACGGCACCCTGGAGCCACGCTGGAACTCCGCCACATCGGAGTGGGGTGGCGCGGGTGTGGTCGAGGGCGGCTACGGCGGCTTCAACCTGCACCTCGACGGCGTCGGTCGCGACACGAAGGACCTCGCCATCCCCGGCTTCGCACGCTCGGAACGATTGCGCGCGGTCGATCCATTGCCGCCCGGCGAACGCGAAGCGAAGGACCGCCTACCGAATAGCAGCTCGGCCACGCAGTCCGGTGCGCTCGGCACGTCGTACGTGTGGGACGGCGGCTACCTCGGCGTCGCGCCCTCCTGGTACCACTCGAACTACGGCACGGTGGCCGAGCCCGACGTCTCGATCGACCTCAAGCAGAAGCGCCTCGACTTCGCCGGCGGTCTGACGAAGCCGGCGCCGCATCTGACCTCGCTCAAGTACAAGCTCGGCCTCTCGGACTACGAGCACACCGAGTTCGAGGGCACCGAACCCGGCACCGTCTTCAAGAATCGCGGATGGGACGGCCGCGTCGACGCGATCCACGACAAGCTCGGACCGTTCGAGGGCGCGTTCGGCTTCGAGACCGTGGGCTTCGACTTCTCGGCGCTCGGCGAGGAGGCGTTCCTGCCGAAGACGACGAGCCGGATCACGTCGGGCTTCCTCTTCGAGGAGATCGCGCACGGACGCCTGCGGTTCCAGACCGGCGGCCGGTTCGACGTCTCCAGCGTCGACGCCGAGGCCGATCCGAAGTTCGGCCCCGCCGATTCGCGCACCTTCGCCACCGGCAGCGGATCGGCGGGCGTCGTCTACGAGCCGGCGCCGAAATGGCCGCTCGGCCTGTCGGTGAGCTACACGTCGCGGGCGCCGAACTACCAGGAGCTCTACGCCGACGGCCCGCACCTCGCGACGGCGGCATTCGAGCGCGGCGACCGTGACCTGCACGTCGAGCGCTCCGTCGGTGTCGATCTGTCGGCGCGCCGTACCGCCGGTCGCGTGACCGGCTTCGTCACGCTCTTCTACAATCGCTTCGACGACTACATCACGCTCGAGCCTACACCGAAGACCTTCCCGTTCGAGGACGAGTCGCTGCAGGTGTACGCCTACCAGAACGTCCCGGCGGACTTCGCCGGCGGCGAGGCGGGCACCACCATCCGCCTCGTCGAGGCCGGCGCACACGCGCTCGACCTCGACCTGGGCGTGGACTACGTCCACACGCGCGACCGCCGCACCGGGGACGGCCTGCCCTTCATCCCGCCGTTCCGGTTCCGCACCGGCCTGTCCTGGAGCTGGCAGCGCCTGCGTCTCGGCGTCGAGGTGAACCACGCCGCCGGGCAGCATCGCCTCGCCCCCGGTGGACCGCCAACGTCGCCGACCTCCATTCCCACCGACGCGTACACGCTGCTGAACGCCTACCTCGCTTACAACATCGCGAGCGGCCCCGTGTCCTGGGACCTCCTGCTGCGCGGCAACAACCTGACCAACGCGGAGGCACGCGAGGCGACGTCGTTCCTGAAGGACATCGCGCCGCTACCCGGCATCGGCATCTCGGGCGGCCTGCGCGCCACCTTCTGAGCGTCATGTACCTCCCGACGGCCCATCCCCGCGGCCCGCCACGCCGACCTTTCCCCCGTAGCCGGCCTCTGCTAGGGAACCCCGCGATGCCTGCACAGATCGGAAAAATCTACGTCACCCCCGGCGGCGCCGAGATGATCGTCACCAAGGGCGGTCCCGGCACGCTCAGCGACGGCGACGTGGCCCTCGTCATCAAGAACTCGGGCCCGTTCCCCGACGGCACTACCCCCGGCACCGCCCAGCTCCAGCTCGGCAAGCGCTACAAGTCGACCGACGGAGCCGTCGAGGTGCTCGTCAACAAGGCCGGCACCTGCGACCTCCGTTGCGACGGCCAGCCGATGGAGCTGAAGGAAGCCAAGCCGCTTCCCTCGTCGGACTGAGCCATGGCGCTGCACAAAGAGCTGCTCGACATCCTGGCCTGCCCCGAATCGAAGCAGCCGCTGGTCTATTTCGAGCAGGAGAGCTTCCTCTTCTGCCCGGCGTCGCGTCTCAAGTACAAGATCGTCGACGACATCCCGATCATGCTGATCGACGAGGCCGAGCGTCTCGACGAGGCCGCCGCCGCGGCGCTCGTGGCCGGTCGAAGCTAACGTCGCTGCCGGTAGAGCTGCGCCGCCACGACACTGGTCATGGCCTCGACGTCGAGGCCGCCGCCGAGGAACTCGGCGATGCGGGCGGCGTGCACGGCGGGCTCGGCGACCATGTCGTTGTAGCTGACGTTCAGCACCGCGAAGTTCGGACGCTCGGCGAGCCACGCGTCGACCTGGGCCAGGTGGCGCGCGAAGTACGTCGCCATCTTCTCGTCGCCGCTCGCGTCGGCGGGCTTGCCGCGACGGATCAGCATCTGGCGCTGCGAGGCCAGCACCTCCTCGAGCCGACGGCGCATGAAGACGACGCGGTAGTCGTAGCCGTCGGGGAGATGCTTCAGGAGCGCGGAGATCATCTTGACGACCTTGCCCTGCGCGTCGGGCAGCCAGGCCTGGTCGTGCTCGATCTGCTTCACGCGCTCGAGCTCGTAGTAGCCCTTCGGATTGTCCTCGTCGGCGGTGCGCACGTTGTCGGTGAGCGCCGGCAGGCCGCCCGCTTCGAGCATCTTCATCATCATGGAGGTGCCCGACCGCGGCAGGCCGGACACCAGGGTCACGAACGCGTTCGCCATCGTCTCACGCGCAGCGGTCGCAGCGGCCCTTCAGCTGGATGTCGACGGCGCGCGCACGGAGCGAGCGCGGCAGCGTGCCGGGCGACTTGATCCGCACGCTCACTCCGGGCAGACACGCGACGGTGCCGCAGTCGGTGCACATGAAGTGCGGATGCTCGCCATCCTTGGTCTTGCGCTCGGGGCGGCGCAGCTCGAACCGCCAGACGTGGTCGCCGAGGTCGGTGCGCGACACCAGCCCGGCGTCGGTCAGGTCGATGAGGTTGCGATAGATGGTGGCGCGATCGAAACCCTGCGGGACCAGGTCGGCCACCAGGTCGGCGTGCGTCACCGGCGTGCTGGCGGCCTCGAGCTCGCGCAGCACCGTCACGCGCGGCGCCGTGCTGCGGAGGCCGGCTCCACGGATGCGACCGCGGAGCTGCTCGAGCACCGCGGGAGGCAGGGTCCGCTTGGACACGGCCGCGAAGCTATCGTGGCCTGCCGACGACCGCAACGCGTGTCGGCCCACGACGACGCCATGATGCGGGAGCTGCTCTGGGTGGCGTTCGGCGGCGCGTTCGGCGCCGTCACGCGCGTGCTCGTCGGGACGGCCGTCACCGAGCGGCTCGGCGTGCTGCTGCCGTACGGCACGTTCGTCATCAACGCCACGGGATGCCTGCTGATCGGCGTGATCATGGGCGGAATCCAGACGCAGGTGCTGCCGGCGGGGCTGCGGCCGGCGCTCGTGGTGGGCTTTCTCGGCGGCTACACGACGTTCTCGGCGTTCGGCTTCGAGACCCTCGTGCTGCTCGAGGAGGGCCATCTGCTCCTCGCCGTCGTCTACGTGCTGGCGAGCGTGCTGGTCGGGCTCGGCGCGGTGGCACTGGGGCTCTGGATGGGCCGGGCGCTCGGATGACGCTCCACGATCTGCGCACGCCGGCGCTGATCGTCGACGCGACCACGCTCGACGCCAACCTCCGCACCATGGCGACGGCGCTGCCCGGACCGCGGCTGCGGCCGCACGTGAAGGCCCACAAGTGCACCGCGCTCGCACGACGACAGGCCGCGCTCGGCGGCACCGGCTTCACGTGCGCCACCATCCGCGAGGTCGAGGGCCTGGCCGCGGCGGGCCTGGGCGACGACCTCCTGCTCGCGAACGAGGTCCTCGACGCCACCCGCCTCGGTCGCCTGGCGGCACGCGTCACCGTCGCGGTCGACTCGGAGGCCACCATCGACGCCGCCTGCCGCGGCGGCGTGCGCGAGGTCGTCATCGACGTCGCCGTCGGAATGCCACGCTGCGGGTGTGCGCCCGGCGACGCCGGGCGGCTCGCCGAGCTGGCACGGGCACGCGGCCTCGGCGTGCGCGGCGTCATGGGCTACGAGGGCCACTGCATGCTGCTGCCCGATCGCGCACGACGGGCCGAGCTCTGCACCGAGGCGATGCGGCTCCTCACGATCGCGCACGCGGCGGTGGGCGGCGACGTGGTGTCGGCGGGCGGCACCGGCACGTTCGATCTGAACCATGTCGCCACCGAGATCCAGGCCGGATCGTACGTGATGATGGACACCGCCTACGCCAAGCTCGAGCTGCCGTTCCGTCCCGCGATGGCCGTGCTGGCGACGGTGATCTCCGTCGCCCCGACCCATGCCGTCGCCGACTGCGGATTGAAGGCGCTCGGCATGGACCACGGCGACCCCGCCATCGACGGGGCGTCGGTGTGGTTCTGCTCCGACGAGCACGTCATCTTCGCACCGGAGCGGCCGGTGGGGGTGGGCGACCGCGTGCGGGTGTGGCCCGCGCACATCGATCCCACGGTGGCGTATCACGAGCACCTGCACGTCGTGGACGGCGAGCAGGTGCTCGAGCGATGGCCGGTCGATCTCCGCGGCTGGTGACTACTTGTTGCAGACGAGGTCGGCAGGGCATGCCGCCTCGCCGCTGCACAGCGTGCCGCCGCGCGCGCCGTCGGCCCACCAGTCGTCGATGCAGCAGTTCATGTTGCGGACGGTCTTGCCGTACGGACCCGTCACCGACGACATCTGCTGGATGGTGATCTTGGCCGCATCGTTCGGACCGGTGAAACGACCGACCTCGTCGGGATCGAGGGACAGGTCGACCAGCTCGGGAGCGCCACCCGTCGACAGGTACAGCTTGAGCAACCGCGGCGCGCAGACGCGGCCACACGGCACCTCGATGCCGTTCACGGTCGGGCACACCGGACAATCGCTCGACGCCCCGCACGTCTGGTCCGGTGCGTTGCGGCACCAGCCCTGGCCCTTGGCGCCGCACGTCGCGTCCTGATCCGGCAGGAGATCGGCGCAGGTGGAGTCGTCGAGGCAGGTCGGAGCGACCCGACACTTGCCGGCGACGCACATCGCGCCGGACTGACACTGCGCCGCCGTGGTGCAGCTTCCGGTGCTCGTGACGATGCAGCTCCCTGCGATGCAGGCGCTGCCCTGGGCACAGTCGGTCGTCGACGCGCACGACGGGGCGCCGGCAGGCACGCAGCGGCCGACGCTTTCGGGACGGGTCAGCATGTAGCGCTGGCGCGACGGCTTCGTGGCACGCTGCGTGTGATGTCCGCAGAGGGCGTGACGCAGGTTTTCCGCCGGTGCCGGCCCACCCGGGTTCGTGATCAGGTGCTTGCGCAGGTCGCGACCGTCGCAGCGGCTACCATCCTCGCTCGCCGGGCACTCGATCGGCTCGGGAGCATCGAGCGCGAAGCCCAGGAGCGTGGGCAGCACGTCGCTGCTGTGCACGACCGCGGGGCTGCGGTACGGCTGAACCGGCGGGACGTCGCTCGCGCGCCACGACGGCGGCTCGGCGAGCGTGCGCGGATCGTACACGATCAGCTGCGTGCGATAGCCGTTCTCGGCGAAGTGGTGCTTCGAGTTCGGCAGGTGCCAGCCGTTGTCGGCGAGCTGCATGATGATCGTGTTGCGCGCCATGTCCGGCGCGATGCTCGTGGCCCACGTGCCGTTGCAGGCGCCCGGCGTCGCCACCTCGTAGCGCCCTTCGCCGTTGCGGCCGATGCAGTGCGGCTGGCTGGCGTGGTCGAGGAACTCGCGGATCTCGCGCACGTTGTCGTCCATCCACCAGACGCTGGCGTAGAACTCGCGCACGGTGCCGAAGTTGATCTCCTCGAACGCGTTCACCGACGGCGGGCAGAGACTACCGGTGCAGAACCGGCCGAGGTCGAAGAGACCGCCGCGGTGGTTCGCGTCGCTGCCGAACAGATACTGCTCGATCTCGAGCGGCGCGCGCAGCGGCTGGTGCGGAATGCGCGGCGCGTACCAGGCGAACCAGGGCTTCACGCCATAGGCGCCCGGGGCATCGGCCTTCGGGTAGATCATGGCGTCGACGAACTGGAAGAGCTCGCGCATGTGGACGACCTGCAGCGGGTCGTACGTGGTGCTGCGCTGGCTGCCGCAGCGCGGGGCGTCGCCCGTGTCGGGGCCGGCGGAGCAGAAGAGACGGCCGAGACGCGCTCCCGCGCCACGATCGCCGCCGTCGAATCCGGGCTCACCGGCCGAGCCGGTGAACTTGCCGCCGAGGTAGGTGCAGTAGCCGCCCGTCGCCGCGGTGTCGTCGTACGGGTCCTTCGGGATGTCGGGGCCACCGCCGAGCGAGCGCAGCTGGCGCGGCACGGTCGCGAAGGTCTCGCCGAGCCGCGAGCGCTGGCCATTGAAGCTGCGCTGGAAGCGTCCGGTGAGCAGCGTGTTGAGCGACGGGTAACACCACGCCGCCGCGTTGTGCGCGATCGGGAACACGGTGCCGCTGCCGGCCAGCGCGTCGAGGTTCGGGGTCTGCGGCGCGACGATGGGCGTACCCGTCTGCGCGCTCCGGCACTCGCCCTCGAATCCGTAGTGACACGAGCCGACGTCGTCGGCGATGAAGAGGATGATGTTCGGTCGCGCCGGTCCGGCCTCGGGGGTGCACGCCTTTCCCGAGGGACACACACCGGTCTCGGGACAGACGTCCTGGCCTTCGCAGCGTCCGGGCACGGTGGCGCAACAGGGCGGCCTGCCGGCGAGGTGACGGCTCGAGTAGAAAACGCTCGGCGGCTCGCAGCCGAAGAAGTCCTTCTTGAAGCTGACCGCGGCGTCGGCGTCGCGTAGGAGAACACTACTCAGCACTAGCATCAGCCACACGACGATCGATTCGGGCCGCAGTCGCATAGCGGTCATGGGTACGTCGCGCCGCACTGCAGTGTCAAGAAATAACTACGGGAGATCGTGGCGATTTCGCTATCAGGTCGCGCACTTGACGAGCACTACCCCCGGCGTCGCTGCAAGTATCTGCGTCGATCGTGCGTCGACGCGCGACGGAACGGGACGAAGGTAGTAGCCGCGACAATCGAATGACGTACGCGGCAGTCGTCGGCCCAGTCGCCAGGCCAACACCAGCCGCGCGTCCTCCGCCACGCCGAGCGTCGCGGAGACCACGGCGTCTGCGGGGACGGTGCGTCTGAAGGTGCGGATGAACTCCGGCCACGGGCTGCTGCGCCACTCGACGACGCGTGCCACCTGCACCCCGCCGAGGACGGCCACGTCCGCCAACGCGAGCACGAGCATCGCCTCGGCGGCACGCGACCCGAACCACGGCGCCAGCTCGCGCGCGACCAGAACGGCGATCGCCGGGTAGAGCGGCAGCAGGTAGACGATGCGCTGCCCGACCGCGAGGGTGAACAGCCCGAGCACCACGAGCCACCAGGCGTGCAGGAAGCGACCCGCCGCCACCTCGCGGCGTCCACGCCACCACTGCACGGCGGCGACGGGAACGATCGCCGACCACGGCGCGAGTCGCGTGATCAACGCCCACACCAGTCGACCACGCGTGCCGCGCTCGGCGAACTCGCCACGGCCGACGAGCCGATCGACGTTCTCCCGCATGAGCTGGATCGCGATGAACTCCTGCCCGCCGCGCGCGACGGCCGCGGCGTACCAGAGCCCGACGATTCCGAGCGCGATGGCAGCGAGCGACCACGACCACAGCGCGCGGGCCCGTGCACGATCGCGGTTCACGAGGAGTGTCGCCGCCACCACCAGACCCGGCAGCGCGAAGCCCACCGGCCCCTTCGCGAGCGCCGCCGCCGCCGCGGCGAGCCAGCAGACGGCGCGCGCACGACGTCCACCCGTCTCGTGCCAGTCCCAGAACCCCGCCAGCGAGACGGTCACGGCCGCGGCGAAGACCATGTCGACCCGCGCTTCGAGCGCCGAGCGCCAGAACCCCACCATGGCGAGCAGCACACCGACGGCGAGCCAGCCCACGAACCGGCCGCCGATCCGCGCCCCGAGCGCGAACGTCGCGGCCGCCATCACCCATGCCGCCAACGCCGACGGCAGGCGCACCGTCGCGTCGGACAACCCGAGCACGCGCGCGCCGGCCGCGCCGATCCAGTGGAAGAGCGGCGGCTTCGACGCCAGGTCGCCGAGACGACGCGGCAGCACCCAGTCGCCGCCCTGCACCAGATCCTGCACCACCAGCGCCTCGCGCGCCTCGCCGCGCGTGATGATCGACGGCGACGCGAGCGGCCACGCCAGAAGCAGGGCCAGCACGACGGCCAGCAGCGCGAGATCGCGCGCCGTCATGCTATGCGACGCCGGTGGAGCGCTCGTCACTGCCTCTCTTCCGTCGCTTCCCGGGCTTGGCCGCACGCCTGCCGCGCGTGGCGCTGACGGATCTGCCGACGCCCGTGGCGCCGCTCGAGCAGCTCGGACGCGAGCGCGGCATCGCCCGGCTGTGGATCAAGCGCGACGACCTCACCGCCACCACCTACGGCGGCAACAAGCCGCGCAAGCTCGAGTTCCTGCTCGGCGCGGCGCAGGCCGCGGGCCGGCGTCGCGTGATGACGTTCGGCGGCATCGGCACGCACCACGGGCTCGCCACCACGATCTGCGCGCGCGCGGCCGGCATGCGCACCATCCTCGTGCTGATCCCGCAACCCGTTACGCCGCACGTGCAGCGCTGCCTCCTCCTCGACCATGCCTACGGTGCCGAGCTGCACCTGGCGCGCAACGTTGCCGACGTGGTGCGCCGCGGGCTGGTGCTCCTCGCCCGCGGCCGGCTGCGCGGCGACGTCCCCGCGATCATCCCGACCGGCGGGACGTCGGCGCTCGGCAGCGCCGGCTACGTCAACGCCGCGCTCGAGCTGGCGGAGCAGGTCGCCGCCGGCGCGATTCCGGAGCCCGATGCGCTGTTCGTCCCGCTCGGCAGCGGCGGCACGCTGGCTGGCCTCGCCCTCGGCCTGCGGCTCGGCGGCCTGCGCACCCGCGTCGTCGGCGTGCTGGTCACCGACATCCTTCCACCGTCGCCGGCGCGGCTCGCCCGTCTGGCGCGCGCCTGCGGACGTCGGCTCGCGCCCGACGTCCCCTCGGTGCCGATCGGGCCCGACGACTTCGACGTCGTGCGCGACTGGGTGGGGCCGGGCTATGGCTCACCCACGCCGGCCGCCGAGGCGGCGCGCGACCTGCTCGCGCGGCTCGAAGGCATCGGGCTCGAGACGACGTACACCGCGAAGTGTCTCGCCGCCCTGCTCCACCTCGCCACCACGCCCGCCTATCGCGACCGCACGCTGCTGTTCTGGAACACGTTCAGCAGCGTCGACCCCGGCGCGGCGCTCGACGCGCTGCCCGACCCACGCGCGCTGCCGCCCGCGTTCCATCGCTTCTTCCCAGCGTCGTGATCAGAGTTTGCCGTGGTCGATGTTCCAGGTGATGTCGCCCTTCGTGAGCGGGCTCACCACCGATTTCTCCCACGCGCCGTTCTTCCAGACGTAGCGCCGCAGCTCGTTCTGGTCTTCCGAGCCGACGTAGAGCTCGACGACGCCGTCGCCATCGAGGTCGGCGAGGTGCACCGGATGCTCGAAGCCGCCGGAGCCGGCGTCGATGAGCGTCTTCTTCCAGCCGGCGCCGTCCTGCTCGAACAGCCACAGGCCCGACGCCATGGCACCGGCGACGATGTCGACCTTGCCGTCGCCGTTGACGTCGCCCGCGGTGATGGCGCGCATCTGCCGATCGGGCACGGTGGCGACGACGCTGCTCTCGAACTTGCCGTCCTTCCAGCGATACTGCTTCACCGTGACGGGCCGCACGACGGCGCCGCCCTGTCCGATGGCCCCTTCCCACGCGACGTAGACCTCGGCGACGCCGTCCTTGTCGACGTCGGCGGCGAGGACCTCCTTCGCGTGCGTGTCGCCGGGCGCATCGACGATCGACTTCTGCCAGCCGTCCTTGGTGTGCTTGTACATGCGCACCTCGCCGGGCTGCTCGACGTCGAGCTTGTTGGGCGCGCTCGGCGTGGCGAAGAACTCGGCCACCCCGTCACCGTCGATGTCGCCGATCTCGATCTCGTGCACGAACGTGTTCGGCGTCTTGTCGACCTCTTCGACGCGCCAGTTCTCGTCGGGATGCACCACCGCGATCACGCCCTGGTCGTGCGTGGCGATGACGAGATCCTGATTGCCGTCGCCGTCGACGTCACCGACCTCGATGTCGCGCAGGCGATCGAACTTGCCGCCGAACTTCGGGTTCCAGTGCGTCTCGGCCTTCCACTCGCCGTCGGTGAACTTCCAGGTGCGCAGCAGCGCCTGGTTACCACCGATGGTGAGGAGGCCGCCGTCCCACGGGATGGCCTTATGGAGCACGTTGCTGTCCGGATCTTCCAGGACGACGGTCTTCCAACCCTCGGGGGTCTGCCGCACGATCAGCAGCTTCGCCGCACCGGGCACCGCGCCGCCACCACCGGGCTGCGGCACGAACTGCGCCTGCGCCACCAGCAGCGCGGGGAACGGGCCGCCCTCGAGCGGCTGGCGCACCGGCGCCTTCGCGGTTGCAGGTGCGGCGGGAGCCGGCGCGGAGCTCGTCGATTCGGAGCCACCACCACAGGCCGTGAGCGCGAGACAGATCACCGGCAGGACACGACGCATGCACTTACCTCCAACCGAAGCATGGAGCCGGGTCGCCGCGCGATTGTCAACGCGCGCGACGTCGCTCACGGCGGCAGCGTCGACAGACGCGGCGCACGATAGGCGGGGGGCAGACGGAACACGGTGTGACCGTGGTCGCCGATGAAGGCGTCGAACTGGGCGCCGAGATTCATCTCGTTCGGATCGTGCGTCGTCATGAAGCGGTTCAGCGACGCGTCGTCGCGGAAGCCGAACACCGTCGTCAGCGCCGGGCCCTGCCGGGTGGCGTCGACGTATGTTTCCACGCTGACGAGCCCATCGACGGCGAGGAACTTGGTTCGGCCCTCGCTCTCGAACCAGGTCTCGAACTCGCCGATCTTGCCGGGGAGCACGTCGTAGCTCTGGACGAAGAAGCTGGTCGCCGGCATGGGCGGCGGCGTCGGTCGCTGCGCCAGGTTCGACGGCGGCGTCATCCCGCCCCCCATCCCGCCCCCCATCTTGCTCATGTCGTGGCCGGCATGCGCCCCGCCCGTCGTGAGCGATCCCAGATAGGCGACCAGATCGGCGAGCTGCTGCAGCGTAAGGTCGGGGTAGGCGGGCATCACGGAGTGACCGTCGGCACCGATCCAGCCGTCGCCCTCCACCAGGACGGCGTCGGGATTGAGGATGGCCTCGGTGAAGTAGCCGGGCGGGTGATGCGCGCCCATGCCCGTGAGATCGGGACCAACGCCGCCGCTTCCGGCCTCGGCCGAGAACGGCTCGCCGTCGACCTTGTGGCAGGAGTGGCAGCCGAGCTCGACGAAGTCGCGACGTCCCGCCTCGACGTCGCCCGGCGGTGGGGTGAGCTTCCAGCCGGCGGGCACGCCCCCGAGCTTGTGGAGCGCATCCATCGTCATGCGTGGCCCCGGGGTTCCGCTGCGCGGCGCGGAACGCGCCGGCTGGGATCGGTCGCCGCAGCCGGCGACCAGGGCGAGGCAGACGAGCGAGACGACCAGACGGCAGGTACCCACGGCGTCCCAGCTCGCCACAAGCTTCGCGGGGTGGCAAGTCGCGCCCGCAGACCCCATGTCGATGCGGATGATCCGAGCGCGAAAAATCGAAAATCTGGTACCGCACCCCGAAATTCCTTGACAGTGACGCGACGCGCTGGCATCTAGACCTCCGTGACGATGCAGACCGCAGCGATGTGCTGTTGTTGTAGCGAGGCCCGGGGGGTTTCCCGCGCCGCTGGTCGCATCGCGCTCGTCGCTCTGCAGTCGTAAGTAGTCCTAGCGAAACGCATGCTCCAAAGGCCCGGGAGGCTCCAGCCTCCCGGGCCTTTTTCTTTTCCGGAGCCGCGAAGGACGACTAAACTACGATAAACGCAGAGGAAAACGACGATGAACACCACCGACACCGCGAAGAAGCCCGCCCCCCTTCAGCTGCGCTGGCTCCGCATCAAGCGCCATCTGCGCTCCCTCAACGACAGCACCCGGG
>DASYLJ010000002.1:0-10402 GCA_036009625.1 Binatia bacterium
GGGGGTGCCGTGCGAACGCCGCGCGCAGCCGGTGGCCCCCCGCGCGCGGTCGCTATTTCCGCGACTAAAGCACCCTACACAAAGAGGAACCCCGATGGATTTTACGGCGCGACTGCCGCCCCGCCGGTGACGACGGGGACCATCGGGGTCCGGTGGTGCCTGGGTTCCCCGAAGGGTGGACCCAGTGACGATGAAGCAGGTCGACCCTAGGAGGCCACCACCTCACAAGTCACCGTGGGGAATAACGTCACTGGACCACCTCCTTTCCTCCGGCGGTTGCACATGGCGGGCCCAAGCCCCGCCGTCGTGAGACGACCGCCGTTGTCGCCGCACGACCCCGATCCCCGGAGTGCGCCGGTTACGAGACCTGTGTGAAGTCTCGATCGGGAACCCATGTACGAAGCGTAGCGCTGCGACGCACGGCTGTCCACCACATTCTCCATCACGGACGTCGTGCGGTGACGATCCAGACGGCGGACCCCATGCGCACGCCGTCGTCGCCGTGATGCGGACGGAAGCTGTCGCGGATGGCGACGGCCGCGGCCGCGCGTGCAGCGGGTGTGGCGTCCTTGAACGCGGCAGCGGCAGGCCCCATCTGCGACATGAACTCGACCGCCTGATCGAGACTGGCGCCGGGCCCACCGATCATGACGGTCCGCTCCAGCGGTTCGAAGGCGACGTCGCGGAAGCCGGCGCTCTCGAGAATGCCGCGCACGCGAGCGTCGTCCGCGAACGCGAACGGCCCGGGCGCATCCGTCGCGGGCGGTGGTGCCATGGTGAGGTGCTGCGCCGCGGCCATCATCGGCAGCAGCATCCATGGATTCCGCTGCAGCGATTGCCAGCACACGAAGCCGAGGCGCGCCCCGGAACGAAGCGCACGGCCAAGGTTCGCGAACGCGGCCGGCGGGTCGGAGAAGAACATCACTCCGAAGCGCGAGAACAGCGCGTCATGCGGCGTCGGGAACGCGTGCGTCTGGGCATCGGCCTGGACGAACGTCGCGTTGCCGAGACCGGCTGCTGCTGCCCGGTCGCGGGCGCGTGCCAACATGACGGCAGAGATGTCGAGGCCGGTCACGCTGCCGCTCGGTGTCACCCGTCGCGCCAGCTCGAGGGACGTCTGGCCGCATCCGCAGCCGACGTCGAGCACGTGCTCACCCGGCGACGGCCCCAGCCGCTCCTGCACCGCATGACCGAACGGCGCGATCTGTGCGTCGAGCGCGTTCTGCATGGCCACCCAGCGCGGGCCGGCAGCCTCGTTCCAGTATTCGATCTGCTCGGCGTTCGGGCCGGTCTTCTCCATGCGGCGACCATGCGCCAGGCCGGTGCGTCTTGCCAGGGATGCGAAGCGCATTGCGACGCATTGCATCCTGCACGAGGCCACCGCCCGTAGCCGGAGAAACCCCTGCCGTCGCAACGTATCGTGCGCTGGCATGCTCGATGCTCATGGCAGCATGGAACGCATCGTGTGGGCAGCTCTGCTGCTCGCCTATCTCTGGAGTCTCCGGCCGCTCTTCCGGGTGGGCTGGCGGACCCTGGACGGCCAGCATGCGCAGATCGCGCGGCCTGAAACGACGATTCTCATTGCACCGGCGGCGTCGCGCCAGCCGGGGAGGAAGGTCGGATGGAGTTGATCTGCGTCGCGGTGTCGATCGCGTTCGTGGTCGCGACCGTCGGTCTGATCGCACTCTGCGATCGCCTACAGGGAGATGCCCGATGATCCTGTATTCCGTCGGCGGCGTCGTCGCCGTCGTGCTGCTCATCTATCTCTTCGTTGCGCTGCTGCGCCCCGAGATATTCTGATGACCGGCAACGGCTGGTTTCAGCTCATCCTCTACTTCGTCGTGCTGATCGCGGTCGCCAAGCCGCTCGGAACGTACATGGCGCGGGTCTACGACGGCCCGCCCGTGTTCCTCGACCGCGTGCTCGGTCCCCTCGAGCGATTCATCTACCGTGCCTGCGGCGTGCGCGCCGACGATGGCATGACGTGGAAGACCTACGCGGTGGCGATGCTGCTCTTCAACCTCGTCGGCTTCCTCGCGGTGTACGCGCTCCAGCGCGTTCAGGGCGTCCTGCCGCTGAACCCGCAGGGATTCGGCGCCGTCACGCCGGACTCGTCGTTCAACACCGCGGCCAGTTTCGCGTCCAACACCAACTGGCAAGGCTACGCCGGCGAGACCACCATGAGTTACCTGACCCAGATGCTGGGGCTCACGGTGCAGAACTTCGTGTCGTGCGCCACGGGCATGGCCGTGCTCGTGGCCCTGATCCGAGGCATCCGCCAGCGCACGGCAGAGCGGCTCGGCAACTTCTGGATCGATCTCACGCGCTCGACGCTCTACGTCCTGCTTCCGCTCTCGTTCGTGCTCGCCCTCGCGCTGGTGTCGCAGGGTGTGCTGCAGAACCTCGACGCGTACAAACCGGCGACGCTGGTCGAAGCTACCACCGATGCCGAGAACGCGGCCGTCACCGAGCAGCTCCTGCCGATGGGTCCCGCCGCATCGCAGATCGCCATCAAGCAGCTCGGCACGAACGGCGGCGGGTTCTTCAACGCGAACTCGGCGCACCCCTTCGAGAACCCGACGCCGCTCTCGAACTTCCTCCAGGTGCTGGCCATCCTGCTGATCCCTGCGGCCCTCTGTTACACCTTCGGCGTGATGGTGGGTGACACCCGGCAGGGGTGGGCCATCCTCGCCGCCATGACGGTCATCCTCGTCGGCTTCCTGGCGCTCGGCGTCTGGGCCGAGCAGGCCGGCAACCCGCGCGTCGCGGCCCACGGCGTCGACATCGTGGCCAGCGCCGCGCAGTCGGGTGGCAACATGGAGGGCAAGGAGACCCGCTTCGGCATCGTCAACTCCGCGCTGTGGGCGTCGGCGACGACGGCGGCGTCGAACGGCTCCGTCAACTCCATGCACGACTCGTACACGCCGCTCGGCGGGCTCGTGCCCATGTTCCTCATGATGCTCGGCGAGGTCGTCTTCGGCGGCGTCGGCTCGGGACTCTACGGCATGCTCATCTACGCCTTCATCGCGGTCTTCATCGCCGGCCTCATGGTCGGGCGGACGCCGGAGTACCTCGGCAAGAAGATCGAGGCCTACGAGGTGAAGATGGCGGCGCTGATCATCCTGATCCCGCCGCTGCTCGTGAAGGTGTGCACCGCCGTCGCGGTGGTCCTCCCGGTGGCGCTGAGCAGCCGGCAGGATCCGGGCGTCCACGGCTTCGGCGAGATCCTCTACGCGTTCACGTCGATGGGGAACAACAACGGCAGCGCCTTCGCGGGGCTCAGCGCGAACGTGCCGTTCTACAACGTGGTCGGCGGACTCGCGATGCTGTTCTCGCGCTACTGGCTCGCCGTCCCGGCGCTCGCCATCGCCGGCTCCCTGGCGCGCAAGAAGATCGTGCCGGTGAGCGGGGGCACGTTGCCGACGCACGGCCCGCTCTTCGTCGCACTGCTCGTCGGCGTCGTCCTCCTGGTCGGCGTCCTGAGCTTCGTGCCCGCTCTCGCGCTCGGCCCCATCGTCGAGCACCTCATGATGATCGCCTGACCGCGGAGACCCCATGTCGACCAACACCAAGGCTCGTCCGCTCTTCGACCCCGAGATCGTGCGCGGCGCGCTCACCGCGTCGTTCCGCAAGCTCGATCCCCGTCATCAGATCCGCAACCCGGTGATGTTCGTCGTGCTGATCGGCAGCATCCTCACCACCGGCATCTGGCTCACCGAGCATTCCACCTTCGTCCTGGCGGTGTCGATCTGGCTCTGGTTCACCGTCCTCTTCGCGAACTTCGCGGAGGCCATGGCCGAGGGCCGTGGCAAGGCACAGGCCGATGCGCTCCGCCGCGCGCGGCGCGACATCCTGGCGAGGAAGCTGACCGAGCTCCTCGACGCCGCGCACTTCGTCCCCGAGCGGGCGCGCACGACGGACGTCACCAGCGCCGATCTGCGCAAGGGCGACCTCGTCCTCGTCGCTGCCGGCGCCTTCATCCCGAGCGACGGTGAGATCGTCGTCGGCGTGGCGTCGGTCGACGAGAGTGCCATCACCGGCGAGAGCGCACCGGTCATCCGCGAGGCGGGCGGCGATCGCAGCGCGGTCACCGGCGGCACGCGCGTACTGTCCGACTGGCTCGTGGTGCGCATCACCGCCGACCCGGGCGAAACCTTCCTCGATCGCATGATCGGCATGGTCGAGGGCGCGAAGCGCCAGAAGACGCCGAACGAGATCGCGCTCAACATCCTGCTCGCCGGCTTCACCATCATCTTCCTGCTGGCCACGGTCACGCTGCTGCCGTTCTCCATCTACGCCGTGAACGAAGCGGGGAAGGGCACGCCCGTCACCATCACCGTGCTGGTGGCGCTGCTCGTGTGCCTGATCCCGACGACGATCGGCGGACTGCTGTCGGCGATCGGCATTGCCGGCATGGACCGTATGATCCAGGCCAACGTCATCGCCATCTCGGGCCGCGCCGTCGAGGCGGCGGGCGACGTCGACGTCCTGCTGCTCGACAAGACCGGCACCATCACGCTCGGCAACCGCCAGGCGACCGCCTTCCTGCCGGCCGACGACGTCGCCGTCGAGCGACTGGCCAACGCGGCGCAGCTGGCATCGCTCGCCGACGAGACCCCCGAGGGGCGTAGCATCGTCGTCCTCGCGAAGGAGCGCTATGCCATCCGTGAGCGCGACATGGATGCGCTCGGCGCGCAGTTCGTGCCCTTCACCGCGCAGACCCGCATGAGCGGCGTCGACATGAACGGTACCCGCGTGCGCAAGGGTGCCGCCGACGCCATCGACCGCTACGTGCAGCAGCTGGGCGGCCGCTTCCCCGTCGCGGTACGCCAGCACGTCGAGTCGATCTCGCGCGAAGGCGGTACGCCGCTGGTCGTCGCCGAGGGCGCCGAGGTGCTCGGCGTCATTCAGCTGAAGGACGTCGTGAAGACGCGCATCAGGGACCGCTTCGCCGAGCTGCGGCACATGGGCATCAAGACGGTCATGATCACCGGTGACAACCCGCTCACCGCCGCTGCCATCGCGGCGGAGGCCGGCGTCGACGACTTCCTTGCCGAGGCCACGCCCGAGGCCAAGTTGGCGCTGATCCGCGAGTACCAGACCGGCGGACGCCTGGTGGCGATGACGGGGGACGGCACGAACGACGCCCCCGCCCTGGCGCAGGCCGACGTCGCCGTCGCGATGAACACCGGCACGCAGGCCGCGAAAGAGGCCGGCAACATGGTCGACCTCGACTCGAACCCGACGAAGCTGATCGAGATCGTCGAGATCGGGAAGCAGCTGCTCATGACCCGCGGTGCGCTCACCACCTTCAGCATCGCCAACGACGTCGCCAAGTACTTCGCCATCATCCCGGCGGCGTTCGTCGCCACCTATCCGGAGCTGGCCGCACTCAACGTGATGGGGCTCGCCACGCCGGCCAGTGCCATCCTGTCGGCCGTCATCTTCAACGCCCTGATCATCGTCGTCCTGATTCCGCTGGCGCTCCGCGGTGTGCGCTATCGGCCGCTGCCGGCGGCGACGTTGCTGCGTCAGAACCTGCTGATCTACGGCGTCGGCGGCATCATCGCGCCGTTCATCGGCATCAAGCTCATCGACATGCTGCTCGCCGGGCTCGGCCTGGCGTGACGAGGAACCCATGAACCAGCTTCGCCCCGCCGTCGTGATGCTCGTCCTGATGTCCGTGCTGACGGGCATCGCCTACCCCCTGCTCGTCACCGGAGTCGCGCAGGTGCTCTTTCCGTCGCAGGCGAACGGTAGCCTGATCGAGCGCAACGGCAAGATCGTCGGTTCGTCGCTCATCGGCCAGTCGTTCTCGGACCCGAAGTACTTCTGGGGACGCCTCTCCGGGACGGGACCGTTCCCGTTCAACTCGGCGGCGTCGTCGGGCTCGAACTACGGCCCCCTCAACGAAGCCATGCTCACGGCCGTCCAGGGGCGCATCGATGCGTTGCGTGCGGCCGATCCGGGCAACACCGCGCCGGTGCCCGTGGATCTCGTCACCGCCTCCGGCAGCGGGCTCGACCCCGACATCTCTCCGGCGGCGGCAGCGTTTCAGGTCGTACGCGTCGCCACGGCGCGGGGCGTCGAACCGTCGGCGGTCGCCTCGCTGGTGGGTCAGCACACCCGGGGCCGACAGCTGAGCTTCCTTGGCGAGCCGAGCGTGAACGTCCTGGCGCTCAACCTGGCGCTGGATGCCCTTCCGGCACGGTGACAGAATGAGCGGCCGTGCACAGCGGTGACGCCGACAGCGCGCGACGGCCCTCACCCGAGGCGCTGCTCGCCGCTGCCGTCCGCGAGCAGCGCAGCCGCCTCAAGGTGTTCGTCGGCGCGGCGCCCGGCGTGGGCAAGACCTTCGCCATGCTGCAGGCGGCCCGCGAGCGTCTGCACGACGGCACCGACGTCGTGGTCGGTGTCGTCGAGACGCATGGGCGCGCCGAAACCGAGGCGCTGCTCGACGGCCTCGAGGTGATTCCGCGCCAGGCGCTGCACTACCGCGGGCAGACGCTGGCCGAGATGGACATCGACGCCATCCTGGCCCGTCGCCCGCGGGTCGTGCTGGTAGACGAGCTGGCCCACACCAACGCGCCGGGCAGCCGGCACTCCAAGCGCTTCCTCGACGTCGAGGAGCTGCTCGACGCCGGCATCGAGGTCTACTCCACCGTCAACATCCAGCACTTGGAGAGCCTGAACGACGTCGTCGCGCAGATCACCGGCGTGCGGGTTCGCGAGACGGTCCCCGATCGCATCCTCGATCGCGCCGACGAGGTGAAGCTGATCGACCTGTCGCCGGAGGAGCTGATCCAGCGTCTGCGCGACGGCAAGGTGTACGTCCCGCAGCAGGCCGAGCGCGCGCTCCGCAACTACTTCCAGCCCGGCAACCTGACGGCGTTGCGCGAGCTCGCGCTGCGCGAGACCGCCGAGCACGTCGACGAGCAGATGCAGGCGCACATGCGCGCGCATGCCGTCGATCGCACGTGGCCGGTGACCGAGCGGCTCATGGTGGCGGTGCGAGGCGGCGCCATGTGCGAGCGGCTGGTGCGCCGGACGCGTCGCATGGCGGAGCGGCGCAATGCACCGTGGATCGCGGTCTTCGTCGAGCCCACCGGATTCGACCAGCGACCCGAGCCGGAGCGCGTGCGGCTCGCAAAGGTGCTGCGCCTCGCCGAGCAGCTCGGCGGCGAGGCGGTGACGATTCCCGGCGACCGGGTCGCGGAGGATCTGCTGCGCTTCGCACGTGAGCGCAACGTCACGGAGATCGTCGTCGGCGGGCCACTCCGGGCGCGATGGTGGGATCGCTGGCGCCAGTCGCCGGTGGACGCGCTCATCCGCGACGGTGTCGGCATCGACGTGCGCGTCGTATCGCACGAGCGCGAGGACGAGGAGCCGCCGCCGTCGCCCGCTCCGCGTCCGGTGCTGAAGCCCCAGGGTTACATCGCTGCCCTGGCCGCGGTGGCGGGCGCGACGCTGGTTTCGGCCGGCCTCATGGCCGTGCTCCCGCTCTCCGATCCGGGGATGGTGTTCCTGGTCGGCGTGCTGGTGAGCGCCGTCGTGGGCGGGCTCGGACCAGGAATCGCGGCGGCGGTCGCCAGCGTCCTGGTCTACGACTTCCTCTTCCTGCCGCCGTTCTATTCCCTCTCGATCACCAAGCCGCAGGACGGACTCTCGCTCGCGACGTTCCTCGTCGCGGCGGTCCTCACCAGCAACCTGATGGCGCGGGTGCGCGATCAGGCGGCGGCGGCACGACGGCGCGAGGCACGGACCGCCGCACTCTACGCCTTCGCGCGCGCCATCGCCGGTGCCGCCGACCTGAACGACCTCATCCGCGTCATAGCCGGGCACGTCGGCACGCTCTTCGACACGCAGGTGGCCGTGTTGCTGCCGGATGGTGACCGTCTCAGCGTGCGCGCCAGCCATCCCGACGGGACGGACATCTCCGAAGCCGAGCGCGGCACCGCCACGTGGGCGTGGAAGCACGATCAGCCAGCGGGCAGCGGGACCGATACGCTGCCTGGGGGCGATTGGCTGCACGTTCCGCTCGGTACGGTACGCGGTGCCGCCGGTGTGCTCGCGTTGCGCGTGCACGACATCGGCCTCGACCAGCGTCAGCTGCTCGATGCCCTCGCAGGGCAGGCGGCCGTCGGCATCGAGCGCACGCGCATCGATGCCGTGCTGGAAGCGCAGGCGAAGACCGAGGCCATCATCGAGAGCATCGAGGACGGGCTCGTCGTCCTCGACCCCGATGGCCGAGTCGCCCACGTCAACGAGGTGGCATGCGCCATCCTGAGCTTCGAGCGCGCCGACGCACTCGGGCGCCCGTTCGCGCAGCTCGGCACCAGCCATTCGCACTACCTGCGGCTGCGTGCCGCGGTCACCGAGTTCCTGGCCCACCCCGAGCGTGAGCACCAGCCCGTCGAGCTGGCGCTCTTCCTGCGCGGCCGCGATCACCACTACATCCTGCGCCCGACGCCGCTGCGCGCCCTCGACGGCGCACCGGCAGGGCTGATCCTGGTGCTGCAGGACGTCACCTATCTCCGCGACCAGGAGGCACGGCGCGAGCAGCTCATGGCGACGCTCTCGCACGAGCTGCGCACGCCGCTGACGTCGCTGCGCATGGCGGTGGAGCTGCTGGCACGCGGGCAGTCCGACCCGAAGCCGCTCATCGAGACCGCGGGCGAGGACGTCGCGCGGCTCGAGGACGTGACGCAGCGTCTGCTCGACGTCTCGCGCTCGCGGGCGATGAGCATCGCGCTCGAGCGCCGTCGGGTGGACCTGGCCGACGTGGTCGCGCGCGTCGGACGGCTCTTCGCGCTGCAGGCGCGCGAGCGTGGCGTGACGCTGGACACACGTGCGGACGAGGACGCGCACCTCGCCGGCGATCCTACCAAGCTCACCTGGGCGCTCTCGAACCTGATCGCGAATGCGCTGCGCTACACGCCGAGCGGTGGAAAGGTGGGGGTGGAGGTGACGACCGACGGCGACGTGATCCGCCTCACCGTCTCCGACACCGGACCCGGCATCGAGCCCGAGCGGCAGGAACGCATCTTCGAGCGCTTCGTCGGTGGAGACGACGGCGGTGCCGCCGGGCTCGGTCTGGCAATCGTGCGGGACATCGTGCAAGCCCATGGAGGGCGCATCTTCCTCGACAGCGCGCCCGGCCGCGGCAGCCGTTTCACGCTGGAGCTGCCCCGGCGCTGAGCCATGGCCACCATCCTCATCGTCGACGACGAGCCGAACATCCGGAGCCATCTGGCGACGTTCGTGCGCGGCCTCGGGCACACGGTTGAGGTGGCGGGCGACGGCACCGAGGCGCTGGCGGCGCTCGACCGCGTCGTCCCCGATGTCGTGCTCACCGACGTTCGCATGGCGGGCATGGACGGCATGACCCTGCTGCAGGAGATCCGCCGTCGGCGACCCGAGGCGGTGGTCGTGCTGATGACGGCGTATGCGACGGTCGCGGGGGCGGTCGAGGCGATGCGCGCGGGCGCCTACGACTACCTCGTGAAGCCGTTCTCGCTCGACGCGGTGAGCCTGCTGCTCGACCGCGTGCTGGAGGTGTCGGGGCTGCGACGCGAAAACCGCACGCTCCGTCGCGTGGTGGAGGAGCCGGCGGTGCTGACGTCGACGGACGCGCGCATGCAGCGCGTGCTCGAGACGGCGCGCCAGGTGGCTGCATCCGACGCGACGGTGCTCCTCACCGGCGAGAGCGGTACCGGCAAGAACGTCCTCGCGGCGGCGATCCATCGCTGGAGCCCGCGCGCCGCGGGTCCGTTCGTCACCATCGCATGCACGACGCTCTCCGAGCACCTCCTCGAGAGCGAGCTCTTCGGTCACGTGAAGGGGGCCTTCACCAGCGCGTGGCGCGACAAGCCGGGACGCCTCGAAGCCGCGGACGGCGGCACCGTGTTCCTGGACGAGGTCGGCGAGCTGCCGCCCGAGCTGCAGGCGAAGCTGCTCCGCTTCCTCGAGGAGCGCCGCTTCGAGCGCGTCGGCGGGAACGTGGTGGTCGAGGTCGACGTGCGGATCGTCGCGGCGACGAACCGCGAGCTCGAAGCCGAGGTCGCGGCGGGTCGATTCCGTCGCGATCTGTTCTACCGTCTCAACGTGGTCGCGTTGGAGCTGCCGCCGCTGCGCGAGCGTCGTGGTGACCTGCAGCCACTGATCACGCATGCGCTGGCGACGTTGTGTGCGCGGCACCATCGCGAGATGCCGTCGATCGAGCCCGCCGCCGCGTCGGCGCTGGCGGCGTATGCGTGGCCCGGGAACGTCCGCGAGCTGGTGAACGCGCTCGAGCACGCACTCGTGCTGGCGCGCGACGGCGTGATCCGCGTCGACGACCTTCCGGACCGCGTGCTTGCCCCTGCACTGGCGAACCCGACGTCGGGGCAGGCGCTACGCGACG
>DASYLJ010000003.1:0-1661 GCA_036009625.1 Binatia bacterium
CGCAGCGGCTCGTCGACCCAGAGGATCGAGACGTGGAGCCAGTCGGCCCATACGCCGCCGAGGAGCCCACCGCGGATGGTGTCCGCATCGTCGCGCAGGAAGATGGCGACCTCCCACCACTCGCCGCGGCCGGTGACGGCGACGTTCCATTGATCGAGCCGCCCGCGGACCGTCGCGACGTCGACGGGATCGGGCGTGGCGGCGTGCTCGATCCTCATGTGAGCAGGGCGGGCATGGTGGCCCAGGCGTCGGGGTCGTGGCCGAAGACGAGGCGGGCGCCAGCGTCGCGCAAGCGACGCAGCGCGAGCAGGCTGGCCAGCATCTGGTCGCGGTCGTGGACGATCGGGGGCAGGTGCAGTTGCTCCAGCGTCTCCCGCAGGTAGCAGGCGTCGCTGGTGAGGACGACGTCGCCGCCGTCGTCGAGCCGCAGCCGGAGCGACTGGTGGCCCGGCGTGTGGCCGTGCGTCGGCAGGCAGACGACGCGGCCGTCGCCGAAGAGGTCGTGCTCGCCGTCGACCGTCTGCACGTCGTGGCCCAGATCCCAGTCGAGGGCATTGATGCCGTTGGCGGCGGCCACGTCGTCGTCGTGCGCCGCGTCCCACTCGCGCCGCTGCACCACGAGGCGTGCGTTCGGCACCAGCGCGTTGCCGCCGGCGTGATCGAAGTGCAGGTGCGAGTTGACGAGCCACTGCACCCGCGCCGGATCGACGCCGAGCGCGGCGAGACGGCTCGTCAGCGCGTCGTCGTCCGCCATCTCGACGGTGAAGAAGGGTGCGGCGCGGCCGAGCCGCACGTCGGGATGGGTGCGCGCGGCCGGATGCATGCCGGTGTCGAACAGCGCCAGCCCGCGCGGATGTTCGATCAGGAACGACGGCACCGGCACGCGCAGATGGCCGTCGGTACCCTCGAGGAACATCCCGCGCGCCGACGTCAGCCAGCCGCAGGTGAGCGCATGCACTCGCATGGCCCGCCCATAGCACGAGGTGCCGCGGCCCGGCTTGCCCCTCTCGCGCGACCTGGGGTAGCCACCGCGCATGAGCGCTCGCACGATCATCGAGGCCTTCCGGACGACCGTCGCCAGCGCGCCCGAGCGCGTCGCCGTCCGTACCATCGACGACAGCGTCTCGCTCACCTGGGGCGCCCTGGCCACGCGTGTCGACGCGCTCGCCGGCGGCCTCGTCGATCTCGGCGTGCAGCGCGGCCACACCGTCGCGATCATGCTGAGCAACCGGCCCGAGTTCCATCTCGCCGATCTCGCCGTGATGACGATCGGGGCGACGCCGTTCTCGATCTACCAGACGCTGTCGCCCGAGCAGATCGAGTACGTCGTCGGCGACGCGGGGGCGCGGGTCGTCATCGTCGAGCCTGCCTTCCTGAAGGCCATCCTGACGGCGCGCAAGAACCTGCCGCGGCTCGAGCACGTCATCGTCGTCGACGGCGACGGCGGTACGACGACGCTCGCCGCGGTCGAAGGGTCCAATCCCAGCTTCGACGCGGTGGCCGCGGGAAGGGCCGTCACGCCGGACGACCTCCTGACGCTCATCTACACGTCGGGCACGACGGGGCCGCCGAAAGGCGTGCAGCTCACGCACCGCAATCTCATCGCCTGCGCCGAGGCGCTGCAGACGATCGTGCAGTTCCCGGAGGGCGCGCGCGTGATC
>DASYLJ010000004.1:0-35821 GCA_036009625.1 Binatia bacterium
GTCGTCGTCAAGATGATCCTGCGGCACTTCTTCAACATCCAATACGTGATGGTACTGAAGACCCCGTACTTCAGCATCAACATCTGACGTCGCGACCAACGTGACGTCGCATGTGGCTCTTCTCGAAACTCCTCCAGGCGGCTGGCTTCACCTACGTGGGCTACGGCCTGTACTGGGGCATCGGACGAGACGACATGTGGAAGGAACTCTACTTGTCGCTCGCAGGGCTGGCGGTGTTCTACACCGGCCGGTTCCTCGAGCGGAGAGCGTGAGCTGAACGATGCCACGTCGAGAAAACACCCCGCAGGATGACGAGAAGCGCTCCTATGGAGCGCTCTGGTTGGTGCTGTCACTCGTGCTGTTCGTCTGCGCGTTGTGGGCGGTCGCCGACGACAACTTCTTCCGCCGTCCGTGGAAGAAGTGGCAGGCCGGCTTCGGGCGGCTCGAGATATCCCGCATCGAGGACGCCATCGCCGCCGAGCAGGCGAAGCTGAACGCCGACCCGAAGTACCAGGAGGCGGTGAAGAGCCTCGAGGTCGCCAAGGCGAAGGTCGACTCCGGCGAAACCGCCACCGAGATCAGCGCGCTCGAGGACAAGCTCGCGGCGGCGCGGCTCGTCGACAAGGAGAAAGACCTCAACCTGCGCTTCGTGAAGAGCGAGCTCGAGGAGCTGCGCTACCACTTCGACGAGGCGAAGCACCACGGCCACCCGACCGACGCCATCATGGCCGAGATCCAGAAGCGCGAGCAGCTGCGCGCCGAGCGCCAGAAGATCTTCGCCGAGTCGCAGGCGCACATTGCGGAGATCGAGAACGCGATCAAGGACAAGCAGGCGGCGGTGAAGTCCGCCGAGGACGCCATCGCCCACCTGAGCGTCGCGAAGGAAGACCTGCAGCAGAAGCTCGAGACCGTCTCGCTCGGCAAGTATCCCGGCCCGACGATGTCGCCGCCGTTCATCAAGACGGAGTGGCAGCCGAAGATCCCGAAGATTCAGCAGGTCGTGCTCGAGGAGTACGACCGCAACGCGTACAACCAGCCGGTCGCGCGCGTCGATCGCTGCCCGACCTGCCACATCGGCATCAACAAGGTCGGGTTCGAGGATCAGCCGAATCCGTGGAAGACGCACCCGCGGCGCGAGCTCTTCCTGAGCAAGCACGACCCCGGCAAGTTCGGCTGCACCGCCTGCCACAACGGCGACGGGACCGCGGTCAACAGCGAGAAGTACGCGCACTGCGACTACTACGACGAGCAGGGCACGCTCGAAGAGGTGCACCTGCGCGAGTCGCTGGCGCTCTACCGCGGTCCGAAGATGCAGTCGAACTGCATCAAATGCCACGCCAGCGTGCAGCATCTCGAGGGCGCCGAGGTTCTGGCGCGGGGCGAGAAGCTCTTCATCGACCTCGGCTGCCACGGCTGTCATCTCGCCGAGGGCTACGAGGACCTGTCGAAGGAGCACGGGGTCACCGCCATCGGCCCGTCGCTGCGTCGCATCGGCGCCAAGGCCGATCCGGCGTGGATGGTGCAGTGGGTGAAGAACCCGCACGTCTTCCGTCCGCGCACGCGCATGCCGAACTTCGTGTTCAACGATACGCAGGCCGAGAAGATCACCGCTTACCTGCTCGACATCACCAAGGCACCGAGCGACGAGTGGCTCGCGGCCAATCCCGATCCGGGCATCACGCCCGGTGGTGCGCAAGCCGAAAAGGGTCGCCAGCTGATGGACACCCTCGGCTGCCGCGCGTGCCATGCGCTCGCACCCGACGAGGTCGCGGGAACGCTCGGGGTCGACAAGGACATCGCGCCGAACCTGTCGCAGATCGCCGCCAAGACCGACGGCCGCTGGATGTACCACTGGATCAAGGATCCGCGGGGCTACTCCTCGGTGTCGCGCATGCCCAGCCTGCGGCTCACCGACGACGAAGCGAACGCGATCACCGCCTACCTGCTGACACTCGGCCAGAAGACGCCCCCGGTCGAAGGGCTTGCCGCACGGCTCGCCGATCCGATGAACGTCGCCGACGGGCAGGGGCTGGTGCGGAAGTATGGCTGCGCCGGCTGCCACGACATCCCGGGCATGGAGAGCGAGTCGCGCATCGGCGCCGAGCTCTCGACCTACGGCAACAAGACCAAGGAAGAGCTCTTCTTCGGCGACCGCACCGATCTCCAGGAGACGTGGGACGTCTTCACGTACCACAAGATCAAGGAGCCGCGCGGCTACGCCACGCAGTGGATCGAGCAGCTGATGCCGGTGTTCGATCTCGCCGACGAGGACATCTACGCCCTCCGGGTGTTCCTGACGAGCCGCACCGAGCTCAGGGTGCCCGGCCAGTACCGCTTCAAGTCGGCCGACGCCGAGCAGGTCGTCCACGGCGAGCGCCTGGTCGCGCGCTACAACTGCACCGGCTGCCACATCATCGAAGGGAAGGGCGGCGACATTCGCCGTCTCTACGAGACCCAGATCACGATGGCGCCACCGAACCTGCTCGGTGAGGGCGCGAAGGTGCAGCAGCCCTGGCTGTTCAACTTCCTGAAGGCGCCGACGCCGATCCGTCCGTGGCTGCAGGTGCGCATGCCCACCTTCGGGCTCGACAACCCCGAGACCACCACTGCGGTCGACTACTTCGCCGCGCTCGACGACGTCACCGTGCCGTTCGTGCACATCGACCGCGCCTCGTTGACGCCGAGCATGGTCGAGGCTGGCGCATTGCTGGCGTCGACCGACTACCTGTCCTGCTTCTCGTGCCACGTGCGCGGCAATCAGAATCCCGAGGGATCGCCAGACAGCTGGGCGCCCAACCTCGCGATGGCATCGAGCCGGCTGCACCCCGACTGGATCGTCAAGTGGCTCGAGGATCCACAGAAGCTGATGCCGGGCACCAAGATGCCCACGTTCTACGCCGATCCGAACGTCACCGACGGTCCGCCCGACGTGCTCGGCGGCGACGACAACGCGCAGATTCGCGCGCTTCGCGACTACGTGATCTCGCTCGGTCTGCCGTCGCTCACGCCCCCGCCTGCACAGTCGGCGGCGGTCGTGCCCGCCGGCCCCGGCGCCACCCAGTAACCAGACCCTGACTCGCAAGGAGGAATGTACGATGATGAGTGGACGTATCCTGGTCACCGGCCTCGGACTGGCACTGACGCTGGCCGGCCAGGCGAATGCCTACGAGGCGATCGCCGTCACCGATGGCGGCGGCCTCAGCGGCGTCGTCAAGTTTGCCGGCACCGCCCCCGCGCCCGAGAAGTTCGAGGTCACGAAGGACGTCGAGGCGTGCGGCAAGGAAAAGCTGAAGGGCGATCTCGACATCGGTAGCGGCGGTGGCATTGCCAACGTCGCCGTCGTGGTGAAGGCGTCGAAGGGCAAGGCGCTCGAGGTGCCCACCGCGCCGGTGATCTTCGACCAGAAGGGCTGCGAGTATCATCCGCACGTGCTGGCCTTCCCGGCCGGCAGCACGATCGAGGTCCTCAACCCCGATGGCGTGCTCCACAACGTCCACATGATGGGTAAGGCCAACCCCGAGGCCAACCGCGCCATGCCGAAGTTCCAGAAGAAGGTCGACTGGAAGGTCGAGAAGGCCGAGTGGCCGATCGCCGTCAAGTGCGACGCGCATCCGTGGATGCACGCCTACTGGATGTCGATGGATCAGCCGTACTACGCGGTGACCGACGCCAACGGCGCCTTCAAGATCACCGATCTCCCGCCCGGCGACTACGAGGTCGAAGTGTGGCACGCCACCCTCGGCAAGAAGACCGAGAAGGTGACGATCAAGGCCAAGGAAGACACCAAGGTCGACTGGTCGCTCAGCAAGTCGTGAGCCCGACGGTCCGCTGCGCCGCTCTCGCCGTCCTCGTGCTCGCGCTCACGCGCGGCGAGGGCGGCGCGGCCGACCGCGACAAGCTCTCCTGTCTCAAGGATGCGCGCAGCAGCTTCGGCAGCTGCCAGCGCGACGCCCAGCAGCGCTGCAAGACCGAGTTCGATACCTCGCTCCGCAGCTGCTTCGGCGCCGACAACACCTGCGTGCGCGGATGTCAGGCCGACGAAGGCCGCTGCCAGATCGACCCGTCGGCCAACCAGGAAGGCTGCAAGATCGCGTGCAGCACCGATCTCAAGTCGGCGCTCCGCGACTGCAAGGTCGAGGTCGCGCTCGAGGCGTGCCAGCAGACGGCACGCGTGAAGGCACTCAAGTGTCGCCAGAAGTGCACCGCCGTGACGGCGCCCGCAAAGCAGCGCTGTGCCGAGGCGTTCAAGAACTGCCTCATCGCCTGCGCCAGCGGGGGGTGACCGATGCTGGTCGACTGCGCCGCCTATGGTGGTGGCTGCCGCATCGCCGACGTCCCGCTCGACGACATCGACAAGTGGGTCGGACGCGCCGACACCTTCATCTGGGTCGGGCTGTACGAGCCCAACGACGCCGAGCTCGACAAGGTGCAGTCCGAGCTGGCGCTGCACGAGCTGGCGGTCGAGGACGCCCGTCGGGCGCACCAGCGTCCCAAGCTCGAGGAGTACGGCACGTCGCTCTTCGTGGTGCTGCGGACGGCGCAGTGGAACGAGACCAACAAGGTCGTCGACTGGGGAGAGACGCATCTCTTCATCGGCCACGACTACGTCGTCTCGGTGCGTCACGGTGAGTCGCCGTCCTACGCGCCCGTGCGCGGTCGCTGCCAGAGCACGCCCCATCTGCTGCGGCATGGCACCGGTTTCGTCCTCTACGCCATCATGGATTACGTCGTGGACCACTACTTCGCGGTGATCGACGGCCTCGAGGATCAGATGGAGGAGCTCGAGGAGGCGATCTTCGGCGGCGAGGTGGCGGAGGAGTCGACGCAGCGCATCTACCAGCTGAAGCGGCACCTGATCGCGGTGAAGCGCGCCGTCGCCCCCCTGATCGAGGTCTGCAACCGCCTGGTCCGCTTCGACCAGGGGCTCATCATCGACGAGGCCCGGCCGTACTTCCGGGACATCTACGACCACGTCGTCCGGATCAACGAGTCGGTGGACTCCATTCGGGATGCCCTCGGAGACGCGCTCGAGGCCAATCTGTCGCTGGTGTCGATCCGTCAGAACGAGACCATGAAGGGGCTGGCGGCCTGGGCCGGGATCATCGCCGTTCCGACGATGCTGGCCGGCATCTGGGGGATGAACTTCGAGGTCATGCCCGAGCTGAAGAACCCCTACGGCTATCCCATGGCGCTCACGCTGATCTTCGGTGCCGCCGCCTTTCTGTACTGGCGCTTCAAGAAGACCGGCTGGCTGTAGTCGTACGACCTCCGGACGCCGTTTCGTGCGCCAGACGCGCACCTGCAATACGAAGGCGGAGTTGCATGGTGCGGTGCGTAGTGCAGTCGCATTCCGTCTAGTGTTTACGGGGGCCTGGAACGCCATATCTGGCACCGCTTCTGCTTTAGGGGAAAGTCAGCTAAGCAGCGCACCGCCACCCGGGGGGGCAAGGCCCGTCCGATACTCGACCAGACGACTCAGGAGGAAGACCAGAATGACCCGACGTCCAGCCATCATCGCCGCAGCCGTACTCGCCGCCTTCGGCCTCACCGTAGCCATCCCGGCCGCCGACGCCATCACCGTGAAGACGCGGCAGTGCGTCAAGGAGGCGCGGCTTCGATTGAAGACGCGTACCGTCGACGCGCGGAACGCGGCTCGGGCCGACTTCGCGAGCGAGTTCTCGAGCTGCTTCGGGCCGGGCGCCGAGTGCGCATCGACGTGCCAGAACGAGCAGGCCGACTGCCAGCTGCCGTTCGCTACCAATCAGGCTACGGCGGGCGACGTGTGCCGGTCCAAATTCGACGACGCACTCGACACGTGTCGCACCAACGTCGACCCGCAGGCGTGTGCATCGGTGGCCCGTCTGACGCAGTTCGCCTGCCTCCAGCTCGCGGCGGCTGCGGCGGCCCCTGGTCTCCAGGGCTGCAGCGCCGAGTTCAGCGACTGCGTCGGCGCCTGCGCCAGCGCGCAGTAGTCTCTCCCGACCACTTCACCCCACCGAACGAGGCGGGGGCCGCGCCGCGGCTCCCGCCTCGTGTCGTTCACGCCATCCGCGGTGAGTGTGCTAGCTCCCGCGCATGCGCCTCCAGAACCGCATCGCCATCGTCACCGGCGCGGGCTCAGGCCTCGGCCGGGCCGGTGCCGTCGCCCTCGCGCGCGAGGGCGCCCGGGTCGCCGTCAGCGACCTCGACCCCGCGGCCACCGAGGCCACGGTTGCTGTCATCACGGCAGCCGGTGGCGAGGCCATCGCCATCCCCGCCGACGCCGGGGAGCGATCACAGGCCAAGCACCTCGTCGACGAGACGGTCCGCCGCCTGGGCGGCCTCGACATCCTCTACAACAACGCGGGCGTAGCCCCCGTCGGTCGCGACGGCTTCACGCCCGCCATCGACGAGGACGACTGGGACTGGGTGCTTCGCGTCAACCTCACCAGCGTCTTCCTGTGCTGCAAGTACGCGATCCCGGTGATGGCGGGACGTCCCGGTGCGGTCATCGTCAACACCGCGTCGTCGATGGCCGTCCTGCCGCTCGGCATGATGGACGCGTATGCCGCCTCGAAGGCCGGCGTTGCCGGGCTGACGCGGTCGCTCGCCCCCGGCTGCGGGCAGCTCGGCATCCGCGTCAACGCCATCTGCCCGGGGTACGTCGACACGCCGATGAACGCGATGATCTTCGGCAACGACGACTTTCGCGACGCCTTCGCGCGCGATCACGCGATGGGCGTGCAGCCGCCGGAGGAGATCGCGTCCATGGTGGTCTTCCTCGCCTCGGACGAGGCGACCAGCCTGACCGGCGCCGTCATTACCTGCGACCGCGGCTGGACCGCCTTCAAGCGGCCCGGCGTGCTCACGGGCGTGTAGCCGCGCGACCCAAGACCATGTCTTGGGTCGGGAGGCACACGAGCGTGAGGCGACACGTCGTGGGCGACCACCTTGGTGCGGCCGGCGAAGCCGGCGCACCATCCTGCTCCGATCGCCTGACGCCGACTCGCCGTGTGCCGTTCCGCCGTCCGGACCCCATGCGTGCTTCCCATGGAGCGCCGGCTTCGCCGGCCGCGACACCCAGGTCGCGCGGGACGGGTCGCGCCACACTCGCGCCCGTCTCCGACCCAAGACATGGTCTTGGGTCGCGCTCCTAGCCGCCGCAGGTGACGCGGCGGCCGGTGGCCTTGCAGGGGACGGCGGCGGTGCCGCCCTCGTCGCCGACGTCGACGCGGACGGTGAACGGCGGCTCCAGGATCACGGCGCCGTCGTCGTCGAGCTTGCGCAGGCCGGCAGCGAAGCTGAGGTCGAACGGTGCCGTCCGGAAGGCGATCTTCATCAGGCCATTGCGGCTCACCCGCACCTTGAGACCCTTCAGCTGCGCGCGTTCGACGGCGCCGGGCTTCAGTACGAGGGAGCGCCCGCGCACCTCGATCGATCCGATCGGCACGTTCACCGCGATCAGACTGCCCTTCATGTCGGCCACGGCGACCGACACCGCACGACGCGTGAGCTTCTCCTTCGGGGCCGTGGTCGGCCTGGGGAGGCCGAGCGCGGGCTCGAGCGTGCTCTGCACCTTGATGCGGTCCTTCGGACGCAGGGAGGCGGCATCGTCCGTGGGCGGCGGCCCGCGCCGGATGGCGAGAGCCCCAACCCGAAGTCCAGCCGGTGCGGCGAGGAAGATCGCGCTGCGCGCGCTGCCGCCGCCGATCGTGCCGATGAAGGCGAGCTGGTCGCTGGCGTTGAGGGCGGCGTTCTGGTTGACGCTGAGCAGCCGACCGCCGACGCTCGCCGCGGCGTTCTCGCCGACCCGCAGGTAGGTGCTGAGCCCGTTCGGCGTCGCCAGCACGAACCCCGGGCTGCCACCGGTGAGCGACTCGTAGCTGGCGCGGAAGGCGACGTGGCCGTTGCTGCCGACGGACGGACGGCCGATGCTGCGCAGCTTGCCGCCGTTGGGCCCGATCTGCCCCGTCTCGACCAGCGAGCTGAAGGCGGCGCCGGTCCGCCGCAGGATGGCACCGATCTCGGCGCGCTCTGGTCGACGGATCTTGCCGGGGAACGTGATCGCGCCGGACGCGTCCTGGACGGCGCGTCCGGACAACGTGGTCAGCGTCATGCCGCCGAGATCGTCGCCCTCGACGGCGACCGGTGCCACGCCGGACGGGTCGGCGAGGAACATGCCGTTGCGGCGCGCGACGATCCGACCGAGCGAGGCACGAAAGGCGACGCGACCGCTCGACACCGTCGGATCGCGGAACCTGAGGAACGGATCGGGCGTGCCCGAGTTGCCCTTGGGATCGTCGGGAATCTCGGGCTCGGCGATGGCGAGGAGGTGGATGCCGGAGGCGTCGGCGAGAAACAGCCCGTCCTCCTTGAGCGTCGGGAGGAAGACGGGACCGAGGGGGTCGAGATATTCGATGTTGGCGCGGAAGGCGACGCCGCCGTCGTCCCCGAGCGCGGGGTTGGGGGCGACCTTGCGGAAGACGGCACCCTGTCGGGAGGGATCGGGCGGTGACAGCAGATCGCCCGGCATGACCACGGGACGCAGCCCGGCGGCCCCGGCCGAGAATATGCCTCGTCGCGCGGTGGTGTTGCCTGTGTCCGGATCGGTGACCGGGACGAGCGCGGCGAAGGCGATGTCGCCGGCCTCGTTGAGGCTCGGTTCGCCGACGAGATCGAGGATCGGCTGGACGCCGGGCAGCGGGATCGCATCGCCGAGCCGCACCAGCGGCTCGAGCACGCCATTGCGCGAACGGAAGATGCCGAGGCCGGGCCCGCGCGCCACGAAGCTCTTGAACACGACGTCGCCGCGATCGTTCAGGTGCGGCTGGAAGAAGGGCGGCCCACCGAAGAAGCCCTGCGTGGGGGCTGGCGCGGCGTCGCCGATGACGATCGCCTGCGGCGTTCCCGTGAAGGGTTGGTAGATGATCGCCTGTGCCGTCGTCGCACCTGCGAGACGGGCGCTGAACACGAGGCTGCCGGTGGCGTCGACCGCAGGCGCGGACGTGCCGGCCAGATAGGTCCCGCCCGCCGGCGTGGCATCGGGCTGGCTGCCGCCGAGTTCGACCAACGTGTCCGGTTCGGGATCGAGTGGGGCATTGCGAAGGATCATCTCGCTGCTGCCGCCGTTCAAGCTGGCGAAGAACACCACCGTGCCGTCGGGTGCGAGGGTTGGCGGCGCGACGGCCGAGCCGGCGACGGCCGAGAGCCGGATGCTGGTGATCCGCCCGCGGCCGAGAATGGGCTGCCCCGGATATCCCAGCAGGAAAGTCATCCCCGCGTGATAGAGCAGCACGCCGGGGCTGCCATCGATGTCGTCGAGGCTGGCGTCGTCGGATCCGTCGAAGAACGGCTCGACCGTGAAGACGACGTCGCCCTGGTCGTTCAGCACGAGGGTGTCGCCGAAGCCGCCCGGCGACAGCGTCTGGTCGTTCGGGAAGCCGGCCGGGCCGCGGGTCGGGATGATGCCGTCGCGCACCAACAAGGTCGGCACGCCGTCGACCAGCGAGAACACCCCGTCGAGCGTCGTGGCGCCGTCGACGAAACCGCGGAAGGCCAGGCCGCCGGCATTGTTCAGCGCCGGGGGACCCAGGATCTGGAACGTCCCGCCATCGTAGGCGTCGTTGAGCTTCACCACCGGCGTCAGCCCACCGCCGGCGCGCTGGACGAAGACGGCACCGCCTGCCGGACGGCCTCTGTCGTCGATGGTCGCGGTGACGAAGGCGACGTCACCAGCGTCGTTCAGCGCCGGAGTTCGCTCCGGGATGTCGATGCCGCTGACATCGACGAAGAGATTGATCGGCGTCGTCAGATCGAGGATGCCGAAGCCGGTGTCGAGATCGGGCGGCGCCACGACGCTCAGGGCCGTGCCGGAGAACAGGAACACGCCCGCGGGCGTCGGCGCGAAGAAGCCGCGATCCTTGTCGTCGGGCGGCGTGACGACCGCGGCGAACGCGACCGCGCCGCTCGCATTGACCGTGGGTCGCCCGAGGAACTGCTTGATGCGGCCGACCTGCTTCGACACCTCCTGCCCGAGGCTGGCGGCGACCTTGCGCTCGCCCGTCACTCTGTTGGTGACCACGATCTGCTCGCCCGTGCTGCCCTCGGCCACCAGCGAGCGGAATGCGATCCAGCCGTTCCCCGCCGCCGACGGCGCGCCCGTGAAGCTCGGTCCGGCGAACACGCCGCCGCCGGGCGCGGCGTCGCCGAGCGCGGCGATCTTCACCTTGGAGGCGGCGGCGGCCAGGCCAGGGAGGGCGAGGAGCGCCACCACGACGAGCCAGGACGAGCGGAGACGATGCATGCTGCGGGGTGCCACGGGTTCGAGTTAAGCAGCAATGCCGGTGCCCGGGGAAGAGACTGATTCGTCAGACATTTCCGGGGGGTCCATCCGGCGCTGCTGCATGACTGTGGCGCGACTGCACGGGCTCCGCCCAGGGGGCTCAGAGACCTCCGAGCTCGCACCAGCCGGCTGGCTCCTGGTCGCCATCCAGCCGGAGCGACGCATAGAGCAGTCGGACCGGCGGCGCACTGCCGCCACGGACGACCGGGAGACGATGCATCGCCGCACCCCGCACGTGGAGCGCGTGGCCGTTGGCCATCGTCACCTGGAGCGTGAACGTGCGCAGGGGGTCGTCGGCCGGACCCGTGTCGGCCTCGGCCGAGGCCACTGCGTGAATGCCCGTCGCATCATGCACGAACCCCGTCGCGCTGCCGTCCTGGAGCCCGAGCGTCACGCTGACGGTGGACCCATCGGAAAGACGGAGCGCGGCACGCATGCGGGGCCACACCAGCGGCGGAGTGCCCTCGACGGCGAAGCCGCTGCCGCGGATCGCGAGCCGTCGGCCGTCGAGCACGGCCTCACCGGCGACGCTGCCGAAGCCAGTGCCGTCGTCCGGCGTGAAGCGGAGGTCGAGCACCGCCCGCTGCACGAGGCCGGCGCTGCCGAGGCCATGCTCGAGGTCGACGAAGGGCGTGGTGTCGGCGAAGCGCGCCATCGGACCGTCGAAGCGGACCCGTGCCGCGCCGGGCTCGATGCAGAGTCCCGCGACGGCGTCGGTGGCGCAGGGGCCGATGCGCTCGCCCGTGAAGAGCACGAGGCCGCCGTCGGGCGGGAACAGCAGCAGGCGTCCGCCGAGGGCATCCAGGGTCGCGAGCCCGGCGACGTCGCCGGCGACGAACTCGAGTGATCGTCGTGCGCTCGACGCGACATCGTCGGCGAGAGGCATCGCGTCGGGCGGCGGCACGGGCTCGCCGGCGAGCGCGGGAAGCGCTTCGACGCAGGCGTCGATCAGCCGTTGCCGCCACGCACCCGGCCAGCGCAGCGGGATCGACAGCTCGAGCTGCATGGCGTCGCAGCGCGCACCCAACGCCGCCAGCTCGCGCACGAGCGGTCGCGGATCGGCGCGGTGACGTGCCGTGAACAGCTGGATCAGGTTCTCCTTGGCCCGTGCGGGGTAGCGCGCGCCCACCGTCGCCGTGATGCCGCGCGCGCTACAGGCGCGATGGAACGCCGCCACGCCACCGAGCGCGAAGGCCGGCGACACGGCGGCGTGCGGGCCGACGCGGAACGGATCGGCGTCGGTGGTGCAGCCGAGGCCGAGGTCGACGGCCGGCTGCATCACGTTCCAGCCGTGGACGGTGAGCACCGTGGCTCGCCCGTGACGATCGAGCGCGGCCCGCACCAGCTCGCGCAGCTGCTCCAGGAACTCGGGCAACCGATCGTGCACCGCGGTCAGCCGGTTCAGGTCGACGTCGTTGCGGTCGAGATCGAAGTTGACGAGCGTGGCGGCACCCGTGGCCGCCGCCAGCTCCTGCGTGAGCGCGGCGGTGTGCAGGTCGTTCATCTTGAGCGGGGCGCTGCCCCATGGCCGGCGGACCGGGTCGCGCCGCCCGCCGTGCGGCGCCACCAGCACCAACGACGTGCGGCCTGGGGTCGCCGTGACCGACACGGCTGGTGTGTAGCGTCTGAGCCCGGCGCGGTCTACATCCCGTCGCCATGGCTCGGCACGTCCTGCTGCTCCTCCTGCTGATGCTCGCCCCGGCGATCGGTGCCGAGCGCGCCCACGTCTACCTGATCGTGGTGGATGGTCTCGACGCGTCGTTCGTGACGCCCGAGATCATGCCGGTGCTCTTCACGAACGGGCCACCGCACACGATTCGGGCCACGATGCCGACGCGAACCAATCCGAGCCATGTGTCGCTGCTGAGCGGCGTCTATCCCGACGCGCATGGCGTCACCGGCAACACCTACTGGAACCGGGTGGTGGGGGATGCACCGGCCAAGACCGACGATCCGACGCTGATCGACGTCGAGACGCTGTTCACGGTCGCCGAGGCGACGTCACCGCCGCTGGCGACGATGGGGGTCTTCGGCAAACCCAAGCTGGGTCGCCTGTTCGCGGCCGTCGCGGACCGACAGCGCGCGCCCGACGTGCACTGGACGCCGGAGCCGGGCACGGCTGGTGTCGATCCGGTCACGCACTACGCCGACGACGCGACCACGATGGATGCGCTCCTGCGTCTCACCGCCGAGCGCGAGCCGGATCTCGCCGGCGTGAACCTCGCCGACGTCGATCGTACGGCACATGGTCTGGGGCCCGATGATCCACGGCGCACGGATGCCGTGCGTGCGGCGAACGCCGCGCTCGGGCGCTTCGTCACCGCGCTTCACACGCAGGGACGATGGGACCGGTCGATCGTCTTCGTCACGGCCGATCACGGCTTCGACGAGGTGGCGCCGTCGTCGGCGGTTCCGCATCCCGAGGTGGACCTGGCGACGGTGCTGTCGGAGGCGGGCGTGACGGGCGTGGTCATCGCCACCGACGGCGGCGTCGCGCACGTGTACGCAGCGACGCAGCCGCCAGATACGGCGACGTTGGTACGCGCAGCGGTCGTCGTGCGCGCCACGCCCGGCGTCACCGAGGTGCTGGCGCGCATTCCGGTGCCGGGCGTGACGCTGCTCGCCACCGCGCATCCCGACTGGCACCTCGACAATCCGCGCACCGGCGAGCTGCTCGCGGTCGCGGCGGCGGGACACCAGTTCGTCGACGCCGACGAGATCCGCCTGCGCGGCAACCACGGATCGCCGCGCGAGCTGCGCATTCCGCTGGCGGTGCTCGGCGGCCACCCGTCGCGCGCCGACGTGGTGGCCGGCGACGACACCTCGCTCGCCGACGTCGGCGCGACCGCGGCGGCACTGCTCGGCCTGCGCGCTCCGCGTCGCGTCGATGGGTCAACGGTGCCCGCGCACGAGGCGGGCCGGTCACTCCTGCGTCAGAGCCCGCACTGACGGAAGAAGGCCGAGAATAGCTCGTGCCCGATGTCGGTGACGTCCTGCACGTGCTGAGCGGAGTCGGCCATGAGCTGCTTCGGGTCGACGCCGGCCTCGACGATGTACTTCTGCGACTCGGGCTCGGTGCACAGGCGCTGGATGATGGCCTCGGTGAACTCGAGGTGGAACTGGAAGCCGTAGACGAGCTCGCCGAACGAAAACGCCTGCTGTTCGAAGAGCGGCGTCGACGCCAGGTTCGAGGCGTCCGGCGGCAGCTCGTAGGTGTCGCCGTGCATGTGGAAGACGTCGAGCGTCTCGGTGACGTTGGCCCCGACGAAGAGAGGATCGTCCTTGCCGTCGTCGGTGAGCTGGATGGGGCCCCAACCGACCTCACGGCGCTCACCCTTGTAGACGCGCGCGCCGAGCGCCTGCGCGATCAGCTGTGCGCCCAGGCAGACGCCGAGCACTGGACGGCCGGCCGAGATGCAGCGCTCGATCAACGCGGTCTCGGCCGCGAGATACGGATGACGCTCGGTCTCGTACGCCGCCATGGGACCGCCCAGCACGACCAGGCCGCCGATGCCGCGCAGATCGCGGGGCAGGGCGTCGCCACGGGGCGGGTCGAGATATCGATGATGCACCCCGAAATCTCGGAGCACGTTCGTGAGCAGTCCCAGCCCTTCTGCCTGCGCATGACGCAGGACGATCCAGGAAGTTCCCTCGCCCGAGGCGTCCGCGTCCTCACCCCGCCGTACCATGCGTACTCCATTCCCCAAGCCTACGGTGACAGTCAAGGCGTGGAACGCGACAGGTCGCCCTTGCCCGGTCGCGTTTCGACCGCTACCTTCGCCGCGCCGATGTTCATGGCGCGGTAACGCGGCCGTCATGGGGGCGGCGTAGGGTCGCCGACGAGCAACACCATGGCAGTGAAGCGCACCATACTGGTCGTCGAGGACGAGAAGGACATTCGCGAGCTCGTCCGCTTTCATCTGGCGCAGGAGGGCTATGCGGTCCGGGAAGCCGACTCCGGCGAGAGCGCGCTGGCTCAGGTGGCCACCGAGCGACCCGCCCTCGTCGTGCTCGACATCATGCTCCCCGGCACCGACGGGCTCGAGGTGTGCCGACGCCTCCGCAGCGCCGAGGCCACCCACAACGTCCCCATCATCATGCTCACCGCACGCGCCGGCGAGGTCGATCGTGTCATCGGCCTCGAGATGGGTGCCGACGACTACCTCACCAAGCCGTTCAGCCCGCGCGAGCTGGTGGCACGCGTCAAGGCCGTGCTGCGGCGAACCCACGGTGAAGAGGTGCCGCTGCCCCATGAAGTCTTCGAGAAGGGCCGGCTCCGCCTCGACTTCGACACCTACGAAGTCTTCATCCGTGGCGAGGCGGCGAATCTCTCGCTGCGCGAATTCGAGCTGCTCAAGTTCTTCGTGCGAAATCCCTATCGCGTCTACGACCGCCTCCAGCTGCTGGATCTGGTGTGGGGCCAGGACGTCCACGTCGAACCCCGGACGGTCGACGTGCACATCCGCCGCCTGCGCAAGCGCATAGAGCGCGATGACGCCAACCCGGATCTCATCCTCACCGTCCGTGGCGTTGGATATAAATTCAACCCCGACGCGCTGGAGTCCTAGGCTCGTCCTCCAGTACCTCGCGCCCACGCTGGCCGCCCTCGCCGGCGTGCTGGCGGTGGCGATCCCGTACGTCTCGAGCACGCTCGCGACGCACCAGATGGAGACGTTGGGGGCGCGCCTGCGGGCCGAGTCGCGGCTCGTCGGTCAGATCATCCCGTGGACGGGTGGGAGCGAGCTCGCCGACGCGTGCGCGCGCCTCTCCGCCGATCTGAACGTCCGCGTCACGGTGATGGATGCCGACGGGCAGGTGGTGTGCGAGTCGTCGCGCTCGCCCATCGGCCTCGAGAGCCATGCCGACCGCGTCGAGGTGCGCGAGGCCCTCGCGACCGGTACCGGCAGCTCTATCCGGCAGAGTGCCACCACGGGCGAGCGCCTGATGTATGCCGCCACGCGCGAGACGCGCGGCGGTGAGGTGCGGGTGGTGCGCATCGCGATGCCGCTCACGGCCGTCGCGGAGAACATCGCACACGTCCGTGGCCTGGTGCTCTTCGGGCTGCTGATGGGATCGGTCCTCGGGCTTGCCGCCGCGCTCGCGCTGTCGCGCCGCATGTTGCGCCGCATCCAGCGCCTCGTGACCTTTGCCAGCCGCTTGGCAGCGGGCGAGCCGCCGCCCTACATCGCCCCCGAGCGCCGCGATGCCCTCGGGCTGCTCGAGGCCCAGCTCGGCGACATGGCGCGCAGCGTGGCGGGTACGATCGCCGAGCTCCGTGTCGAGCAGGAGCGGCTCGAGGCGATCCTGCGGGGCATGGTCGAAGGCGTCCTCGTCACCGATCTCGCGGGCGCCGTCGTGCTCATGAACGCGCGCTCCCGCGAGTTGCTGGCGGTGCCGGTCGAGGTGGATACGCGGGGGCGGCCGCTCGTCGAGCTGACGCGCGATCCGGCCTTGGGCGAAGTGGTCCGGGAGCTGGCGGCGGGGGCCGCGATCGCGTCGCGCGACGTGACGCTCGCCGGCGGCAATGGACCGACGCTGCAGGTGAATGCCGCGCGCCTGCGCGGTGCGGACGGCGAGTCGTTCGGCTATGTCCTCGTCCTGCACGACGTGACGGAGTTGCGCCGGCTCGAGGTCATCCGGCGCGACTTCGTCGCCAACGTGTCGCACGAGCTGCGCACGCCCCTCACCGCCATCAAGGGTTACGCCGAGACGCTGCTCGGCGCCGCCGGCGACGATCGCGAGACGGCGCGCCGGTTTCTCGCCGTCATCGATCGTCACTCGGAGCGGCTCGGCCGGCTCATCAACGACCTGCTGGCGCTTTCGGATCTGGAGCTCGGTCGTACGCCGTTGCGGCTGATCCCGGTGGCCGTCGGGCCCGTGGTCGACGACGTGCTGCAGATCTTCGCGGAGTCGGTGGCGCGCAAGGGTGTTCGCGTCGGGGCCCAGGTGGCCGCGGGCCTGCCGCCTGTCCACGCCGACGGCGATCGCCTCCGGCAGGTCCTGATCAACCTGGTGGACAACGCCATCAAGTACACGCCCGAGGGCGGGCAGGTCCTGGTTCGCGCCGTGTCCGCGACCGGCACGGAGCACGCCGGCATGGTCGAGATCTCGATCGAGGACTCGGGCATCGGCATTCCGGCCCAGGACCTGCCGCGGCTCACCGAGCGCTTCTTCCGCGTCGACAAAGCGCGGTCGCGCGAGCTCGGCGGCACCGGCCTCGGCCTCGCCATCGTGAAGCACATCGTCCAGGCCCACGGCGGGTCGCTCTCGATCAGCAGCGCCCTCGGACAGGGCACGACCGTCCGGGTGATCTTCCCCGCCGCCGACGGCGTCGGCCGTCGCTAGTGTCGGGACGCTAGAGCGCGCGCGGCAGGGTGTCGAGGTGGCGGATCGACTGACCCTTCACCATGAAGATCACCATCTCGGCGATGTTCGTGGCGTGGTCGGCGATGCGCTCGAGGTATTTCGAGACGAACAGCAGGCGCATGGTGCGGCTGATGGCCTTCGGGTCTTCCACCATGAACGACAGCAGCTCGCGGAAGAGCTGACCGTGCAGCTTGTCGATGGTGTCGTCCGCCGAGCACACCTGCAGTGCGAGATCGACGTCCTCGCGCACGAAGGCGTCGAGGCTCTGGTGCAGCATGATGCTGGCGAGGTCGGCCATGCGCGGGATGTCGATGTAGGGCTTGATCGGCAGCTCGGCCGCGAGCTCGATGGCACGTTCCGCGATGTGCGCCGCGTGATCGCCGATGCGCTCGAGATCGGTCGTGATCTTGAGCGCCGTGGTGATCAGGCGCAGGTCGCGTGCCGCCGGCTGATGGAGCGCCAGCAGCTTGATCGACAGGTCGTCGATCTCGACGTCGAGACGATTGACGGTGTGGTCGCGCTCGAGCGTGACGCGCGCCAGGGCTTCGTCGCGGGTGGTGAGGGCGCGGATGGCCTGGGCGATCTGGTCCTCGACGAGGCCACCCATCTCCAGGACCGAGGCTCGAAGCTTGCCGAGCTGGCTCTCGTAGGCGCGATCGGTGTGTTGCGGCATCAGCCGAACCGTCCCGTGATGTAGTCCTCCGTCTCGGGACGTGAGGGCGTGGTGAAGAGGGTTTCGGTAGATCCGAACTCGACCAGCTTGCCGAGATAGAAGTAGGCCGTGAAGTCGGAGACGCGGGCCGCCTGCTGCATGTTGTGGGTGACGATCACGATCGTGTAGCTGTCCTTCAGTTCTTGGATGAGCTCCTCGATCTTCGCGGTGGCGATGGGATCGAGGGCGGAGGCGGGCTCGTCCATCAGCAGCACTTCGGGCTCGACGGCGAGCGCCCGCGCAATGCAGAGTCGCTGCTGCTGTCCGCCCGACAGCTCGAGCGCCGAACCCTCGAGCCGATCGGCCACTTCGTCCCAGAGCGCCGCCTGGCGCAGGCTCCGCTCGACGATCTCCTGCAGGGTGGAGCGCTCGCGGACGCCGTGCAGACGGGGGCCGAAGGCGACGTTCTCGAAGATGGACTTCGGGAAGGGGTTCGACTTCTGGAACACCATGCCGACCTGGCGCCGGAGCATCACGGGATCGACGTCCTCGGCGTAGAGCTGGACGCCGTCGATCGACACCTGGCCCTCGATGCGGATGCCCGGGATGTGGTCGTTCATGCGGTTCAGGCAGCGCAGGAACGTCGACTTGCCGCAGCCGGACGGGCCGATCAGCGCCGTCACGCGGTTCACCGGGATGTCGAGCGTGACGCCGTCGAGCCCGAGCGCCTGGCCGTAGTGCACCGTGAGACCGTTGACGGCGATCTTGACGGGCAGGCCGAGCGGAGCGGCGAGAGCTTGTGACGTCATGACGAAGGCGTCGTGCGGCGACTGCGAGGCAGAATAGACCCCATGGTGTCGGGTGCCAAGGGCGCGCTTCAATCCATGCCGCGCCGCTGGTAGCGGTTGCGGAGCAGAACCGCTGCGGCGTTCATCGTGATGAGGACCACGAGCAGGACGACGATGCCGGCGGCGGCGTTGACGTGGAACCCTGCCTGCGGGCGCGACACCCAGTTGAAGATCTGGATGGGGAGCGCCGTGAAGGGGGTCTGGAGGCCCGCCAGCGACAGCTCGGGGACGAAGGCGACATAGGTGAGCGCGCCGATGGTGATGAGTGGCGCGGTCTCGCCGATGGCGCGGGCGAGGGCGAGGATGGTGCCGGTGAGGATGCCGGGCATGGCCGACGGGACCACGAGGCGGCTGACGACCTGCCAGCGCGTGGCGCCGAGCGCGTAGCCCCCCTGACGCAGGCTGTCGGGCACGGCTCGCAAGGCTTCGCGCGATGCGATGATGATGATCGGCATCACCAGGAGGGCCATGGTCATGCCGCCCGAGAGCACGCTTCGTCCGCCCGTCAGCGGGGACATGATCCGGACGAACACCTCGAGCCCGAGCAGGCCGTAGATGATCGAGGGCACACCCGCCAGGTTGGCGATGTTGATCTCGATGACGCGGTCGAGCCGGCTGCGGCGCGAGTACTCCTCGAGGTAGACGGCTGCTCCGACGCCGAGCGGAAAGGCGAGGGCGGCAGTGACCGAGAGCATCCACAGCGAGCCGATGAGCGCCGTGTAGATGCCGGCCGTCTCCGGCCGCCGGGACGGGAACGACGTCAGGAACTCCCAGCCGAGGCGCGGCAGACCATCGCTGAACACGTCGACGAGCAGCACACCGAGCACACCGACCCCGAAGAACGTCGCCGCCTGGCCGAGGCGCTTGAAGATGCGCTCGGCGAGCCGTCGGCGGGCGAGGAGTCGTCTCTCTTCCGCACCCGTCTCAGTCATAGCGCTCCCGGAACCGTCGTACGAGGCGATTGCCCAGGATGTTGAGCCCGAGCGTCATCAGGAAGAGGGTGGTGCCGACCGCGAAGATGGTCTTGAACTCGATCGTGCCGTGCGGCGTGTCGCCGAGGCTCACCTGGACGATGTAGGCGGTCATCGTCTCGACGGGGACGAACGGATTGAGCGTCAGCTGCGGGCTCTGTCCGGCGGCGATGGCGACGATCATCGTCTCGCCGACGGCGCGCGAGATGGCCAGCACGAAGGCGGCGACGATGCCCGAGAACGCCGCCGGGACGACGATCCTCGTCGCGACCTCGAAGCGGGTGGCACCGAGTGCGTAGCCGCCGTTGCGGAGGCCGACCGGCACGGCGAACAGCGCGTCCTCGGAGAGCGACACCACCAGCGGAAGGATCATCACGCCCATCACGATTCCGGCGCTCAGCGCGTTGAAGCCGGCGATCTCGGGGTAGATGGCCCGGAGCAGCGGGGTGACGAAGAGCAGGGCGAAGTAGCCGTAGACCACGGTCGGCACGCCGGCGAGGATCTCCAGCACGGGTTTCAGTATCTGCCGCGTGCGCGGGGTGGCGAACTCGCTCAGGTAGATGGCGGCCAGCAACCCGATCGGCAGCGCGACCGCGAGGGCGATCACCGAGGTGAGGATGGTGGCACTCGCCAGCACCATGATGCCGAAGTGCTTGTCGGCGAACAGCGGCGTCCACTCGGTGTCGGTCAGGAAGCGCCAGAGCGGCACCTCCTGGAAGAACGCCACGGTCTCGAAGAAGAGCACCGCCACGATGCCGAGCGTCGTCAGGATGGTGATGGCGCTGGTGGCGAAGAGCAACGCCTCGATGACGCTCTCGAGTACGCGCCGCCCGGCCGGGCGTTCGCTTCGAGCCGACAGCGATGAGTGGGACCGCGTGGGTAGCAGCATCGTTCGGCGCGTCTCTCGCCGCGCGGAGGGTACCACGCGGCGCTCCAAGGGGAAGGGGCGTCGCGTGGTACCGACCTCGGTCGTCGGGGGAGGGGTCAGTGGGCCTGCTCCTTCGCGAGCAGATCGACGATGGTGACGCCGACCTGCGAGCCCTTGCCGCCGAACAACGAGCCAACGACCTTACTGTCATAGCGGGCACGCGCCAGCTTGTAGGCGTCGGCCGGGAGCGGGATGTAGCCGACCTCGCGCACGAGCTCGGGGCCCTTCTCGAGGTAGAAGTTGATCAGCGCCTTCACCTCGGGCTTGTCCGCCGACTTCGTGCTCACGTAGATGAACAGCGGTCGCGCCAGGGGCTGGTACTGCCCCTTCTCGACGGACTCGAACGACGGCGTCATGCAGCCCTTGCCGTTTTCGTCCTTCTCGTCGTCGACCCCGACCAGCTTCAGCTTCTGCTTGTTCTCCTCATAGTACGCGAAGCCGAAGAAGCCGAGTGCGAGCGGGTCGGTGGAGATGCCCTGCACGATGACGTTGTCGTCCTCGCTCGACTGGAAGTCGCCGCGGCTGGAATGCTCTTTTCCAACGACGGCCTCGGTGAAGTAGTCGTAGGTGCCGGAATCGACGCCGGGTCCGAAGAGGTGGATGTCCTTGTCGGGCCAGCCGGGCCTGATCTGACTCCACTTCGTGATCTTGCCCTGGGCCTCGGGCTCCCAGAGCGCCTTCAGCTCCTTCACCGTCATGCACGAGGCCCAGTCGTTCTTCGGGTTCACCAGGATGGCGAGCCCGTCGTAGGCGATCGGGAGCTCGATGTAGTCGATGCCTGCCGCCTTGCACTGCTCGACTTCGGTGGGCTTGATCGGGCGCGACGCATCGGAGACGTCGGTTTCGCCGGCGCAGAACTTCTTGAAGCCGCCGCCGGTGCCCGAGATGCCGACGGTGACCTGCACCTTCGGGGCGACCTTGCGGAACTCCTCGGCCACGGCTTCCGTGATCGGGAACACGGTGCTGGAGCCGTCGATCGCGACACGCCCGCCGAGATCGGCGGCTCGGACGTCGGCTGCGACCGCCGATGCCAGGATCATTGCCGGCAGTGCCGCCAGGATTCGTCGAGAGACCATTCAGGAACCTCCTCCACTGTTGTCAGGCCCCGCCACGTCGTCGGACGATCGAGTCGTGTGGGTCAGCCGGCATCCGACCGGGGCGGGGACCATGGACCCCGAGCTCACGTATGGCCTCCCAACTGGGTTCCTGGGGTACCAGCGCCGTGTTGCGGGAATGTTACAGCCCTGTGAACGCTGCGGTAACAGCCGGTTTCGGGGCCGCGAAGCCCTGGATTTCTTGCCTTCGTATGTTACGAGACGCGCACTCGACGGCATGAGCCGCCGAACTGGAGCGCGGTCCGCCGACCCGACGAGTGCGAGGCGGCGCGCGGGAGGCGTGACATGGAGGTCTCGGCGTGGGTGCGCGGCGCCATCGTGATGGTGCTGCTCTGCGTGGCACCGGCATGGGCGGAATCGAACGCGGAGCGACGGCTCCGCATCCTCGAGGAGACCGTCCGTCAGCAGCAGGACGAGATTCGCCAGCTCCGCCAGGAGCTCCAGACGCAGCAGACGGCGCCCGCCGCGGCTGCCAAGCCGGCGGAGTCCCCGCCCACCGAGACGGCGAAGGCCGAGTCGAAGGGCTTCCAGCCGCCGAAGTGGCTCGAGAAGATCGCGCTCTTCGGTGACACCCGCATCCGGTACGAGGGCTTCTTCAACCGACCCGTCAAGGAAGGTGGCGTGGCGCATGGGCGCAGCCGAGAACGCTACCGTGCGCGCTTCGGCCTCAAGTACACCTACAGTGACGAGCTGTCGGCGACGATCCGTCTTGCCAGCGGCAACCCGAACGATCCCATCTCGACCAACCAGACCTTCACGGGTGATTTCTCCCGCAAGAACATCAACCTCGACTGGGCCTTCATCACCGTCTCGCCCGGCCAGACCTTCGGCCTGCGACCCGGCATGATCAACGTCACCGGTGGCAAGTTCCCGAATCCGATGTTCCGCGTCGGTGAGATGGTCTTCGACGACGACCTGTCCCCCGAAGGCTTCGGCGAGACGTTCAACGTGCTCGGCAAGCCCTGGGGCAACCTCGACCAGGTGCGCGTCCACGTCCAGCAGTGGTCGTTCAACGAGGTCGACAACATCCAGGACGGCTGGATGTTCGGCGGGCAGGTGAATCCCGTCGGCCATGCGGGGCCGTTCGAGCTCGAGGGTGGTATCGCCCAGTACTGGTGGCTCAACCCCGATCAGATCGCTCAGGCGCTCAACACGAACAGCAGTCTCATCAACACCAACATGGTCACCAGCGTCGACGACGACGGTGACACCGAGATCACGGGCTACGTCGGGGCCTTCAATCAGACCAACGTGACGCTCGCCGCGACGCTGCCCGATGCCGTCTGGGGAATGCCGCTGCGCTTCTTCGGCGACTTCGTCCACAACTGGCAGGGTGCGGGCTCGCACGTGAACGGCGTCCAGGTCGGTGCGAAGTTCGGGCAGACGAAAGTGCGCGGCGACTGGGCGGTGACCGGCCTGTACGAGTACGAGGGGCAGGAAGCGGCCGTCTCCTCGTTCGTGTGGAGCGACTTCGGCAACGGTGGCACGAACCAGCAGGGGCCGGTCCTGTCGTTCGACTATCAGCTGTTCGATCCGCTGACGCTGACGGCACGGACGTACTTCACCAACACCATCCAGACGCCGGCGGAGACCAGCAACCCGACGCAGCTCCGCCTCCAGCTCGACGCACAGGTCAAGTTCTAGGTACAAGCGCCGGCATGCGTGTCGGCGTCGTCGGTCTGGGCATCATGGGTGCGCCCATGGCCCGCAACCTGTTGCGGGCCGGGCACACGGTCGCGGTGTACAACCGGACGCCGGCGCGCGCCGAGTCGCTCGTCGCCCTCGGGGCGACCGCCGTCGCGTCCCCGGCCGCGGTGGCGGCCGCGAGCGACGTCGTGGTGACGTGCGTCTCGGACGGTCCCGACGTCGAGCAGGTCGTCTGTGGTCCCGACGGTGTCCTCGTCGGTGCCGCGGCCGAGCTGCTCGTCATCGACATGAGCACCATTGCCCCGGCCATCGCGCGCACCGTCGCGGCGCGGTGCGCGGAGCGAGGCGTCGCGTTCCTCGATGCCCCCGTATCGGGTGGCGAGCAGGGCGCCATCGACGGCACGCTCTCCATCATGGTCGGCGGCGACGCACAGGCGTTCGAGCGCGCCGCTCCGGTGTTCGCGGCGCTCGGCACGCGTGCGACCCACATGGGGGCGTCGGGCCAGGGGCAGATGACGAAGCTGGTGAACCAGGTGGTGGGGGCGGTGACGCTCGCCGCCGTCGCCGAGGGCGTGACGTTGGCGGCGCGCGCCGGGCTCGAGCCTGGCGCCGTCATCGAGGCCGTCGGCAGCGGTGCGGCCACCTCGTGGATGCTGACCAACCTCGGGCCGAAGATGCAGCGACACGATCTCGCCCCCGGCTTCATGGTGCGGCTCCAGCAGAAGGACCTCCGCCTGGCGCTGGGCGCCGCGTCGGCGGTCGGTGCGGCACTCCCGACGACCGCGGTCGTGCACCAGCTCTTCGCGGCAGTCGAGGCGCGCGGCGACGGCGCGCTCGGCACGCAGGCCCTGGTGACGATTCTCGAGGCCCTCGCCGGTCTCGAGCGGTCTTGACCGTCGCGCGCGAGGGCGGGTAGGGGGCGCCATGCAGATCGACACCGGGCTCCTCACCGCCGACCTCCGTACCGTCGGGCACCTGGCCGCCGAGGCCGAGGCCATGGGCTACGACGGCATCTGGACCGCCGAGGCGGGGCACGATCCGTATCTGCCGTGCGCGCTGGCGGCGACCACCACCGAACGCGTTTCCATCGGCACGAACATCACGGTGGCCTTCCCGCGCAGCCCACTGGTCCACGCGCAGATCGCGTGGGATCTGCAGGCGGCATCGCGCGGGCGGTTCATCCTCGGCCTCGGCACCCAGGTGCGCGGTCACAACGAGCGCCGCTACTCGACGACGTGGACGGCGCCCGGTCCGCGCTTGCGCGAGATGATCCAACTCATCCGGCACATCTGGGACGTCTGGCAGAACGGTACCAAGCCGGGCTTCGAGGGCGAGCACTATCGCTTCAGCCTGATGACGCCGTTCTTCAGCCCGGGCCCCATCCAGTGGCCGACGATCCCGATCTACATCGCGGCGGTGAATCCCTACATGTGCCGCCTGGCGGGCGAGCTCTGTGATGGCATCCACGTCCATCCGTTCCACTCGCTGCGCTATCTGCGCGACACGCTGATGCCGAACCTCGAGCAGGGCCTCACGCGCGCCGGCCGCAAGCGTACCGACGTCCGCCTCGCGACGACGGCGTTCGTCATCACCGGTCGTACGCCGGACGACCTCGAGCGCGCGAAGGCGCCGGTGCGCCAGCAGATCGCGTTCTATGCGTCGACGAAGGCGTACCAGGGCGTGCTCGACGCACACGGGTGGGGCGACGTCAGCCGCCAGCTCGGCGAACGGGCGGCGCGCGGCGACTGGACGGGTATGGCGGATCTCATCACCGACGAAATGCTTGCCGAGTATGCCGTCACCGGCACGCACGACGAGCTGCCCGGTCTGCTGCACGCGAAGTACGACGGCGTCATCGATCGGCTCGCGTTCTACGCGATGCCCGGCATGCTCGGCGGCGACGACGGGCTGCGCGCGCTGATCGCGACGTTGCGCTAGCCGCGCCCGACGCGCGGCACCAGCGCCGGCACGCGCGCGGCGTAGCGGGCATAGCGCTCGCCGAGCGTCGTGCGGAGTGCGCGCTCCTCCATCGGGATCTTGAGCACGACGCCGAGCGTGAGCCCGGTGGCGAGGCACAGCGTCGCCACCGACGGGTGCGCCAGCACCGTGCCCGCGGTGAGGAGCAGGATGGCCAGATAGAGCGGGTGCCGCACGCGCGCGTACGGCCCGTCCGTGACGACCACCTGATCCGCCCGCACCGTGATCGGTGCCGACCACCAGCGGCCGAGCACGCGTCGCGCGTGCAGATGCAGCGCGACACCGGCGGCGGCGAGCGCGAGCCCGGTGACGGACAGCAGCAGTGGCGTCGCCCACGGCCCGCCGGTGCTGCGCTCGAGATAGCGCGCGCCGACGAGGATCAGCGCGAGCAGGGACAGTCGCAGCAGACGCGGCGGCGTCCAGGCGCGATGGACGATGCGCTCGGCGGCGCTCCGTCCCGCGAGGCGCAGATTGTCGACGGCGATGGTGAGCCAAGCCGCGAGCAGCAGCGCGTCGGTGACGGACACGCGTCGCGCATAGGCCGCGCACGGGGCGCGGTCAACTTGCCAGGGCAGGGCTGATCTGAAACACGAAGGCATGGCCGTCTTGAAGGTCGCCCACCTGGGCCATCCCATCCTGCGCAAGGTCGCAGAGCCGATCGCCCCGCAAGCCATTCGCACCCCGGCGCTGCAGCGGCTCATCGACGACATGCTCGAGACCATGGACGATCACGACGGTGCCGGCCTCGCCGCGCCGCAGGTCCGGGTGTCGCAGCGCCTCGTGATCTACGGCGTCGAGCACAACCCGCGCTATCCCGACGCCGACGCCGTACCGCTCACGATCCTCGTCAATCCGGTCATCACCCCCGTCGGTGACGACGAGGACGAGGACTGGGAGGGCTGCCTCAGCGTCCCCGACATGCGGGGCATGGTGCCGCGCTTCACGCGCGTGCGGGTCGAGGCCCTCGATCGGCAGGCGAAGAAGGTCGCGTTCACCGCCGAGGGATTTCACGCCCGCGTCGTGCAGCACGAGTGTGACCATCTCGACGGCAAGCTCTACCTCGATCGCATGCGGTCCATGGAGACGCTGACGTTCCTGCCCGAGTTCCACCGCTACTGGCTGCGGCCGGACGACGACTGACGCCGCGCCGTTCGATGTCCGGACGCGCGCGCGCCGCCGACGTGATCGTCGTCGGCGGTGGCCTCGTCGGCTGCGCCGTGGCGCGCGAGCTGTCGCGTCGCGGGCTCCGTATCGAGCTCGTCGAGCGCGGCGAGCTGGGGACCGAGGCCAGTCGTGCCGCGGCCGGCATGGTGGCGCCGCAGGCCGAATGCGACGGCGACGGCCCGGTGTTGCGGCTCGGCCTCGCCAGTCGCGCGATGTATCCGGCGTGGGTGGCGGCACTCGAAGGCGAGAGCGAGCTCGACGTCGAGTTTCGCACCGACGGCATCCTCGCCGTCGCGCTGACGGAGGCGGACGCCCGCATCCTGCGCCGTCGCGCCCGCTGGCAACGCGCGGCCGGCCTGCGTGTCGACGATCTGCCCAGCACCGCCGCGCGCCGGCTGGCGCCGGTGGTGGCGCGATCGCTCCGCGCTGCCGTGCACTTCCCCGATGACCATCGCGTCAACAACGAGCGTCTGGTCGTCGCCGCGGGCATCGCGGCGCGGCGCGCGGGGGTGACGGTGCGCGAGCGCGCTCCCGTCCAGGCGGTCCTGGCGCGTGATGGGCGCGTCGTCGGCGTGCGCACCGACGACGGCGTGATCACGGCACCCGTCGTCGTCAACGCGGCGGGGGCGTGGGCCGGTGCGATCGCGCTGCCGGACGGCGTCGCGCCGCCGCCGGTGGTGCCCGTGCGTGGTCAGATGCTCGTGCTGCGCGGCGCGCCCGGTGTGCTGCCCCTGCCGCTCTATGGACGTGACGTCTATCTGGTGCCGCGACTCGACGGCCGTATCCTCGCGGGCAGCACGCGCGAGCACGTCGGATTCGAGAAGCGGGTCACGCTCGCCGCCGCCGCTGATCTGCTCGCGGCCGCCCACGCCGTGGCTCCCGGCCTCGGTGGCCTGACGTTCGAGCATGGCTACGCGGGGCTGCGTCCCGGCACGCCCGACGACCTGCCGCTGGTCGGCCCGGCGCCCGAGCTCCCCGGCCTCGTCTACGCCGCCGGACTTTTCCGTCACGGCATCCTGCTCGCGCCGGCTGTGGCGCAGGCGGTCGCCGATCTGATCGTCGATGGCCGCACCGCATTGCCACTCGCTGGCATGCGACCCGGACGCTTCCGCCGTTCGCGCGCGTAGCGCGGCGTCAACGAAATCACGGTGCCGGCGTCACGACGCCGCGTGGATCGCGCCGACGCCATGGCACATCGATTGCTGCCTGCGACGTGGTGTTGATCCGGCAGGGACCGCGCACGTGCTTTGCGGGACGAGTCGCCATTGCGACCATCCTGCTGACGGCGTGGCCGGCGGCGGGCTACGCCATGCTGGCGATCGCGGTCGCCGGCGACTTCGGGGCGACGGGAACGCTGTGGCTGATCCAGTGGCCTTTCGTGACCCAGCTGACGCTGGCGAGCCTCGCACACCTGCTCGTGGTCGGGCTGGGGGCGGGCATCGGCCTGCCGTCGGTGCTGCCAGGCGTGGCCGAGCTCGATCGCGCCATGGCGCGCGAGCCCGAGCAGGTGGTGGCGCTCGGCCCCGACGTCATCCGTCGCGCGCTGCACGCCGCCGTTCGCCTGCCGGTCTGGAACGCGCTGCTCGGCGTTGCGTTCGGCCTCCTCGTGCTCGCGATCACCGCCATCCTCGAGGCGGCGCACGCGCCGCATACCGGGAACGTCTGGGTCATCGTGCGCGGCGGGCTGCTGGCATCCGCGGTGTATGGCGCGGCGAGCCTGACGCTCGGCGAGTTGCTCACGCGTCCCGCGAGCCGCACGTTGCGGCGCGCGGCGACGTCGGTCGGCGTCGAGCCATACGACGGCTTCGTCGTGTCGCAGGCGTGGCGCATCATGTCCGCCGTCACGCCCACCGTGGTGGCGCTGTTGGTCGCGGTCGAGATCGGGTTGTCGCCGCGCGGCGGCTCGGGACCGTTCGCCGCCCTGGTGCTGCTCTCGGGGCTGGTCGTGGTGTCGCTCAGCTGGCTCCAACACGAGAACCATCGCAGCGCCGCGCGCGAGCTCGGCGTGGCGTGCGAGGAGCTCGCCGCCGGCCGTGACGCCCAGCTCGTCACTGGCAGCATCGAGGCGCCGCTGCTGACGATGGCGGCGCAGTTCAACGGCGCCGCACGCCGTATCGGCGCCGACCGTCGCGCTTCGAGCGATCGCTACCGCGCGCTGTTCGAGGGGGCGGGCGATGCGATTCTCCTGGTCGAGCCCGCGACCGGCATGGTCACGGCGGCCAACGCCCGCGCCGAGCGCCTGTTCGCGTGTCCCGCGGCGCAGCTCACCGGGCATCGCTACGAGGACCTCTTCGACGAGGAGACACGTGCGCGCCAGGCCGACCTCGGTCTCGATCGCGCGGTGCCGGCGGACGCCTTCGTGGCCGACGCCACGGCCGTGCGTCGCGACGGCTCGTCGGTGCCGGTCGACATCTCGCTCGCGGTCGTGCGCCTCGGTGACGAGTGGATCCTGCAGGCCATCGTCCGTGACGTGCGCGACCGGCAGCGCATCGAGCGCGAGCTGCGCGACTCGGTGCGGCGATTCGACGAGCTCTATCGGCTGGCGGTGTCGCTCAACGACGAGCCCGTCGAGCTGGCGGGCCACTCGGTGCGGGCGCTGGCCGAGCTGCTCGAGTTTCCGCTCGCCACCGTCGAGCGGCTCGAGGGCGACGAGATCGTGGTCGTGGCAATGGTCGACGGCGAGCGCGTCCAACATGGGCTGCGCATGCCGCTCGCCGGCACGCCGTGTGCCACGGTGCGCGAGCGGCGCGCCGAGTGCGTCCTCTTCGACGTCGCCGCGCGTTACCCCGACGACGCCTTCCTGCGCGAGCGTGGCATCCACACCTACGCCGGCGTGCCGATCCTCGATCGCCGTGGCGAGGTCGCCGGCATCGTCACCGTCATGGACACCCGCCCGCGCACGTTCCGCGACGGCGACCTGCAGCTGCTGCACAGCTTCGCGCGTCGCCTCGGCATGGCGTACGACGAGGAACGGCTGGCGCACGAGCGCGACGCGCTGACGCGCCGGCTCGGCGAACAGAACGCCGAGCTGCGCGCCGCGCAGGCGCGACTGCTCGAGAGCGACCGCGTCAAGACGGAGTTCCTCGGCATGATGTCCCACGAGCTGCGCACGCCGCTCAACATCCTGCTCGGATACACGCGCATGCTGCTCGAGGACATCGCCGACGGTGACACCATGACGGCGGCCGGACGGACGGAGGTCCTCGAACGCATGCTGGGCGGTGGCTGCACCCTCGCCGACCTGGTCGAGGACACGCTCAGCGTGCTGCGGCTCGAGGCCGGTGCGCTGCGTCTCGATCCGGAGCCCCTCGACCTGCGGGCGTTCCTGGGCGAGCTCGCCGGCACCGATCGGCTGCTGCGCCCGGGCGGCGTCGAGGAACGCTGGATCGTGGACGACGACGTGCCGGCCATCGTCACCGATCGGCGCAAGCTGCGGCAGGTGGTGACGAACCTGGTCGGCAACGCCCGCAAGTTCACCGAGCGCGGCTCGATCGAGGTCCACGTCGCGCTGGCCGACGGCGACAGCGTCCGTCTCACCGTCACCGACACCGGCTGCGGCATCGGCGCGGAGCATCTGCCGTACATCTTCGATCTCTATCGGCAGGCGCCGAGCGGCCGCCAGCACGACGGCTGTGGGCTCGGGCTCTACATCGTGCGGCGCTACGTCGAGCTGCTCGGCGGCCGGGTGTCGTGCACCAGCACGCCCCAGCGCGGGACGACGTTCACCGTCGAGCTGCCGCGACGGACCGCCGCGGCGTCGTCGCGGGCCGCCTAAGCCTGCGACGTGATCTCGAGCGCACCGCGCTCGAGTTCGGGATCGGGCTCGAGGACGACGGCGCGACCGATGACCTTCTCGACGGCGTCGAGGCCGCGCGGCCGGTCGGCGGCGAGGAACTCCGCGACTTCCGGATGGATGCGCAGCACGAGCGTCGCGCCGTCTTCGCGGCCGACGGCGTCGCGCTGCAGGCGACGGAGCGCATCGTAGGCAAGGGTCTCGGCCGACCGGATCTGGCCGAAGCCGTCACAGTGGGGGCAGGGGCTGTTCAGCAGCTGGCCGAGGCTCTCGCGCGTGCGCTTGCGCGTCATCTGGACGAGGCCGAGCTCGGAGATGCGCAGCACGTTCGAGCGTGCCTTGTCCTTGCGTACCGCTTCCTGGAGGGCGTCGAACACCTTCTTGCGGTTGGCGGCCTTCTCCATGTCGATGAAGTCGATCACGATGATGCCGCCGATGTTGCGCACGCGCAGCTGCTGCACGACCTGCTTCGCCGCTTCCATGTTCGTGCGCAGGACCGTCTCTTCCTGGTCCTTCTTGCCGACGTAGCGCCCGGTGTTGACGTCGACGGTGGTGAGCGACTCGGTCTGGTCGAAGATGAGGTAACCGCCCGACTTGAGCCAGACGCGGCGCTCGAGCGCGCGCGCGATCTTGGCCTCGACGCCGTGCTGGTCGAACAGCGGGGTGGCGCCTTGGTAGTGGTGCACGCGGTTCGCGAGTCGCGGCATCATGCCCTGCACGAAGTCGGCGACGCGGGCGTGGTCCTCGCCGCGATCGACCGTCAGGCGGTCGACGTCGGACGTGAACAGATCGCGCACGGTGCGGAGCACGAGGTCGAGGTCCTGGTGGATCAGCGCGGGGGCCGCGGCGGTATCGGCCATCTTCTGGACACGGGCCCACAGCCGCGTCAGGAAGCGGACGTCGTCGTGGATGTCGCGCTTGCTGGCGCCCTCGCAGGCGGTGCGCACGATGAGGCCGCCCTCGTCGGGTCGCTCGGCCTCGACGATCTCGCGCAGGCGGTCGCGCTCGGCGGCATCCTCGATGCGTCGCGAGATGCCGATGTGGCGCGTGCCGGGCATGTGCACCAGGTAGCGGCCGGGCAGCGAGATGTGCGCTGTGACGCGCGCTCCCTTGGTGCCCATGGGCTCCTTCGACACCTGCACCAGCAGCTCGTCGCCTTTGGTCAGGCGTTCCTCGATCGGACGGAGGTCCTGCGGCGCGCGCCGCGGGGGCAGGGCGTCGCCGTTCGGCTCGGCGTCGGGATCCGCTGCGACCTCGGGGTCGGCGGTCTCCACGACCTCGGCGAGATCGATGGCATCGACGGCTTCGACGGGCTCTGCGTCGGGGCTCTCGGCGGGCGGCAGCTCCTCGGGGCTCGCGAGATCGGAGACGTGGAGGAAGGCCGCCTTCTCGAGTCCGATGTCGAGAAACGCCGCCTGCATGCCGGGTAGCACGCGCACGACCTTGCCCTTGTAGATGTTGCCCGCGATGCCGCGCTCGTGCAGGCGCTCGATGTGGAGCTCGACGAGGGTCGTGTCCTCCAGGACGGCGACACGACTTTCCCAGGGCGCGGCGTTGATGAGGATCTGCTTGGACACGGTGCGCGGCGCTTAGGAGGCGGCAGGGAGGATGGCCGGCTCTGCCGGCGCGTGGAATCTGGTCGCGACCTTGTGGACGCGGAGTACGGGCACGGCGTCGGCGCCGAGGGAGAGCAGCTCGTCGAGGACCAGGCCCGGCTTGAGCGTGCCCTCCAGGCTGACCTCGACCTCCATGACGAGCCGGTCGTCGCCGATCTGCGAAAGCTCGATCGCGCGTCGTGCGTCGACCATGCGCGCGCCGTTCTTGCCCGGCTTGCGGACGGGGAACGTGGCGGCGTCGTGGAAGCGGCGGACGGCGCCGGTGAGCGCGTCGGGCCGCGGCGGCGTGGGCAGCGCGCTGAGATCGATCTCGTAGCGGAACGCCGCGATCGAGCGGTCGATGCTCGGCGTCGTGCGCGCGATGTCCTCGGCGGCGAGCGGCTCGAGTCCCTCGGGCAGCTGGGCGGCGAGGCGCGCCATCAGCTCGGACGGGGCGACCCGCGTCGTCAGCTCCATGTCGAGGTGCTCGTCCTCGCTCGAGAACCCGAGCGGCAGCGCCGGCCCGAACGAGACCTTCGGCATCGGATGGTGCCCCTGCGAGTAGGCCATCTGCAGACCGGCACGCCGCGCCGCCCGGAAGAAGACCGTTCCGAGCTCGCGCGTCCCGATGAAGCGGGCAGGCCCGATCTTCCGGTAGCGCAGACGGATGCGCTGCACGGTCGGCCGCGCCGGTCCGTCGGGCGACAGCGATGACGGCACGGCGCCGAGCCATTCCTCGGCGGCGCCCTCACCGGTGACGTCGCGCGTGGGCGCGGTGCCACCCGCGAGCGTCTCAGCCAGCGGAGAATCGGTGGCCGGCGCCGGCGCGGCTGGAATCGGGCTGCGTGCCGCGCGTCGCTCCGCGACCTTCGTACGGATGCTGCGCCAGGTCCGCGTCTCCCACTCGGGCTGCGTGGCGCCCTCGTCGGACGGAACCGCCAGCTCGGCCCAGCGCGAGATGCGCTCGCCGCGATGATCGGTGCCGCGCGCACCCTCGGGATGGTAGTCGACGTTGCGCACCGTCTTGAAGTCGCAGGCGCCGCAGTACGTGCAGCGCTCGATCGAGCAGTCGGGCGTGAGCCGCCCCTCGACGGCGCGCGCGAGATCGTCGAGCAGGAACTTCCGGCTGACGCCGGCGTCGATGTGCTCCCACGGCAGGGTTTCGCCGAGCGGGCGCCGGCGCAGATAGAAGGCGGGGTCGAGGCCATGCTCGGCGAGCGCGTCGATCCAGATCTGCAAACGGCAGCGATCCGACCAGCCGTCGAAGCGGGCGCCGTTGCGCTGCGCCGTCTCGATGACGTCGGCGAGACGACGGTCACCGCGCGCGAACACGCCCTCGAGCCACGACAGCTGGCTGTCGTGCCAGCGGAACTCGATGCCGCGCTTGCCGAGCTCGCGACGGAGCAACGACTGGCGCGCCTGGATCTCCTCGACGGGCAGCTGCCCCGCCCACTGGAACGGGGTGTGCGGCTTCGGCGAGAAGGTGGAGACGCTGGCCGTCACCTTGAGTCGGTTCTGCGACGCTTTCCGGACGCGCCCGGCGAGCTCGGCGATGCCGCGCACGTCCTCTTCGGTTTCGCTCGGGAGGCCGATCATGAAGTACAGCTTCAGGCTCCGCCATCCGAGATCGGCGAACAGGCGCGCGGCGTCGAGCAGCTCGTGCTCCTGGTACTCCTTCTGGATGACATCGCGCAGGCGCTGCGTGCCGGCCTCGGGTGCCAGCGTGAAGCTCGTCTTCCGCACGCGGCGGATCTCGTCGAGGATGCGCGGCGACAGCGCGTCCACGCGCGTCGACGGCAGGGACACGGCGATGCGCTCGGGCGCGAAGCGGTCCATCAGCGACTTGAGCACCGGATTGACGCCGCTGAAGTCGCCGGTCGAGAGCGAGAGCAGCGACATCTCCTCATAGCCGGTGTTGGCCATGAGCGCGGTGCTGTGCTCGACCACCTTCTCCGGATTGCGCTCGCGCAGCGGACGGTAGATGTAGCCCGCCTGGCAGAAGCGGCACCCCTTCACGCAGCCGCGCATCACCTCGACGCTGGCGCGATCGTGTACCACGCCGATGTTCGGCACGATCGGGGCCGACGGTGGCGGGAACGCGTCGAGATCGGGCAGCACGCGCTTCGCCACCACGGCGTGCTCGGGGTCGAGCGGCTCCATGACGCGGAGGGTGCCGTCGTCGTTGTGGCGCGGGGTGAAGAACGCCGGCACGTAGACGCCGGCGATACGCGACACCGCCTCGAGCAGCGTCCGGCGGTCGGCGTGATCCCACGCCATCACGGCGTCGGCGATCTGGCCGACGACCTCCTCGCCGTCGCCGAGGACGATGGCGTCGAGGAACGGGGCGAGCGGCTCTGGATTGAAGGCGCACGGCCCGCCGGCGATCACGAGCGGATGCGCAGGCCCGCGTGCTGCCGCTCGGAGCGGGATACCGCCGAGCTCGAGCATCGTCAGCAGGTTGGTGTAGGTCAGCTCGTACTGCAGGCTGAATCCGACGACGTCGAACTGCGCGAGCGGGAGATGGCTCTCGAGCGAGACCAGGGGCAGGCCCCGCTGGCGCAGCAGCGCCTCGAGATCGGGCCAGGGCGCGAAGCAGCGCTCGGCGGCGACGTCGGGGCGGCGGTTCAGGATATCGTAGAGAATCTGCAGCCCGAGGTGCGACTGCGCGATCTCGTAGACCTCGGGGAAGCACAGCGCCATGCGGACCGGCACGGTCTCGAGGTCCTTGCGAACGGCTCCCCGCTCGTTGCCGAGGTACCGGCCTGGCTTCTCGACGAGGGGCAGGAGCCCTTCGTATTCGGCGCGATACGTCCGCAACATCGGAGGGGCGGGAGTATAGGGTGCGGCCCCCCGTGCCCGCAACCCGAGCTTGCCAGCCTCCGGTACCTTGCCTATGATCGCGCAACATGTTCGGTCTCGGCGCAGGCGAGCTACTCATCGTTCTCGTGATCATCCTCGTGGTGTTCGGCGCCGGGAAGCTGCCAGAAGTCATGGGCAGCCTCGGTAAGGGCATCCAGTCCTTCAAGAAGGGCATCAAGGAACCCCCCGAAATCGACGTGACGCCCAAGGACGAGGTCGCGTCGGCGACCAAGACCAAGGCCAAGCAGGACGCCTAGCGCCGATTCGTCACGGCCGTGCGGCGCTGGTGGTCAACGGACGCGCCCCGCGCCGGACGGCCACCACCTCGGCGGTGAACTCGCGCAGGGGGACCGGCGGGGTCACGAACGCCACCAGGAAGTGGCCCGACTGCCCGGGCGCCAGCATCCAGTCCTTCGGTGGCGTCAGCGTCTGCAGCAGGTCGATCTCGCGTGCGGTGAGGTCGCGGACGTCGCGCGGTGCCGCACCGGCGAACACCACCTGCCGTAGCTCCTGGCTCCCCGAGACCCGTCCCTGGATCTGGATCCCACTGACCGGCACGGGTGCGTTGTTGATCGCGACGCCGGTGATGACGAACACCAGCAGGTCGCCCTTCACGCGCCGGTAGTCGCCGTGCACGTCGGTGAGCTGGATGGCGGCCGGATTGAGGCGTGCTTCGGCGAGCTGCGGTCCGATGACGGGCAGGGTGCCGAGCATCTCACCGACCTTCGCCGGATGCGTGTAGAGGTAGACGGAGAGCAGCGCGTAGCCGAACGTCACCGCCAGCATGGCGCGCAGCGCGAAGCGGGCGGCGCTCGGCGGCGTCCGCGGCGGGCGTGACTCGGCGGCATCGTCGTCGGCCACGTCGTCGTCCTCCTCCTCGTCGGCATCGTCGTCGATGGTGATCTCGTCCGGCTCCTCGGGGGGTGGCGCAGCCTGCCGTCGTGCACGACGGGTGGCCTTCGGCGGAGGGGGCAGGTCGAGCTCGGGCTCGTCGTCGTCGAGCGAGAACCGCTCCTCGGGGAGCGGCGCATCGTCGGCCTCGGTCTCTTCGTCGATGCTGGGGGCCTCGGCCTCGCCGTCCGGGTCGAAGACGTGATCGCACCGCGTGCAGCGGAACGTCGGGTGTGCACCCAGCTTCGAGCGGGGCGGCAGTCGGTAGCGCGTCTCGCAGTTCGGGCAGCTGACCGTCATGGCGCCGTCGGAGCCTCCGGTGGGGATGTGTGACCGAACGGCCACAGTCCTGCAAACCCTCGGTAGAGCGACACCATCCAGCTCTCGCGCACGTCGCCGACGAGGCCGCGGGCGTCGTCGTACAGGCTGGGGTCGTTGACGAGCTTGCCGAGCGACCCCTGGCCGGCGTTCACCTTCGTCATCATCTCGCGCAGCTCCTGCAGGGTGACGTCGAGATTCTCGAGGACGCGGCGGCCGTAGGTCTCGTCGTCGACCAGCCGGACGAGCGCGCCCCGGCCGGTGGCGAGGCGGGTCGTCAGCGAGTCGAGCTGCTCGACGGAATGATCGAGCCGCGACCACAGGCGCTTGCTGTCGGGCGTGTCGCGCAACAGCCGGCCGGCGAGGCCCTCACCGC
>DASYLJ010000005.1:0-36756 GCA_036009625.1 Binatia bacterium
CCGTCGTGTCGAAGAGCTAAGAGCGACCCAAGACCATGTCTTGGGTCGAGAGGACCGCGAGCGTGGCACGACGATTCCCGCGCGACCGGCATGTCGCGGCCGGCGAAGCCGGCGCGACAGGGGAAGCACGCATGGGTCCGGACCGCACCGCGGCTCCGTGCCAGCGCAGAGCGCGTCAGGCGATCGCAGCAGCATGGCACGCCGGGCTTCGCCCGCCCCGCCAGGGTGGTCACACGGGATGCGTCGCCGCATGCTCGGTGCCCTCGACCCATGACCTTGGTCTTGGGTCGCTCTCGTCAGGCTTGTTGGCATCGCGTGCCTCGGGTAGCGTTCGCCGCCGTTGGCCGCAGCGGTCCGGAGGGACGCGATGCCGAGACTGGAACCGATTCCCATGCACGAGCTCCCACCGAGCTCGCGCCGCATCATCGAGGACGGCGTCGCCGAGGGGCTCTACGCGACGCCGGTGCCGCTGCAGATCTTCGCGTACCGCACGGCGCAGCTCGCGGACGTCCATCGCGCCCGCACCGAGCGCGGCGCCGAGACGCTACTCGGCGGCCGCATCCTCGAGCTCATCCGCATCCGCTCGGCGCAGCTCGGCGAGTGTCAGCCCTGCATGCAGTCGCGCAAGCACGACTCGATCACGGATGACGACGTCGCCTGCCTGCTGGTGCCGGGACACGCCGACCTGAACGCGCAGGAGCAGATGGCGGTGGAGTTCATGGATCTCCTGTCGGCCGATCACCATGCCATGGACGACGGCTTCTACCGTCGCCTCGGCGCGGTCTTCACCGCGGCGCAGATCGTCGAGCTCGGCTTCACCGCGGCGGCGGCGATGGGGCTGCACCGCTTCATCCACACCCTCGACGTCTTCGGAACCAGCGCCCCGGTGATCCCGTACGCGCCCGATCAGGTCGACCGGAGCCGCACGTGAGCACCACCCTCGTCACCGGCGCGACCGGCCTCACCGGTGCGAACGTCTGCCGGCTCCTCGTCGAGCGCGGCGACCACGTGCGGGCGCTGGTGCGTGCGAGCGCCGACGCTGCGCCGCTGGCCGCGATGGGCGTCGAGCTGGTTGCGGGCGACGTCACCGACGCCGACAGCGTGCTGCGGGCGACGCGCGGCTGCGAGGCGGTGATTCACACCGCTGCGCTGCTCGGGGGCGCCAGTCAGGACATCGCGGACTTCCGTGCCGTCAACGTCGACGGCACGCGGCACGTGCTCGACGCCGGCGCCGCCGTCGGCGTGCGGCGCGTGGTCGCACTCAGCACCGGTACCTTCTTCGACACCACGGGCGACTGGGAGCTCGAGGACGCGCCGATCGCGGCAGAGCCCGGCACCGATCCCTACACCGTGACCAAGCTCGCCGCGTTCCGTGAGGCCACGGCCCGAGCCGCCGCCGGCCAGGACGTGGTGACGTGTCACCCGGGCGGCATCTTCGGCCCGTCGCCGGTGCTGAGCCGTGCCCTGCATCGCACCAGCTTCAACGGCGTCCTCCTGGCGGCGCTGCGGAAGCGATTCGACGCCTACCTGCGCTTTCCCGTGACCTGGGTCTTCGCCGACGACGTCGCGCGGGGCTCCATCGCCGCGTTGGACCGCGGCGTGTCGGGCGAGCGCTACATGCTCGACGGCCGGCCGCAGGACGTCATGAGCATTGCGGCGTGCTGCAATCGCTGTCTCGCGATCGCGGGTGTGGCGCACCAGGTCGAGGACATCGTCCCGAGCTGGGAGCCCGCGCTGGTCGAGAAGTTCGGCCCGACCCTGGTGGCGATCGCGTGCACCGAGCGCGGCGATCCCAGCCTGCGAGCGACCGACACCAAGACGAGCCGCCGGCTGGGCTACGTGCCGACACCGCTCGACGACGGCCTGCATCAGCTCGTCGACTGGCTCCGGGCGCACGGCAAGCTCAGCTGACGATCGGCTGACGGTCAGCGCGTCCGGGCGTAGTGCGCGCCGTGGGTCGCGCTGCCGCCGTCGACCGTGATCATCTGGCCGGTGATGTAGCGCGCGTCGTCCGAGGCGAGGAACACGACGGTGGCGGCGATGTCCTCGGGCTGCCCGAGGTGCGGCGTCAGGGTGTCGGCGGCGAAGAATGCCAGCATGTCGGCGGGGACCTGTGCCGTCACTGCCGGCGTCATGATGAGCCCGGGGACGATCGCGTTGGCGCGGATGCCCTGCTTGCCGTGGGCGACGGCGACGTAGCGGGTCAGCGCCTGGACGCCCGCCTTCGAGACGCCGTATGCCAGCCGCGTCACGTCGCCGATGTTGGCGGCACCCGACGACATGTTCACGATCGCGCCGCCGCCGCTCGCCAGCATGGCGGGAATGGCGTGCTTGCAGGCGAGCATCTGGCTGCGCAAGTTGACCGCCAGCGTGCGCTCCCAGACGTCGAGCGACATCGCCGTGACCACGGTGTCGCGTGCCAGGACGTCGGGCGCGGTGAGGGCGGCGTTGTTGTGCAGCACGTCCAGACGACCGAAGGTGTCGACCGCCACGGCGATCATCGCGACGACGTCCGGCTCCTCGCTGACGTCGACCCTGATCGCGGTCGCGGCGGCGCCGATCTCGGTGGCCACGCGCGTCGCCGCGTCGCCATCGATGTCGGCGACCACGACCTGCGCCCCCTCCCGCGCCAGGGCGATGGCCGTGGCGCGACCGATGCCCCCCGCGCCCCCGGTGACGATGGCGACTCTGCCTGCGAGACGTCCCATGCGGCGGAGAGATAGCACGGAGCAGGCAGTTCCTTCCCCGCCGGTGCATTCTGCCGGGCGGCGCGTGTAGGCCGCCACGTCCGCGCTGCCTCGGGATGCGGCACCGTCTTTGCTGACCATCCACCGGACGATGGTCGTGATCCCCGCCACGAGTGCGCCAGTCGAGCCGGCAACGGCCGCGGCGGCTGCCGTCCCCGCTGCTGCGGGGGCTGACGGCACGGCGCTCGTGCTGGACTTCGGCGCGTTCCTCGCAGCGCTCCTCGGTGGCGCGACGTCCGCGGCCCCCGCCGCGCCGGACGCCGGTACCGACGCGGCCCCCGAGACGGAAACGGCCGACGATACCGCCGCGCCGCCGGATGCCGCGGCGACGCCCGCGACGGCCATCGCCGCCGCCGCGGTCGTGCCGGTCGCCATCGCGCCGGTGCCGGTGGTGATTCCGCCGCCGCCCGCGGTCGACGGCGCCGTCGCCGCGACCCAGCCGCTGCCGGACCCGGTGCCCGCGCCGTCCGTCGCCGCGACCAGCGACGAGGCGCCGCCGCCGGTCGTGGACGCCGGCGCATCGGAGGATGCGCCCGTCGCCACCGCGCCCGAGGCGCCGCTGGCGGCCGCCACGCCGGCACCGATCGACGCGGCGCCGCCCGAGGACGCACCGGCCGACGACGCGCCAGTGGTCACCAAGACCGCCGACGTCGCCCCGAAACCCGCTGCCGACAAGATCGCCGCCGACTCGGTCGAGGCCGCGAAGCTCGCGCTCGCGCCCGGCACGCGTATCGTCGAGAACGCCGCCCCGCATGGCGACGACGCGCCGCCGCGCGCCGCGGCCGCGGTCGGTGCGACCGCCGCACCCGCGACGGCTGCGCCGGCACAGGAGGCCGGCACGCAGGGCGAGTCGTCCACCGACGGCAAATCCCGCGACCAGGCGACGGCCGACCCGGCCGCACCAGTGCCTGATGCCCCGCCCGACACGACGGCGCGGACGAACGACGCGACGCCGACCCGTCATGGCGACGCGAGCCAGCACGCGCAGCATCAGACGACCACCACGCGCGACGTCGCGCGTGCGCCGCAGGACGCACCGCCGGTGCCGATCCGTGACGTCGAGCAGCTGGTGCGTCTCGATGCGCTCCGCCCGCAGCGCCTGCCCGAGGGCGGCGAGATGCGCCTCGAGGTGACGTCGCCGCTCGGCCAGATCGACGTCCACGTCAGCGTGCGCAACGACGGCGTCAACGCGACCCTGCTCGCCGATCAGGCGAACGCGCGCGAGGCGCTGACGCAGCAGCGGCCGTCGCTGGAAGCGGCGCTCGGTCGCGCCAACCTGCGCCTCGACGGCTTCAACGTCGGCACCGGACCGCAGCAGCAGCACCAGTCCCAGCAACCCGACACGCAGCAGGGCACGCCCGGCTGGCGCCCCGCGCCGCCGACGACCACCCCGATGCCCACCACGACACCCGAGCCCGTCCGGACCATGACGGGGGGATTGAGCTTGCGCGCATGAGTATCGACCCGCTCGCCGCGGCGGCTGCCAGCAACGTGCTGCCGGCCGGCACCACCAAGAACCAGGGCATCGACCAGAAGCAGTTCCTGCTGCTCTTCATCGAGCAGCTGAAGAACCAGGATCCGCTGGCGCCGATGGAGCCGAACGAGCTCACGGCGCAGCTGGCGCAGTTCTCGAGCCTGGAGCAGCTGACCGGCGTGAACACGCGCCTCGACGGCCTGTCGGCGCGCGTCGGCTCGTCGCTGCTGAACCTCCTCGACAAGGAGGTGCGGTTCGAGGGCGACAAGGTCACGCTCGACGACGGCGTCGCGACCAGCGTCGACTACACGCTCGACAAGGAAGTGGACGAGCTCACCGTCACCATCCGCGATGCCAATGGACGCGAGGTGCGCTCGGTCGACGTCGGCAGCCAGGCGGCGGGAGCGCACGAGTTCGTGTGGGACGGCAAGGGCGCCGACGGCAAGGTGCTCGCCGACGGCACCTATCGCATCGAGGTGATGGCGAAGGCGGCGGGATCGGACGAGGAGCTCGCCGTGCCGGTGACGATGCTCGCCAAGGTGGAAGGCGTCGACTTCACCGCCGACCCACCGACGTTGCGTGTGAACGGACAGGACGTGCCGCTCGAGGCGATCCTCGAGGTCCGGCCCAGCCAAGAGCAGCAGCAGGACGCCTAGGAGCAGGGGGAAAAGAACGCATGGCAATTTTTGGCGCACTGTCGAGCGGACGCAGCGGCCTCATCGTCAACGGAGCCAGCCTGTCGGTCATCGGCAACAACATCGCGAACGTCGGCACCGTCGGCTTCAAGGGGAGCCGCACCGAGTTCGCCGACCTGATCTCGGCCGAGGCGGGTGGGCAGATCGGCAAGATCGGTCTCGGTGCCCGCATCGGCGCCGTGCGCACGCTCTTCGAGCAGGGCGCCATCGAGGCCACCGGTCGCAGCCTCGACCTCGCCGTCGAGGGGCAGGGCTTCTTCGTGTTGCGCGAGGGGCAGGCGCAGATATTCACGCGCGCCGGCAACTTCCAGAAGAACGCCGACGGCAGCATCACGAACGGCATCGGTCACGTCCTGCAGGGGACGCCGGTGGACGCCACGGGCCGCCCGATCGGCGGGCTCGGTGACATCACCGTCTCCGGTCTGAGCGCGCAGGCGAACGCCACCACGCAGGTGTCGCTCTCCGGCAACCTCGACTCGGCGGCGGTCGGCGCCGGACCATTCGACGGCACCACCTTCGCGTCCGCCTTCGCGACCTCGAACTTCCCGACGTCGGTGCAGGTCTTCGACTCGCTCGGCGGCGCGCACGACGTCACCATGTTCTTCACCAAGGTCGGCACCAACTCCTGGCAGGTGCGGCTCGGCGTCGACGCCGGTGACACCGGCGGGACGGCGGGCGATCTGCAGATCATCAACGGCGCCGGCGGCACGGTCACGTTCAACACCGACGGCACGATCAGCACGAGCGGCAACCTGTCGGGTGCCGTCACGTTCTCGGGGGCGGCGGCGCAGACGATCGCGCTCGACCTCGATGCGTTCACCCAGGTGGCCGGGCCCTCGGGCGTCGGCTCGGTGAATCAGGACGGCTTCGGGGCCGGCGGCCTGGTGAGCCTCTCCGTCAACTCCACCGGCATCCTGAGCGCCACCTTCGACAACGGACAGACGCGGCCGCTGTTCCAGCTCGGCATCGCCTCGTTCCGCAACCCGGAGGGTCTGAACCCTGCCGGCAACCAGCTCTTCCGCGCGTCGATCGACTCCGGCCCTCCCGGCATCTCGACCGCGCAGTCGCAGGGCAACGGCTCGGTGCTGTCGTCGGCGCTGGAGCAGTCGAACGTCCAGATCGCCCAGGAGTTCATCGACCTCATCAGCACGCAGCGTGCTTTCCAGGCCAACGCGCGCGTCATCACGGCGAGCGATCAGCTGCTCGGCGACCTGATCAACATCATCCGCTGACGGACGGGCGGCGGGGTGAATCGCCCCGCCGCGCGTCATGGAAGCGCTCCCCGCGGGCGTCGCCGGGTCAGGAAGCTGACCCGGGGGCGGCCCTGCGCCCTTGGCCGTGCTGGGTCACGGCACTGGCACCCGTGTTGCTGTGGGTCGGGTGCCGCAAGGATCGCGGCGGGGAGGTTCCATGGCCGAGGAAAGCGCGCCCGAGGGCGCGGCAGCAGAAGAGAAGCCGGCAGGCGGCGGACGCAAGCTCGTCCTGATCGCGGTGGCCGTGCTGCTGCTCGGCGGTGGCGGCGGGGCCGCGTGGTATCTCGGGCTGTTCGGCGGCGGAAAGTCTCATCCGCCCGCGGAGGGCGGCGAGGCCGCGCACGGCGAAGAGGCCGAAGGCGGCGGCGAGCACGGCACCGCCGAGGCCGCGATCCCCGACGTCGGTGCGCTCGCGCCGCTCGATCCATTCATCGCCAACCTGAGCGACGAGGACGGACGCCGCTACCTGAAGGCGACGCTGCAGGTCGAGTTCTTCAAGGGCCAGGTGCCGGGCGAGTGGAGCGCCCGTCTGCCGCAGGTGCGCGACCTGCTGCTGACACTCTTCAGCAGCAAGAACTTCGCGGAGGTGCGCACGCCGCAGGGCAAGGCCGTCCTGCGCGACGAGATCGTCACGCGTCTGAACCACGCGCTCCGCCAGGACATGGTGAAGGCGGTCTACTTCACCGAGTTCATCGTCCAGTAGCGGGATGCCATGAGTGACGTGCTCTCGCAGGACGAGGTCGACGCCCTACTCAAGGCCGTCGGCGATGGTGGGGTCTCCGCACCGGGGGTCGCCGACGCCGCCGCGATGGGGCGTGGCGGCGTCCACGGCATCGATCTCACGAACCAGGAGCGCAGCCTGCACGGCCGCCTTCCCGGACTCGAGGTCGTGCTCGGCCGTCTCGTCCGCGACCTGCGCAGCTCGCTCGCGACCTTCTTCGGGCAGGTGCCGAACGTCGCCGTCCACACCTGCGAGCTGGTGAAGTTCGGCGGCTTCATGGAGCGCCAGCAGCAGCCCGTCGGCCTGCAGTTCTTCCGGCTGACGCCGCTGCGCGGCCAGGGCATGCTCGTCCTGCGCGCGCCGTTGCTCGCGGCAGTGTTGCAGGTGATGTTCGGCGGCACGCTCGGCCGCAAGGCGCCGGCAGCGACGCGCGAGTTTTCGCCCATCGAGCAGAAGGTGCTGGAGCGCATCGGGACCGTCGTGCTGGCCGACCTGCGCGAGGCCTGGCACGCGGTGGCCCCGCTCGAGTGCGCATATCTCCGCACCGAGACGAACCCGCTCTTCGCCACCATCTGCGGCACGCAGGAGCTGCTGCTCCACATCGAGCTCGGCCTCAGCATCGAGGGGCTCGACGACCTGCGGCTGTCGGTGTGTCTGCCGAACGGCTCGCTCGATCCGATCCGCGCGGCGCTCGGGCGCACGCAGGAGGTGGAGTCGTCGGAGGGTGGCGAGCAGCACGACGCCGGCTGGCACGGACGGCTGCGCACGGCGCTGGCCGAGGCGCCGGTCGAGCTCAGCGTCGAGCTCGGCACGCGCGCGATGACGATGCGCGACGTGCTCGCGCTGGCGGTCGGCGATCTCGTCGGCTTCTCGACCGGTCGCGAGGGCCCGGTGCTGATCCGGGTGGCCGGGCAGCCGCACTTCCTGGGTGCGCCGGGGATCAGTGGCAGCAACAACGCGGTCCGCGTGACGCAGCGCCTGTGAGGCAGGGGACGGAGGAGTGATGGCGGAGGAACCCGGAACGGAGACGGCGGCGAGCACGGACAGCCCGCGCAATTTCGATCTGCTGCTCGACATCCCGCTCGAGGTGACGGCGGAGATCGGTCGCGCCAAGCTGCCGCTGCGCGAGCTGCTGCAGCTGAATGCCGGCTCGGTGGTCGAGCTGGCGAAGCTCGCGGGCGAGCCCATCGACGTGCTCGTCAACGGCAAGCTCGTCGCCCGTGGCGAGGCGGTGATGGTGAACGACAAGTTCGGCGTCCGTCTCACCGACATCGTGAGCCCGTCCGAGCGCATCGCGGGCCTGGCATGACGACGCTCGCGGCCTCGGTGCTCGGCGCCGCGTTGGCGGCGCTCGGCGGCGTCATGATCTGGCGGCAGCGACATGCGACGACGTCGGGCGAGCTGATCCGTCTCGTCACCACCCGCTATCTCGGTGGCAAACGCTTCCTCACCATCGTCGAGGTCGACGGGCAGCGCCTGCTGCTCGGGCTGTCGGGCGACACGGTGTCGCTCGTGACGCGGCTCGGTCGCACCGACGTGGAGGCACCGCCGGCGGCATGACCCCGCTGCTCCCGCAGATGTCCGTGCAGATCGGCGGTGGCGACGGCGCCATCGCGACGCCGCTGCAGATCGTCGCGCTGCTGACGCTGCTGTCGCTGGCGCCGGCGATCCTCGTGACGCTGACGGGCTTCGTCCGCATCGTCATCGTCCTGTCGTTCCTGCGCCAGGCGGTGGGCACGCAGAGCATGCCGCCGAATCAGGTCATCGTGTCGCTGGCCCTCTTCATCACCGGCTTCGTGATGATGCCGACGCTGACCCAGATCCACGCCACCGCGATGGTGCCGTACCAGGAGCAGCAGATCACCGGCGAGGAGGCGCTGAAACGCGCCTACGATCCGTTGCGGCAGTTCATGCTGCGCCAGACGCGCGAGAAGGACCTGGCGCTCTTCATCGGCGCCACCAACACGCCGCGGCCCGACGGCCCGCTCGACGTGCCGCCGCAGGCGCTCATCCCGGCGTTCCTCATCTCGGAGCTGAAGACCGCGTTCCAGATGGGGTTCCTGGTCTACGTGCCGTTCCTGATCCTCGACATGGTGGTGGCCTCGGTCCTGACTTCGATGGGGATGATGATGCTGCCACCCGTCCTGATCTCGCTGCCGTTCAAGCTGATGCTGTTCGTGCTCGTCGACGGCTGGAACGTGCTCACCGGCTCGCTCGTCACGAGCTTTCACTGAGGGGGATGGACCATGGGTGTTGAGACGGTGATCGGCATCGGCCGCGGTGCGCTCGAGCTGACGATCGCGCTCGCCGGTCCGGTGCTGCTGTTCGGCCTCGTCGCGGGGCTCATCGTCAGCGTCTTCCAGGCGATGACGCAGATCAACGAGATCACGCTGACGTTCATCCCGAAGATCCTCGCCACCGTCGCGGCGCTGGCGATCTTCGGCCCGTGGATGCTGACGCGGCTGGTCTCGTACACCACCACGCTGTTCCAGAGCCTGCCGAACTACGTGCGCTGAGCCATGCCGATTCCGGATCCGACGGGCTTCCTCCTGGTGCTGGCGCGCTGCGCCGGGCTGGTGATGGGAGCGCCGCTCTTCGGCCACCTGCTGGTGCCGTTGCGCGGTCGTATCGGCCTGGCGCTGGTGCTGGCGATCGCGCTGGCGCCCGTCGCCGTGACCGACGTGACGGCGCCGCCGACGCTGTGGACGATGGCCGGCCTCGTCGTTTCCGAGTCGATCGTGGGACTGGTGCTGGGCTTCCTCGCGCAACTGATCTTCGCCGGCGTGCAGCTCGGCGGGCAGGTCGCGGGCATCCAGATCGGCTTCGGTCTCGCCAACCTGATCGACCCGCAGTCGAACGCGCAGTCGACCGTGGTGGCGGAGTGGCAGCAGCTGATGGCGTTGCTGGCGTTCCTGGCGCTCGACGTCCACCACCTGCTGCTGCGGGCGTTGTTCGAGAGCTTTGCGGTGGTGCCGATCGGGGCCGTCGTGCTCGGCCCGGGCGTCCTGCGCGGCGTCGTCATGAAGGCGAGCGAGATCTTCGCCATCGGCATGCGCATCGCCGCACCGGTGCTGATCGTCCTGTTGCTGACCAACGCGGCGCTCGGCGTGCTGGCACGCACCATCCCGCAGCTGAACGTCTTCGTCGTCGGCTTCCCGGTGAACGTCGGCGTCGGGCTCGTGATGCTGGGGGCGGCATTGCCGTTCACGTTCCGCTTCCTGCAGCAGCAGTTCGGCGAGCTCGGCGGGACGCTCGCCTGGGTGCTGCGAGGGTTCGCGCATGGCTGAGGACGGCGCGGCAGACAAGTCGGAAGCGGCATCCCCAAAACGTCGCGAGGAGGCGCGCAAGCACGGTCAGGTCGTGCTGTCGCCCGAGGTGGCGCCGGTGGCCGTCATGCTGGCGGCGCTCACGGTGGCGTCCTGGGGTGCGCCCGAGCTGGTGGCGCGCAGCCGCGTCGTGCTGCGGGCGTGGCTCGCGGCGGTGGGCCCCGTCGCCGCCAACGACGACTCGGTGCTGCCGCTGTTCTCGCAGGCGGTGCACGAGCTCGGCACGCTGTTCGCGCCGTTCTTCCTGATGGTGGCGGTGGTCGGCGTCGGCACGGTCGTGGCGCAGGTCGGCTTCCAGGTGAACGCCGAGCTGGTGCTGCCGCAGCTGAGCCGTCTCGGCATCGCCGCCGGCGCGAAGCGGCTGTTCTCGGCCCAGGGCGTCGCGAACCTGGTGAAGGCGGTGGTCAAGATCACCGTCGTCCTCACCATCGCCTACAACGTGCTGTGGTCGTTCGGGCAGATGGCGATCGTCGCGCCGGCGATGCCGCTCCCGGACATCCTCGCGCTCTGCGGTGCCGGCGTCCGCAAGCTGCTGCTGGTGATGGTGGCACCGCTCGCCGTGCTCGGTGCCGCCGACTGGGGCTTTCAGCGCTGGCAGCACGAGAAGAGCCTCAAAATGAGCCGCCAGGAGCTCAAGGAGGAGCACAAGGAGGCGGAAGGCAACCCGGCCATCCGCGGTCGCTTCCGGCGTGCGCATCGCGAGATCGCGAAGCGCCGCATGCTGAACGACGTCGGTCAGGCGGACGTCGTGCTCACCAACCCGACGCACGTCGCGGTGGCGCTGCGCTACCGGCCCGACGACATGGCCGCGCCACGCGTGCTGGCGAAGGGCGCCGACGAGATGGCGGCGCGGATCAAGGAGGCGGCGCGCAAGGCGGGGGTGCCGATCGTCGAGCGACGGGCGTTGGCGCGGGCGCTCTTCCGTACGGTGCAGGTCGGGGACGAGATCCCGTCGACGCTCTACAAGGCGGTCGCCGAGATCCTCGCGTACATCTACTCGCTACGCGGCCTCGGGACCGGGAAGGCCGTGTAGTGTCGCGTCTCCGACGTAGTGTCCGCGGGGGGGCGCCGGTCCGCGCGGCGATCGCTCGGCAGCACTCCGCCCCTTTTCCCCACCCGCTCACTCCCGACGCCCTCCTTCGGCGCCCCCCCCCGGCCCCTACGTCGGAGACGGGATCCTAGGAATGGCTACCGCGACCGCCGCTGCTGCTCCTGCTGGGACGACCACGTCGACTGGCGAGATGGTGATTCCGCTCGCCCTCGTCGGGGTGGTGGTCATCATGATCATTCCGCTGCCGGCGGTGTTGATCGATCTGTTGCTGGCGATGTCGATCAGCCTGTCGCTCATCATCCTGATGGTCGGGATGTATACGCAGCGGCCGCTCGAGTTCTCGACGTTTCCGTCGGTGCTGCTGGTGGTGACGCTGTTCCGGCTGTCGCTCAACGTCGCGTCGACGCGGCTCATCCTGCTGCACGGGCACGACGGGCCGGGCGCGGCGGGACACGTCATCCAGGCGTTCGGCAACTTCGTCGTCGGCGGCAGCTACGCCGTCGGCATCGTCGTCTTCCTGATCCTGTCGGTCATCAACTTCGCCGTCATCACGAAGGGCGCCGGCCGCATCGCCGAGGTGGCGGCGCGCTTCACCCTGGACGCGATGCCGGGCAAGCAGCTCGCGATCGACGCCGACCTGAACAGCGGCATGATCACCGAGAAGGACGCGCGCGCGCGCCGTCGCAACGTCGAGGACGAGGCCGACTTCTACGGCGCGATGGACGGCGCCAGCAAGTTCGTGCGCGGCGACGCCGTCGCCGGGCTCGTCATCACCGCCATCAACATCATCGGCGGCTTCTTCATCGGCGTGGCCCAGAACGGCCTCGACTGGCAGACCGCGGCGCAGACCTACACCATCCTGACCATCGGTGACGGCCTGGTGTCGGCGCTGCCCGCGCTGCTGATCTCGACCGCCGCCGGTATCATCGTCACGCGCGCGGCGTCGGGTGCGGATCTCGGTACCGAGGTCGCGGGCCAGCTGCTGTCCAGCCCGCGCGTCCTGTGGATGGTGACCGGCATCCTCGGCGCCTTCGCGCTGGTGCCCGGCCTGCCGTTCCTGCCGTTCATGCTGCTGGCAGGCGCCACCGGCACGCTGGCCGCGGGCGGCGGCATGAAGACGGTCGCACCGGAGGAGGCCGAGGTCATCGGCGGTGTGCCCGCGGTGAAGCGCGACGACCGGCCCGAGGGCCTGCTGCCGCTCGATCTGATGGAGCTCGAGGTCGGCTTCGAGCTGGTGCCGCTCGTCGATGGGGCCACGGGCGCGCCGGGCGAGGGCGGCGGCGATCTCGTCGAGCGCATCCGCACGCTGCGCCGCCAGCTCGCGCTCGAGATGGGCTTCATCGTGCCGCCCGTCCACATCCGCGACAACCTGCAGATCCGGCCGAACGGCTACACGATCCTCCTGAAGGGCATCGAGATCGCGCGCGGCGAGGTGCGGGTGGGCTGCTTCCTCGCCATCAACCCGGGCACCGTCACGTCGACGGTGCCGGGGGTGCCGACGCGCGAGCCGGCGTTCGGGCTGGAGGCACTGTGGGTGACGGCGGCGGAGCGCGAGCGCGCCAGCCTCGCCGGCTACACCGTCGTCGACGGCGGCACCGTCATCATCACGCACGTCACCGAGGTCATCCGTCGCCACGCGCACGAGCTGCTCGGTCGCCAGGAGGTGCAGGGCCTGCTCGATCAGCTGGCGCGCACGCGGCCGAAGGTCGTCGAGGAGCTGGTGCCGCAGCTGCTGTCGGTGGGCGGCGTGCAGAAGGTGCTGCAGAACCTGCTGCGCGAGGGCGTGTCGGTACGCGACCTTCCGACCATCCTCGAAGCCATCGCCGACGTGGCGCCGCGCTCGAAGGACGCCGACGTCCTCACCGAGCATGCCCGCCAGGCGCTCGGGCGTTCGATCACGCAGCGGCTCGTCGGCCCCGACGGCTCGCTGGCCCTGATGACGCTCGCCGGGCCGATCGAGCGCTCGCTGGTGGATTCGCTCCAGCGCGGCGACGACGGCACGTCGCTGGCGATGGAGCCGGTGCTGGCGCAGCGGCTCGTCACCCGTCTCGGCCAGTGGGGCGAGCGCTTCGGCCAGCAGCACCTGCAGCCGGTGCTCCTCTGCGGCGCCACGCTGCGGCCGCATCTGCGTCGCATGCTGGAACGCTACATCCCGTCCCTCGTGCTGCTGAGCCCGCAGGAGATCGCGCCGTCGGTGCGCATCCACTCGCTCGGCGTGGTGACCCTCGATGAGAATTAGACGCGTATCGGCACCGACCATGGCGGAGGCGCTGCGCCAGGTGAAGGCGGCGCTCGGCGAGGAGGCGGTGCTGCTCGAGACCGCGACGCGCGACGGTATCGTCACCGTCACCGCTGCCGTCGACGACGACGAGCCGCCGCTGGTCGAGGACGACGAGCTGCGCCACGAGGTGCGCGAGCTGACGGCGCTGGTGCGGGCCCTCGTGCCCGAGCTGGGCCACGGCGCGCTGCCCGCCGTGCGCTCGCTCGCCCAGGCGCTCGCGGCGCAGGGCGTGGACGGTGCCGTCGCCGCCGCGCTGGTGCGCGAGACCGCCGCCGGCCTCACCGCCGGACGCGGCTTCGCAGCGGCGCTCGCCGCGACGCTGCCGGCGGCGCAGCGGCTCGATGCGCGTATCCGGCTGGTGGTGGGACCGCCCGGCGACGGCAAGACGACGACGCTCGTCCAGCTCGCCGCGCGCGAACGCATGGCGGGCCGTCGCGTCGTGCTGATCGGGGCCGACGCCGCACGCATCGGGGCCGGGGCGGCGCTTTCTGCCTACGGCCGCGCGCTCGACGTCCCGGTCCTGCTGGCACCCGAGCCGGGCACGCTCGTGGCCGCGCTGGCCGCGGCAGGGGATGCGGATCGCATCCTGGTCGACACCGCCGGCGTCGGCGCAGGTCAGAAAGTTGAGCTCGCCGAGTTGTCCCGGCTGGCGGGCGAGGCCGGTCCGGCGGCGGCACGGACCCTCGTGGTGAGCGCGGGGATGGGCAGCATCGCCGCCGCGCGCACGTGTCGCGCCTATGCGTCGCTCGGGCTCGACGACTGCGTCGTCACCAAGCTCGACGCGGCTCCCGGGGCGCCGGTGCTCGGCGAGCTGTGGCGCTGTCGCCTCCCGGTGACCCACGTCGCCGAGGGTCGGCGCATCCCCGACGACCTCACGCCTGCGACCGCCGAGCGCCTGGCACGCTGCCTGCTGGCTGCCTGACTCTAGAGGAACCGGCACGCGCATGGACAACGGGATTCGAGAAGCGGCCATCATCCGGCCTGTCGCCACCAGCGCGCCGCTACGCGTGGTCGCGGTCGCGAGCGGGAAGGGTGGTGTGGGCAAGACGAGCCTGGCGGCAAATCTTGCCGTCTCGCTGGCGAAGCGTGGTCTGCGGGTGTGCGTGCTCGACGCCGACCTCGGCCTGGCGAATCTCGACGTCGTGCTCGGCCTGACGCCGGCGCGCAGCCTGCTGCACGTGCTGCGCGGCGAGGCGCGTCTCGAAGACGTCATCGTCGAGGGCCCCGCGGGCATTCGCGTCGTGCCCTCCGCGAGCGGCTTCCTCGAGATGACCTCGCTCGGCGCCGAGCAACAACTGGCGCTGCTCGCCGAAGTCGACACGCTCGAGCAGTCGCTCGACGTGCTGCTGATCGACGTCGGCGCGGGGATCGCGCCCAACGTGCTCTTCTTCGCCGCCGCCGCGGCCGAGACGCTGGTGGTGCTCACGCCCGAGCCGACCGCGCTGACCGACGCCTACGCGCTCATCAAGCTGCTGGCGACGCGTCACGGACGCCAGGAGTTTCTCGTCGTCGTCAACATGGCCGTCAGCGTCGCCGACGCCGACGCCGCGTTCCGCCGCCTGCAGCGGGTCGCCGAGCGCTTCCTGCGCGTGCGCCTCGAGTACCAGGGCTTCATCCCGTTCGACGACGCGGTGTCGCGCGCCGTCCGCCGTCAGAATCCGGTGGTGATCGAGTCGCCCGGTACGCCGGCGAGCCAGGCCATCATGCGGCTGGCGCAACGTCTCGCCGCGCGCCCGCCGGCGGCCCCATCGGGGGGCGTGCAGTTCTTCTTCCGTCGTCTCGTCGCCGAGGGAGGCGTGTGAGCATGGCCGAGACCGGGTACGGCGAGCTGGGGCGACGACGCGGACGACCAAAGGCCGCGACGTACACCCCGCTGCAGGGCGATCGCGAGGAGATCCTGCGACGCTACATGCCGCTGGTGCGGCGCGTGGTGCAGCGCCTCGCGGTGCGCAAGCCGCCCCACATCGAGCTCGACGACCTGGTGTCGTGGGGCATCGTCGGTCTGCTCGACGCCATCGGCAAGTACGATCCCAAGAAGGAAGCGCTGTTCTCGACCTACGCCCAGTTCCGCATCCGCGGCGCCATCCTCGACCATCTGCGCTCGCTCGACTGGGTGCCGCGCAGCGTGCGCCAGAAGGCGGCGCTGGTGGAGAAGATATCGCACGAGCTGGAGGGACGGCTCGGACGACCGCCCACCGAGGACGAGCTGGCGCTCGAGCTCGGCATGTCGCTCGAGGACTACCAGGAGCTGCTGACGAAGGTCGGCGAGATGAGCCTCTTCAGCCTGGAGGATCTCGGCTTCGGCAGCGGCGAGGAGCGCTTCAACATCGAGCGTGGCCAGGACGAGGGCGAGGCCGATCCGCTGCGCGCGCTGCTGACGCAGGAGCGCGTCTCGCTGGTGGCGGCGGCGATCAGCCGACTGCCCGAGCGCGAGAAGCTCGTGATCTCGCTCTACTACAACGACGAGCTCACGATGAAAGAGGTCGGCGCCGTGCTCGGGCTCACCGAGTCGCGCGTGTCGCAGCTGCACTCGCAGGCGACGCTGCGCCTCAAGAGCCATCTGCGCGGGTTCGCGGCCACCGGAGGCGCGGAGGAAAGGTGACGTGGACACGGTGAGCGGACTGCGCGAGCGCGCGTCGCGTGACGGAGGCGAGGCCTCGACGCGTCGCCGCCGGACACACGGCACATCGTCTACCCCCGTGCTCGACGACGAGCACGAGGATCCGCCCCCGGTCACGCCACCGCCGACGCGTCGGCTCGACGTCTTCGCTTGAAGGAGGGAATTCCGATGATGGAGAACCTGCTGCTGGCCACCACGGTGGTCGATCTGCTCGCGGTCGCCGGCCTCGCCTGGCTGGTGATGCGCAGCGGTCGCGAGCGCGAGCTGGCGCTGGCGGATCAGCGTCTGGCGCTCGAGAAGCTGCGCGGCGAGCTCGGCACGCTGCTCGAGGATGCGGAGGAGCGCGGACGTTCGCTGGAGCGCATGCTCGGCGCCCGCGAGCAGAGCCTGCGCGCGCTCATGATCGACCTCGGACGCAGCGAGGGCCCGGCACGTCCTGCCGCCCCGGAGCGCCCACTGGTGCGACCGTTCGCGGCGGCGGAGACCACGCCGTCGGATCCCGCCGAGCTGCGGCTGCGGCGCGAGCTCGATCTGAGCCTCGGCAGGGGACGCCTGGCCTAGGCAGGAGCTGCCGGTGCGCGGCGGCGGCTGCGGCCGCCGCCGCGCATGGCACTGCACTTGCTCGATCACGATGAGGACGGAATGAATCGCGGAATCTACACCCTCGCCTCCGGTGGCGTCGCTGCGCAGATGCAGCTCGACGCCGTGGCGCAGAACCTGTCGAACGTCGGCACCAGCGGCTACAAAGCCGAGCGCGTCACGTTCAACGTGACGCCGCTGCAGAACTTTCCGCGTCCGGTCCTCGATCCGGTGCTCGCCGAGACGACGCCGCTCGTGGTCGGCTCCGACATGCAGCGCGACTTCTCGCAGGGCTCGATCACCCCCACCGGCAATCCGCTCGACATCGCGGTCACCGGTGACGGTTGGTTCGCGGTGGGGACGCCGCACGGCGAGCGCTACACGCGCCAGGGCAGCTTCACCGTCGACAAGGAAGGGTTCCTCGCCACGCCGGAAGGGCACCGCGTCCAGGGCGAGCAGGGCGAGCTGCGCCTCGGCGACCGCGGCGGGCCGATCGAGATCGCTGGCGACGGCTCCATCAAGGTCGACGGCTCGATCGCCGGCCAGCTGAAGCTGCTCACCTTCGGCGAGCAGCCGCAGCTCGTTCCCGAGGGTGACTCGCTCTACGTCGCGGTGGCAGGCCGGCCCGGCACGCCGATCCCGCGCGAGCGCATCCAGGTCATGCAGGGCGCCATCGAGCGCGCCAACGTCGACGTCGTGCAAGGACTCGTCGGTCTGGTCGACGTCTCGCGCACGTTCGAAACCTACATGCGTGCCATCACGCGCCTGGACGAGGTCCAGCTCCGCAGCATCAACGAAGTCGGGAGAACCGCATGATCCGTGCCCTCTACACCGCCGCGACGGGCATGAACGCCCAGCAGCTCTCGATCGACGTGATCGCCAACAACCTGGCGAACGTGAACACCACGGGCTTCAAGAAGAGCCGTGCCGACTTCCAGGATCTGCTCTACCAGACGCTGCGCGCGCCCGGCTCGCCGACGTCGAACAGCACGCAGTCGCCGACGGGCATCCAGGTCGGCCTCGGTGTGAAGCCGGCGGCCGTCCAGCGCATCTTCACGCAGGGCGACTACTCCCAGACCGGCGCGCCGCTCGACATGGCGATCGAGGGGCAGGGCTTCTTCCAGGTGACGCTCGCGGACGGGACCACCGCGTTCACGCGCGCCGGCGCCTTCAAGCTCGACAACCAGTCGCGCGTGGTGACGTCGGACGGGACGCCGATGGAGCCCGGCATCACGATCCCCGACGGCTCGATCGACATCACGGTCGGTCAGGACGGCCTCGTGAGCGCCCTCCTTCCCGGGGCGACGACGCCGACGCAGCTCGGGCAGATCCAGCTGGCGCGGTTCACGAACCCGCCCGGCCTGAAAGCGCTCGGCAAGAACCTGTTCCAGGAGACGGACACCTCGGGCGCGCCGCAGCTGGGGACGCCGGGCGAGGAGAACCGCGGCACGCTGCTGCAGGGCTTCCTCGAGAACTCGAACGTCAGCGTCGTCGAGGAGCTGATCGGGCTGATCACGGCGCAGCGCGCCTACGAGGTGACGTCGAAGGCGATCACCACGGCCGACGAGATGCTGCAGGTTGCGAATGCGATCGTCACGTAAGCGGCTCGGTCTCGCCGGGCTCGCGTGCCTCTGGCTCGCGTGCCTCGGCGCCGGCTCGGGCGGACGGATCACGGTGCCCGCCGAGGTCGTCGTCAGCGAGGACCCGGTGCGGCTGCGCGACATCGCGCTGCTCGAGGGGGCGGCGGCGGAGGTCGTCGGCGACATGGTGGTGGTGTCGGCGCCCGGCGCGGGCGAGACGCGCACCATCGATGGCGCGCGTCTGTTGGCGTCGTTGCAGCAGGCGGGGATCGATCTGAAGACGATCACCTACACCGTGCCGACGTCGTTGCGCGTGCGCCGCGCGTCGCAGGACGTGCCCGAGGCGACCGTGCGCGGGATCGTCGAGGATCACGTGCGCGACATGCTGGGCGCGGGGGCCGACGATGCCGTGCTGCGCACGCTCGAGCTTCCGGGGGTGATTCGCGTCCCGGCGGGTGCGTACACGACGCGCGTGACGACACCGCGGGGCTCGGCGCTGATGGGGCGCGTGCGCCTGCAGGTCGACTTCCTCGTCGACGACCGTGTCGCCCGCACCGCATGGGTCACGGCGGACGTCGCGCGCTTCGGCGAGGTCGCGGTGCCGACGCGTGCCGTCGCACGCGGCGAGGTGCTGACCGCCGCCGACGTCTCGATCGACCGCCAGGATCTGTCGCAGCTGCCGCGCAATCTCGTGAGCGCGCCGGAGGACCTGGTCGGCATGGTCGCGCGCGCGTCGTTGCTGCCGTGGGCGCCGGTGCGCACGGAGCAGGTCGGACGACCGACGCTGGTCCACCGCGGCGACGCCGTCGTCCTGGTGGTGGCGCGCGGCGCGTTGCGCGTCACCGTACCGGGCGAGGTGCGTCAGGACGCCGCCGAAGGCGAGCGCGTGGCGGTGCTCAACCGGAGCAGCGGCAAGAACCTGATCGGTCGCGTCGTCGATCGCAACACCGTGGCCGTGGAGTTCTGATGCGGCTCCTGGTCCTCGCGCTCGTGACGATGCTGGCGGGCTGCTACGCGAACCGGCCGTACCTCGAGCCGCTGCCGCCGCGGCTCGGACCGAAGGCCTCGCAGCCCGCGAACGGCTCCCTCTGGCATCCGGAGCTGGCCGCGAACTACGCCTTCCTCGACGTGCGCGCGCACTTCCCGGGCGATCTGCTGACCGTCCTCATCAGCGAGAACTCGAAGGGCAAGAAGGCCGCCACCACCGACGGCAGCGCCGAATCGTCGATCGCGGCGAGCGTGGACAACTTCTTCGGCCTGCCGGCCGCCGCGGTGAAGCTGCTGCCGAGCGGCTTCAACCCCGAGATGATCGTCACCGCCGAGACCAGCCGCGAGAACAAGCAGGACGCCGCCACCACGCGCGAGGGCAACCTGACGGCCAGCATCACGGTGCGTGTCGTCGACGTCGACACCACGGGCAACCTGCGCGTCCAGGGCGACAAGATCGTCACCATCAACAGCGAGGATCAGCACATCGTGCTGACCGGCATCGTGCGCCCCGAGGACATCGCGCCCGACAACTCCGTGCTGTCGGCGCGGCTCGCCGACGCGCGCATCAGCTACTACGGCTACGGCACGGTGGGCGACAAGCAGGGCGAGCCGCTGGCACAGCGGCTCTTCGACTGGGTATGGCCGTTTTGAGGCATCGCCGCGCATTCGCGTCGCTCGTCGGCGGGCTGTGCCTGGCGCTGATCGATGGCCCCGCGTTCGCTGCGCGGCTGAAGGACATCGCGACCGTCGAAGGCGTGCGCGCGAACCAGCTGTCGGGCTACGGCCTCGTCGTCGGCCTGAACGGGACGGGCGACTCGCAGCAGGCGCTGTTCACGCCGCAGTCGGTGCTGAACCTGCTGCGACGCAAGGGGATCACGCTCAACGTGAACCCGCGCCAGCTGCAGGTGAAGAACGTCGCGGCGGTCATGGTGACGGCGGAGCTGCCGCCGTTCGCGCGGCAGGGGACGCGCATCCCGGCACAGGTGTCGTCGATGGGTGATGCCGACAGCCTGCAGGGTGGGACGCTCATCCAGACGCCGCTCTTCGCCGGTAACGGCGAGGTGTACGGCGTCGGGCAGGGTGCGGTGTCGCTCGGCGGTGGCTTCTCGGCGTCCGGACCGGGGGCGACCGGCACCAAGGGACATCCGACCGTCGCACTGCTCACCGATGGGGTGCTCGTCGAGCGCGAGGTACCGGTGGCGCTCGGCGCCGGCGGCATCATCACGGTGGCCCTGCATCAACCCGACTTCACGACCGCGGAGCGCGTGGCGCAGGCCGTCAACGGTGCGCTCGGACGTGCCGCCGCCCACTCCGTCGATGCCGGGACGATCAGCATCGCGCTGCGCGGCAACTCGCCGGACGAGGCGGTCGAGGTCATGACCACCATCGAGGGGGTGCACGTGTCACCCGACACGGCGGCGCGCGTGGTCCTGAACGAGCGCACGGGCACCGTCATCATCGGCAACGAGGTGCGCGTCATGCCCATCGCCATCGCGCACGGCAGCCTGCAGGTGACGGTGACGACGGACTACGGGGTATCGCAGCCGGCGCCGTTCTCGCTCGGCGAGACCACGGTCGTGCCGGAGACCGACATCTCGGTGAAGGAGGGCAAGAAGCGCAACCTCCATCTGCTGAGCCCGGGCGTCAGCCTGGGTGACCTCGTCGCCGGTCTCAATGCGCTCGGCGTCACGCCGCAGGACCTGATCGCGATCCTGCAGGCGATGAAGGCGGCTGGAGCCCTCGAGGCCGAGCTGGGGATGATGTGATGGATCCGGTGATCGGTGTCGGCCCGACGGGCGTCCAGATGCCGGCGCGTCGCCGCGGCGAATCGGCCGAGACGACCGCCGCCCGCGAGCTCGAGGTGGTGTTCCTCTCCAAGCTCATGGAGGCGATGCGGCGCACCATCCCCGATTCGGGACTGACTGAGGCGTCCGCGAATCGCAAGACGTACGAGGGCGCATTCGACAGGGCGGTTGCGGAGACGTTGGCCCGGACCGACCCGCTTGGGCTCGTACAACAGCTGGGAAAACCAGCAGATTCGCATGACCTAAAGGTTCTGGGGCAGGCTGCCGAAACAGCAGGTGGGCAACCACTGCCACGCATCAAGCCGGCGGCAGGAAGGCCAGAACGATGAAGATAAACGAACGAAAGAGCGTCCAGGACCCAAGGGTAGGCGGCCTGCCCGGAACGGTCGACACCACGCCCGCCACGAGTGCGGGAGAGGCCGCGGAGACGTCCGGCGATTCGATTCGCGTGTCCCAGGTGGCGCGAGCGTTGGCCCGCTTGGTCGACCACGGTGGAAAGCTCGCCGAGGGGCTGCACGAGGTCCGGGCCGACAAGGTCGATCCGCTGCGCGATGCCGTGACCCGCGGCAGCTACCAGGTCGACGTGGAGAGCACCGCGCGTAAGCTGCTCGGAGAGATCCTCGGCGACCTCGCCAAGTGAACCCATGGAAGACATCGATCGACTCTGTACCCTCCTCGACGAGGAGACTGACGTGTGTGGCCGGCTCTCGGCCCTGCTGCGCGATGAGCAGCAGGCCGTCGTCCGGCTGCGCTCCGACGACATTCTCGCCTGCGTCGAGGAGCGCGAGGTGCTGCAGCAGCGCCTGACGGCGCTCGCCGACGCGCGTCGCCAGATGGTGCGCGCGGTGGCAGCTCGCCACGGCGTCGAGACGCCACAGGCGCTCGAGATGCTGCCGATGCTGCCGCTCGAACCGCAGCATCGCGTGCGCAGTCACCTGCGCAAGCTGCGTGGCGCGTTGCTCGAGACCCGCGGTCTCGAGCGCCAGACGGCGCTCCTCGTCGGCGCAAGCCTCGGCGGCGTGCAGGACATGCTGCGCACGCTGCGCACCTTGGTGCCGGGCGCGACCTACGGGTCCGACGCCGCGCTGGCGGTGCCCGCGATCCCCGAGCGCGTGGATCGGACGGCCTGAATGGGGCTGCTCGCGGCGCTCGACATCGGACGGAGCGGACTGCTCGCGCAGGAGCTCGGGCTCAGCGTCACGGGCAACAACATCGCCAACGTCAACACGCCGGGCTACACGCGCCAGCGTGTCGACCTGACGTCGGTGCCGCCGGCGCTGCAGCACGGCGTGCTCATCGGCCGCGGCGTACGCGTCCAGTCCGTCGAGCAGCTGCTCGATCCGCTCGTCGACCGGCGACTGCGCAACGCCATCACCGACGCCGGTGAGGACGCGCTCCGGCACGATCAGCTGAGCGGTCTGTCGTCGCTGCTGAACGATCTGAGCGAGCCGTCGCTCGGCACCGCCGTCGATGCCTTCTTCGACGCGGCCGACGGCCTGGCGCGCAATCCCGACGGCCTCGCCGAACGGCAGACGTTGCTCGGCGCCGCGCGTGCGCTCGCCGGCGAGATCAACCGTCGCGCCGAGGGGCTCGGTGCGCTGCAGCGCTCGGCCGACGATCAGACGCTCGGGCTCGTCACCGAGGCCAACGACGAGCTCGACCGCATCGCCGGTCTGAACGTCGAGATCGCCGCCGCCGAGGTGTCGGGGCAGTCGGCGAACGAGCTGCGCGACCAGCGCGAGGTGGCGCTGCAGTCGCTCGGTCGCAAGGTCGGCATCTCCGTCGTCGAAGCGCCGAACGGTGCGGCGCGCGTGTCGCTGCTGAACGGGCCGGTGCTCGTCGAGGCGGGCACGGTGACGAACGCGCTGGCGACGCAGACGACCGGGCCCGGGCTCGACGGCGGCCTGCTGCACGAGGTCGGCCTGGCTGGTCCCGGTGGGTTCATCTCCACGCCGGCGTCGTTTCGGACCGGCGAGTTCGCTGCCCTGGCCGAATCGCGCGACACGGCGATCCCGACGGCCGCCACGAACCTCGACACCTTGGCCGCGTCGCTGGCGTCGGCGGTGAACGGCGTCCAGCAGAACGCCGCCGCGCGCGACCTCGACGGCCTGTCGACGGTGGCCGTGCCGTTCTTCAGCGGCACGACGGCCGAGTCGCTCGCGGTCGCGATCACGGATCCGCGCCGCATCGCCGCGGCGCGCTCGACGCAGCCGGGCGACAACACGAACGCGCTCGCCTTCGCCGATCTGCGCACCGCGCCGCAGGCGGGGCTCGGTGGCGTGTCGCCGGCCGGCTGGCTGGCGAGCGAGGTGGCGCGGGTCGGACAGGCGGCGTCGCAGGCGGAGGACGTCTCCGCCGCCAGCGCGCTGGTCGTCGATCAGGTGCAGTCGCAGCGTGACTCGATCTCGGGGGTGAATTTGAACGAGGAGCTGACCAACCTGCTGCGCTACCAGTATGCCTTCCAGGCCGCGGCCAAGGTCATCAACGTCGCCGACAACATCCTCGGCGAGCTGGTCAACCTCGTCCGATGACGATCACGCGCGTCAGCGACGCCAACACCTTCAACTTCGTCCAGCAGCGGACGGCGAAGGTACAGGTCGACATCCGCGAGCTGCAGGAGCAGATCGTCAGCGGTCGTCGTTTGCTGCGCCCCGAGCAGGATCCGCTCGGCGCCGGGCAGGTGGTGCGCCACAGCGCCAGCCTTGCGGCGCTCGCGCAGTACGACGACGGCGCCGCCTTCGGCGTCCAGGTGCTGGCGGCCCAGGACGATTCGCTCGGGGACGCCAACAGCCTCCTGGTGCGTGCCGAGGAGCTGGCGTCGCAGTATTCGTCCGGCCTCTACACCCCGGCGCAGCGCGCCGCGGCGCGCGAAGAGGTGCACGGTCTGCTGCAGGCGCTCACCACCGTCGGCAACGCCGAGCTGGGCGGCCGCCGGTTGTTCAGCGGGCTCAGCCAGAGCGGCACGCCGCCCTTCACCGACCCCGACGCCCCCGGCTACACCGCCGCGACGGCGTACACCGGCTCGCAGTACCAGTTCGAGGTGAAGGTGGGCGGCGACAGCGCCGAACGGGTGCGTGTCTCGACGCCGGGCGACCAGGTCTTCGGCGACGCGCTGGTCGCGCTCGAGAGCCTGGAGACGGCGCTCGCCACCAACGGCGACGTCGCCGGCACGTTGAGCGGCCTGTCGACGGCGCGCGACGGCCTGTCGTCCGAGCGCGCCAGCGTCGGCGGCCGTCAGGCACAACTGCAGTCGCGCATCACCCAGGTCCGCGGTCTCACCGAGCGGGAAGCGACGTCCCGTGCCGAGATCCGCGAAGCGGACTTCATCGTCGTGGCCACACAGCTCGCGCAGGCGACGACCGCGCTCCAGGCGCTGCTCGCCGCGGCCTCCCAGATCAAGGAGACGAGCCTCACCAGCCTGCTGCAGTTCTAAAGCCTCTCCACGAAGCAGCCGACAAGGAGAGCGGGAGACAGGGAAGGTCCCCGGCCATGCTGATTCTGACACGGAAGTTGGGCGAAGTGATTCGGATAGGTGACCAGGTCGCTGTACGGGTGCTCGAGATCCGCGGCAACCAGGTGCGCCTGGGGGTGGAGGCGCCGACCGAGGTGCGCATCTATCGTGAAGAAATCTACCGTGCCATCCGGCGCGAAAACGAGGACGCGGTGATCACCGAGCGCGGCCGCATCGATGAGGCGACGGCGATATGGCAGAGCCAGCGCGAGAAGCCGTGACCGAGCCGGAGACGATCCGCGTCGAGTCGGCGCGCTTCGGGGTGTACGAGGTCCCCGCGGATCGCGTCCTGACGCTGCCGGATGGTCTGGTGGGTCTCCCCGACGCTCGACGCTTCGCGTTGCTCGAGCCGACCAGCCCGGGCGCGCCGTTCCGGTTCATGATCTGCATCGATCAGCCCGATCTCGGCTTCGTCGTCTGCGACCCCGAGGCGTTTCTTCCCGGCTATCGTGCCCGACTGCCGAAGTCGGCGGGTGCCACCCGGGATGACACCGCCGTCCTGACCCTCGTCACCGTGCCGGCCAATCCCCGCGAGATGACGGCCAACCTGATGGCTCCGCTGGTGATCGAGTGCGGCTCGCGCGCCGGACGCCAGTTCGTCTGCGATGCCGCTGACCTCTCTACCCGCCATCCATTGTTCTCACCTGCTTCTCCGCAGGCGCCCCAGCCCTCCGAATAGGTCCATCCACCTAGCTTCGCGGTCCAGTACGTAGTCGTTTCCGTTCGGTTCCGTCCGCCCAGGCCCGCTGGGCGTACAGCTTTGTGCATGGCACCGTCCGCGTGGGGTGCCCCCAAGGGCACCGTCCGCTCCCATCCTGGCGTGAGGGAATGTCAGATTTCCCGCAGGGTTGAGGGCGTCGATCTGACACCGGGCATGGTCAATTCCGTGGCCCCGGGGTGCCACGGTGTGCGTCTTGCTATGGCAGTCCCCTGGCACTGGTGAACGTGCCGGGGAGGGACAAGGGAATGGACGCGATGCAGGCGGGGGTGGTGGGGATGGATACGGTAGGAAGGACGACGACGGCGGCGGTGGCGGAGGCCCCGGCCTTTCCGGGCATCGTGGGACGGCATGCGAGCATGCAGGCGATCTTCGACATCATCCGGCGGGTGGCGCCGACCGACGCCACCGTGCTGATCACGGGTGAGAGCGGAACGGGCAAGGAGCTGGTGGCGGCGGCGCTGCACCGGATGTCGCGCCGGGCGCCGGCGCGGTTCGTGCCGGTCCACTGCGGCGCCATCCCCGAGGACCTCCTCGAGAGCGAGATGTTCGGTCACGAGCGCGGCGCGTTCACCGGCGCCATCGCCAGCCGGGTGGGGCGCTTCAAGCTCGCCGACGGCGGCACCATCTTCCTCGACGAGATCGGGGAGATGAGCCCGAAGCTGCAGGTGAAGCTGCTGCGCGTTCTCGAGGACGGACGCTTCGAGCCGGTGGGCAGCGTCGTCACCCAGCAGGTGGACGTCCGCATCATCGCCGCCACCAATCGCACGCTCGAGCAGGCGGTGGCGAATCGGCAGTTCCGCGAGGACCTCTTCTATCGACTGCGTGTGGTGCCGATCGAGATGCCGCCGCTGCGCCGGCGTCGCGAGGACATCCCGCTCCTCGTCGAGCACATCCTGACCGGGCTCGTCGCCAAGGGCCTGCCGCGCTACGAGGTCGATCCCGGCGCCATGGAGGTGCTGCAGCGCTACAACTGGCCGGGCAACGTCCGCGAGCTGCGCAACCTGCTCGAGCAGATGGTGGTGCTCGGCCGGCCCGAGGGAATCATCGCGGTGCGCGACCTGCCGCCGCACCTGCTCACGCCGCGCGAGCTGTCGGGTGGTGCCACGTCGATGCCCTGGCAGTTCGGGCCCGGCGGCATCGACTTCTACCGCGAGATGGAGGCGATCGAGGATCGCATCATCGCGCAGGCGCTCCGTCTGTCGGGAGGCAACAAGAAGGAGGCGGCGCGGTTGCTGCGGGTGAACCGTACGACGCTGCTCGAGAAGCTCAAGCGCAAGCGCGCGCAGGGTAGCCCGCTCATGGCGCTGCTCGGCGGACCGGTGATCTCGGAGACGACCAACATCGACGACGAGGTGCCGTGCCTACTGCCGCAGCCGGCGCGCGACGTGCCGTCGCTGTTCGACCCGATCGGTATCTGATCTGCGGGGTGGGGTGGATGTGGGGGACGCCCCCGGTCGGCGATGCCGGCCGGGGGCGTCGTGCATCCGGGGTTAGAGCGGGTTGATGCCGCGGGTCGGGAACCACGTCGCGGGCACGGTGGCGACTGGCTGCGGCGGACGCTTGTAGAGGTTCACCAGGTAGACCTGCTTGCCGGCCGTCGTGCCGCTGCCGAGCAGGTTCGACGTGGTGCTGAGCGCCACGAAGTGGATGCCGAGCTCGCCGACGACGCGCTGGGTGACGCTGCCGGCGTCGGTCTGGACGCGGTACCGCTGGTCTTCGCGCAGCATGTAGAAGAACGGCTGGCCGCCGCACACGAAGGCGATGCGCCAGTCGCGCTTCACCTTGGCCGCGGCGGGCATCGTGCAGCCGCCGGCGTCGTTCGTGATGCGCGCGTAGGTCTGGCTCTTGGTGTCGTACATGAAGATCTGCGGCACGCCGGTGTCGGCGCCGGTGCCGGCGAGATCGGCGGTGCTCTCGAAGACGACGAGGCGTCCGTCGTCGCCGATCGACGCATTGCGGCTCGGCCCCTGGCCGTCGGTGAGGGCGATGGGGGTGCCGAAGCCGACGATCGTTCCGAGCCAGATCTGCGAGACGCCGGTGTCGACGCCGGTGTCGGGATCGCTGGTCGACTCGAAGGCGAGCTGGCGCCGCTTGGCGCTGACGACGGGGTTGCGTGCGCTGCCGACGCCCTGGCTCACCTGCGTGATGCTGCCATCGGGATTGCGAAGGAAGACCTGGCTCGTTCCCGGCGGGTTGCCGGTGTTGGCGAGGTCGCCCTGCGACTCGAACGCCACCCGGAGCCCGACCGTGTCGAGCGACGGGTTCTGGCTGGTGCCGGTGGGATCGTTCGATACCGGCAACAAATTGCCGTTGAGGCTGAGGACGACCTGACGTCCCGGCAGGCCGAGATCGAGCGGATCGGCGGTGGTGTCCCAGGCATACGACGTGCCGGTGAAGGAGATCGCCGGGTTGCCGTTGTCGCCCGTGGTCTCGACGACGATCGGGGTGTCGGGGTCCTTGAAGACGTCGACCCCGATGATGCGCTTGTTGGGGCCGACCGGGACGGCGAGCGTCAAGGTCTTCTTTCCCTGCGCCGGCACTCGGGGAAGCGGCGTATCGCCCGAGGTGGTGAGGGCCAGGATGGTGGGCGTCTGCCGGTGATGCGCCGCGGCCGGCGTCGCGAGCAGCAGGGTCGCGAGGAGGAGCAGGGAGATTGGACGAGCGGAGCGCATCGGCGGGGTAGTCTCCTTCCGGGTAGACGGACGCGGGACGAGGGGGCGGTCGAAGCGAACCGCAGTTCCCCCATTCGTGTCAAGGTACTAGCGAATCGCATGCCGCCACGCGGCACAGGCAGGACCGTCGGAGTCGTCGTGCGCAGATGCACGGGCCCGCGGACCTGCCACGGATCCGCCCAGTGGGACGGGGGGTCTGCCGAGCGCGTCACATGGGCGCCGCCATGCGGGCGATCATGCGCGCTCCACATGGAGGGCGCTGCCTTTCGACCTGGCGTCCTCGCGGCTACAGTCGACCCAGTGTCGGGCCTCCGGTCCGACGAGGAGAGAGACGATGGGACGACGACCGTTGACGGTGGGACTGGCGAGCGTCGCGATGCTGCTCGCGTCGGGACCGGCGCGCGCTTTCACGCTCGGTGAGACGAGCGCTGCCCTCGGCACGCAGGGAACGCTCAACGCCAGTGGCGGCAGCAATCCGGCGGCGATCAGGAAGTCGGTGACCGATGGGCTCGGCAAGAGCGGATCCGGCGCCAAGGCAGGCGGCGACAAGCTCGGCAAAGGCGGCAAGGGTGGCAAGGTCGCGAGCGGCTTCGGTGGTGGTGGTGGGAGCGGCGGCAAGGGCGCCTGGGCGTCGGGCGGCGCGCTGGGTGCGAAGTCCGGTGGCGGCAAGGGCAGTTGGGGGAGCGGTGGCTCGGGTGCCAAGGGTGGCTGGGCCAGCGGCGACAAGAGCGGCGGCAAGGGATGGCAAACCGCGAGCGTATCCAATGGGAGTGGGAAGGGCGGTTGGGCTGGTGCCTCGGGGGCGCCGTCGTCGGGTAAGTCGTCGGCGGGCAAGAAGTCGCGCCACTAATCCGCCATCGGTGATCGCCCTCGTGGGTTCCGGTCGCGGAAACCACCTGATGGCGTGATGCGCACACAGGTACGCCCGGCGTACCACCCTCGAGTCAGCGCTGCGTCCACGCGTGTGGCCGCGGTGCAAAGGGGGATGCGCGCATCATGCGGACTTCAGCTCGTCGGACCCGGAACCTCGCCGTCGCGGCACTCGTCGCGGCGCTCGTACTCGACGTCGTTGCCGCCTCGGCGGCCGACAAACCCATCGCCGGCACCAAGCTGCAGCTGCGCAAGTCGTCCTCGGGGAAGGAGAAGCTGGTCTTCCTCTCGAAGGACCCGGGCTTCCTGTTCCCGGCGATCGCGGGCGCGGACAATCCCGCCACCGGCACGCCGGGCGGGCTCCGCATCGAGCTGTTCGCCCTGAACGATCCCACGACCGGGACGCTCACCGTCCCGCCCGGCGTGGGCACGCCCGGCTGGAAGGTCGTCGACGCGAACGTCGACGCCTACAAGTACGCCAACCGCACCGCGCCCGCCGGACCGTCCACCGTCAAGGTCGCGCTCCTGAAGCAGGGGAAGATGATCAAGATCGTGGCGGCGGAGACGGGGCTGGCACTGGTCGGAGCGCAGGGCCGCGTCGCCATCCGCATCACCACCGGCACGCAGCGCAACTGCGCCGTGTTCGGTCCGGCCACCATCAAGCGTGACGCCGCCGGCAACTTCCTCGCGGTGCGCGCGCCCGCGCCGGCCATCCCCGACTGCTCCGACGCCAGCCTCGGCGGCGCGTCGACGACCACGACGATCACCGTTCCCGGCAGCACCACGACGACGACGCAGCCGCCGCCGGTGGCCGGCACGTTCCTCGACTTCACGACGACGACCGGGATCGGCGCGTGCGGCGTGACGCGCGACGGGGGCGGCGTGATGCTGCGCAACCTGTCGTGCGGCGGTCTCGCCATCGGTGGCGGCAACGCCAGCGTCGCCGAGAGCATCGTGCCCAACGGCGCCACCAACCGCTTCGCCGTGGGTACCTGCAGCGGCAGCATCTGTCCGGTGCTGCCGACCGCGAGTCCCGTCGGGCAGATCGATTGCACCACCACCAACTGCAGCTTCGGACCGCCGCTACCGATCCCGAACGCCGGCACCACGACATGTGTCGTGAACCGGATCGCGGCACCGGTGAGCGGCACCTTCGACATCGCCACCGGCCAGACCACGAATCTCTCGCTGCAGCTCGCGTCGCGCCTCTTCGTCACCGGCAATGCGGCGCAGCCGTGCCCGCGCTGCTCCGCGAGCGGCACCCCGACGGCCCCTGGAACCGGCACCTGTGATCGCGGGGCGCGCGCCGGTCTCGCCTGCACCAGCACCAACTCGCAGGGGCTGTCGAAGGACTGCATCCCGGGTGGTGACGATGGCTCGGTCGATGTCGGCAACCTGCCGATCGACCTCACGCCACTCTCCACGGGCCAGCTGATCGAGACGTCGCCCGACGGGCTCTTCTGTCCCGGTCAGGGCGCGAACCAGCGCGGCTGCTTCCCGCAAGGCGGCACGTGTCGCTCGATCGAGGAGAACGGCACACCAGCCGGCCCGCTCGTGCTCGACACCGCCAGCCCGCTGACGATGGGCTCCATCTTCTGCATCCCCACGACCTCGAGCCCGCTCGTGAACTTCGCGGCCAACCTGCCGGGTCCCGGTGCCTTCAGTCTGGTCGGCACCATGACCCTGCGCGAGATCGTCGGTCCGACGACCACGACCACGACGCCCACCAGCAGCACGACGACGACGACCGGCGCGGTCACCACCACCACGACGTCGACGACCACGCCGACCAGCAGCACCACCACGACGACGCTGCCCGCCGGCACCCAGCTCCTCGACTTCACCACCACGCTCGGCAGCGGCAACTGCGGCGCCACGCGCGACGGCAGTGCCGTGCTCCTGCAGAACATCGCGTGCAGCGGCCTCGATCTCGGTGGCGGCGCGTCGTCGGTTCCCGAAGGGCTCATCCCCGACGGGGCGACGAATCGCTTCGCGCTCGGCAGCTGCGCGGGCGATCTGTGTCAGCTCGCGCCGACGACGGGCCGCGGTGATGGCATCGAGTGCACCAGCGCCGGCTGCTTCTTCGGCCCGCCGCTGCCGATCCCGAACGCCGGACTCACCGTCTGCGTCGTCAATACGTTCGCCACCAACGCGGGCGGCAGCGTCGATCGCGGCACGGGCACGATGTCGCTCAACGTGCCGCTGGCGTCGCGCATCTTCCTCACCGGCGACCCGGGCCAGCCATGCCCGAAGTGCTCCGCCACCGGCTCGCCCGGAAGCCCGGGGTTCGGAACGTGTGATCGCGGCGCCCGTCAGGGGCAGGCGTGCGGCACGACGAACTCGCAGGGCCTGTCCGCCGATTGCGCCCCCGGCGGCAGTGACGGGAGCGCCGACCTCGGCGCCATCGCCGTCGACCTGTCGCCGCTCGTCACCACGACCGCCAGCGACAGCGATCCGGCCGGGCTCTTCTGCCCCGGCCAGACGACCGCGAACAACAACCAGGGCTGCTTCGGCAAGCCGACCTGCCGTTCGATCTCGGTCAATGGCCTGCCGGCCGGCCCGCTCGCGCTCGGATCGACGCAGGCGGTGACGCTGGCGTCGACGTTCTGCATCCCGGCGGTCGGCAATCTCGTCATCGACGGCGCAGCCAGCCTGCCCGGACCTGGCGCGGCCAGCTTGCCCGGCACGGTGACGTTGCGCGAGATCATCGGCACCACCACCACGTCGACGACCACGCCCACCACCAGCACCACGTCGACGACGGGACCGTCGACGACGACCACCACGCCGACCACGACCACCACCACCTCCACGCTCCTGCCGCCGCTGCTGCCGCTCACCGTCGAGTTCGCGAGCGGTACGGGCACCGGCTCCTGCGGCGTCACCCGGGACGGCAACGGCGCCGTAATCCAGAATCTCGACTGCGGTGACCTGGCCATCGGTCATGGGCTCGGCTCGCTGCCGCCGTCGGCGTTGCCCGACGGCGCGGTCGTCCACTTCAACCTGGGCGGTTGCTCGGTGCTGCCGCTGCTCACGTGCTCGCTGACGGCGACACCGACGGCAGGCCCGGGCTTCGACTGCACGACGACGGGCTGCTTCTTCGGTCCGCCCGTCCCGATCCCGAACGGTGGCCTGTCGGCGTGCAGCGTCAACAACTTCACGGCGCCGGTCAGCGGCTCCGTCAACCTGCTCACCGGCGCCACCACCACCAACGTGGCGCTCGGCCTGCACGTCTTCGTCACTGGCAACGCCGGGCAGCCGTGCCCGCGCTGCTCGGCGACGGGCGCCGTCGGCGCGCCCGCCAATGGCACCTGCGATCGCGGCGCGCGCGCCGGTCTCGCCTGCAGCACGACCAACTCGCAGGGTCTCTCGAAGGACTGCCTGCCGGGCGGCGCCGACGGCAGCGTCGACGTCGGCACCATCAACGCGTCGCTCAGCCCGGTGACGACGGGCACCGTCAGCCTGGCGAATCCGAGTGGGATCTTCTGTCCCGGACAGACCACACCGGGATGCTTCGGCAACTCCTCGTGCCGCTCGATCACCCTCACCGGCGTCTCGCCAGGGGTGGCGATCACCAGCGCGCTCACGCCGTCGCCGGCCACGCTGGTGTCGACGTTCTGCGTCCCCGCCACCGGTAACGTGCTGCTCGACTCGCCGGCGGGGCTACCCGGCCCGGCGGCGATCAGCCTCCAGGGCACCGTCCGCAGCCAGCTGTGAGGGGAGGCGCGGGGGCGGCCGGCTCGGCCGCCCCCGCGTACCGTCAGCGCAACGCCGGCAGGACGTCGCGCGCGAAGCAGCGCAGGTTGCGCTGGGCCTCCTCGGGCGGCATGCCGGCATAGCTGAACACGCCGATGAACGTGTCGGCGCCGACCTTGCTGCGGGTGTCGTGGATCTTCTCGATGCACTGCGCGGGCGTTCCCCAGATCTGCAGCGACAGGAAGAACTCCGTGAGGGCGTCGGTGCCGCCGGCCGCACGCGCGATCTCGGCCATGCGTCCGTAGTGCTCATAGCCCTTGGTCGCCGCGAGGTGATCACCGGCCAGCTCGTAGTGACGGAGCACGGTGTCCCAGTAGCCGCCGATATAGCGCACCGCCATCTCGCGGGCGCGGTCGGCGTCGGGATCACAGAACGTCCAGCCGGCAACGATCGTCGGCGGCGCCTCGGCATGGTTCACCTGACGATAGACGCGTCGATAGTCGTCGAGCTCAGCCGTCACCACGTCCCACGGCTTCTGCGGGATGATGAGGATGCCGGTCCCGAGGCGCGCCATGATCGGCATCGACTCGGGTGACACCGCGGCGGCGTAGGTGCGGCCGCGGAACGAGCGTGACGGCGTCGGCCGGATGGCGACGCGCGGCTGGCGGATCCAGGTGCCATCGTACTCGCAGTACCCGCGCTCGAGGCCCTGGAGCAGCATCTCGGCGCTCTCGACGAAGCGGTCGCGCGACTCGCCCATCGGAACGCGGAAGCCCTCGAACTCGACGCGTCCGAGCCCGCGGCCGATGCCGAGGATCATGCGTCCACCGCTCATGTGGTCGAGCATCGAGATCTGCTCGGCGACGCGTAGCGGATCGTGCCACGGCAGCACCACCACCATCGAGCCGACGCGCACCCGTTTGGTGCGTGCCGCCACCCACGTCAGGTACTGCAGGACGTCGGGGCACATCGTGTAGTCGGTGAAGTGGTGCTCGACGCCCCACACCGAGTCGAAGCCGAGCGGCTCGGCGAGGTCGACGAGGCGGAGCTCGTCGGCCCAGACGTCGCCGTCGGGCCGTTCGTCGTGCGGGTTCTGGAAGATCGCGCCCATGCCTACGTGCATGATCCCGGTCTAGCCGGCCGCGGGGTTCGGCGACAAGGCCGCTCCGATTCCACCACCCGGACCACTCCGCTACGGTCGCGGTCCCATGCCGCGCCGCAACCCCGCCGATCGCATCGTCCGCTCCCGCGTCTCCGAGGCGCTGCACTTTCCCGACCTCACCGAACGGCGCACGCTGCGGCTCGACGCCGTCCAGCGCTATCTGGGGCGATCCCACTTCGCGCCCTGGCATCGCATCCTCGGGACACCCGACTTCACGAACCTGACCGGGGTGTTCTCGCCGCTCGTGCACGTGGAGCTGGCAGTTGACGACGTTCCGTGCGGTCTCGGCGAGCGGCTGCTCGTGCGCGGCGAGGGTGGGCTCGCGCGCACGCTCGACGAGCAGGGCGCGCTCCGTCACCTGATCCGCGATGGCCGTCACGAGGTATGGGTGCCCGACGGCCCGCGACTCGCGACGGCGCGTCTGGTGAACGTGTTCACCCGCTACGATCCCGATCCGGTGCGCCGTCGCGTGACGGAGCTTCCGGAAGCGTGGGGGCTCGGCCCGGGACCGTCACGCACGGCGGAGGTGCCGTCGCTCGACACGCTCGTGCCCGCCGATCGCGCGCCCGACCTCGTCGACGCCGTGCCGCACGTCTGGCACTTCGATCAGACCGACGCCAATCGTCACGTCAACGGCAACGAGTACCTGCGCGTCATGACGTCGTGGCTGTCCGACGTCCTGCATGCGGCCGGCCACGACCTGCGCCGTCTGTGGCCGGCGCAGGCGCGCATCGTCTACCGCAAGCCGTGCTTCCGCGGCGAAGGCTATCGCCGCGTGGCCTGGTTCCAGGGCGAGGCGCCGCTGGTGCTGGCAGGCGCGTTCCAGAAGGCCGACGATCCGCCGGGGGCGGTGCCCGCGGCGGCCGTCGAGCTGACCTTCCGTCAGCACCCGGCGCCCGACGCCTGAGCGGCGTACGGGCGCCGGACGCTGCGGGGGCTACTCTTCGCAGATCAGCGTGATGTGCTTGTCGGTGCGGGCCGACTCGGAGCAGAAGCACCCCTGCACGAGCGAGTCGCGCCCGAGGGTGACCTTCGCGAACGGCGCTCGGATGACCGCTTCGGCCACCGCGCCCTGCGAGACGCGGAGCTTGTGGCCCGCGACGTTGAGATGCACCGGCGGGTTGTTCCCCGCCGGGCCGACATGTGAGCCGGTGCCGATGGACACGCTGCCGACGACGTTGGCGACCACCGGGCCCTGGGCCTCGATGATGGCACCGCGGCCCATCTTGATGTCACAGAAGTTGAAGGTGCCGGCAGCGAGCCGGAGCTTGCCGCCGTTCAGGACCCGCACGCGTCCGTAGGTTCCGGGCGGTAGCGGGGCCGTGCTGTCGCCGACGGCGACCACGACGGCCTCGTCGCCGCACACGAAGCTCGGGATCGTGCAGAACGGATCCACGATGGGCAGCGACGGCAACGACGTGCCGTTGCGGATGATGGCGCCGACGCCGCTCTGGACGTGGTTCGCGATCACCCGATCGACGTTCGAGAGGTTGCCGACGGTGACGGAGTCGGCCGTGACCTTGGTGCCATCGGCCATCACGACGTTCTTGCCGAACTGGATGCGGCCGTCGGGATCGTTGGCGCCGATGCTGCCGCGGAGATCGCCGTCGTTGTTGAAGCGGCCCTCGCTCTCGACCAGGAACGGCGTGCCGTCGCAACCGCAGCCACCGGGGAACGTCGTGCTCGTGGTGCTGCTGCTCGTGCTGGTCGAGCTAGTACTGGTCGACGTCGACGACGAGCTGGTCGTGGTGCTCGGCTTGGTGGTGGTCGTCGTGGAGCTCGTGGTCGTGGTGGTGGGCCTGGTGGTCGTCGTCGTCGAGCTGGTCGACGTCGTGGTCGTGGGCTTGGTGGTGGTGGTGGACGACGTCGTGGTGGTGGTCGGCGGCGGCGAGCAGCCCTGGATCAGGAAGTTCACCGTGGCGTGGTCCTGACTCGTGTTGGTGATGATCTGCACGATGGTGAAGCCGCCGGAGGGGCTGACGATCGTCCAACCGGCCTGCAGGTTGATGGCGCGCACCGAGTAGCGGTCGGTGCGTCCGGGCAGCCCGATCGAGTAGAAGCCGTTCGCGTCGGTGTTGTCGGTCCAGTCGGTGCCGGGATCGACGTCCTGCGAGCGTGCGCGCACGGTGACGTTCGCCAGCTTCGTGTCACTCGCATCGAAGTTGCCGTCGTAGTCCTTGTCGCAGATCACGTTGCCTTCGATGTGATGTGCGAAGGCCGCGGACGCTGTGCCCAGGAATGCAGTGATGATTGCCACAAGAAAGACGTGAGAACGCTTCATAGGGGGGTGGTATAAAAAACTGTCGCACGCCGCGTCAACGAAAATCGTGCGACTTTCGTCTGATTTCTCGTGGGGACGTCGTGCATCTGTGCGAGGCTCCGTGGGGTGTGCGTCGTCATCATCGTGCGCAGGGTCATGCCACATCAGACCATTGGGCATCCAGCGCATCCGAAACAATTTAGGTATCCACTCCACAGTGCAGTCACATCGCTGCCTGAACTGGGTGGGACGTATCATTCGATGCATAACGATGTGATGCAGTGCCGGATCACGCGGTCTGTCGACGTGGCGTCCCTGCATGCCGAACGCGTGTCCCGGGTGCAGGGGCGTGCTATGCCCGCCCGCGCATGAGCGACTTCGGTATCGACGTCGAGCGCCAGGACGATGGCGTGGCCTGGGTCGTCCTTCGTAATCCCGCGCGGCTCAATGCCGTTCGTCTGGAGATGTGGGAGGCGCTGCCGTCGGTCGCGGCGTCGTTGGCGGCCGATCCCGATGTCCGGGTCGTCGGGATCCGTGGCGCCGGCCGGGAGGCCTTTGCCTCGGGCGCCGACATCTCGGAGTTCGCGACGCACCGGCGCGACCCGGCATCGGCGGCCGCCTACGAAGGCGTGACCGCGCGGGCGTTCGCGGCCCTGATGGCGCTGGAGATGCCAGTCGTGGCGATGATCCATGGCGTTTGCATCGGAGGGGGCCTCGCCATCGCGGCCTGCGCCGACGTCCG
>DASYLJ010000006.1:0-91499 GCA_036009625.1 Binatia bacterium
GCGGCGGGCTGCAGGGCCTGATCTGTGGCGCTTCCAACGGTGAAGGGCATGATGAGAATCCTCCCTTATCCGATACCTCGGCATGATCGCGGTTGGACTTGAGCCGAGCCACCGGCTAGCGCACAACCTGCGGCGGACGCCGGCGCACATGATCGACGTACAGGACGTTTCCCGACTCTACCGGCGCGGTGTGGACCTCGTGCATGCGCTCGAGCACGTCACGCTGCACATTCCCGCGGGGCGCTTCGTCGCGCTGATGGGTCCGTCGGGCTCCGGCAAGTCGACGCTGCTGAATCTGCTCGCCGGCCTCGATCGTCCCGACGGTGGCGAGGTGGTCATCGCGGGTAAGCCGCTCTCGGGCCTGGACGAGGACGGGCTGGCCGCATGGCGTGCGCGTCACGTCGGCCTGATCTTCCAGTTCTACAACCTGCTGCCCGTGCTGACGGCAGTGGAGAACGTCGAGCTGCCGCTGCTGCTGACGACGTTGCGCCGCGGCGAGCGCCGCGAGCGTGCCACCACCGCGCTGCGCGCCGTCGGGCTGCCGCATCGTGCGGGGCATCGGCCGCAGGAGCTGTCGGGCGGCGAGCAGCAGCGCGTCGCCATCGCACGCGCCATCGTCACCGACCCCGACCTGCTCGTCGCCGACGAGCCCACCGGGGACCTCGACGCCAAGAGCGCCATCGCCATCCTGACGCTGCTGCGCGAGCTCAACCAGGCATTCCAGAAAACCATCGTCATGGTCACGCACGACCCGCGCGCCGAGCGCTTCGTCGACTACGTCATCCGCCTCGACAAAGGCATCCTCGTCGACGACGGGAGCCGCGCCGCATGACGTACGGCCGGCTGATCCTCCGCAACCTGACGCGCCACCCGCTGCGGACGCTGCTGACGACGCTGTCGATCGGGCTGTCGATCTTCCTCGTCTGCGCCGTGCTGACGCTGCCGGCGGCGCTCGACGCGGTGTTCGAGCGCGCGGCGTCGAATCAGCGCATCTCGGTGCACCACAAGGCCGGGCTCACCTACTGGCTGCCGGGTTCGTTCGTGCGGAAGGTGCATGCGATTCCGGGCGTCAGCGGCATCAACCAGTTCTCGTGGTTCGGCGGCATCTACGATGAGCCGAAGAACCAGTTCCCGAACTTCGCCGTCGACCCCGAGACCGTCGGCCAGGTCTGGCCCGACTACAACATCGCCCCCGACGCGCTCGAGCGCTTCCGCCGCATCCGCAACGGCGCGCTCGTCGGCGCCGAGCTGATGGCGCAGTTCGGGTGGCGCGTCGGACAGCTGATCACGCTGCGCGGCACGGTCTTTCCCGTCGACCTGACGTTCGAGATCGTCGGCGTCATGCCGTCGGGCGGCGGCATCCGCATGCTGTGGTTCAACCGCACCTACCTCGAGGAGGCGATGGAGCCGAAGGGCGGCATGAAGAACGTCGGCATGATCTGGATGCGCGCGGAGCGACCCGAGTTGGTCGACGGCATCATCAAGCAGGTCGATGCGCTGTTCCGGAACTCGGAGGCGGAGGTGGCGGCGGAGACCGAGAAGGCGTTCTTCGCGACCTTCCTCGACTCGCTGCGGGGACTGATGCGCGTGATCCTGATCGTCGGCTTCCTGGTCGTCGGCGCGGTGGTGCTGATCGCCGCCAACACCAGCGCCATGGGCGTGCGCGAGCGCATTCCCGAGATCGCCATCCTGAAGAGCATCGGTTTCCGCCGCGGTCCCATCCTGGCGGCGCTGCTGGCCGAGTCGATGTTGCAGGGCTTCGCGGGCGGGCTGCTCGGCGCCGGCGGTGCCTACGCCATCCTCGAAGCGCTGCGGCTCGCGGGCAAGACGGGCAACACCGCCTTCCTCGGGCCGCTCGGGGGCTTCCGCATGTCGCCCATCGTTGCCGCCGAGGGCCTGGCCATCGCCGTGGTCGTCGGCATCGTCGCCGGGCTGGTGCCGGCGTGGAACGGGGCGCGCATCAACGTCGTCGACGCCATGCGCCGCCTGTTCTGAGCATGGCGCTTCCCCTCGGATACAACGTCCGCAGCCTGCTGCTCCGCCGCTGGACGAACGCCTTCAGCGCCGGCGGCATCGCGCTCGTCGTCGCCGCCACGATGCTCCTGGCGGCGCTGGTCGGCGGCCTGCAGCACATCCTCGTGGCCGCCGGCGAGGCCGACAACCTCGTCATCATGCGCAAGGGCGCCACCAACGACGGCTCGAGCCAGGTGCCGCGCGACGCCGCGCTCGCCATCCGCGCCATGGCGGGGATCGCACGCGGCGCCAACGGCCAGCCGCTGGCCTCGGCGGAGATCGTCAACCAGCCGTTCATGCGAACACCCGCCGGTGGGCGCGAGAACGTCCTGGTGCGGGGCGTCGAACCGGTGGCGTTCGACGTCCACCGCAGCGTGCGCCTCGTGCGCGGCCGCATCATGCAACCGAAGCTCGGCGAGATCGTGGTGGGGGCCGACGCGTCCCGACGCTACGGCGCCCCGCTCGGCAGCACGATCCACTTCGGACGTCGCGATTGGAAGGTCGTCGGCATCTTCGACTCCGGCGGCACGGCGTTCGACAGCGAGATCTGGGCCGACGTCAGCGACGTGCAGGACGACACCCGCCGCGACGGCTACTCCGGCATGCGCATCACCGTTGCACCCGGCGCCGATGGTCGGACCCTGATCCGGCGCATCGAGTCGGACGGACGCTTCACGCTGCAGGCCAAGCCCGAGCTCGCGTACTACGGCGAGCAGGCGGAAACCGCGAGCTCGCTCTACGTGCTCGTGCTGACGCTCGCCGTCATCATGGCGACGGGCGCCACCTTCGGCGCCCTCAACACGATGTATGCCGCGGTGGCGAACCGCACCGCCGAGATCGGCACGCTGCGCGCGCTCGGCTTCGGCCGTGGCGCCATCCTGCTCTCGTTCCTGACCGAATCGCTGATCCTGTCGATGGTCGGCATGATCGCCGGCGTGGCGCTGGCGGCACTCGCGATGTTCGCGGTGAATACGTTGCTCTCGGGGGTGGCATTCAGCATGATGACCTTCAGCGTGGCCACCGTCCTCCTCCGACCGTCCGCGGGCGGCGCCCTGATGGGTCTCGCCTTCGCCCTGGCCATCGGCATCTTCGGTGGTATCGGTCCAGCGTGGCGGGCCGCCCACCTCCGCGTCACCGACGCGCTCCGGCGCGCCTGATCGCATGAGCGACGCTCCCGAGCAGCTCAGGCAGGACCTCAGCGCGCTTCGTCTATCGCGCGACGACGTCCCGGTGGCGCGCCGCAGCCGGCGTGGACTGGTCATCGGCATCGCCATCGCGCTCGTCGTCACGGCTCTCGTCGCCATGCGCTTCGCCGGCGGTCGCCCGGCGGTGGTGCAGGTCGCACCGGTGTCCGTCATGCCACCGGCGGCGGCGGGACAGACGACGCAGGTTCCGGTCCTCTCCGGTGCCGGCTACGTCGTCAGCGCCGATCGCTACATCTCCATCGGCGTGCGCGTGGCGGGGCGCATCGATCGCTACGTCGTCGAAGAGGGCGACCACGTCCAGGAGGGCGACGCCCTCGTGCAGCTCGACGCCCGCGAGTACAAGGCCGCCGTCGAGCGCGCCGACGCCAACCTCGTCCTGGCGCGGGCCAACGCCAACCTCGCCGAGCAGCAGCTCCGTCGCATGGAATCGCTCGGGCGCAACGGCATCGTGTCGCGCGACGAGCTCGACGTCCGTCGCGCCGAGGCGGCGTCGGCACGGGCGCGTGTCGGCCAGGCCACCGCCGAGCTGGATCAGACGCGCGTCGCGCTCGAGTACACCACCCTGCGGGCGCCGCGCGGCGGCGTCATCCTCGCCAAGCTGAAGGAGGTCGGCGAGATCGCCGTTCCCGGCGGCTTCTCCGGCTCGGGCGACCTGATCCGCATGGCGAATCTGCAGTCGCTCCGCGGCCAGGTCGACGTCACCGAGGCCGAGCTGGCAAAGATCCACATCGGGCAGCGCGCCGAGGTGGTGCCCGACGCCCATCCCGACAAGCGCTACGCCGCCCACGTCGTGAAGCTCTATCCGCAGGTCGACAAACAGAAGGGCACGCTGCGGGTCGAGGTGCAGATCGAGCAGCCCGACGACGATCTCTGGCCCGACATGAGCGCGCGCATCACGTTCTTCGAGCCGATCGAGGCAGCGGCGAGCGGCGCCGTGCTGGTGCCGCGCAGCGCGATGCGCACGGACGACGCCGGTGCGTTCGCCTGGGTCGTCGACGACGGGACGGTGCACCGGACCCCGGTGACCCTCGGCAGCGACTTCGCCGACGACGTGCAGGTGACGTCCGGCCTGCGCGGCGGCGAGGAGATCGTGGTCGGAGACGCACCGCCGCTCACCGACGGGCAGCGCGTGCAGCCCGCGGCGAAGCCATGAGACCGCGCGACGTCGTTACGATCGCGGCTTGAGCTTCTTGCGAACCACGACGGCGACTTCCTGACCGTTCACCTTGACGGTGCGACGGTCGTCGGAGGGCGCCTCGTGCTGCGGCTTCGTCGTCGTGGCGCGGTCCTGGCGCCACTTCCGCAGCTCTTTCTCCAGGTTCTCGAGCATCCGCTCCTCCGGCCGACCGCCTGCTGCGGTCGACCTGTGTCATTCTGGTGCGGCGTACCCCGCTACTGCCGTCCGACGAACGACTCCAGGACACGTGACCGGTTCGGACTTCGCAGCTTGCGCAGGGCCTTCGCCTCGATCTGCCGGATGCGCTCGCGGGTGACCGCGAAGCGCTGCCCGACTTCCTCGAGAGTGTAATCGGATTTCTCCCCAATCCCAAACCGCAAACGCAGGATCTGCTCCTCGCGCGGGGTGAGGGTGGCCAGCACCTTGCGGGTCTGCTCCTCCAGGGAGAGTGCCATGGCAGCATCCGCAGGGGAGAGCGTCTGCCGATCCTCGACGAAGTCGCCGAGCGAGCTCTCCTCGTCGTCGCCGATGGGCGTCTCGAGGGAGACCGGCTCCTTGACGATCTTGAGCACCTTGCGGACCTTGTCCGCCGGCATCTCCATCTGCTGGGCGATCTCTTCGGCGCTGGGCTCGCGACCGTACTGCTGCACCAGGTAGCGCGACGTGCGGATGACCTTGTTGATGGTCTCGATCATGTGCACCGGGATGCGGATGGTGCGGGCCTGATCGGCGATGGCGCGGCTGACGGACTGCCGGATCCACCACGTGGCGTAGGTCGAGAACTTGTAGCCGCGCTGGTACTCGAACTTCTCGACCGCGCGCATCAGACCGATGTTCCCCTCCTGGATGAGGTCGAGGAAGCCGAGGCCACGATTGGTGTAGCGCTTCGCGATCGAGACGACGAGGCGGAGGTTGGCCTCGATCAGGCGACGCTTGCCCTCCTGGGCCTTGGCCTCGCCGCGACGGATGACGACCAGCACCTCGCGCAGCGTCTCCGCCGGCATGCCGAGATCGTCGGTGGCCTGCTTGATGCGACGGCGCGCATCACGAATAGTGTCGGCGGCCTCGACGACCTGCACCGCCGGCGCGTGGAACATACGGGCGGCGACGCGGTTGGCGTCCTTCTCCTCGTTGCGGATCTTGATGGCGTGCTTGGCGATCTCGGTGCTGGGATGCCCGAGCCGCTCCTCGAGGCGACGCACCGCGAACTGGTCGCGGTCGACGATGCGGTAGGCGTCCTTCAGCTTGTCGACCAGGCTGGTGATGTGCTTCGCGCCGACCTTGGTCTCGAGGAGACACTCCTTGACCTGCGCCGCGATGACCTCGAGCCGCTTCTCGATGGCGGCCTTGCGGGTCTTCGTGGTCTTGACCTTCTTGCGCTCGTCTTCGAGCTTCTCGGTCTCGGTGACGAGGCGCTTCAGCTTGCCGACGTGCTTCACGAAGGCATCGGCGCGCTTGTCTTCCTTGGGACCGGTCTCGACCGTCTCGGCGGTCTCGGCGGTGGTGTTGGTGGACTCTTCGTCGCCGAAGATGTGGCGCGCCTCGATCTCGCCGCGACGGAGCCGCTCGCTGAGACCGATGACGTAATGCAGGGAGAGGTCGAGCGAGAAGACGGCTTCGCGCACCTCGCGCTCGCCGGATTCGATCTCCTTGGCGATCGCGACCTCTTCCTCGCGGGTGAGCAGCGGGACGCCGCCCATCTCCTGGAGGTACATCCGGACCGGGTCGGCGGTCTCACCCGGGGGGCGTTCGACCTCCTCGGCCTCGGCCGGCTCCTCGGCCGTCCACTCGGCCTCGGGTTTCTCGGCGGTCTCACCCTCGGCGAGGGCCGTCTCGTCGACGCCCTCCACCTCGATGTCCATCTCGCCGAGCATCGAGACGACCTGGTCGAGCTCTTCGGGAGCAGCACCGTCGGCGGATCCGCCGTCCCGTGCCTCCGCGGTAGCAGTGGCGACCCGGCCACCCGGGCGCCCGTCGCGCGGACGCGGCTTCTTCTCGTTCGATCGTTTTTCCATTCGCTTCACGCCACGGGCTGTCGGCTGTGGAAGGGACGACGGGAGGAGCAAGGTGCGTTCAGCGCGTACACGCAATGCTCGCGAGGGTTCCGCCCAACGGGATGACTCGGCTTCGGCGCGTTCCCGGCGGGGGATGGATGAGCGGCATTCAGCGTGCCAGAACGCGGTATCAGGGCCGTGAACCTACTCAGCGGACCTGGCCACGTCAAGAGAAAAGCACGGCTGACGCCGTAGGATATGAGAGCTCCCATTGCCCGCGTGGCATGAGTCGCTATGCTCCCGTCCCGTGGACGATGCAATCGCTCTGGTCGGTGGGACCGGCGCCCTGGGTGTGGGACTGGCGACACGCTTCGCTGCGGCAGGCCTGTCGGTACTCATCGGATCCCGTGATCCGCAGCGGGCGGACGCAGCCGCCGACCGTATTCGCGGCCTGGTCCCGAACGCGCGGATCGAGGGCGCCGCGAACCGCGACGCCGTCACCTGCTGTCCCCGCGTCCTGCTCTGCCTGCCCTTCGCCGGCCTGTCGGACTGGCTGGCCGAGGAGGGACGCTGGCTCGTGGGGAAGCTCGTCATCGACGCCGTGGTACCCCTCGGCTTCGAGAAGGGGTTCTGCACCCTGCTTCCGGTTCCCGGAGCGCCATCTGCCGGCGAGTCGATTCAGCAGGCCGTGCCGGGCGCCCGCGTCGTCTGCGCCTTCAAGAACCTCCCCGCCGGGCCACTCCAGGACCTCACGGTGAACCTGGTCGCCGACGTTCTCCTCTGCGGCAACGAGGCCACGGCACGGATGGAGGTGGCCGAGCTGGTCCGGCGCATCCCGAGCCTGCGTCCCGTCGACGCCGGCGTCCTCGCCAATGCGCGCTACCTGGAGGCGATCACGGCGCTGCTCGTGAACGTCAATCGGCAGCACAAGGTCCACGCCACGATCGCGATCACCGACCTCTGACCATCACCGCCGCCGGTAGGCGTCGGCGTCGATACCGTACTCGGTGAGCTTCTGCTGGAGTTGCTGGCGGTACATGCCCATCTCCTCCGCCGCCTTCGAGATGTTGCCCTGGTGACGGCCGAGCGCCTCGCCGATGAAACCGCGCTCGAACTCCTCGACGACCCGCTGCTTGGCGTCCCGGAACGTGGTCGCTGCCTCTCGGTCCGACGCCGAGCCGACGGCAGGCTGGATCGCCGCCGGCAGATCGTCGCAGGTGATCTCGTCACCCGACGCGAGGGCCACCGCCTGCTCGATGGCGTGCTCCAGCTCGCGCACGTTGCCCGGCCAGGTGTGCCCCAGGAGGGCCCGATACGCCGCGGGAGCGAGGGTCCGAGCCGGCCGCCGCAGGCGCTCGGCCGCCGCGCCGAGGAAGCGTTCGATGAGCAGCGGCAGGTCCTCCGGCCGCTCGGCGAGGCCCGGCAGCGACACCGTCACGACGTTCAGCCGGTAGTAGAGATCCTCCCGGAAGCGACCGTCGCCGACACGCGCGTCGAGGTCCTGGTTGGTGGCGGCCAGCACACGGACGTCGACCTTCACGGCCCGATTCCCTCCGACGCGCTCGAACTCGCGCTCCTGGAGGACACGGAGGATCTTCGCCTGCGTCTCGAGCGGCATGTCGCCGATCTCGTCGAGCAGCAGCGTGCCACCGTCGGCGACTTCGAACTTGCCTTCACGTGCCGACGTCGCACCGGTGAAGGCGCCCTTCTCGTGCCCGAAGAGCTCGCTCTCGACCAGGTCGCGCGCGAACGCCGCGCAGTTCACCTTGACGAAGGGCTTCGTCCGTCGCGGGCTCCGCCAGTGCACGGCGTTCGCCACCAGCTCCTTGCCGGTGCCGCTTGGTCCCCGGATCAGCACGGTGAGGTCGGTATCGGCCACCTTCCGCACGACGTCGAACACGCGCTGCATGGCGGCGCTCTTGCCGATGATGTTCTCGAACGCGTACGTCCCGCTCACCTGTTCCTGGAGGAGGCGCAGGTCGCGACGCAGCGTGACGCTTTCGAGCGCACGCGCCACGACCAGCTCGAGCTCGTCGTTGTCGAACGGCTTCGGCACGTAGTCGGCGGCGCCGAGCTTCATCGCCTCGACGGCGATGCGCTCCGACCCGTACGCCGTGATCACGACCACCGCCGTCTCGGCGCTGCGCGCCTTCACCGCACCCAGGACGTCGAGCCCGCTGCCGCCGCGCAGGCTCAGGTCGGTGACGACGAGGTGGTACGTGCGCCGCTCGAGCGCCGCCTGCGCCTCCTCGACCGACAGCGCGGTGTCGACCTCATGCCCCTGGGCCATCAGCAGACGACGGATGGCGATGCCGATGGCGCGCTCGTCGTCGACGACCAGGATCGTGCTCACGCCGGCAGCTCCATCGTGACCGTGAAGCCCGCGCCGGGCGGGCTCGTCACCACCAGCCGTCCGCCGTGCGCCTCGACGGTGCGTTGCGCGATGGCGAGGCCGAGCCCGGTACCGCTCGGCTTCGACGAGAAGAACGGCTCGACCAGGCGCGGCAGTACTTCGGCGGCGACGCCCGGACCGCTGTCGCGCACGGCGACCGCGATGCGTTCGGCCGTCCGCTCGACGGCGAGCCGCAGCGCGCGCGGCCCCGGCCAGGCGGCGAGCGCGTCGGCGGCGTTCTCGATCAGGTTGATCAGCACCTGGCGCAGCTTCTCCGCGTCGCCTCGTGCCACGATGCCCTCGGGTGCGTCCAGGGTCACGGCGGCACCGGCCGCATCCAGGCGCGGGCGACAATGCTCCACGGTGGCGCGCACCAGCGCACCCACGTCGACGGGAACGCTCGTCAGCTCCTCGCGTCGCGCGAACCGCAGTAGGGTAGCCACCTGGCGCTCGACGCGCTCGAGCTCCGCCAGGATGATCCCCATCTCCTCGGCGAACGGCGCCGACGGCTCACGCGCGAGCTGCTGCGCCAGGCTGCGCGCGGCGGTGACGGGATTGCGGATCTCGTGCGCGACGCGCGCCGCCAGCTCACCGATGGCGGCCAGCTTCTCCGCATGCGCCAGCGCCCGCTCGACGGCGACGGCACGCGCCAGCAACTCGCACCCGTCGAGCAGTAGCGCCAGCTGATCGGCGACGGCGTCGATGGCAACGTCCTCCTCGTCGCTGAAGGTGGCGCCGCGCAGGTCGGCGGTGAAGAACGCGTGGCCCCATCGTCGCCGCGGGCTGGCGATGGGCACGACGGCGACGACGTCGGCCGCCATCAGCGCCTCGCCGACGGGACGGGGCAGTTCGCGAAACGCGAGCCCGGAAATGGTGCGCGCGGGCATGGCCGGATCGTCGAGCGACCACACCCGGCGGATGTCGTCGACGGCGATGTCGCCGTGCGCGACGACGCGGCCGTCGTGGAGAAGAATGGCCACACCGCGCAGCCCGAGCGAGCGTACCAGCTCGACCGCGGCGTGGGTGCAGCACGCATCGGCACCGTCTTCGGGTGACAGCGAGCGCAGCGCGCGCTGCACGGTCGTCCAGCGCAGCCGTCCCTGGCGGAACAGCACGTGTGCGATGGCGTCGCGCATCCACGCTCGCGCCGGTGCGAAGCCGAGTCCCAGGACGAGCACGGTGACGACGAAGACGAGGCCACGCATCTCGTCGTCGGACTGCGCCACCACCATGCCGGCGCCGGCGAGCAGCGCACCCGCTCCCGTCACCATGACGAGACCGGTCGCCACCTCGGGCAGGACGTCGCCCAGACTGCGCACGACGAACGGCGTCGCGAAGAGCAGTCCGCCGAGCGCATGCAGCGCGAACGTCCAGAACCCGAGCGACGTCACGGGGCCATCGAGGAGAAGCGCCACGCAGGTCGTGTCGTGGTGGAGCGGCAGCACCGTGCTGAGCCCGACCATCGCGAACGCGGCCGCGATCGCCACCGCATCGGCGGTCCGCGTATCCCCCACCCCGCCGGCACGCCAGCTGCCACGACTGCCGAGACGGCGCAGGTCATGCACGATGAGCCCGCCCATCACCAGCAGGTAGCCGTTGAAGACGACGGTGATCGCGGTCGGGTTGGGTGACGTCACGATCCCGAGATCCAGCAGACCGACGGCGGCGGCCGCCACCACACAGAGCCCGTAGTTGAGCGCGAGCCAGGACCGGCTCGGGCGCTCGCTGCGCACCGGCCAGAGCAGCACCAGGTGGCGGCTGAGTGCGACCACGACCACCACCGGCACGTCGATGACGGTGAGCAGCACGTCGAACACGGCCGTGCCGTGCCGACGCGCCGTCGACGGCAGCAGCAGGAGCACCATGAACGCCAGGTAGTGGAGCGCCTCGAGTGCGGTCGCCGGGAACAGCACCCGGGCGAACGGCCCGTGCGGCTTACGCACCCGGACGTAGCGCCAGATGTCGCGCGCCACGGCCCACCACACCAGCGCGGGCAGCAGGGTGAGACCGGCGGCAGCGAGCCGGAGCGACGGTTCGGGAATCACTGTCGTCCTCCCGTCGCAAGATCGATGCCGTGGCGTGGATATCCGCGCATTCGGGTCGGATGTAGTCCATCTGACCGCGGGGTGCCTACCGGTTCATGCGGCGCAGGACGCCGGCTGCAGTACGAACATTGCGGCGAGCACCGGAAACGTCGGTGGGACGGTCGTACCGTCGCTGGCACGATCCCTGCGAGGGTCCCGGCCAGGAGGTTCACATGATGACGATTCCCGCCGCTCTCGCGATTCCTTTCACCGCCCCGCTCGGGCTGGGCGCCGGCATGGGGGTCATGGGCTTCATCGGTCTCGCCGTCGTCGGCACCGGATTCACCGTGCTGATCGCCCGCATGCTGGCGGATTGCACGACGGACGGCACTCCCCGCGACACCACCGCCCCCGATCCGCTCCCGAACCATCGCAGCCTGCAGTCGCTGCGACAGGCGGCGTGACGATGATCTTCGGGTTTCCCCCGGTGGCGCCGTCGCTGTCGCTGGCCGAGCTCTTCGGACCGGTGGCCGTGTTGGCGATGATCGCGGTGGGTGTGGTGATGAGCGTGCTCGTCGTCGGACTCGCGCTCGATGGGAGGACGGTCTCCCGACGGGCGACGGCCCGTCCCCCCATCGTCAGCCGGCGACACGCACGCCCCGCGGTCTGACCCGGCGCTGGGCGTCACCGCGACGTCGTGCTACGCGGACGCGATGTCGACGCTGTCCGAGCGCCTCGCCCGTGTGGCACGACGGCACACGCTGCGGCTCACGCACCACGGTCGCAAGAGCGGCAAGGCGTACGACGTGACCATCTGGTTCGTCGTCGACGGCGAGACGGTGTGGGTCGAGACCGCCGACCAGCGGCGCCAGTGGACGCGCAACGTGAAGGCACGGCCGGACGTGACGATCACCGCTGGCGAAGAGCGCTTCACCGGTCGCATCGAACCGGTGACCGATGCAGCGACGCTCGCCCACGCCATCGACCTGCTCGGCGACAAGTACTGGTTCGTGAAACCCGTCATCTGGATCGACCGCCGGCTCGGCCGCGCCGGTCTCGGTCCGTACGGCGGCGCGTTCCGGCTGACGCTCGCGGGCTGAACCGTCGCCAGTCGCGTTGACCCAGCGCGCGCGACCACCGTAAAACGCCCGCCATGTCCGAACGACGCGTCACCCCCGAGCAGGCCGAGTTCCGCGAGTATTGCCGCAGCTGGCTGGCGGAGAATCGTCCCACCCCGCCGCCGTTCCGTCTGCCCATCTCGCCCATCGAGGTGATGACGGAGGACCAGCGGCGCTACCTCTGCGCCTGGCAGAAGAAGTGCCACGCGGCGGGGCTCATCGGGAGCGACTACCCGAAGGAGTACGGCGGTGGCGGACACACCGGCTTCCAGCAGATCGCCAGCCACGAGATGTCGAAGGCGAACGTGCCGTACATGATCAACGTCATCGGCCTCAGCATGGCGGCGCCGACGATCCGCGAGCATGGCACCGAGGAGCAGAAGCGTCGCTACCTGCCGCCGCTCTTCTCCGGCGAGGAGATCTGGTGCCAGGGCTTCTCCGAGCCGAACGCCGGCAGCGACCTCGCCAACGTGCAGGCGTCGGCGGTGCGCCAGGGCGACCACTGGGTGATCAACGGCCACAAGGTGTGGACCAGCCTGGCGCACTTCGCGAGCTGGATGATCATGATCTGCCGCACCAGCAGCGACCACAAGTACAACGGCCTCACCTACTTCCTGGTACCGATCGCGAACACCAAGGGCGTCACCGTGCGGCCGCTCATCAAGATCACCGGCGAGACGGGCTTCAACGAGGTGTTCTTCGAGGACGTCGTCGTACCCGACACCATGCGCGTCGACGAGGTCGGCAAGGGCTGGACGGTGGCGATGACGACGCTCACCTACGAGCGCGGCGCCGCCGAGGGCGCCGGCAGCGGCGGCGGGGTGTCGCTCGACGATCAGCTGGCCTCGCTCGTCGGCCTGGCGAAGAAGCTCGGGCGCTGGGACGACCCCGTCGTGCGCGACAAGGTGATGGAGCTCGCCGTCCGCGCCGAGGGTCTGCGCCAGAACACGCGCCGCGGCCGCGTCGCCACGCTCATCGAGCACCCCATGCGCGTGCCGCTGCAGCAGAAGGTGACCATCACCGAGCTGGTGCAGGACATGGCGAAGGTGGCGCTCGAGATCGAGGGCGCGCACGCCACGTTGTACATGAACGATCCCGCCGCGCCCGACGGTGGTCACTGGCCGCTCGCGTATCTCAACTCCTACGGCATGACGATCGCGGCCGGCAGCAACGAGATCCAGCGCAACATCCTTGGCGAGCGCGTGCTCGGCATGGCGAAGTCGAAGTAGGAGCGATCCGATGGCACAGCCCCGCGATTTCGGCTTCGGCAGCGAAGAACAGATGGTGCGCGACGGCGCCCGCAAGCTGCTGCGCGACGAGCTTCCCGTCGACCGCCTGCGCACGCTGGTGGCAGGCGATCACCACCAGGCGTACGAGAGCGAAGTCCCGCCGAACGCCTGGGAGCCGCGGCTCTGGGAGTCGATCGTCGGCCTCGGCTGGACGGCGCTCTGGGTGCCCGAGTCGGCGGGCGGCGTCGGCATGAAGATGGTGGCGGTGGCAGCTCTGGTCGAAGAGGTCGGGCGCGCCGCCCTGCCCTCACCGCTGCCGGCGACACTCTGTGCCACCGCCGTGCTGCGCGCCGCGGACGAGACCGCAGCGCAGCCGTGGCTCGAGCAGGTCGCGAGCGGCACCGCCGCCACGCTGGCATGGACCAACGCCGCGGGGTCGTGGGCGCCGACGGACACCGACGTGACGGTCGGCACCGACGGCACGTTGTCCGGCACAGCCTGCTTCGTGCAAGAGGCGCGCAAGACCGCACTGTTCGTCGTCGTCGCGCGCGGCCCCGAGGGTGTCGGGCTCTACGTGGTTCCGAAGGACACCGCCGGCATCACCATTACGCCCGATCGCATCGTCGACCTGACGCGCGATCAGGCGCATATCCGTTTCGACGGCGTGAAGCCGGCGGCGGTGCTCTCCGCGCCCGGCACCGGCGACGGTGTCCTCGCCGCCGCCCTGCCCGCGATCCTCACGATCGTCGCCGCCGACCTCTGCGGCGCGGCCGAGTGGCAGCTGCAGACGACGACCGAGTACGCGCGCGTACGCACGCAGTTCGAGAAGCCGATCGGCTTCTTCCAGGCGGTGAAGCATCCCATCGTCAACATGATGATGGCGATCGACCGCGCGCGGTCGATCACCTACGCCGCGGCGTGCGCCCTCGACACCGAGCCCGAGGCGGCGCTGCGTCTCGCCCGCATGGCGAAGGCGGCCGCGTCGGACACGGCCGCGTTCTGCTCCGATCGCTCGGTGCAGCTGCACGGCGGCATCGGCTTCACCTGGGAGTGCGACGTCCACATCTGGTTCAAGCGCCAGAAGCACAACCAGGTGCTCTACGGCGACGGCCCGTACCAGCGCGCGCAGCTCGCACGCTTGTACTAGCGCGCATGCGTCGAGGCACCGGCTCGCTCTACCGCCGGCTGAAGTCGATCGAATTCCTGCTCACGCGCGATCGTCGCGCGGCGATCGAGTTTCTGCGCGCGTCGTATCCCGTCGACGTGTCGCTCTGGCGGCGCCTCGACCTGCTGCGACGCTACATCCGCACCACCAACCACATCCGCACGTATCACTCCCAGGCCGAGATGCTCGCCGTCACCGATCGCATCCTCCGGCTCGCGGGGCGGCCCGGGCTCACCGTCGTCGAATGCGGCGCCGGCAAGGGCGGCAGCACGGCGAAGGTCAGCCTGGCAACCCGCCTCGCGGGCGGACGGCTGCTGGTGTTCGACTCGTTTCGCGGCATTCCCGCCAATGACGAGCGCCACACGAACCTCTACGGGCGACCGGTCGAGTTCCGCGCCGGCGCGTTTCGCGGCCGGTTGCCGTCGGTGCGACGGACCGTGGCGGAGTACGGCGCGCTCGACGTCTGCGAGTTCCACAAGGGCTGGTTCGCCGACACGCTCGCCGACTTCGCGGAGCCCGTCGACGTCGTCCTACTCGACGTCGATCTGCTGAGCTCGACGCGCACCTGCATCACGCGGCTCTTCCCACGGCTGCGATCCGGCGGCTCGCTGTTCACCCAGGACGGGCATCTCGCCGCGATCATCGAGCTGCTCGGCGACGCGCGCTTCTGGATCGACGAGGTCGGCGTGCCGCCACCGGTGATTGCGGGACTGGGGCGGCAGAAGCTCCTGCAAGTCCGCGCGGGCTAGCGCCGCACGCCGCATGGCGGGCGCGCCCCCACAGATTCTTCCTTGTGTCCCAGATGTGCGCCCGCTACCCCGGTTGGAAGGCTCATGTCGAAGAACACCCCGAAATCCGACACCTCCCTCGACCGTCGCAGCGTGCTCCGTGGCGCCGGCGCGCTGGCGCTGACCGCCCTCGTCCCTGTCACCACCGGTACGGCCCTCGCCGAGCCGCCACACGCACAAGGTCGCCCGCGACCGCTCCGCAAGAGCAACCGCGTGCGCGACGCCTACAAGTATCGCGTCAAGATGGCGAAGATGGCGGCGCAGCGTCCGCTCTTCGAGAACGTCTCGAACGGCGACGAGGACAACCTCGAGCACTTCGTCGGCAACTACTCGAAGGCGCTCCCACATGATTCGCTCGGGCACGTCGATCCCGCCGCCTACGCCGCGCTGGTGAAGGCCTCGCACAGCGGCAAGAACAACGACTTCGACCAGGTTCCCCTCGGCCTCGGCCGCAAGCTGACGAGCGCACAGGCCGCGCTCGCCTTCGAGCTGCAGGGCTGCGACTCGCACCACAGCTACATGCCTCCGGCGCCGGCGTTCTCGTCGGCCGAGGAAGCGGCGGAAATGGTCGAGCTGTACTGGATGTCGCTCTGCCGCGACGTCCCGTTCACCGAGTACGCCACCAACCCGCTCACGCAGGCGGCGATGGCGGAGATCGGCGCGCTGCCCGACTATCGCGGCGCACGCGCCGGTGACGGTCTGGTGACGCCGCCGGTGCTGTTCCGCGGTCTCGAGTACGGCTGCTCGGTCGGGCCGTATCTCTCGCAGTTCCTCTGGCAGGACGTTCCCTACGGCGCGCAGGTCATCTCGCAGCGCAGCCAGACGGTGCTTCCCGGCATCGACTATCTCACCGACGTCGACAGCTGGCTGGCGGTGCAGAACGGCGCCGACCCACGTGGCACCGATATCGTCGACCCCGTGCGCCGTTACCCGCGCGATCTGCGCGGCATGGGACGCTGGGTGCAGATCGACGCCCTCTACCAGGCCTACCTGAACGCGTGCCTCATCCTCCTCGGACAGAAGGCGCCGTTCGCCGCCGGCATCCCGTCGACCCAATCCGTCACCTGCGAGGGCTTCGTCGACTGGGGCGCACCGCACCTGATGGCGCTGGTGTGCGAGGTATCGACACGCGCGCTCAAGGCCGTCTGGTACCACAAGTGGAACGTGCATCGCCGGCTACGGCCCGAGGAGTTCGGCGGCCGCGTCCACAACCATCTCGCCGGCCGCTCCTCGTATCCCATCCACGAGAGCGTGCTGAACTCGCAGGCCGTGTCGCAGGTGTTCTCCCAGTACGGCACCTACCTGCTGCCCATGGCGTTCCCCGAGGGCTCGCCGACGCACTGCTCGTACGGCTCCGGCCACGCGACGGTCGCGGGCGCGTGCACGACGATCCTGAAGGCATGGTTCAAGGAGGATCACGCGCTGGCGCATCCCGTCGTGCCGAACGCCGACGGCACCGCACTCGAGCCGTGGGAGGGCGATCCGCTCACCGTCGGCAACGAGCTCAACAAGGTTGCCGCGAACATCGGCATCGCCCGCAACGGCGCGGGCGTGCACTGGCTCAGCGACTACTACCAGTCGCTGCGGCTCGGCGAGTACGTCGCCAAGACCGTGCTCGAAGAGCAGAAGCCCAGCTACAACCAGTCACCAACGTTCGAGTTCACGAGCTTCGACGGCCACCACGTGACGATCTGAGCGTCAGCCGCCGCCGGTCTTCGCCTTGCGCTCACGATCGCGCAGCTCGACGCGACGGATCTTGCCGCTCACCGTCTTCGGCAGGGCGTCGACGAACTCGATCTCGCGGGGATACTTGTAGGGGGCCGTCACCGCCTTCACGTGGTCCTGCAGCGCGGTGACGAGCGCCGCACTCGGCGCGTGCCCTTCGCGCAGCACGACGAACGCCTTCACGATCTCGCCGCGCACCGCATCGGGCGTGGCAACGACCGCCGATTCGACCACCGCCGCGTGCTGCAGCAGCGCGCTTTCCACCTCGAACGGCCCGATGCGATAGCCCGCCGAGATGATGACGTCGTCGGCGCGCCCGATGAACCAGAGGTAGCCGTCCTCGTCCTGCCGCGCGCGATCGCCGGTGAGATACCATTCGCCACGCCAGCTGGCCGCCGTCTCCTCGGGATTCTTCCAGTACTCGCGGAAGAGGGACGGCGGGTGCCCGCGCAGCGCCAGGTCGCCGATCTCGCCCGGCGCCAGCTCGGCGCCGTCGTCACCGATGACCCGCAGGTCGTGGCCGGGGAACGGCTTCCCCATCGAGCCGGGACGGATCGGTAAGCTCGGCAGGTTGGCGGCGAGGATGATGCTTTCGGTCTGGCCGTAGCCGTCGTGGATGAGCAGGCCGAATGCCTCGTGCCAGGTGTGGATGACCTCGGGATTGAGCGGCTCACCGGCGCCGACGCAGTGCCGCAGCCGCGGCAGTCGCCAGGACGCGAGGTCGTGCTTCACCAGCATGCGGTACTCGGTGGGCGGCGCGCAGAACACCGACACCTCGTAGCGTCGCAGCAGATCGAGCTCGCGCTCGGGGTCGAAGCGTCCGTCGTACATGAACGTCGGTGTACCGTTCATCCACGGGCCGAAGAGCACGCCGTAGGCGGCCTTGGCCCAGCCGGTGTCGGACGTCGTCCAGTGCAGGTCGGTGCGCTGCAGGTCGAGCCAGTACTCGCCGGTGTAACGCTGCGCAAAGGTGTAGGCGTGCGTGTGCAGCACGGCCTTCGGCTCCTTCGTCGTGCCCGACGTGTAGAAGCAGAGCGCCGGCTCGTCACCGCGCGTGCGCGCCGCGACGCCGCCCGACGCCGCCTTGGCGAGGGCATCGTCGAAGTCGCGCCAGCCCGAGGGCGCACCGCCGACGGCGAGCCGCACGTCGACCCCCGGCACGTCGGCGAGCGCACGGTCGACCTCGGCGGTCTGCGCGACGGTGGTGATGATGGCGCGCGCGCCGCTGTGCCGCGCGCGATACGCGACGTCGGCCGCACGCAGCGACGACGTGCACGGGATGACGAGCGCCCCGAGCTTGAGCCCCCCGATCATGGCGATCTGCCACGACGGTACGCGCGGCAGCATGACCAGCACCGGGTCGCCGCGCTTCACGCCGAGCCCCGCCAGCGCGTTCATGCAACGCGTGGAGGCGACGGCGACGTCCCAGAACGTGAGACGCGCGGTGCGGCCACTCTCGTTCTCCCAGTAGAGCGCCGTCCGGCTGCGATCGGTGCCCCAGGCGTCGATCAGCGCGCCGAAGTTGAACTCCTCCGGTACGTCCCACCGAAAGCCCGCGACCAGATCCTTGTAGAGACGGCCCGGCGCGATCATCGCTCTCCGCCCTTTCCCTTCCCCGCCGACGCCTGGATGTACTTGCGCGAGATCGGCGAGTGGTCGTCGGGCGCGATGCACGCCTCGATGATGACGAACGTCTTCTTGTGCTTGGCGGCAGCGCCGAGCGCGTCACGCAGCTCGCGCGTGCTCTCGACGCGGAAGCCGACGCCACCCCACGCCTGCGCGAGATCGGCGTACGGCCACGGCGGGATGTCGAGCAGCTCGGGCTTGTCCACCACGGGACGGAATATCTGCCATCCCCCGTTGTTGATCACCACCACGATGGGGTTGAGGCCGTAACGCGGCGCCTGCGCGATCTCCGGGCCTGTCATCTGGAACGCGCCGTCGCCCACGAGCACCAACGGCCGCCCCGCCCTGCCGAGCTGCGCACCGAGCGCACCCGGCACGCTGAACCCCATCGACGCATAGAAGCCCTGCGCCAGGTAGCCGCCGCTGCGGCTCACGCGCAGGTCGAGACCGGCGAACAGCATGTCGCCCGAGTCGGCGACGACCACCAGCCCGGGCTGCTCGCGCAGGAGGCGGTTCGTCTCCTGCAGCAGCCCGGTGACCGTGAGCGACGCGTCCGACGGGCGCGCCGGCGGCGGCAGGTTGTCGCAGTAGCGCACGCGCTCCGTGTGCCGTCGCAGGCGCGCGCGCAGCAGGCCACGGACGAAGTCGCGGATCTTCACGTCGCGATAGCTGTGGAAGCTGACGTCGACGCGGTCGTCCACCGCCCAGACCGAGCGGTCGCGCTGGACGCGTGGCGCGCGTGCGCCGAGGTCCATGTCGGTCCGCATCGCGCCCAGGTTGAGCACCAGGTCGGCCCGATCCTCGCGCCGAAGAATGGGCGATGGCGAGATGGCCCCGATGTGGACGCCCATGTAGAGCGGGTGTTCCTCTGGAAACGCACCCTTCGACAGCATCGTGGTGACGACGGGCGCGCCCATCTGCTCGGCGAGCGCACGCACCTCGCGCTGCATCTTGTAGCGGAACGTCTCGAGGCCGACCGTGACCATGGGTCGGCGAGCGGCGTTGATGCGCGCCGTGGTCTCGCGCACCGCCTCGGTGACGTTGCGCTCGTCGGAGCGCGCGAACGACAGCGAGCCGTCCCAGTCGATGATCTCTTGCGGCACCGGGATGCGGCGATCGACCATGTCACGGTGGATCTCGAGATAGCCGGGCCGCTGCTCGCGCCAGATCTCCTGCACGACGTGATGCACGGTCTCCGCGACGGTGCGCGGATCGTGCAGCACGGCCGAGGCACAGGTCAGCTCGCGATAGATGCGCTGCTGCGAGTCGATGGCCTTCGCCTGGTGATGGATCAGCGTGCCGAGCTTGGTCTCCTCGTCGCCGGGGCCGCCGCTCAGCACCAGCAACGGCACGCGCTCGGAGAACGAGCCCGCGACCGGATTCACCATGTTGTGGCCGCCTGCACCGTAGGTGACGCAGACGACCCCGATGCGGCCCGTCGCGCGCGCATAGCCGTCGACCGCAAAGCCGACGCCGGGCTCGTGCGACAGGGTGACGATCTGCAGGCCGCGTGTCGCGCCGAAGCGCAGGAAGAGCCGCAGCACCAGGTCGCCGGGAATCCCGAACAGCTGCGTGACGCCGATCTTCTGCAGGTAGGCGACCATGAAGTCGCCGAGCGCCATCACCCCCCGCACCGCCCCCCCTCTCCGCCGTCCGTCGCGCGTCTACGCGAAGAATTCCACCGCGTCGCCCGCGTCGACCGTCACCTGACGTGCTTCGTTGCCGCGGTACACCGACAGCGACACCGGCTCGCCCGGGTGCCGCGTCCACAGATGCCGATAGAGCGTGGCGCGATCCGTGACGTCGCGTCCGTCGACCGACAGCACGACGTCGCCCGCCTTGAGGCCCGCACGCTCCGCCGGTCCGCCGGGCAGGATGCCGGCGATGACGACGTGATTGTTCATGGCGTAGCAGAAGACGCCGAGCCAGGCGCGGTTACCCATGCCGGTGGCGCCGCCGCCGAGGAACTCGGTCTGCGCATCGAGGTAGTACTCGGACGGGATGGCGAGCGAGAAGCGGCCGATCTCGTTCAGGTTGAGCGACACGATGCCGACGACGCGCCCGAGCGTGTCGAGCAGCGGCCCGCCACCGAGCCCGGGGTTCATGCTCGTCGTCATGATGGCGCGCTCGAGGACGTACTCCCAGTTGGCGTCGAACGGTCCGAGCCAGCTCACGCCACCGGTGGCGATGCGCGCGCCACCCTCGCCGACGCTGGCGACGAGGAACACCTCGTCACCGAGGTGCAGGTCGGTGGAGCGTCGCAGCGCCAGCGACGGCAGATCGCCCTCGGCGATGCGCAGCAGACCGAGGCCGGAGCCGAAGTCGTACTTCACGACCTCGGCGACGTACTGCCGCTCGTCGAGCAGCGTGACGTGCACCTCGCTGGCGCCCATCACGACGTAGTTGACGGTGAGGATCAGCCCCGACGGATCGATGATGGCGCCGGAGCCCATGCGCTCCGTCCCGAGCAGACGCGCGGACGGATGCGTGGTGGGAATCTCCGAGCGCACGTGGACGGTCGCCGGAAGCACCCGTCCGAGCAAGCTCACCGCGGCATTCACGGCCTCGCACGCTAAACGCTGCCCCTCCAGGACGCAAGGGTGTAGATGGTGCGCGCAATGTGGCGGCGACGCGCCGGAACGACACTCGTGGCGATGCTCGGCATCGTGGTGGCGCTCGGTCTCGCCGAGGTCGGACTGCGCGTCGTCGGTTTCGGTGATCCGGTGCTGTACGACAACCGCGCCGCCTGGGGATATCGCCCGTTGCCCGATCAGACGCGGCGACGGTTCGGCGGCGCGCGTGTGCACGTGAACGGCCTCGGAACCCGCGGGCCCGACGTCGGCCGCGAGCCACGCGACGGCGCACGTCGCGTGCTGTTCCTCGGCGACTCGGTGACGTTCGGCGGCACGTACGTCGACGACGACGCGCTCTTCTCCGCCGTCGCGGCAGCCGCACAGCACGTGCCGGTTGAGCCGCTCGACGCCGGCGTCAACGCGTGGGGCTTCGAGAACGTGCTCGGCCTGGTGCAGGCGACCGGCGGCTTCGCCAGCGACGTCTGGGTGCTGACGGCGCTCGAGGACGACTTCCGGCGCGAGAAGACGCACATCGGCGAGGTGCCCTACTTCAACGTCGCACCGAAGACGGCGTTGGCCGAGGTGGCCGTGCTGGCTGCGTATCAGCTCCTCGGGCGGTACCGCGTGCCGAAACCCGAGAACGACATCGTGGCGCTCGGGCGACGGAACCTGTCGACGGTCGCAGCGATCGTCGCGGCGGCACGCACCGCCGGCGCGAAGATCCTGCTGGTGTGGCACCCGTACGAGGGCGCGCTGCGCTGGGGCCAACCGGAGCCGAACCGCGCACCCTACCTGGCGATCGACGCGGACGCCCGGCTGGACCTGCACGAGGCGTACGGACGAGCTAGCGCGCCGCTGTACGTCGATGGTATGCACCTTTCTGTGGAAGGGCATCGCGTCGCAGGTGAAGCCATCGGCACGGCGCTCGCGCCGATACTGGCGTCGTTGCGCTGATGCAGGGGGCCGACACCTCGCGGCCCACCCTCGTCGCCGTCATCAATCAGTTGCCGTGGCCGCTCGACCGCGGCGGCCATCTGCGCTCGTTCCACCTGCTCCGCGCGCTGGCACGGCGCTTCCGTGTGCAGCTGATCGGCGGCACGGCCGCCGCGAACGCCGAGGAGGCCATCGACGCCCTGCACCGGGCCGGCGTCGACGTCGTGCCGGTGCCACTCGTCGCGCGGACGCCCTGGAGCGACGTCCGCCGCGCCACCACCGCGGCGCTGCGCCGTGAGCCGTTCATCCTCTACCACCGGCATCCCTGGCGGACCCGGTCGCGTGCCCTGCGCGACGTCTTGCGCGCCGGTCGACCGGACGTCTTCTATCTCGATCACCTGAACTCGTTTCCGCTCGCACCGCAGTGCTCGGGCGCGCCGCGCGTGATGGACCAGAACAGCGTCTGCTCGACGATGGTGCGGCGCGCCGCGGGACTCGTCGGCTCGCGCGGCGGCCGCATCTACGTGCGCCATCAGGCACGCCTGCTCGAGCGCGTCGAGCGCCGCGCCGCGCGGACGGTCGAGATGATCCTGGGGGTGTCGGCGGAGGACGTCGGGTACTTCACGACGTGCGGTGCGCGCGCCTGTCTGGTGCCCAATGGTGTCGACTGCGCATCCTACGACGACCTCCCGATCGGCGCGCGCCAGGGACCGCCGTTGCTGCTCTTCGTCGGCGACATGGCGTGGGCGCCCAACGTCGCCGCCGCCACCCATCTCGCACGCTCGGTCCTCCCGGCGGTGCGGATGCGACATCCCGATGCGCGCCTGCGCATCGTCGGTCGTGAGCCGACGACCGTCGCGCGCGCCCTCGCCGCCCTCCCGCACGTCGACGTCACCGGCACCGTGCCCGACGTCCGCCCGCACCTTGCTGCCGCACACCTGCTGGCGGTGCCGCTCGACGTGGGCGGCGGCACGCGGGTGAAGATTCTCGAGGCCTTCGCCGCCGGACTGCCCGTCGTCTCCAGCGCCGTGGGGTGCGAGGGCCTGCCGGTCGTCGACGGCCACCATCTGTCGGTGGCACGCACCGAGCAGTTCGCTGCCGCGGCGCTCGATGTCCTGGCGCATCCGGAACAGGCCGCGCGACGCGCGGACCGCGCACGGGAGCTGGTGCGGGCCGACTTCGACTGGGCTGCCGTGGGCGCGCGAGCGTGCACCGCGATCGAGGAGCTACTGCCAACACCGTAGGGCTCAGGGGATCGACGCCAGCACCGATCTCGCCTCTCGCACGTCGGGAACGTCCTCGTCCGCGAGCACCTCGAGCACCGGCCCCAGCAGCGCGCGCGCCTCGTCGTGCCGATCGTCCTGCACCCACCGTTGCGCCAACCGGGTCGCGGGGCGGACGGCCAGCATCGGCGCGTGCAGCGCGCGCGCCGTCGCCAACGCCTGCGTCCAACTCTCCTCGCCGGAAGCGCCACCCCAGGCGAGGATGTCCCCACGCGTCAGATGGAGCTGGACCAGATGCAGGCGTTGCCCGGTGCGTTGCGCATCGTCGAGCCCGTCGGCGACGTGGGCGAGCGCGTCGTCGGGGTGCCCCGTCATCGCCGTCGCATAGGCGAGCAATGCCATCACCCCAGGCCGCGCCACCGCCGCGCCGGTCGCGGCATAGCCGTCGAGCCCGTCGCGCAGGCGCCGGAGCGCGTCGTCGGGGCGTCCCTGGATGACGAACGCCCAGCCCTCCAGCACCGCCGCCGTCGCGCGCTGGTAGGCGAAACCCTCCTGGCTCGATATCTCCGCCGCCAGTGCCACGTGCTGGAGCGCGTGCGACGCCTCGCCGCGATAGAGCCGCACGGTGGCGGCGCAGAGATGGGCGAAGTCGCGCGAGAAGGGATGGCCGAGGCGGTCGGCCAGCGCCACCGCGTCCTCGACGCTCGCCAGCGACTGCGCCGCATGTCCCTGCAGCCACTGCACCCACGACAGCCAGGTGCGGCAGCCGACGCCCGGATCGTAGCCGCCGTAGAGGTAGGCGTGGAGCGCATGCGTCTCGGGGTCGTAGCGTGCGAGCCCGCGCTCGAGATGCCGGCGGGCTCCCGCGAGGTCGCCCTGATCGTACAGCGTGACGCCGTGCCCATAGTGCGCCTGCACGATCGCCAGCGCATCGCCGCCGTCCTCGCAGAGCGAGAGCAGCTCCTCGCCGACCGCGAACGCCATCTCGTGCTGCGCGCGCACCTGGTAGAACGACACCAGGCCGCGCAACAGGGGGAACAGATGGGGTCCACCGGCGGTCTGCCGCGACAGCGCGTGCGCGCGCTGGAAGACGCGCTCGAGCTCCGGCGCGGCGTAGCCGTGCGTCGACATGAGCGGCGTGGCGAGCCGTACCTGTAGATCGAGCTCGCACTGCAGGCGCTCCGTCGTTTCGGGCAGCGTCGCGAGCTGCCGCAGCGCCTTCGAGAAGTGCTCGATCGCCTCGCGATCGGCGTGGCGTGCGATCGCGGTGTCTCCGGCTCGGGTGGCGTACGACACCGCCTGACGCAGATCACGCGCCGCCTCGAAGTGCGCCGCCAGCTCCGCGGCGATCTCGCCCGCGCGCGGCCCGAACGCGGCCACCTTGCGCTCCGCGATACGCCGATGCAGGCGCACGCGACGAGCCTCCGCGACCCGCTCGTAGAGCACGTCGCGGTAGAGCGCGTGCACGAAGCGATAGCGCCCACTGACGGTACCGTCGGGCCATTCCTCGACACCGGCGTCGTGCAGGAACTGTCCCTTCCAGGCGAGCCCCTCGCAGCGCTCCTCGAGCGACTCGTCGGGCTCCTGCAACGCCGCGGCGATGGCGGCGACCGCGAACTCGACGCCGACGACGCTCGCCGCCTCGAGCACCTGGCGCTCGTCGGCAGCGAGGCTCTCGACCTGGCGCTCGATCATCTGTCGCAGGCCGTCGGGCACACCCGATTCGAGCGCCGAGCGTCCGCCGCGGAGCCCCCACGTCCGCGCCTCCTCCGCGATCAGCCCCTGGCGCAATGCGAAGTCGACGACGTTGACGAGGAAGAGCGGATGGCCGTCGGTGCGACCGTGGATCAGCGCGACCAGCTCGTCGTCGACGGTCCCGCCCGCGAGCCGCCCGCGCAGATACTCTCCCACCGCCGGGCGCGCGAGCGACTCGAGCCGAAGCTCGGTGGCGCACCGTCGCGCCTGCAGCTCCTGCGTCGTCGCACGCAGGGGATGATCGGACGCCAGTGCTTCGGTGGGCCGGTAGGTGCCGACGACGAGGAGTCGCGCCGGCGTGCGTCGCTGCGCCACGTACGCGATCAGCTCGAGCGTCGAGTGATCGCTCCAGTGCAGGTCCTCCAGCACCAGCAGCAGTGGCTGGGTCGCGGTGACCGCCTCCAGCAGCTCCGCCATCTCGCGCAGCATGCGCTCGCGCGTGGCGCCCATGGTCCGGCGCTGCAGCGCCTCGGACTCGCCTGCGTCGAGCAGGCCGGGCAGCTGCGCCAGCCAGGTGGGCGCATGCACACGCAGCGCGGCCACGAGCTCGGGCCCTCCCGGCTCGCGCGCCAGTCGACTCCAGGCCTCGAGCACGGGGAGGTACGGCTCGCCCGCGCCGTACTGCTCCACCGACTGGCCGCGGCCGACGCGCACGTCGCCGCTCGCCCGGCAGCGATCGATGAGCGCATCGACGAGCGTCGTCTTGCCGATCCCCGCCGGCCCACACGCGAAGACGACGGCGCGTGCGCCGCTCCGCGCCTGCGCGAGCGCGTGCTCGAGGTCGGCGAGCTCCGGCCCGCGTCCCACCATCGCCGCGGGCGACACGCCGCCGGCATCGACCGACGTGGCCGCCACGTCGCCCCGCTGCGCCGAGACCTCGACCGCGAATCGATACTTCGGCGGCGCCGCGACGCTCGGCGCGACGGGAGCAGACGTCACCCCCGTCACGCTCGGCAGCGGCGTGAACGCCGGGTCGCCGTAGAGCAGGTAGCTGGCCCACGTGAGGCTCTGCAGCCCGCGCTGTTCGATCACCGCGTGGCGCGCCTGGAGCAACGCCGCGCCGATGCTCTCGCCCGTCGCCAGCGCCCGATAGCAGGTCGTCGCGAAGAGGACGCTCTCGTCGTCGTGGATGACCCAGAAGGTGCCGACGTAGTTCGGCACGCCGGCCAGGAGGAACGCGCTGCCGATGCCGAACGCGCGCCCCTCGTACCCATAGCCACCGTCCCACGCCGCGGTGGTGCCCGCCTGGCACGAGTTCGAGAACACCAGCGCCGGCGGCGGTCGCAGCTTCGAGAGCTCGCCCGCGGTGAGCACACCCTCGGCGAGACGCCACCCGCTGCGTGACGGATCTCCGGGCTCGTAGTGGCTGTGGCCCGCGAAGTGCACGACGTCGTGCTCCTGGAGCGCCGTGAGCAGGGGGATGCGTCGCACGCTCCGTCCACCCAGCAACGTGACCTCGACGGCCGGGACGTCATCGAGCAGCGCGCAGAGCTGCTCCGCCTCGGCGCTCGCCTGCGGCAGGCTGTCGGTGGGGTCGACCACGACGAGCACGCGCAGGCGGCTTCCGGGCGTACGGGTGGGGGGACGCTCGGGAATGCGCTGGCTCGTGATCACCTGGCGGCCGATCCGGAACTTGGTGGCGAGGAAGTCGCGGCCGTCGTGACAGAGCTCCCACGGCACGTGGACGAGCTGCTCGTCGAGACGGAGGTAGAGATCACCCGGCGGCGCGTCGCGCAGGCGGGCCCGTGCCGGCTCCGTGAGGAGATGCGAGAAGATCAGGCCGCCGACGCGCTCGAGCGCACGCACCGCCGCCGTGCCCCCGGCGTGCGCCTCGCCGGCGAGATGCGCGGTCTCGTCCGCGAGCTCGCGCAGGAACGCGTCGTCGACGTGCGTCTCGCTGCGCGGGATGAGCGATCCCAGCTCGGCGAGATCGACGACGTTCAGGTCGCCCTGACGCAGGATCGTGAGCTGGATCGGCGGGCTGGTGCGGTCGGCCACTCGGCCGGCGAGGCTATCAAAAGCGACGCGCCCGCAGAAAGCGCGCCGTTGGCGCTGGTAGGAGCTAGGGCCGCAGGTCGAGGCGGAAGCTGGTGCCGATGCCCGGGCAGGCGATCTCGTAGATGCCGGGCTCGATCCGCTGCACGCGGAGCTCGCCGTCGCCGTCGGTGCGCGCCGAGAAGACGGAGCGACCATGCCGGCGCACGAAGACCCGCTGGCCCGGGAGCGCCTCGTCGGCGTCGCCCCGGAGCGTCAGCGTCAGGGCGATGGCGTCACCAGCGGGGACGATGGCCGCCTGGATGTGGGCTCCCGGAGCGGAGATACGGAAGCGCACCGCATCGGCAGCGTCGGTCGAGCGCATCGCCGGCATCGGCGCGAGCAGCTCGTCCACCGCCAGGACAGGCGCCACCAGGTGACGCTCGAGCAGTGCCAACCCCGCCCGCGCGACGCGGACCACGATCTCCGTCAGCGACGGCTCCTTCGCGTCGACCCATCGCGATGCCACTCGCGCCTTGAGCGTGTCGGGAACGGCCGTGCTGGGGCCCGTTTCCAGGAGGGCCATCATGCGATCGGCCGCGCGCACCTCCGCGAGGCAGGCGTCGCACGCGTCGAGATGGGCGTCGACGACGCGGAGCTCGGCGTCGGGCAGTGCGCGTCGTACCCAGCCTGCCACCTGCTCGGGCGCGAGACAGCCAGCGGACGGCACGCCCGGTGGCGCCGGCAGTGGCGACCGCACGGTCGACGTGGCCGCGCCGAGGTGCGCCATGCGATCGGTACAGGCGGCACAGGTCGCCAGGTGCCGGCGGACCGTTGCCGCGTCGGCGTCCGCCAGCTCGCCGTCGACGAGCTGCGACAGCAGCAGCGCCTCGGGGCAGCTCACGGCGGGGTCCCCCCGGCCCGCACGAGTCGCTCGCGCAGGCGGAAGATGCGCGAGCAGACAGTGCCGACGCTGCTGTTCTGGAGTCGCGCGATGTCCTTGTAGGGCGTCGTCATCTTGGCATTCCGTATCTGCTCGAGCAGGCGTTCGCGCTGGCGCATGCGGCGGTCGATGGTCTGCTCGAGCTCCTGGCGGCGGTCGAGAAGGCGGCGTGCGGTGGTAGTCCCATGGTTCGATCCCATACGACGCAATTTCCCGTCGGTTTCTTGCAGCTCCCGCTGCCGGAGCACGATCCAGCCCCACACCGAGTCGAGCTCGTCGCGCAGGCGGGACAGCTTCACGTCCTTCTGCCGGAGGTCCGCCTCCACCTCGGCCAGCACGGCGACGGTGTCGCGGACGGATCGGCGCGCGACGCGGGCCAGGAGCCGCACGTCGTCGGGCCCGAGGTCGTGCTCTAAGAGGGAGAGGAGCTTCAGGTCGAGCTGGTCCTCCGGGCTGAGCCCCGCCCAGAGCCGGGTGGCGACGTCGCCGACCTCGGGTCCCTGTGGGTGACCGCCGGGCGCCGGATCGGCGACCTCCACATCGTCGTCACCCAGCGGCACCGTCTCCAGCTCGCGCATGGCGCGCTGCCATTCGAGGAACAGGCTCCGGAGGACGTAGTACGCGAGGAAGGTGCGGAACTGGATGTTGTTGCGCCCCTCGAAGGTCCGCATGCGGGTGAAGATGCGGTCGCCCTCGAAGACGTAGACGTAGAAATCGGCAGCCCGCTCGGCGGGCACGCCGTAGATCTTCACGGGGAAGTTGTAGATGTCCTCGGCATGGCGCGACTGGAAGGTGCGTCGCGCGGCGGCGTCACCCGCCGCACACGCCCGCACCAGCTCCAAGACGTCGTCCACCACCACCTCAGCCCCCCCGCGCTGGACGGGGAGCAGCCGACGGCGAGGGCGCGGCGTCACCACCGCTGGCGACATCGCGCACCCGTCCCGGACGGCATGTCCATTCAGCGCCATCGCGCTCCGAGTCGTGGCCCACACCCGGTGGCTAGCAGCGTGGCGGCGGCGAGATCAATCACGTCCGTGCGCCGAGGGTGACACCCGTGCCCGCGCGCCTCGTCGGCCGCGGAACCAGCATCGGCACGCGGTCCCGGTAGCGACGATAGGTGACGCCGTGCAGGGCCTCGAGGTCGCGCTCTTCGAAGCGGATGGCCACCAGGATGTAGGCCGTCGTCATGACGGCGAAGACCAAGTGGGCGATCGTCATCGTCGGCGTGGCCCAGAACGCCAGCAACCAGCCGACGTAGAGGGGATGCCGCACCCACTGGTACGGGCCGGGGGTCCGGAACGGGAGGTACGTGTAGGGCAGGCCCCGGAAATAGAGCCACACCTGGCGCAGCCCGAAGAGATCGAAGTGGTCGATCAGGAACGTGCTGCCGAGCACCGTGAGCCACCCCGCGGCGAACACCGCGTGGAGCAGGCCGCGACCGAGCGGGTTGGTCACGTCCCACACGACCCCGCCCATCGGACACCACAGCGCGAAGAGCAGGATCAGCGCCAGGCTCGAGGCCAGCACGTAGGTGCTGCGCTCCATGGGCTCCGGAACGATCCGCGTCCACGTCCGCTTGAAGGCGGGGCGGGCCATCAGACTGTGCTGCACCGCGAAGAGCGCCAGGAGGCCGAGGTTCACCGTGAGCGTCGCCGCCATGGAGCCGACGGCGGCGCCGTCGAGCGTCGTCGACACTCCGAAGCCACCGACGAAGCCGACGGCATACAGGAACGTCGCGAAGAAGACGGCATAGCAGGCCACGCCGTAGGCCAGTACTCCCAGTCGTGCGAACATGATCGTCACCTCCCTGCCCGAGACGACGCACCGGTTGCGCCGTCGTATTGCACCGACCGGTTACGCGCTGCGCGAACCACCGGATGCATCGCGACGCCGACCGACGCAGCGCGTCCTCCTCGGGACGCACGCGGGACATGCTTTTTCTCTTGACCCGCCCGGACCCGGGGATGGTACGTCTCCCGCCCATGCGGACCCGACTGATGCCCATCGTCGCCGTGCTCGCCCTCGCGGCACTCCTCGCACCGACCGCCGCGCGCGCCTATCCGTCGCTCGGCGGCGTCATCGCGCACAGTCGCGACGACATCCCGGGCACGTTCACGTCGCTCACCGGCGACGATGCCGTCGCCAACGCCACGATCCCGTTCGCGGTCGTGATCGACGGCGTCAGCTACTCGACGGTGGCGATCTCGACGAACGGGTGGATGGAATTCGGCGGCAACACGTCGGGCAACAGTGATCCCACGAACGACTGTCTCCCGTCGGCGGCGCACACGAATCCGCTGCTGGCGTACTATTGGGACGACATGCGGACCATCAACACCGCGGTCCGCTACGGCACGGTCGGAACCGCACCCGGTCGCGTCTTCATCGTCGACGTCGACATCGAGACCGTCGCCAGCCCGAGCCACGACGTCACCATGCAGGTGCAGGTGCACGAGGGCTCGAACCTGATCACGGTGAAGTACGACGACACCGAGTCCGAATCGAGCGGCCAGGCCGCCACCGTCGGCTGGCAGGGTGCCGGCGGCAGCGGATCGACCGCGCGTCCCATCTCGTGCAACGGCCGCATCTTCGACGACAACACCCTCGCCGAGGGCTGGTCGATCGACCTCGGCCTGCCGCAGGGCTCGGCGCTCGCCGGCTGGAAGGCCGAGAGCCGTGACGACATCAGCGGCTTCACGGTGCTGTCGGGCGACAACACCGTCGCCACGCCGACCATCCCCTTCCCGGTCGTGATCGACGGCACCAGCTACACGACGGTCGCGATCTCGACCAACGGCTGGATGGAGTTCGGCGGCAACACCGCCGGCGACACCGATCCCACCAACGACTGTCTGCCGACGGCGGCGCACACGAACCCGTTCCTCGCCCCGTTCTGGGACGACATGCGGACGATCAACGAGGCCATCCGGTACGGTACGGTCGGCAGCTCGCCGAACCGCACCTTCGTCGTCGACTTCCGCGTCGAGAACAACAACGCCGGCAACAACGACATCATCTTCCAGGTCGAGATCCACGAGGGCTCGAACCTGGTCACGGTGAAGTACGGGCCGAACCAGAACGAGGCGAACGGTCAGACCGCGACGATCGGCTTCCAGGCCGCGGGCGGCGCCTCGGCGGTGGCGCGCCCGATCAGCTGCAACGCCAAGGTCCTCGACGACAACCTCCCCGACGAAGGCTGGTCGATCGATCTGCGCTCGCCGCATGCAAGCGCGCTGCACGGCGTCCTCGCGCACAGCCCCGACGACCTGCCCGGCACGTTCACGACGCTCTCGGGCGACAACTCCGTCGCCAACGCCAGCCTCGGCTTCACGCTGACGCTCGAGGGGCAGACGTACACGACGGTCGCGATCTCGACGAACGGCTGGCTCGAGTTCGGCGGCAACACCTCGGGCGGGCTCGCGAGCCACCCCGCCAACACCTGCCTGCCGAACGCGTCGCACACGAATCCGTTCCTGGCGGCCTACTGGGACGATCTGCGCACCCTCGGCACCGCGGTCCGCTACGGCACCATCGGCAGCGCCGGTGGTCGCGTGTTCATCGCCGACTATCAGGTGGAGAACAACTTCGGCGGCAACCAGGACCTCCTGATGCAGGTCCAGGTCCACGAGCGCTCGAACGCGATCACGATCAAGTATTCCGACAGTCAGGACGAGGCGAACGGCCAGACCGCCACCCTCGGCTACCAGACCGCCGGCGGCGCGTCCGCGGTGGCACGCTCGATCGGCTGCAACGCCAAAGTGCTCGACGACAACACCGCGCGCGGCGAGGGCTGGTCGGTGGCGCAGGTCGAAGTATGCGGCGACGGCCTCATCACGTCCGGCGAATCGTGCGACCTCGGTGCCTCGAACGGCGCCGCGACGTCGTGCTGCACGTCGACGTGCACCTTCCGCACCGCGGGCAACACGTGCCGCGCGACGGCCGGCATCTGCGACGTCGCCGAGACGTGCACCGGATCGACCGCCACCTGCCCCGCCGACGGCTTCGTCTCTGCCGGCACGGAATGCCGCGCCTCCGGCGGCGAGTGTGACGTGGCCGAGGCCTGCACCGGCAGCGCCGCCGCCTGTCCGTCCGACGGCAAGCAGCCGAACGGCACCGGCTGCACCGATGACGCCAACGTCTGCACCACCGACACCTGCAACGGCATCAGCAATCTCTGCCAGCATCCGGCCGGCAACGCCGGCACGCCGTGCCGGGGCGCCGTCGACATCTGCGACGTCGCCGAGACCTGCGACGGCGCCAGCACCGTCTGCCCCGCCGACGCCTTCGAGCCGAGCACGACCGTGTGCCGCTCCTCGGCCGGCGAATGTGACGTCGCCGACACCTGCACCGGCTCGGGGGCGTCCTGCCCCGGCGACGCCAAGCAGCCCGGCGGCACCGGTTGCACCGACGACGGCAACGCCTGCACCGCCGATGTCTGCGACGGCGCCGGTGATCTCTGCCAGCATCCGGCCGGCAACGCGGGCGCGCTCTGCCGCGCGGCCGCCGGCATCTGCGACGTCGCCGAGGTCTGCGACGGCGCGAGCTCGAGCTGTCCCGCCGACGCCTTGATGCCCGGCGGTACCGAGTGCCGCGCGTCCGCGGGCGCGTGCGACGTGGCCGAGGCATGCGACGGCAGCAACGACGCCTGCCCGAGCGACGTCTTCCTGCCGAGCTCGACGGAGTGCCGAGCGACGGCCGGCGTCTGCGACGTCGCCGAGTCGTGCACCGGCTCGGGACCGGCCTGCCCGGCCGACGACCTGGTGACGGCGGGCACGGAGTGCCGCGCCGCCGCCGGCGTGTGCGACGTGGCCGAGAGCTGCACTGGCTCGAATGCCACCTGCCCCACCGACGACTTCGTCGCGGATGGCACCGAATGCCGGCCCTCCGCGGGTGACTGCGACATGGCCGACGTCTGTACCGGTGGCGAGGCCGACTGCCCCGCCGACAGCGTCGCGGGCGCGTTCGTCGTCTGCCGCGCCACCGCCGGAGCGTGCGACGTCGCCGAGAATTGCGACGGCGTGAACACGGCGTGCCCGGCCGACAGCGTCTCGGGTGCGTTCGTCACCTGCCGCACGGCCGCCGGACCATGCGACGTGACCGAGAACTGCGACGGCACCGGCACCGACTGCCCCGCCGACGTGAAGGAGCCGTCGTCGACGAGCTGCCGCGCATCGGGCGGCGTCTGCGACGTCGCCGAGAATTGTGACGGCCTGGGCGATGCCTGCCCCGCCGATGCGAAGCAGCCGTCGTCCACCGTCTGCCGCGCCGCCGCCGCCGTCTGCGACGTCGCCGAGTCCTGCGACGGAGCGACCGATGCCTGTCCGACCGATCTCGTCGCCAACAGCGGTACCGTGTGTCGGGGCGCCGCCAACACGTGCGACGTCGTCGAGACCTGCGACGGCGCGATCGTGACCTGCCCTGCCGACACCGGTCTGCCGGACGGTGACGGCGATGGCACGTGCGATCAGGAAGACGTCTGCCCGACGTCGCCCGATCCGTCGCAGGGCGACGCCGACGCCGACGGGCTCGGCGACGCCTGCGATCCGTGCACCAACGTCTTCAACGGGGGCGTGTTCGCGAACAAGGACAAGCTCACCGCCACCAAGCTCCTGGCGCCCACGGGCGACGACAAGCTCAAGCTGAAGGGCCTCCTCATCGTGCCGACCACGCCTGTGATCGAGCCCGACGTGCGCGGCTTCCGCCTGCTCCTGCAGACGCAGGACGGCAGCGTCGTCTTCGACACCACGATCCCGCCGGGGACGTACTCCACCGCGACGCGCGCCGGGTGGAAGGCCAACGGCACGCGCACGAAGTTCCTCTACAAGAACTCCGGCAACCCGACGCCGCTCATCAACGGCATCGCCAAGATCTCGCTCGGCCTCTCGAGCAAGACGCCCGGGCTGCTGAAGTTCAGTATCAGCGGCAAGAACGGCGCGTACGGTCAGATCGCGCCGGCCGACCTGCCGGTGAAGGCCACGCTCGTCATCGACGTGCCGACCGCCGAGACCGGTCAGTGCGGCGAGACCGACTACCCGAACGGGGCGTGCGTCATCGGCGCGGGCGGCAGCAGCGTCAAGTGCAAGTAGCGTGATGACGACGGGGCGGCGGGCTCGTCCCCGCCGCCCCTCGCATCGATTGACCAGTGCGCGACGGCCCGGGTACCGTCGCCGCCATGCAGACTCGCTCCGCCGCCGTCGTCCTCGGCCTGCTGGCCCTCGTCGTACCGGTTCGCGTCCGTGCAGCGGACGACACCGTGTCGGTGACTCCGCACTGGAAGAAGGGCGAGAAATTCCAGTACGAGAAGATCAAGACGCGCGAGATGGCCGACGGGGATCGCGTCATCCAGAACATGACCGCGCGCAGCGTCCTCGAGGTCGAGGTCGTCAGCACCGGTGCCGACGCCACGGTCCTCGCGTGGACCGCGGGCGAAGCCCGCTTCGACGACCCGGAGCAGGCGGCGAATCCGCTGGTCCAGCGGCTCGGCAACATGCTGAAGAACGCCCGTGCCCTGCTCGAGCTCGACGAGGACTGGCGCATCACCGGCGTCAAGAACTGGAAGGCGCTGCAGCAGACGTCCTTCAAAGGACGTGACGCGCTCGTCGAAGAGGTGCGCGACTCCGGCGCCGAGAAGGAGCTCGTCGACCAGATCGCCGCGCAGGTCACCTCGATGATCGACACCAAGGAGAAAGTCGAGGACCTCGTCGGCGGCGGCGAGGCGCAGCTGTTCCTGCTCCCGCTCGGCCTCTCGCTGCCGGAGTCGGAGCCGCTCGTGATGGACGGCGCGCTGCCGAACGTCCTCGGTGGCCAACCGATCCCCGCGCGCGCCAAGTTCGAGATCAAGTCCTACGATCGGACGTCCGGCCGCGCCACCATCGTCTATACCCAGACCGTCGATCCGAAGGACGCGCAGCGCATCATGGAGGAGACGGCCAAGGACATCGCCGAGAAGACCGGCCGGCCCGGGCCCGATCCCAAGGAGTTCGCCGGCATGGTGTTCGAGGATCGTGCGGAGTACGTCGTCGACATCCCGAGCGGGTGGGTGCAGGAGTTCACGCACCATCGCACCATGAAATCCGGAGCGCGCCGCCAGCAGGACACGGTGACGATCCGCCGCACCAACGCCGACGCGACGCCCTGAGCCAGCGACCCGGTTCGGCTCAGCGCCGCGACGGTGGCCGCGCCCGGTCGGCCGCTGGAGTCGCAGGCACACTGCCCACACCGTGAGCAGCGCGACGCGGGGAACCGCCCGCGAGCCACGCCGGACAACGCCTTCGACGAGGGCACGTCGATTGCTGCACGTTTACCGTGCAGCCCATGAAACGCATCGCCATCCTGACCGCCGGCGGCGACACGCCGGCGCTGAACGCCACCATCCATGGCGCCGTCGTGCGGGCGAACCAGCTCCGGGTAGAGATCATCGGGCTCATCAAGGGCTTCAACTGCCTCTTCAACCCGCGCGTCCCGCACGTCATGCTGAATCCCCTCTTCCAGGAGATTCCCGAGCTCGACCCGACCAAGGGCGGCACCCTGATCGGCTCGTCGCGCGACTTCATCGACCCCCAGAAGACCGACGAGCTGGACATGGTGGCGTCGCGCCTGCGCCGTCTCGGCATCGACGGCCTGGTGTGCGTCGGCGGCGACGGCACGCTGAACGGCCTCCAGCCGCTGGCCGAGCGGCTGCCCGTCGTGCTCGCGCCGAAGACCATCGACAACGACCTCGGCCTCAACTACCCGAGCGAGCCCGACGAGTGGGTGCGCGCCGGCGAGCGCTACAAGCGCACGCGCTCGAGTGCCGTCTTCGACCTCGACCAGATCGTCAACTACGTCACCCCCGGCTACGCCACGGCGGTGTTCGTCTCCGCGACTGGCGTCGATCGCGTGCGCACGACGGCCGAGAGCCACCGCCGCATCGCCATCGTCGAGGTGATGGGCCGCCACTCGGGTTACATCGCGCTCGGCAGCGCGTACGGTCGGCCCGACATCATCCTCGTCCCCGAGCACCCGCTCGACCTCGAGCTGCTGTGCGAGCGCGTGAAGCACCTCTACGACCTGCAGAAGAACGTCGTCATCGTCTGCGGCGAGGGCGTCGTCGACGAGCAGGGACGCGAGCTCGGCGCCGAGACCCGTACCACCGATCCGGCCGGGAACGTCGTCCTCACCGGTGCCGCCGAGGCGCTGCGCACGCGGCTCATCCGCATGATCGGCGACACCTACTTCCAGCGCTATCGACGCGGGCAGTCGGCGCGCGAAGCCATCTTCACCAGAAAGGTCGGTCACACCCAGCGCGGTGGCCGGCCCATCCTGTTCGATCGCTTCTATGCCGCGCAGCTCGGAGCGAAGGCGGTCGAGATGCTGGTCGAGGGACGCAACAACGCCGTCGCCATCCTGCAGTACACGTCGGCGAAGGGGTTCCACGTCGAGGGGTACGACGCCAACCGCTTCCGCGACCGCTGGGGCCACATCCACGCCCGCGCCATGTACCCCGCCCTCTTCGATCCCGTCCTGATGAAGCCGTCGAAGCTCGGCATCGACTACCTGCTTCCCATCTTCACAGACGCCATCGGCGAGGACGACGCGGAGCACATGCGCCAGACGCTCTTCGCCGCCGGCAACCTGGCGCAGCCCTACCACTCGATCAACACCGACGTGCACAAGCGCATCCGCTACCTCCCGCCCGACGAGGGCTGAGAGTCATCGCATGGCGCGCTCGTCGCTACGACGCCATGAACTTCGCGAACGCCTCCGCCCAGTCCGGGTGCCAGCGCGACAGCGCCGGGCGGTTCTGGATGACGTCGTCCATGGCCCACTGCATGCGTCGCTCGTCCATCGCCCGCGTGACATCGTTGTCCGGGCAGATGATGTAGAAGTCGCCGGCGGCGAGGTGCGCGAGCAGGAAGTCGACGACCTGGTCCGCCGTCCACGCCGCCGCTGGCTTCTCGCCACCGCGCCCCGTCATGCCGGTGAAGGTGAAGCCGGGCACCAGCAGATGCGCCGTCACTCGGCACCCGGGGCGGTTGCGGAGGTCGTGCGCGAGCCCTTCGGTGAACACCTTCACGCCCGCCTTCGCAACGTTGTAGGCCGTGTTGCCCGGCGGCGTCGTGATGCCCTGCTTCGAGCCCGTATTGACGACGAGCGACGGCCCGCCCGCAGCGATCATCGTCGGCGCGAAGGTCTGGACACCGTGGATGACGCCCCAGAGATTCACTTCGAGGAGCCGGCGCCACTGTTCCGCCTGCTCGAGGGGACCGCCACCGTCGCCGATCGCGGCGTTGTTCATGAGGATCGCGACGTCACCGAAGTCGCGCTGCACGATCGCGTGGAGATGCTGCACGTCGTCGATCCGCGAGACGTCCGTCGGCACGGCGCGCACCGCGTCCGCACCGTCGGGCGCGACGCGCGTCACCTCGTCGGCGGCGCGTCGAAGCGCGTCGCCGTCGAGATCCGCGAGACAGACGCGCAGCCCCATGGTGGCGAAGCGACGCGCGGCGGCGAGGCCGATGCCGCTGGCCGCACCGGTAACGACGGCAGTGCGGCCGGGAGTGAACGCGGGGTGCTGATCCATGGCCGACGTCTTCCACGGATCGAGCGACCCCGCCACAGGGACGAGGTTCAGCGTCCGGTCGAAGCCACCGGCGCACTCCCGCCGCCACCGCCCGCGGTCCCACCCGTCGACGACCCGACAGGCGAGATCGTACCGGGCGCCGTCGGCGAGCCCGCTTCGGCCGGCTCGCACACGACACAGTCAGCCACCGACGTCCACTGGCCGAGGAAGTCGGTCTCGAACGGCGGGTTCTTCCAGCACGCGGGATCGACGCCACCGAAGTTCGGCACGTCGGTTCCCTTCTGCCGGAAGGCGAAGATGTTGCCGACGATGAGCGGGGTGAAGCCCGCGGGGCAGACGCGATCGCCGTAGACCGTGAGCCGTTGGACGGCATTGACGCTCACCGTGGACGTCGTACGACGGCGTCCCGGAACGGTCGATTCGGCGCCGGAAACCTCTGCGAGGAGCAGCGTCGCGAGGCCGATGAGCAGGAACATGCGGGTGGACATGACGGGCTTTCCTCCTTGGCGAACGACTAGGTGCCCCGCATGCGCACCGTCAAGAACGCATCCCGCAACGCAGAGAGCATGCCCCCGCAGAACGTGGCTTATCGGGCGGTCCGGCGCGGGCTAAGCGTATCCCATGCATACGACCCTTCGCCGACGCACTTCGCTCGGGCTCGCGCTGGCGCTCGCGACGAGCCTGTTCCTCGCCGGTCCCGCCGATGCTCGCGGGTTCAACGACGAGTACGTCTTCGCGGCCACGCGTGGCGTGAACCACATGGACGTGAACCCCGCGCTCAAGGTGCCGCTCTTTCCGCTCACGGTCGCGGTCGACCTGGTCTTCCTCCCCTTTGCACTGATCGCGGGCGCGGTCTCGTGAACCGTCATTGACGGTTCCACACCACGAGAGTACGGTCGGCTCTACTCTGCGCAGTGATCACGTCCGGTGACTGTCGGACAGTGGCGCTAGCTGCAGTCTCACCGCCTCGTGGACAGAGCCTCCGCGTCGTCGGCGCCTGCACCAGGCTACGACCCAGGAGGCCCCATGTTCTTCCCCAGCGGTCCATCGCCGAACCGATTCGTCCGCACGTTCTCGAAGGGGTCTCCCCGCGAACGCGGCCCGATCCATGCCGTCGGTCATCGGGTCCTCGTGAGCGCGGGCGACGACGCGAAACGTGTCGTCCCACTGACCGATGCCATCGATGGTGCCACGCTCGGTACCGTCGCCCACGGCGGCGAAGTCGAGATACTCGCCTGGCAGCCCTTCGGCGCGAACGGCACTCGATATCGGGTATTGTCGCACAGCAGCGGCATCGAAGGCTGGCTGAGCGCGCGGAGCCTGCAGGCACAGGAGCGGCCACCCGCTCCGCCACGCGTCCTAGCCATCGCCGCCGCCCCGACCCGCGCCGTCCGCAAGAAGGTCGCGGTGAAGCCGACCGTCGCCATCCCGGCCATCCCCGCACTGGTCGCCAAGCAGCCACCACGCACACCGGCACGCTGAGGGACGGACGATGGCCACCGCATCCTACGGTCCGTGTCCGCATTGCAGCTCGTCGCTCTCGTTCCTCCGAGGTGTGGCGGGCACCAAGATGAACCCGGCCTGCCCGCGTTGCGGCGTCGCGATCGAGGTCGCGCGCCCGACCTTCCTCATGGCCGACCACTCGGCGCCCGCACCCATCCGGGCAAAGATCGTCAAGCCGCTATGAACGCGCTCGCGGCGATCCTGCGACTCGTTATCGGGTTACCACAGTGGGCGGCGGCGGCCTGGCGCCGGCGCGCCGCGCGGGGACACCCGAGCCCATTCGTCGGCAACGATCAGGCACGCCGCCATGCGGACAGCCGAAAACAGTTCTGGGCCGAGCTCCACGCCGGCGAGCGGCTCGCCCAGCAGCGGAGCGAACCCAGCGAATGACGATCCGGGACCCCGCATTGTGCTGCAGGTCGGCATGGTGATAGGGCTACCGAGTCGTCTTGTTTGTGCGTGAATCGACTTGCCTCTGTTCTACCGCGTTCGGTCTCTCGCCCAGACACTGCGTCACCAATTCAACCGCCCCAATCAGGGGCATGGAGGCAGCACATGGGTAAGAAACTGTTCGTTGGTAACCTGTCGTTCGACACCAAGAGCTCCGATCTGGAGAGCCTCTTCTCGCAGGCCGGAACCTGCGAGTCGGTGGCCGTCATCACCGATCGTGAGAGCGGTCAGTCGCGCGGCTTCGGCTTCGTCGAGATGAGCTCGTCGGGCGAGGCGCAGCAGGCCATTTCGAAGTTCAACGGCACCGATCTGCAGGGCCGCACCCTCAACGTCAGCGAGGCGAAGGAGCGTTCGTCTGGTGGCGGCGGCGGTGGCGGCGGTGGCGGCGGCGGTCGCCGCTACTAATCGCGACACACTCGTCGGGTGCGCATCCCTTCCCGGGATGCGCACCCGGTGCGCCCGGCGCCCCGACGACGCCGACTCTCGAACGGAGGCACACATGGGCGACCGATCACCCAAGTCGAAGCAGCGCGACCACGACCAGAAGAACGCCGCCAAGTCGGCGGGCGCGGCGCAGGCCAAGTCCAAGCAGGCCAGTCAGGCGCAGCCCGCGAAGCCGGTTCCCGGCGCCAAGGGCCGGAAGTAGCCCCCGAAGTAGTCCCGACGTCGCCATCGCGACGTCGACGCGATCAGGCCCGCGCCGCGATCTGCGTCATCACCTGCATCATCGCCGTCATCGCCTGTCCCACGCACTCCGGTCCGGCCTTGTCGGGCGATCCCGCGTCGAACGGCGGATGCGGGTCGTACTCGAGCATGAGCTGCACCGTGCGCGCGTAGTCGTCGCCCGCGATCTCGGCCATCAGCGTCAGCGCCATGTCGATGCCCGCGCTGACGCCGGCACCGGTGACGACTTTGCCGCGACGGACCACGCGTTGGTGCACGGGGTTCGCACCCAGTCGCGCTAGATCTTCGAAGGCGCCCCAGTGCGTCGTCGCATCGACGCCGTTCAGGATGCCGGCCCCAGCGAGCAACAACGACCCGGTGCACACCGACGTCGTCCACTGTGTCGTCTCGTGCGCGCGCGCGATCCACGCCACGATCGGGTGATCGGGCACGAGCGTCGCGGTGATGAGGCCACCCGGCACGAGGAGGATGTCCGGATCGGGCAGCTCGTCGAACGACTTCCTGGCGATGATGGTGAGAAAGCCGGTGTCGTCGGTGACGGGACCGGCCTTCGCCGCGACGAAGGTCACCTCGGCGCCTGGAAGACCCGACAGCACCTGGAACGGTCCCATCGCATCGAGGGACGTGAAGTTGTCGTAGAGACCGATCGCGATCCGCATTGACGAACCGTATGGCGATCGTCCGGCCAGGTTCAATCCCCTGGCCGGATAGGTGGTGTGATTGTCAGCTGGGATCGAAGCGATTGGTCTCGCCCGGCGTGACGAGGCCGCGCACTCCGACACCCTCGTGCGTCGTCAGGCGCTCGAGGACGGACGGATCGTCGGGGGTGTTCGCCAGGAACCGCCGTCCGTCGTCCAGCCGTCCGACGACGATGCCGCGGATCGGCTCGCCGGCGCGTCCGTGGAGGACGGTGTACGTCTCGATGGTGGCCGGGCCCGACGGCTCAGTCGCCAGCGCCGGCGAAAGCGCGCCGTCGATCCGCTCCTGGCCCGCGGTGGGATCGGGACGCACGAACGGCCCGTCCTTCGGCCGCGACGCATAGATGCCGACGGCGTGCTTGGTGAGGTACCACCCGAGCGCCGTCACCAGCCCGACGCTCCCCGGCTGGGCCCGCAGGCGATCCATCATGCTGGCGATGCCATGCATCGAGTAGTTGTTCCCCGGCCCACCGAAGTACGGCAGGCCGCCGGTGACCGTGAGCGGCCGCGGGTCGTCCGCCGAGACACCCAGCATGTCGCGTCCGATCTGCACGGCGCACGGGAAACAGCTGTACAGCTCGAGGTGGTCGACGGCATCGATGCCGATGGCCGCGGCGCCGAGTGCCTGTCGGCCTGCCTCGCGGATCGCCGGTGAGCTGACGTAGTCGACGCGGTCCGACACGAACCAGCGATCCGTCGCCTCGCCCGTGCCCCAGAGGTACACCCAGCGCGACTCGGGGATGCCGAGCGCACGCGCCTGTGCGACCGACGTCATGAGCACCGCCGCGCCCTGATCGACGTCGATGATGGCGTTCATGCGCTTCGGGTAGGGGAAGCCGATCAGACGGTTGTCGGCCGAGATCGTGGCGATCTCGGCCGCGGTGCGGGCGTCGCGGAACCACGCGTACGGGTTCTCGGCAGCGACCGCCGACATGCGGCTGCACAGCGTGCCGAGCGCCGCGCGGTGCGCCTCGATCGACAATCCCTGCTTGGCGCGGAGCGCGTTCTCGAACAGGGGATACACCTGCGTCGGCATGTTGAGGCCGTGGTTGGTCTCGACCGCCGTCGTGCCCTCGCGCCGATCGCCGACGACGGTAGCCTTGCCGTCGGGCGCCGTCGTCCAGTCGAGCGTCGTGTTGGTGCGCTGCGCGCGCAGCACAGTGCGGACGGCCTCGGCGCCGGCGAGGAGCGCCAGCTGGACGCGACCGTCGGCGATCTTCTGTGCCGTCTCGTTGACGAGCCACTGCGGCGAGTTGCCGCCGACGGTGGTGTAGATGGCATCGGTCGGGTGCGCGCCGATGCGCTCGGCCAGCGCCCCAGGCAGATTCCGGTACGGCCAGCAGAAGACGTTCACGACCGCGAGCGCGTCGAGACGCTCGAGCAGCGCCGGCCCGGCGCCCGCGTCGTCCGCGGCGCGCCGGGCAGCGAGCGTCATCATGGCCAACGGATCCAGCGCCGACGCCGGCTCGGCGTCGCGCTGGGTGAGCTGGCCCGCTCCCACCAGGATGGGAGTACGATCGTCGCGCATTACTTCTGCGTGGCTTCGACGTCGATCGTGACCGTGATCTCGTCGCCGACGACGAGACCGCCGCCATCCAGGTTCTTGCTCCAGGTGATGCCGAAGTCCTTGCGGCTGATCTTCGCGGTGGCCGAGGCCCCGGCGCGCGTGTTGCCGTACGGATCCTTGATGGCCGGCGTCGGGCCCTCGACATCGAGCACGACTTCCTTCGTCACGCCGTGCAGCGTGAGGTCGCCCGTGACCGCGAGCTTGCCGGTGCCGGCAGGCGCGATCTTCTTCGATTTGAAGGTGATGGTCGGGAACTTGGCGACGTCGAGGAAGTCGGGGCTCTTCAAATGCGTGTCGCGCTTGGCGTCGCCGGTGCTGATGCTGGCGGCGTCGATCGTGGCCTCGACGACGGCACCGGCGGGGTTCGACGGATCGCCGGTGACGGTGCCCGAGAACGTCGCGAAGCTACCGCGGACGTTGCTCACCATCATGTGACGGATGGCGAAGCTGATGTTCGAGTGGCCGGGATCGATGCCCCAGGTGGCCGCACCGGCGAGCGCGGGTGCGACGAGGGCTGCGAGGGCGATGACGGACGACGACAGTCGATGCATGGAGCCTCCCTTTTCGAGCCGCCAACCCTGCGTGGCGACGGCCCTCGTGTCAACGATGGCTCCGCATTTGCATCGCCGCTGACCGCGCGCCTAGGGCACCGTGCGCGCCGCGCGCACGCACACCATCCCGAGCTTCGTCGTCGTCACCGCCGCCGGCCCGACGTCGTTGCTGATCGCCACGCTGCGCGTCGCCGGTCGCGGCGACACGCCCGACGCGCGATAGCACGCCAGATACGCCGACGGATCGCCGATCGCGTCGCCGTCGAGCCCCGCCGCCGCACACACCTGCTGCGGCCGCACCAGCAGGGCCGAGCGGCTCCCGAACGCATCGACGAGACCCACGCCATGCCGTGCGAACTTCGGCGACGCCTTCGCCGCCTGGTAGCAGCGGAACGCATCGAGCAGCAGCGGCGACCCGACGCCGTCGGCCAGCGTCGGCACGCACACCGTGCGCGGCTTCACGACGTCGAGGGTGCGCTCGCCGAACGCGTCGTCGAGCCCGATGCGACGTCGCACGAACCCGCGCACGCCCGACGTCTTGTAGCAGGTGAGCCGCGCGCCCGGATCGAGGCGTGGCGCACCGTCGATACCCACCGGCGTGCAGAAGGAATCGGGCTTGAGCAACATCGTGGACGACGTCCCGAAGGCGTCGTCCACCTGCACCACGCGACGCACCATCGGCCCCACGCCGCGCGCCTTGTAGCAGGCGTAGTCGTCGAGCACGCGCGCCGTCGGCAACTGCACCACCTGCTGGAACGTCGGTCGGTTGATCCAGTGGATGGCCGGGACCGACGTGATGCCGGCAGCGGTGTGCTGCACGTCCTCGTCGGCGAGCTGCCGCCGCCAGTCGGCGACGTTCGCCGAGCCGAACTCGGTCTGCAGATCGGCCGCCGCCTGCGACAGCGCGCCCCACAGCGCGGTTCGGCAGGCGGCGAGCACACCGCCACCGCAGTAGACGCGCGACCACGGCGCCGTCACCGGACGACCCAGCACGCGGCGCAGATCTTTCTGCACCTGGCCGTAGACGCCGCCGTTGAACGCCGAGCCCCGGTGGATGACGCGGTCGCCGTCCTCCAGGCCGATGCGCATCGCGTTCAGCGCATCGCCCGACGTCGTGTCGAAGATGGCGTGCGCCAGGCGCGGCCACCACGCGTCGATGATCGCGGGCGATTGCGGATCGTCGTAGGCACCATCGTGATCGTGGTCGCGACGATGCGTCTCGGCAGCGAGCCAGGTCGCGAGCCGATTGCGCATGTCCTGCGCGCGCGCGTCGCTGCCCCCCGGCGCCGTCGGTCCCAGCACGTCGAGCAATAGGGCGAGCACCTCCTGACCACGCAGGTCGACGGTGCCGGCGTCCTCCATCGCGTCGATCAGGTCGGTGCGCTTCACTGGCCCCGCCGCCATCGCGGCCTCGACGCGGACGTCGAGCATCTGGCTGCGATAGACCGGGCCGTACGAGAACTCGCGATCGTTGGCACCGAACTGCGGCGCCTGCTTGTTGTTCCACGACGTCAGGTAGCCCTTCGCCGGATCGAGCTCGTACGGCTGCGCCGACGGTGGGATGAAGCCCTGCCAGTCCCACTGCCCCGTGCCCCACGCCGGCAGATACGGGTCGACCCCCGCCGCGCGCTGCGGGCAGCGGCAGGAGTGCTGGTACCCGATGTGGCGCGCGTCGATGTAGAACCAGTTGAACGTGTAGTCGACGCCCCCGGCCATCGCGGTGCGGAACGCGTCGAAGCCGCTCGCCATGTAGTCGGGATCGTTGACGCGCCGGAAGCCGATCGCCGACCCCAGCTCGTTGCGGTAGGTCGAGCGCAGCGTCGCGATGGCGATCGGCGTGCCGTCGGTGAGCGTGCCACGCGCGACGAGCGGCCCGTAGTGCTGCGTGCGCTCGACGCGCCACGACAGCACCAGGTCGGGACCGATGATGGGCAGGCAGCCATCGTTGACCGCGCCGTCGAGGTCGCTGTCGACGGTGTCCGTGCACTGCAGCAGCAGCTCGGGCAGACCGACGGCGGGGCAGCCGTCGTTGACGAAGCCGTCGCCGTCGTCGTCCACCGCGTCGTTGCACTGCGTCTCGGCGATGGTCGGGATGCCGCCCGCGCTCGGCTTCGCGATCTGCACATGCTGGTAGCGCTCGATGGGCTCGCACGTGCCGTTGCGCAGATAGCCGAGCGAGCCGACGGTGGGCGCGCCGCCGCCGGGCTCGCACAGGCGCAGGACGAACTGATCGATGTTGTCGGCGCCGGCGGACGTTGCCGAGAAGGCGTAGTCGCGGCCGCGGCCGAGCTGCACCCAGACGTCGGTGCCGGCGAACGACGCGCCGCGCGCGTCGATGCCGGGGCCATGCACGTCCTTCTCGACCAGGATCTGCGGCATGAAGTACGCCGTCTGCGGCCCGAAGACGGCGACCGGTGCGCCCGTATCGGTGTGGGCACCGCCGACCAGCAGCGCGTTGCTCATCGCTCCCGGAAAGCCGAGACCCGCTGCGAGGCCCGCGATGGCGTCGAGCAGCGACGACAGCGGCGGCCCCGTCACGTCGACGGGCGTCAGGCTGGCGCAGTCGACGTCGGGATGCGCCGCCGGGTTCACGGCGCCGAGGTTCGTCATGTACGGCGCCGGCTGGCTCGACGACGTCGGTGCCTCCGGGTCGTCGAAGAAGTGCAGATCGTCGAACACCGCGCGGGCCGTGGCGGCACTGCCGAGCGTCGTCGTCATCGCCTTCAGCCCGCAGTGGTTCAGCAGCTCGCCGCCGCCGCCCTTGCCGAAGATTCCGCCGACGAGCGACGCGATCGCCACCGCGTCCTCGAGCTTCCAGGTGGCCGGCACCTGCTGCAGCGCCGGATACTCGGCGGGCAGCTTGGTCGCGTCGAGCAGCGCCTCGTTGATGAACTGGTTCACCCCGGCCGTGTAGGCGGCGAGATCGTCGTATGCGCCCTGGCCCTCCGGGCCGGCCGTGCGGATCGCCTCGATCTGCGCGGTCAGGTCGGCCTCCTTGTACGGTGCCAGCGCCAGCTGCTCGCGGTCCATGTGCTGGTTCGCGGGAGAGCCGCCGAGGAACTCCGACGTGCGGGCGCGGCCATAGTGGCGCAGGACGTCCATCAGGAAGAGGCGATCCTCGGCGCCGGTGTAGCCCTGCGCGAACATCGTCGCGTAGCGCGTCGTGCCGTAGATGTGGGGCACACCGAAGCCGGCGTCGCGGACGACGGTCACGCCGGCCATGGGCGAGTAAGTGCGGCCGATGTCGTCCTCACGCACGCCGAACGACGCGTCCTTGAAGAAGTCGAGGATGCGGTCCTCGGTCAGGCCGGGCGTGGCGTAGACCAGATCGCCGTACATCCCGAGCTGGTCGATGACGTGCACCGGATACGTCCCCGCCGCGGCCTGGACGGCCTCGACCGCGTTCAGCGAACCCTTGGCTCCGGGAGGCAGGATATTGAGGAAGCCGGTCGCGTCCCCGAACTCCTGGTAGCGTCCGACGGTGGGCTGCGCGGCGGTCGTGGTCGCCAGCGCGAGGAGAATCAGCACGATGGTCCGCATGGAACGGGACAGTCGGATACGGGGGCATAGTCGCGCATCGCGTAGAACCGGGATATCGGGCCCCGCGATCGGGGATCGCCCGTTGACGCTCCGCGCCGCGCCCCCTACGATCCCGCGCGCCGATGCCCCTCGTCCCGCTCGCGCTGCGCCGTGACCCGCTCGACGTGCTCGCGAGCCTGGCGTCCGAGCCCGGCGCGGTGCTGCTCGCGGTTCCCGATCCGACGCACCCGGTGACGTTGCTCGGCGCGCATCCGGTGGCGGAGCTGTGCATCGCCGAGGGCGACGACGATCCGTTCACGGCGATCGCACGCTTCGTCGCCGACACGCCGGTCGATCCCGACCTGCCGTTTCCGCTCGCCGGCGGGGTCGTCGCCGCCCTCGCCTACGAGCTCGGGTCCGGGCAGGCGCCGCACGCCGCGCGCCATCCGTCGGACGCGCCGATCGCCGTCCTGCGCCGCTACGACCCGCTGCTCGTGTGGGATCACCGTCGCATGCAGTACGCGCTCCTGACGACCGACCCCTCGCGGCCGCGGCCGTCGTGGCTCGAGCGCGTCGCGATGCCGGTCGATCCGTGGACGGGCGCGCTCGGCGGGGCGCCACTGGCCGCCACGGTCCCGCCCGAGCGCTACCTCGCTGCCGCGCGACGCATCCTCGACTACCTCGCCGCCGGCGACGCGTACCAGGTGAACCTCACCCAGCCCTTCGCGGCACCCCTCGCGGGCCCGGCCCATGCGCTGTTCGCGCGGTTGTGCCGCCTCCACCCCGTCCCGCGTGCCGCCTACCTCGACCTGGGTGCGGCGCAGCTCGTCGGCAATTCTCCGGAACTGCTGCTCCGCCGTCGCGGACGTCGCGTCGAGACGCATCCGATCAAGGGCACGCGACCGCGCGGCGCCGACCCCGCCCGCGACGCGGCGCTGATCGCCGAGCTGCGTCGCGACCCGAAGGAGAACGCCGAGCACGTGATGATCGTCGACCTCGAGCGCAACGACCTCGGCCGGGTATGCGCGCCCGGCAGCGTCACCGTCCAGGCGCTCGCCGACGTCGAGAGCCACGCCACGGTGCATCACCTCGTGTCGCGCGTGAGCGGCTCGCTGCGCGCCGACACCGGTCTCGCCGACGTGCTGGCGGCGATCTTTCCGGGCGGATCGATCACCGGTGCGCCCAAGATCCGCGCCATGGAGATCATCGCAGAGCTCGAGGACGGACCGCGCGGCGTCTACACGGGCGCGCTCGGCCTGCTCGACCCGCGCGGCGACGTCGAGCTCGCACTGCCGATCCGGACCGGCGTCGTGCGCGATGGCGTCGTGCGCTGGCATGCCGGCGGCGGCATCGTCGCCGATTCGTCCCCCGAGCGCGAGCTGGCCGAGGCCTGGCTCAAGACCGCCGCCCTCCGCCTCGCCCTCGGCGAACGCCTGCACCCGGAGCTCGAACAGTGCTCGTCTGGCTGAACGGTCGCTTCCAGGACGCCCGTACCGCCCGCGTCGCGGCGACGGACCGCGGCCTTCTGCACGGCGACGGTGTCTATGACACGTGGCGCACGTACGACGGCGTCCCGTTCGCCGTGCCGGCGCACATCCGCCGATTGACGGCGGCCACCCGCATGCTCGGCCTCCCGGCGCCCGGTGCCGCCGCCGTGTGGGAGCAGCGCACCCGCGCGCTGGTCACGCGCAACCACCTCACCGACGCCACGATCCGGCTGACGATCACCCGCGGCGACGCCGGCGACGCGCTGGTGCCGAGCCGTCCGGCGCCCCCGACGATCCTGCTGACGCTGCGCACGCTGCCGCCCGATCTGGACGCACTGCAGGCGCGCGGCATCGCCGCCGTGCTGCTCCCGTTCGGACGGGACGCGGCAGCCCCATGGGCGGGCTTCAAGACGATCGGGCATCCGAGCGCCGTCGTCGGCCGCATGCTGGCGGCCCGTAAGGGCGCCGGTGAAGGACTCTACGTCAACGTCGCGGGCGAGGTCACGGAAGCAACGACGGCGAACGTGTTCGTCGTCGTCGGCGACACCGTCTGGACCCCACCGGCACGTGGCGACGTGCTGGGCGGCGTGACGCGCGATCTCGTGCTCCGCCTCGCCCGCGCCGCGGGACTCACCGTGCGCGAGGCGGCGCTGCCCCTGGCCCGCGTGCGCGCGGCGCGCGAGCTCTTCGTCACCGCGTCGACGGTGGAGGTGCTACCCGTGGTGCGGCTGGACGGCCGGCAAGTGGGTGACGGCCGAGCCGGGCCGGTGACCATCCGTCTGCAGGAGGCGTACCGCGCGGCCGTGCAGCGACAAATGTCGCGCGCGGCAAGTGCAACCCGACGCCGGAATCGCTAGAGTCCGTCCGCCATCGGGCGATCGGGGAGGTGCGGATGACGTGGCGGGAGCAGATGTTCACGGTGAAGCCGGTGGCGACGCTACTGGCCGAGATGAACAGCGACAACGGGTTGCGTCGCGTTCTCGGACCCGTCGCACTCACGTCGCTCGGCGTGGGCTGCATCATCGGCGCCGGCATCTTCGTGCTGACGGGCCTCGCGGCGAACCAGTACGCGGGACCGGGCCTGGTGCTCTCGTTCATCATCGCCGGCTTCGGCTGCACGCTGGCGGGCCTCTGCTACGCCGAGTTCGCCTCGATGGTGCCGGTGGCGGGCAGCGCCTACACCTACACCTACGCCACCCTCGGCGAGCTCATGGCCTGGATCATCGGGTGGGACCTCCTGCTCGAGTATGCGGTGGCATCGAGCACGGTGGCGCACGGCTGGTCGCACTACTTCGTGTCGTTCCTCGGAATCTTCGACATCGTGCTGCCACAGGCGTGGATCGCCAATCCCTTCGACTTCGATCCCACCACGCAGACCTGGGTCGCCACCGGCGCCTACCTGAACCTGCCCGCGGCCATCGTCGTCCTGCTCATCACCTGCGTGCTCGTCATCGGCATCAAGGAGAGCGCCCGGTTCAACTCCGCGATGGTCATCCTGAAGCTCGCCGTCGTGCTCTTCGTCATCGTCGTGGGCGCCGGCTACATCGAGACCGAGAACTGGCAGCCGTTCCTGCCCTACGGCATGAGCGGCGTCTTGAAAGGCTCGGCGTACATCTTCTTCGCGTACATCGGCTTCGACTCGGTCTCGACGCACGCCGAGGAGGCACGCAACCCGCAGCGCGACGTGCCGATCGGCATCATCGCGTCGCTCACCCTGTGCACCATCCTCTACATCCTGGTTGCCGGCGTCCTCACCGGCATGGTGCCGTACTACGAGATCGACATCGACGCCCCGGTGGCCGACGCGTTCCGGCAGCGCGGCCTCCATGCCGCCGAGCTCTTGATCTCGGTGGGCGCAGTCGTCGGCATCACCAGCGTGCTCCTGGTCCTGATGCTCAGCGCTGCCCGCATCCTGCTGGCGCTGGCGCGCGACGGGCTCATCTCGCGCGACTTCTTCGGCGCCGTGCACCCGAAGTACCGCACGCCCCACAAGGCCACGATCCTGGTCGGCGTGTTCGTCGCCATCGTCGGCGCCACGTTCCCGCTGAAGCTGCTCGCCGACCTGGTCAACATCGGGACGCTGATGGCGTTCGTCGTGGTGTGCGCCGCGGTCATCATCATGCGTCGCACGAACCCCGACCTGCCCCGCCCGTTCCGCACGCCGTTCATGCCGTGGGTGCCGATCGGCGGCATGATCATGAACCTCGGCATGATGTTCTCGCTCGGCTGGGAGAACTGGCTGCGGCTCGTGGTGTGGCTGCTGATCGGGCTCGTCGTCTACATGATGTACGGCCGCCACCACAGCCGACTGCGCACGGGCGTGTAGCCTCTAAGCGGCCGCGTAGGTCGCGTCGATCAGCGCCACCGCGCGCGGATCCAGCAGGATGTGCGGGCCCATGCGGTTCACGACGTAGCCGAAGCCGATGCGCGCGTCGGGATCGGCGAAGCCGAGATGCCCGCCCGCGCCCGGGTGGCCGAAGGCGCGCGGGTTCGGGCCGAACTTCGTGTCGGCCGCATCCTGCGACAGCATGAAGCCCTGACCGAAGCGCGTCGACACGTGCAGCACGAGGTCGGGACCCCGCGACTGCTGGTCGTGGCAGCGCGCGATGCCCGCGGCATCGAGCAGCTGGACGCCATCCTGCTCGCCGCCGACGGCGAGCGCGCCGTAGATGCGCGCCATGGCGCGTGCGTTGGCGTGGCCGTTCGCGCCGGGAATCTCCGCCGAGCGCCACGCCGCATTGTTGACGCCGAACGCCATCGACGGCGGATTCATGAACGCACGCGCCGAGACGCCCTCGGGATCGGACATGATGATGATGCCGAGCTGCGGTCCGTCGGCATCGGGCGACGGCATCGGGATAATACCCATCTCGCCGACGCGTCCGTGGTGATGTTCGGCGAGGCCGATGTGGAAGTCGGCGCCGAGGGGCTCGGCCACGTGCTCGCGGAAGTAGGTGCCGAGGCTCTTCCCCGTGACCCGACGCACCACCTCACCGACGAGCCAGCCGAACGTGACGGCGTGATAGCCGTGCGCCGTTCCGGGCGTCCACCACGGCTCCTGCGCCGCGAGTGCGGCGGTCATGGCGTTCCAGTCGTAGAGCGCCTCGTTCGGCAGGATGTTCTTCACCGCCGGCAGGCCGGCACGATGCCCGAGCAGCCAGCGTACGGGCAGCTCGGCCTTCCCCGCCTGCGCGAACTCGGGCCAGTACTTCGCCACCGGCGCGTCGAGATCGAGCGTCCCCTCCGACACCAGCCGCTGCGCGCACAGCGCGGTCATGCCCTTGGTGCACGAGTAGACGTTGACGATCGTGTCGCGCTCCCACGGCTGCGTGTGCGCCTGGTCGGCCTGACCCGCCCACAGATCGACCACCGACTCGCCGTCCACGGTGATCGCCACCGCAGCACCGATTTCGTCGCGCGTACGGAAGTTCTCGAGGAACGCGTCGCGGACGCGCGTGAAGCGGGGATCGCAGTGGCCGTGGACGGTGGGATCGGTCGACATGGCCTGGGGCATACCGTCTGCCCGCGGCGTGTGTCCAGGCTCACGGCGCGCGACGGGCGGCCCAGCGGCGCGCCCACGCGTCGAGCGGACCGAGCCGCGTGCACAGCTCGCGGCCCTCCGTCGTGAGGGCGTATCCGCCCCCGTCCTGCAGCACGACGAGGCCCGCCTCGCGCAGCTCCGCGAGGCGCGTGTTGAGCGCCGTCGGCGAGATGCCGCCGCCGCGCTCCTGCAGCGCGCGGAAGCCGAGCGCCTCGGTGCGCAGCTCCCACAGCACGCGCAGCGCCCAGCGCCGACCCAGCAGGTCGAGCAGCGCCATGATCGGACGTCCCGTCGTCGATCCCCGGACCGGCCGGCCGGGCTTCGGTGTCGCCATGCCACCCCCTTGCGCTACCGAAACAGTAGCGGTAGCTCAGCGCTACCGAATGTGTAGCACCACGAAGGGAGTCTCGCCATGCGTCTCGCCCCGCTCGACCCACCCTGGGATGCCGCCGTCGCCGAGGACCTCCAGAAACTCATGCCCCCCGGCATGGAGCCCCTCGCCCTCTTCCGCACCGTCGCCCACAACCCGCGCGTGCTGCGCCGTTTCCGTCGCAGCGGACTGCTCGACCCCGGCAGCATCACGGTCGCCGAGCGCGAGATCATGATCCACCGCACCTGCGCGCGCTGCGGCTCCGAGTACGAGTGGGGCGTGCACGCCACCGTCTTCGGACGGGCGAACGGGCTCGACGATGCGCGTCTGGCCGCAACCGTCCACGGCACCCCCGACGACCCGGTCTGGACGCCGCGCGAGGCTCTGATCGTGCGCCTGGCAGACGCCCTGCACGACACCGCGGCGGTGTCCGAACCGTTGTGGGGACGGCTCCGAGCGGAGTTCTCGCCGGCCCAGTTGGTCGAGCTGGTGGCGCTGGCGGGCTACTACCACCTGGTCTCCTACGTCACGAATGCGTTCGCCATCCCGCTCGAGCCGCTGGGGGAGCGGTTTCCGCCGCCCTGAGCCCCGGGTCGCGTCGGGAACGCGAATGACCTATGCATGCTCGTTCGCTCATGCCGCAACGTAAAACGTCCCCTGAAGTAGCCGGCTTTGCCGGTCTCGGCCTCGACCCCCGGCTCCTCGAGGGCCTCACCGCCCTCGGCTACGAGGAGCCCACCCCGATCCAGGTGGCGGCCATCCCCCCACTGCTCGCCGGGCGCGATCTCCTCGCGCAGGCGGCCACGGGCACGGGCAAGACGGCGGCGTTCGCCTTACCCCTGCTTCACCGTCTCACCCCCGATGCGGCACCGCGGGATCGCACCTCCACCCTGATCCTCGTCCCCACCCGGGAGCTCGCGATGCAGGTGGCCGAGGCCGTCCATCGCTACGGCAAGGTGCTCGGCGTGCGGGTGCTGCCGATCTACGGCGGGGCGTCCATGAGCGCGCAGATCCGTTCGCTGCGCCGCGGGGTCGACGTCGTCATCGCCACGCCGGGTCGCGCCCTCGACCACATCCGGCGCGAGACCCTCAGCCTCGCCTCGGTGCGCGTCGTCGTGCTCGACGAGGCGGACGAGATGCTCGACATGGGCTTCGCCGAGGATCTCGAAGCCATCCTCTCGGCCACGCCCAAGAAGAAGCAGACCGCGCTCTTCTCGGCCACGCTGCCGCCCCGCATCTCGGCCATCGCGCGCTCGCATCTGAGCGACCCGGTCGTCATCGAGATCGACCGCGCCGTGGTGAAGGCCGGCACCACCGCCAAGGTACGGCAGGTGGCCTACGTCGTGCCCCGCCCGCACAAGATGGCGGCGCTCGGCCGCGTGCTCGACATCGAGCACCCCACCTCGGCCATCGTCTTCTGCCGCACGCGCACCGAGGTCGACGAGCTCGCCGAGACGCTCACCGCGCGCGGCTACCGCGCCGAGGCGCTGCACGGCGGCCTGTCGCAGGACCAGCGCGACCGCGTCATGCAGAAGTTCCGCGGCCGCAAGACCGACCTGCTCATCGCCACCGACGTCGCCGCCCGCGGGCTCGACGTCCAGCACGTATCGCACGTCGTCAACTACGACGTCCCGGTCGCCGCCGACGCCTACGTGCACCGCATCGGTCGCACCGGCCGCGCCGGCCGCACCGGCGTCGCCATCACGCTCGCCGAGCCGCGCGAGCATCGCATGCTGCGCAACATCGAGCGCGTCACCAAGCAGCGCATCGAAATCGCGCCGCTGCCGACGGTGGCCGACCTGCGTGCCCGTCGCCTCGAGATGACGCGCGCGTCGCTGCGCGACACCATCGTCGCCGGCGACCTCGACGGCTACCGCGGCATCGTCGAGTCGCTCGCCGAGGAGTTCGACGTCATGGACGTCGCGGCGGCGGCAGTGAAGCAGGCCGACAGCAACACCGGCGGTGGCGAGGACGAGGAGATTCCGGTGGTGGTGGCGCGACCGGAGCGGCCGGAACGATCGGATCGTCCGGCGCGTCCCGACCGCCCGATGCCGCCACGCGGGCGCGGCGGTGCGTCGTCGTCGGTGGACATGGCACGCCTCTTCATCGGTGGCGGCCGTGCGATGCGGATCACGCCCGCCGACCTGGTCGGCGCCATCGCCAACGAGGCCGGCATCAACGGTCGCGAGATCGGCGCCATCCGCATCGACGAGCGCTTCTCCCTGGTGGAGGTGCCGCGCGGCATCGTCGACGACGTCGTCGAAGCACTGCGCAACACCACCATCAAAGGGAAGCGGCTGACGGTGCGACGCGACCAGCACGGCGGCTGACCGGCACGAACGCGAGCCCGGCAGCGAGGACCGGCAGCACCGGCGCCGCCAGCACCCTCACGAACGACGCGGATCCGGCTGCGGAGCACATCGGAATGTGCGACGGACCGCGTCCAGCTCGGCGAGGCGCGTCTCGTCGCTGACGAGGGTGCGCACCAGCACGATCCCGCGGTCGCTCGGCGCATCGACGCGCACCGCGCCGGCCGGCACCTCGACGACCGCGCCGGGCGACGCGAGCACCAGCGCGACGTGCCCACCCGTCGCCTGCCGATCGTTCAGGACGAAGAAGTTGTCGGTGTTGGCAGCGAACATCGACACCGACCAGTAGGTGTCACGCGGAACGTCGGCCGTGATCTGCAGGGGACCGTCGGCGACGTCGAAGACGCAGAGCGAGTAGAGAAGATCGGGGCTCGGACGCACCACGGCGTGCGACGTCTCGTCGGCGCGCGGCGCGTACTCGGCGACATTGCGTCCCTGCCGGCGCGCCATGGCGATCATGGTGCCCATCATGATGGCGCGCGGAATCGCCCACACCGCGACCACGTGCACCAGCGCAGCCCCGACGACGGCAGCGCCTACCCAGGGAAGTGCCCGCCTCACGCGCAGTCCTCGCGCTGGATGCGCGGCAGGACGGTGCCGGCGAGGTCGTCCGCGACGCGGCCGTCGGGCTCGTAGAGGCGCAGCGTCAGCGAGAACGTCTCGCCGGCCGGCGCCGTCGCGATCCAGTTCGCGTCGCGAGGCTCGCCACCGACGACGATGGTGAACGCGCCGTCCGCGTCACGCTGCACCCGCGCGCGATCGACCGAGTAGGCGTGCCGTGGATTCGCCACCAGGTAGTGGTCGGCACCGTACGCCGTGATCGACCACCACCGGGTCGGCGGATCGCGACCCTCGACGCGGTAGCGACAGTCCGAGCGCAGCGGCGCGCCCGCGTCGTCGGTGGTGGCGGTGTAATAGATCGTTTCGGTGCGGTTGAGTGCCAGCAGCCCGGCCATGGCCACCGCCGCCCGCAGATAGGGATCCGCCGTCGACGAGCCGATGTGTGCGTTCGTCTGCCACGCACCGTTCGTGACGCCCCCCGTCCCGCCGGTGCGACGGACCGCCCACACCGCCGATCCGACGCCGAGGACGAGCGCCACGACCACGGTGGCCGTCACCTTCGCGGGCGTGCCGCGCCACCGCGAGCGGGACGTCATGGGCACCCTCCCTGGAGCAGTTGCCGGCGGCGGGCAACCATCACGGCGTGAACGTCTTCATCGCCGACCGCGTGCCGTCGGCATACACCAGCTGCACGGCGACGAAGCGCAGCGTCTTCGGCGCCTCGAGGTAGAGCGGTCCGTCGCCGACCTCGAAGGCGTTTCCTCCCGGCGCCACCGGCGTGAACGGGAAGGTCTGGTCGAGCGCCTCGCTGTCGAACGAGTAGCGGATCTCGCGCAGCGCGCTGCGGAAGCTCAGGAGCTGCGTGAAATAGACCAGCGACGCCGTGCCGTTCGGCTGCACGCTGAGCCAGGCACCGCTGGTCTGCTCGAGCGCCATCTTGCCGAACTTCACGTCCGCCGTGCCGGTATCGAACGGCAGCGTGAACGGCCCGTTGGTGGCGCCGGCCAGGTCGACGTAGCGCACGTCGATGGTGTGCGCCCCGGGCGCGACCTTGCCGAGTGGAACGTTCGGGTTGGGCATCGGCTGCCCCGTCTGCGGATCGTTCATCGCCAGCACGCCCGTCGAGACGAAGTCGCCGTGCCCGTCGATGCGGTACGCGATGTCCTTGACGCGGGTGTCGGCGAACCCGAGCGTCAGCGTCCAGCCCGCGTTGCTCGGCGTCGCCGACATGGTGACGGGCGTGTCGAGCACCGTCGCCGACAGCCCGGCCAGCTTCGCCGCGCGCGCATCGGCGTCGTCGAGCCAACCCTTCGCCTCGCGCTTGTCCAGGAGCCAGCGCTGGAACTGGCCCTTCGCATTCAGGTCGGCCAGCTGTGCCAGCAGCGCCTTCTCGCGCCGCTTGTCGGCGATGGTCTGCTCGCCGAGCTTCTCCACCGAATACTCGCGACTCAATAGATACACCGCCGGTGCATGGTCGGGGTGCTGCGCGATGATCTGCGTCAGGGCCGCCGCGCGCTGCTCCTTCGGCAGCAGCAATGCCGACGCCGTCTCGAGCGACACGGTATGGTTCGTCTTCCGCATCGCGCCGACGATCTCGCGCGCGCCGTCGAGCCCGTCCTGCACCTTCAGCATGTCGACGTAGCTGAGATACGGATCGATGAACTCCACGCCGCTCGCGAGGTAGGCGTTGTACGACGTGCGCGCGCCCGCGAAGTCGCTCTTGAGCTCGTACAGTCGCGCGTTGTGGTAGTGCTCGGCGGGCGTGCTCGGGTTGGCCACGACGACGCCGGCCGTGGTCGCGCGCTCGAACGCCGCGCTCAGGTCGTCGAGCTTCGCCAGCACCGTCGTCGTGTCGGCGGCGATGCGATCGGTGGTCTGCTGCACGCGCGCGACGTCGCCGCGGATGGCGAAGAGCTCCGATTGCAGGTGCTCCACTCCAGGCACCACGGTCGCCACGATCCCCGTGTCGGGCTTGGCGCCGACGTTCTGGGCCGCGAGCACCAGCGCCAGCACGATCGTCGAGATCAGTCCGAACGCGAAGCTCACGCTCCAGACGTTGGTCTCGGTGGCCTGCGCCACTTCCGCTTGGGTCAGCCGCCCATCTGCCAACGCCTGACGCATGGCGCGCTGATAGCGCCCGAACCAGAGGAACCCGGCCACGACGGTGATCACGCTCGACGCGATCGTGAACCAGAGGACGAACCGCGCCAGCGGCGCGCCGAGGTCGCCGATCAGCGCCAGGAAGGCCGTCAACGGCGCGCCCGCCTTCATCGCGCGCCCCATCAGGTTGCGGTAGCTGGCGGCGCAGGTGCCGACGATGTCGGCGAGAAGGTCGGCCATCGCGGCGAGGAATCACACCCGGACCCACGTCGTCAAAAGGCGGGCCCCATGCGGGACGCCGGGTCGACCCGGATTCGCGGCTTGAGTCCGAGGGGTTCCGAGGGCACAGAGGAAGGACCGTTGCGGTCGACCGACACGTCGGGCGACGCACGACCGTCGGGGGTGGGGTGATGGAGGACCGTTCGATGCGGCGACTGGCGGTGACGGGATTCGTGCTCGGTGTCGCGCTCGCGACCTACTCGGCGGCGCATGCCGCGACGTTCGTGGTGAACAGCACGGCGGATGCCGTGGACGCGACGCCCGGCGACGGCAGCTGCGCCACCGCGGCTGCGGCGTGCACCCTCCGCGCGGCAGTGCAGGAGGCGAACGCGCTCGCGGGCGCCGACGACATCACCCTGCCCGCGGGCACGTTCCGGCTGACGCTCGTGGGCGCCCCCGAGGCCCTCGCGGCGACCGGCGATCTCGACGTCACCCAGCCGCTCACCATCACCGGCGCCACGCGCGACACGACGATCATCGATGGCGTCGGGAGCGACCGCGTCTTCGAAGTCGCCGCGGCCACGGCGATGACCATGAGCAAGCTCACGGTCCGTAACGGGCACACGATGGATCCGGGGGGCGGCATCCTGCACGCCGGCGGCGCCGCGCTGACGCTCACCGACGTCGCGTTCCGCGGCAACACCGCCAGCGTCGGCGGCGCCGTGCTGATGGCCAGCGGTCCGATCACGATCGCCGACTGCGCGTTCGACGACAACTTCGCCACCGGAACGGGTGGCGCCGTCGTCCACTCCCCCGGAAGCGCGCAGGCGTTCGATCTGCGCCGCTCGACGTTCACGCGCAATGCGGCACCCGCCGGCGTTGCCGGTGCCGTGCTCTACTCGGGCCCGGGCAACGTCGTCGTGGACGCCTGCACGTTCACCGGCAATCGCGGCCAGACCGGCGGCTCCATGACCATCATCGCCGCCGACGTCACCATCACCGGCAGCACCATCGACGACTCGCACGCGACCGGCGGCAGCGTCGCCGGCGGCGCGATCGTGCAGGCGACGGGCAGCGCCGTCGTGCGCGACACCACGGTGCGTCGCTCGGTCGCCGAGGGCGGCTACGGCGGCATGCTCATCACGGCGGGAACCGGCGTGACGATGACGGGCTGTACCTTCGAGGACAACCAGGCTCTCGGCGGCGCCGGGTTCGGCGGCGTCAACATCATGAACACGGCCGGTGCGGTCCTCGTCGAGGACTCGACCTTCCGGGGTAATCTGGCGCCGCTCGGTCTCGCCGGCGGGTTCTTCGCCGCCTCCGGCGGCTCGGTGAGCCTGGCGCGCGTCGTCGTCGAGGACAACCAGGCGGGCACCATCGCCGGCGGGCTGTTCTTGTCGTCGGCCGAAAGCATCGCGATCACGGCCAGTCGCGTGATCGGCAATGCGGCCTCGTCAGGCATCGCCGGGGGACTGTTCATGACGGCCGGGACCACCGGCACGATCTCCGACACGACCATCGCCGACAACATCACGTCGGGCGGACCCGCAGGCGGTGCGTACGCGACGGCGACCACCGCACTCACCATCGAGCGCAGCACCGTGGCCGACAACGTGACGGTGGGTGCCGGCTCCGTCGGCGGTGGCGCATTCCTCGCGGGCGCCACCATCGACCTCCGCAACAGCACGATCTCCGGCAACTTCGCGCAGACCGAGGGCGGCGGCATCTACATCGCCGGCGGTACCGCCACCATCGACAGCTGCACGTTCCACGGCAACGAGACCCTCGGCACGAGCGCCGCGATCTACGGCGCCATCGCCCCGACGCTGCGGGCGACGGTCATCGGTGCCACCGCGACCCCGAGCTGCGGACCGCTGCCTCCCGTGTCCGCCGGTGACAACGTCGACCAGGACGGCAGCTGCGTTCTCGGCGGTCCACGCGATCGGAGCGGTATCGATCCGCTGCTGGGGCCGCTCGCGGACAACGGCGGCCCGACGTTCACGCACGAGCCGCTCGCGGGCAGCCCGCTCATCGACGCCGACGGCGGCACCTGCCTCGCCCTCGATCAGCGCAGCATCGCCCGGCCCACCGACGGCGACGGCGACGGCACCAGCGCGTGCGACATCGGCGCCGTCGAGTTCGTCGACGAGTGTCCGACCGACCCGGCCAAGCGCCTCCCGGGCGTCTGCGGGTGCGGCGTGCCCGACGTCGACGAGAACACGAACGGTGCCGTCGACTGCCTCATCAATGCCGAGCTGAAGGCCCGCATCGTCTCCAGTCGCACCGTCCTCGTGAGCCTCACCGGCGAGAAGAGCGACGCGCAGACGGCCGCGAAGGCCGAGCTCACCGCCCTGGCCGACGGCCTGCTCGCCTATTGCACGGCGAACGAGACCACGATCGTGCCGACGTCACCGACCGTGAAGCTGGTGAAGCTCGCGAAGAAGGCTCGCAAGGCGCTCCGCGCCGCACGCAAGGGCAAGGGTGCGGCGCTCCAGAAGAAGCAGGTCCGCGGCGGCAAGGCGCTGGACGCCCTCGACGGCGCCGTCGCGCCGCAGGCGTGAGGAGGAGGTCGGCATGATTCGTCACATCGGCTCGAGCCTGGCACTGGTCCTCATCCTCGTCACGACGGCGTCCGCCGTCACCTTCACCGTGAATTCGACGACCGACGCCGTCGACGCCACGCCCGGCGACGGCACGTGCGCCGCGGCGGGCGGCGCGTGCACGCTGCGCGCCGCCGTGCAGGAAGCGAACGCGCTCGCCGGTGCCGACGAGATCTCGCTACCGGCCGGCACCTTCCTGCTCTCCCTGGTGGGCTCCGGAGAGGACGCCGCGGCAACCGGCGACCTCGACGTCACCCAGCCGCTCACCGTCACCGGCGCGAGTGCCGCCACGACCATCATCGACGGGCTCGGCTCCGATCGCATCTTCCACGTGGTCGCCGGCCAGGCGCTCACGGTCCGCACGCTCACCGTCCGCAATGGCAAAGAGATCGGCAACGGCGGCGGCATCGTCGCCGAAGCCGGCGTGCCGCTCACCATCGCGGACGTCACGTTCCACGGCAATCGGGCCGACAGCGGCGGCGCCATCTTCACCATCGGCACCGCAATGGTCGTCACCGGCAGCCGCTTCGAGAGCAATGTCGTGACCTCGAGTGGTGGAGCGGTCGCCGTGTCCGCGACGACGAACCCACTGGACATCCGTGACTCCACCTTCGAGAACAACTCGGCTGCGGGAGGCACTGGCGGCGCCCTGATCTATGGCGGCACCGGCACCGTGACGATCGCCGGATCCACCTTCCACGGCGACAGCGCGGAAACAGCCGGCGCCATGGCCATCATCTCGGCGAGTGCCGTCTCCATCACCGACACCGTGGTGGAGAACGCCTCCGCGAGCGGCGCCGGCGGCAACGTCGGCGGCATCTATCTGAACGGCGTCGGCAGCGCGACGCTCTCTGCCCTCGCGGTCCGCGGCAACGACTCCGCCAACACCGGCGGCGGGCTCGTGTGCGTCGCGACCGGCAACGTCACCCTCACGGACTCGACCATCGAGGACAACACGTCGATCGACGACGCCGGGGGGATCTACGTCGTCAGCAGCGCGGGCAACGTGACGATCGAGCGCACCGTGATTCGCAACAACCGCTCCCTCGACGGCACCGCCGGCGGCGGGCTGGTCCAGACCGCGATGGTCCTGACCGTGCGCGACGTCACGGTGGCCGACAACTCCGCCGCCTCGAGCCTGGGAGGATTCCAGGCCACTGCCGCCGGCAGCATCGTCGTCGAGCGGTCGCGCTTCACCGGCAACCACACCGGCGCCGTCGTCGGCGGCGTGTATCTCACGTCCCCCGGGACGGTGTCGTTCACCGACAGTACGGTCCAGGCCAACGAGGCGCTCGACAACGTCGCGGGTGCGTATCTCGTCAGCGGCGGCGGCGTCACCGTGACCGGCAGCACCTTCGCCGACAACATGGCGTTCGGCTCCGGCATCTCGGGCGGGCTGTACCTCGCCGGCGCAGCGTCGACCGTCACCAACAGCACGTTCTCCAACAACTTCGCGTTGGTGTCGGCGGCAGGGCTGTACACCTCGGGCAGTCCGGTCGTGGTCACCAACTCCACCTTCGTCGGCAACACCGCCGGCGGCGCGGGAGCGGCCATCCTGGCCGCCGGCGCCACGGTCACGCTCCGCTCGACCGTGATCGGGGCGAGCGACACGCCGAGCTGCGTCGCCGCGCTCCTCTCCGACGGCGACAACGTCGACCAGGACGGCAGCTGTCTGCTCACGGGCGCACGTGATCGCAGCGGCCTCGATCCGCTGCTCGGGCCGCTCGCGGACAACGGGGGTCCGACGCTCACGCACGAGCCGCTCGCGGGCAGCCCGCTCATCGACGGCGTCGGTGGCGGTGCCTGCCCCGTCACCGATCAGCGCGGCGTCGCCCGGCCCACGGACGGCAACAGCGACGGTAGCGCCGTCTGCGACATCGGCGCCGTCGAGTTCGTCGACGAGTGCCCGACCGATCCCGACAAGCGCCTGCCCGGCGTCTGCGGGTGCGGCGTGCCAGACGTCGACGCCAACACGAACGGCGCCGTCGATTGCCTCGTCAACGCCGAGCTGAAGGCACGCATCGTCACCGCGCGTACCGTGATGTCGAGCCTCACCGGCGTGAAGAGCGACGCCGAGACGGCGGCGAAGGCGCAGCTCACCGAGCTGGCCGACGGCATCCTCGCCTACTGCACGACGAACGAGGCGACGATCGTCCTCGGCGATCCGTCGGCGAAGCTCGTGAAGCTCGCCAAGAAGGTGCGCAAGGCGCTGCGCGCGACGCGCAAGGGCAAGGGCACCGCGCTGGTGAAGAAGCAGACCCGCGCCGGCAAGGCCCTCGACGCGCTCGACGTGGCGGTGGCCCCTCAGGCGACGTGAGTCCGCAGCTCGAGGCGCACCAGATCGGACGCCTCGAGCTGCGGCCAATGCCCGACGTCGGCGAGCTGCAGGAGCGGCGCGTCCGGCATCCGTTCCGCGATGCGTTCCGCCATGTGCGCGCCCGACACCGGGTCGAGCATGCCCCACACGAACGCACGCGGCACCGTCGCCGTCTCGAGCGCCGTCACCCAACGGCTCGTGTGCTGCGCGCGATCGCGGATGTACTGGATCAGCCGGTGACCGATACGATGTCCGTCGCGCCGGGATACGGCCAGCCACTGCTGGTGCAGGAGCGCGTCGGTGGGCTGGCGTCCATACGTGGCCCGCATCGACTGCGCGAACGTCTCCTCGCCGAGCATGCGACCGACCTGCGGTCCGAGCTCGGGGTCGAGCAGCGCCAGCTGTCCGGGGAGCGGCCGGTGCAGCTCGGGATAGAGGCCACCGTTCAGGAAGACGACGTTCGTGATCGTCGCCGCGAGGCTGCCGCCCTGCTGGCGCGCGAGCAGCTCCTGGGCCACCGACACGCCGTAGTCGTGCGCGACCAGCGCCGTCTGCGTGATGCCGTGATGACGCCAGAGCGCTTCGGTGAGGTCGGCCTGCTCGTGGATCGTGTAGTCGTGATCGTCCGGCTTGTCGGAGTCGCCGAACCCGAGCAGGTCGAACGCGAGGACCCGCCGGCGGGCGGTCAGGTCGCCCCACAGCGGCGCCCAGTCCGCCGACGAGGTGGGGAAGCCGTGCACCAGCGTGCACCACTGACCGGGGCCAGCGGTGCGGACGAAGATGTCGCGACGGCCCCCGGGAAGGTCGATCGGGATACGCGAGCCGCCGGCGAGCCAGTCGTCGAAGGTGATCTCCATGCCCGACTTCTACGCCGGCGCACTGCGGTGAGCGATGGCCTTCGTCACCGCGTCCCCTTGGCCTCCGCCACCCCCCGCATCGCCACCAGCGCCACCAACCCCGCCGCGACCGCCGCCGCGTTCACCGACGCGATGCCCATGGCCACCGTACCGCCATCGGCCGCGAGCCTGGCCAACAGGTCGCCGCCGAGACCCGTACCGAGCGCGATCGCGAGCGCATTCGCGATCTGCATCGTGGCGGACACCTCGCCTTCCCGGCCGTCGGGGGCGCTCTCGAGGATGGCGAGCGTCGTCACCGGATAGACGATGCCGATGCCGAGTCCGGCAAACGTCCACGCCACGACGGTGATCCACGTCGGCAGCCCCGGCACGAGCGGCGCCGACGCCGATGCGAGGCCGATCACGAGCAGCGTCAGACCGGTGCGCAGCAACGCGCGACGCGTCCACCGACCGGCGAGCCGGGCCTGGACCCATGAGCCCGCCGACCACGACAGCGTGCCCACGGTGAGCGCAGTGGCGATGACGGCGTTGCCGGCGTGACGAACGTCGGCGATGGCCAGGGGCAGGAACGCCTCAACCGCGAAGAACGCGAAGTTCACCAGCGCCAGCACCGCGATGGCGGCCGGCAGGCCGGCGCGAGCGCGCAGCGTGCCCGCCGGCAGCAGGCGCAGCAGCGCGAACGACGCCACGACGATGCCGACGATCGCGAGCCCCACCGTGAGCACGGGCTGGGTACTGCGTACGGCGAGCAGGGTCATCGTCACCCCCGCTGCCACCAGCATCGCGTCGCGCACGCGCCCCGTGGACGGCGGCGCATCGCTCGCCGCCGACGCCCGCAGGGTACGCAAGCCACCCAATGCCAGGCCGCACGCCACGACGGTGAGCGGCACGAGGCCGAGGAACACCGCGCGCCACCCCGCCGCACGCGCGACGCCGGCCGCGACCGCGGGCCCGAACAGGCCGGGCACCACCCAGGCGCTGGCGAGCAGCGCCAGCATCCCCGGCTGCTCCGACGCGGGATACGCACGCGCGACCGCCACGTAGGCGACCGACGACAGCGCCGCGGCACCCGCACCCTGCACCACCCGACCCGTCACCAGGACCGCCATGCTCGGCGCGAGCCCTGCGACGATCAGTCCGGCCGTGAAGAGGACCGCCCCAACGACGAAGGGCGGTCCCGGACCGCGCCGGTCGGCGGCACGACCGGCGAGCGGAATCGCAGCCAGGTTCGCCAGCATGAAGCCGCTGAACACCCAGCCGTACTGCGCGAGCCCGCCGATCTCGCGCACGGTCTCCGGAAGAATCGTCGCAACCGCCAACGCTTCGAAGGCGGTGACCGACACGGTGAGCACGAGGCCCACCGTCAGTGCGCGTCGTCCCGGCGGGACGGACGTCACTTACCGGCGGCGCCCGACTGGATCATCGCCGTCTTGCAGCCGTCCGACAGCTGGGACGCATGCTCGACGAGACACGCCTTCACCTTCGCGCGATCCTGGCCGGCGCTCTTGCAGAGCTTCATGGCGTCGCCACGGCACGCATCGGCCGCCGACGGCGGACCGGCGGACACCCCGATGGCCGCCTTGCAGCCCGGCGTCAGCGCGTCCTTGTGTGCCTGGAGACACTTGAGCAGGCGGCCGCCACCCGGCGGCGTGCCCTTGCAGTGCGTCTCGACGTCGGGCGCGCAGGCGGCGAGTTGTGCCGAGGCCTTCCCGTGGAGCAGGCACGCGAGCGCGCCGGCGGCGAGGATCAAGTGTCGCATCATTGGCAGTTCTCCCGTCACCACGTGGTGGGTTTGTAGTCCTTCAGGAAGAGACCCCAGACGTGCGTTCCGCTGTTCAGTCCGGAGAAGATCGGATCGAGGATGCGTGCTGCGCCGTCGACGACGTCGAGCGGCGGCGAGAAGCCGGTGTCGTCGCGCTTGCGGATGGCGAGCGCCGCCGGATCTTCGTCGGTGATCCAGCCGGTGTCGACGCTGTTCATGTGGATGCCGTCGCGAACATAGTCCACCGCAGACGTCCGCGTCATCATGTTGAGCGCGGCCTTGGCCATGTTGGTGTGCGGATGACGGTCGGTCTTGTACTGCCGGTAGAACTGCCCCTCCATCGCCGACACGTTGACGATGTGTTTGTCTCCCGTGCGACGGCGCGTCATCAGCTCCTTCAGTCGCGCGTTGAGCACGAAGGGCGCGACCGCGTTGACGAGATGCACCTCGAGCAGCTCGACCGCCGGCACCTCGGCCATGGTGAGCCGCCAGCTGTTGCGGTCGCGCAGATCGACCTGCTGCAGGTCGGCGTCGAGCTGACCCGCGGGGAAGATGTCGTGGCTGCGCTGCAGGTCGTCGGCGAGGAGTGCCACCTGGCTGGCCCGCGCCGAGTCGATCATCGCAGGCCTCTCGCTCGCGACGATGCCCTCGGTGAGGCGCTCGTGTCCGGCCAGCAGCCGGCGCTCGGCCGCGGGCAACACGGCCGCGGTCTCGGTGGCGAGGAGATGATCGTAGAACCCCGCCGGCCGACGCACCGTCTGGCAGGCATTGTTGAGCAGGAAGTCGAGGCCGTCGAAGTGCGCGAGGATCTCGCGGCAGAACGTCTCGACGCTGGGCGTGTGACGGAGGTCGACGCCGTAGACCGCGAGCCGATCGCCCCAGTCGGCGAAGTCGGGCTCGCGCGCGTAGCGTTGCGCGGCGTCGCGCGGGAATCGCGTCGTGGCGATGACGCGCGCGCCGGCGCGCAGCAGCATGATCGACGCCTGGTAGCCGATCTTGACGCGCGCCCCGGTGACGAGCGCGGTGCGGCCGCGCAGGTCGGCGGTCTGATGGCGCTTCGCCCAGTTGAAGTCGGCGCATGCCGTGCACATGCCGTCGTAGAAGTGGTGCAGCTGCGAGAACTCGCGCTTGCAGACGTAGCATTTGCGCGGCTCGACGAGACCGGCCGGCGCTGGTGGCGCGTCGCTCGATGCCGTCGCCTCGATCTCGGGGCGCGGCGTCGGATAGACCGCCATGCGACGCAGCTCGCGGATGCCGGTGCGCTCGAGGACGGCGGCATCGGCCTCGCGGACCGCCGCGCGCTCCTTCTGCTTACGCACTTTGCCGAGGCGGCGCTGGGCGCCTTTGTCGGGACGCGACACCCGCCCGGCGGCGATGAGGAGCCGTTCGCGCAGCGGCAGGTCGACGTCGGAGAGCAGGCCGCGATCGCCATCGATGCGCTCGAGCAGCTCGATGCAGCGGCGGACGTCGGCGAGGAGAGGCGATTCTTCGGAAGAGGGTCCGGTCACGACCGCGCACCCTAGCGCGAGAAGGCGTCTCGGGGCGAGCCGTCCCGTCAGGCACACGGTACCGGTGTAGCGCTAGCGGGCGGGGAACTCCTTCAGCACGTCGTGGACGGCGTCGTCGACGCGACCGAGCCGACGCTCGAGCGAGATGTGGGGGAGCAGCCGCGCCTCGGCCGCCCCGAGCCAGATGACTTGGTGGCGACTGGCGTCGAGCACGGCGAGAAAGAGCGTGCCGGTGTCGTAGTCGTCGCTGTAGACCGCGTAGCCGCCCTGCCACCCGCTCCACCATCCCGTGCCCCAGGGCGCGAAGGTCGGATCGCCGCGCATCTCGGACGCCGGCCGCGACGTGATGCGCCAGTTGAGCAGGAAGTCCGCGGATCGTCCGTCGGGCGCCGGCGTATAACCCTTGGCCTGCAGCTCCTTCTCCACGTCCGTCCGGATCCGCTTGTCGACGGCGCGATCCTGCGTGACCTGATCGGCGGGCGCCGCCTCGGCGATCGGAAGCCACGCGAACGTGCGCAGCGTCTTGAAGTCCTGGCTGGGATCCTGACGCGTGCGGACGGTGAACTGGCTGCACGCGGTGACACCGAGCGCCAGAGCGAGCAACGTGACGGACGTGAGGCTTCGCATGGCCCGCGTCGTTAGCAAGCGCGACGGCCAATTGCCATCGCGCACGGGGCGGGAATGCCCGCGTCAGGTGAGGTGGCAGCGCAGGGCCTTGTACGCCCGATGGGCCCGCACCTTGAGCGCACCGGGGGTGGTCCCGCTGCGGAACGCGGCGGCCTCCACCGACAGACCGTCCACCTGGAGCAGCTCGAACGCCTCGCGTTGCCGTGCCGGGAGGGCCTGCATCGCGCGCGCGAAGTCGACCAGCCCTTCCAGGTCGGCGAGCCGACCGCACCCATGGCGACCGTCCGTCACCATCTGGTCCGCGCCCTCCAGCTCGTCGTGGATGCTGGCGTCGGGCGTCCGACGCCGATGATCGACCGCCGCGTGGAGCGCGATGGTGAAGGCCCACGGCTCGACCGGGCGCACGGGATCATACGTGTGCCGCGAGCGGTGCAGGTTCATGAACGCATCCTGCAGGACGTCGGGCGCATCGTCGGTGTTCGACAGGCGGCGGCGCAGGTAGGTGAGGAGCAGCGGCGTGATGTCTCGCACGAACGCGTCGTAGGCTTGCGCGTCACCGGACTGCGCAGCGATCATCCACTCCCGGCGTTGCTCGGATCGCGTGACGCTGGCAGCGGTGCGCATGCCGGTCGTAGGAGCACGGCTCGTGCCGACGAATTTCCGCGTCCGCACGTGGGGACGCTCGGCACGCATTCGCGTCGCAACGATCCGGCCCCGCTGGGCGATGGCCGGAATGCCCAAGCCGCGTGTGCGATTGCCGGGTACCGGGTCGTTTCGACACGCCGATCGACCCGTGTCGTCTCGACCCGCTTCAGCACAGCGCATGGGTTCCCGGAGACCCGGGCATCGATGGCCCGGATTCCGTCGTCAGACGCGACGATTCCCCTTGACGCGTCGCAGCCATCCCGTCTCAAATGCCGGGATGGCACACCGTCCCGGCCCCGGAGCGCTCGCGTCCCTCCTATGTCTGGCGATGCTCGGGACGGGGCTCCTCGCGAACGGGGGCAGGACTGCCCATGCCGCGACGCCGGAGCTCGACGACATCGCGCCGATCGTCTGTCACACGGCGAGCACCTCACGGCGGACGCCCCGCTTCGCGCGGGTCCGCGCCTTCCCCGTGGCGGACGCGCTCGCCGACGGAACGATCGACGTCCTCAAGCCGAAGGCCCTCTGCGTGCCGGCAACCCTCTCCGGCACCGTCGGCGATCCCGCCGTCCACTGGGAGCGCTATCGCATCCGCGGGAAGGTGCGGTTCCCGACGTCCCTGCCGTCGCGCGGTCTGCGGATCGTGACGGCGACCGACACGCACGTGATCGACGTCGGCCGGCCGGGCGAGTTGCTCGTCCCCACCGCGGTCGATCCCGACGCGCCGGTCGCGCCGCTCGCCGAGCCCCGGCCCTCGTACCAGTGCTATGCCGCCTCGCTGGTCTCGACGACCTTCCTGCCCGGCTCGCTCCTGGTCACCACCGCCGCCGGCACCGTCAACTACTTCACGCGGACGCCGGCGCGCCTGTGCCTCGGCGTCGACGAGCACCGCGATGGCCCGCACCTCCTGTGCTACGCCGTCTCCATGGCCCCCGCCGATCGGCCGCCGGCGCTCCACAACCTGCACACGCAGACCGGCTTCGGCCCCGAGCAGCTCGATCGTCGCAGCGTGCGCGAAGTGTGCCTGCCCGCGCTGCTCGACGGCGTGGTGACGACCACCACGACCAGCACCACCATCCCGTCCGGCTCCACGACGACGACGATGCCGCCGGTCGGTGGGGTGCTCCAGGTGCCCGCGGCGTGGCCGACCATCCAGGCCGCCGTGGACGTCGCGGCTCCCGGTGCGATCATTCGCGTCGCACCCGGGACGTACGCGGAATCGATCTTCATCACGGGAGCGAAGAACGGGCTCACGATCGAAGCGGCCAATCCCGCCAACCCACCCGTGATCCTGGGCGTCGTCGGCTCGAAGCTCGACGGCATCCGCGCCGACTTCATCGACGGCCTCACCCTCCGCAACCTGCGCACCATCGGCGCGTACGACGGCGTGCGCCTGAACCATGCGACACATGCGGTTCTCGAAAAGCTCCGCCTCGAGAACAGTGCGCTCGGGGTGCGGATGAACGGCGGCGAGTCGAACACGCTGCGCGACAGCACGATCAGCGTCACCCGCGTCGAGCAGGGCGTCTGGATCGAGTACTCGCCCGATGTCGTCCTGGAGAGGCTCTCTGTGACCGGCGGGGAGTTCGGCGGCGTCCGCATCCGGAACTCCGAACGTGCACGCGTCCACGACGTCACCGTGCGCGACAGCAGCGGCTCCGACGGCATCAAGCTGGAGTACTCGCCGGACGCCCGCGTCGAGCACTCCGCTGCCCATGATGGCTACGCGCGCGGCTTCCGCATCCTCAACTCGCCCGGCCTCGTTTTCGCCGACAACCTCGCCACGGGCAATCAGGACACGGGCATCCGGCTCGAGCGGTCGTCTCCGTTCACGAGCGTCGCCGACGTCCTCGCCGCCGGCAATCTTGCGTCCGGGAACGGCACGGACATCTTCGTCGCGCCCTGACGCTCACCGAAGGGCGCGCTCCGATTCGACGGGCCTACGGTACCGGCGGGCAGCTCCCCGGGATCGGCAGGTTCGGAGCGCCGACGAATTTGTCGACCCGGTCGTTGGCCCCGCTCGCGCTCGGCTTCGCCGGGAAGGCCGTGCACCAGACGTCGCCCTGTCCGAGCCGCAGACGGACCGCCACCGTGCCCTGCGACGGCTCGTTCAGCGTGTATGGCCACGTCGGTCCCGCGCCGGCGATGACCAGGGTCCCGCTGCTCGTCACCGACACGCTGCTGATCGGACCGGCCAGGTGCTGCCCGTCGGCGTAGCGGTAGCCTCGCGGACCTGCGGTGGAACCGAGCCGCCGCCAGTTCGCCGCCGGCAGCACCACGGTGACCGCCTCGCCGCTGCCGCTCCCGTTGTAGACCGTGAGGAGCGCGCCGCCGGCAGAGCCGGGCACCGTCGGATCGCCGGCGCTGTCCCACGCCGGAGGCACGACGCCGCTCGGCACGCCTTTGTGCTTCCCGGACTTGAGGCGGATGCGACGTACGGCGGGGTTCACCGGCGGCGTCGAGTCGTCACGCAAGGACATCGAGGAGCCGCGGATCATGACCGTCGTATCGGGCGAACCCGGCGTGCTGGAGGCGTCGGCGGGATCGCTGCCGGCGTCGACCTCGTCGCGATCGCGGAAGCCGTCCTCGTCGCGGTCGATACCGATCCGAAGCCCGGAGCCGGGTGGGACGCAGGTATAGGTGCGCGTCTGTCCCGCGCTCGCCGCCTGTCCGCGCAGGGATGCTTCTGCGAGCGGCGCGTCGCCGTCGCGATCGGCGTGGAACGTGTTGCTCACGTCGTCGTAGAGCCAGCCACGAGCCTCGCCGGCGAGGACACCCTTCACCGTCAGCTCGCACTCGCCGGCCTCGTGGCGGGCGATCATCAGGTTGACCCGACCGATCACCGCGGCGTTGCCGAACGTGGTGACCATGGCCGAGACCTGCTGGCCGACGATCGGCGCCAGGTCGCTGTCGAACGCCAGCATGAACTGCTCGACCTGCCGGCGTTGCAGATCGCCGGCAGCGCCCGGCGCGAACCCGCCTGGGTTGCCGCCGCTCTGGTTGAAGCCCTGCGCGTCGAAGAAGCGGAAGAGCGTGTCGACGCTGCCGTCGTGCTGGAAGCCGAAGCCTCGCACCTGATCGCCCTTGGCGCCGTTGTCGCCCGCGTTGAAGCCGACCAACCCCGGCGCGTGCGGCATGCCGAACATTCCGACCTTCTGGTACGCGTTGCGGAGGTGCGGAACCTTGAAGGCCTGCGGCTCGATCACCGACCGGCCGTCGGTACCGAAGAAGCCGATCGCCGGATCGAGCACGTGGCAGAAGTTGCAGGTGCCGATCGAGTCGGATGGACTCGAGTTGAAGTAGAAGTTTCGCCCCGCGAGCTGGTCGGGCGTGAGGCTGCCATCGAGGTTGCGGATCGGGTTGGGCGGATACTGCACCTGCAGAATGAAGTCGGCGAACGCCTGCATCTCTGCCGTGGTGAGCGGGCCGGAACGGCCGAGGAGGCCGCCGAACGCGGCGTTGAACTTCTTGAACGCGGCCACCTCGTCGAAGTTGCCACCATTCGGCGGCACGGACGGTGCGTCGAGCGTGCCATTGCGATCGCCGCGCCAGTGCATTGGGCCCTGGTTCGCCATGCCGCGCAGGCTCTGGGTCGTCATGGGCCCCTTCATCGGGTGGAAGTCGGGATTGGCACTGAGGCCGGGACGCAGCGGATTCTGGTTGTCCAGCACGCTGTCGTCGGGATTGCCGAGGTCCCACGCCAGGCTGTCGAAGTCGCCGAAGACGTGGCAGGCGCCGCACGACGCCTCACCGTTGCTGGACGTCAGGGTCGCATCGTAGAGGAACTTTCGCCCAGCGATGACCGACGCGGGCTCGGGATCGTGCATCGGCAGATGGGCGATCTCCTGGCGGGTGGCGGTGTCGACGACCGAGATGGCATCGTCGAAGCGGGTCAGCACGTAGAGACGCTGGTGGGCCTCGTCGAGGACCAAGCCGTTCGGGCCGCCGCCGGTCACGGTGATGTGGCTCGCGGCGTCGGGCACGAAGGTGTCGGCCTCGAGCGCGGCGGTGTCGAAGACGCCGACCTTGCTCGAGCCGAACGCCGCCACGTAGAGGGTCGCGCCGTCGGCCGACAGGGCCAGCGCCGCGGGCGTCGCGAGGCTGCGCTCCTTCACGCCGGCCGGGCTGGGCACGACGGCGTAGTCGATGTGCTTGTTGAGCCGGCGATGCACGATGCCACCCGCCTGGCTCAGGATCGTGATGCGCGCCTCGTGCAGGTGACCGCGCACGGTGGAGCCGCCGAATACGCCGGGCCCTTCGAAGCGAACCTCGTTGCGGGCCTCGGTGTTGGCGACGTAGACCTTCTGCCCCGTCGGGCTGACGGCCATGTCGTAGATGATCGTGCCGATACCGCTCGCGAACGCGAGCTCGGCGGGCGGGGTGGCGTTCGCGTCGATCGCGAAGAAGTCCTTGTCGGGCAGCGAGAAGCGGACCGCGTTGTTCCAATTGCGGCCGACCGGATCGCGCCAGGTCGCGCCATCGAACTTGAGGATCAGGCCGACCTCGGGCTGCGGCACGAGATCGGCGTTGGTGTTCGGTGCCGGCAGGCCGCCCGGCATCACGAAGCCGCTGACGTTGCAGGGCGCGACTCCGGCGCCACCATTGCAGACCAGGCCTTCGTTGATGGTCGTGGTGCGGTTGCCGGTGTGGAAGCCGGCGGCGAGCACCGTCGCGCCGTCGGCAGTCGCCGCGAGCGCGCGCGGTGTGTCGGTGAAGAGCGTGAGGATGGAGAGCGGTGTGCCACCGAGCGCCGCACCGAGGTTGGCGGAGTCGAAGACCCACACGTCGGCACGCCCGACGCCGGCGGTCGTCAGCTGCGGATCGCCGGGACGGTTCTGGCCGCGATGGGCAGCGGTCACGAAGGCGCGACTGCGGCCCGGTCCGGCGAACACGAGATCGCGTGGCTCGTCACCGACCAGGAGGGTGCGGATCACGCGCGGCGGTGTCGCAGCGACGTCGACGATCGAGATGCTGTCGGAGAGGTGGTTCACCACCCAGATCTCGCCGTTGGTCCGCGCCGCGACGGCGACGGGTTCGAGGCCGACCGGGACGCTCGCGAGATGCGTCAGGCCGCCGGCCGCGACCGTGAACACCTCGACCTGGTCGTCCGGCGTGTTGACGGCGAACAGCCGCGTCCCGTCGGGCGAGAGGGCGAGCGGTCGCACCTGGCCGCTCTCGAACGTGGTGAACGTGGCGCCGGCAATGGCCGGCACCAGCGCCACGGCGAGAGCGGCTCCCAGAGCGAGCCCGCGCGCGGCGTTCACGCCGCGCGGGTGGCGGCGGGTGCTTCCGGGCCAGGATCGTGACGGCATGGGGCGCGCGTACCATGCTGGCGTCCGCAGCAGCAACGCGATTCGCGGATCGACTGTAGGCCCACCGTTGGCCGTCCAGCCGATGCGGAGGCAACCAGGGAACACTGGTCCGCCACTGCCACACGTCTGGCCACACCGCGCGCGAGCGCGCTAAGACGGTCCGTCACATGACGATCCCCGGCCTCGATTCCGACGTGGTGGACCTCCAGGTGCTCGCCGACTGGATGGACGCGCAGGGCCTCCCGCGCGGCCCGCTCGAGCACCTCGAGCTCCTCGGCGGCGGTACGCAGAACGTGCTGCTGCGCTTCGATCGTGGCGGCGAGCCGTACGTGCTGCGTCGGGGCCCGAAGCACTTGCGGCCCAAGACCAACGACGTCATGCGTCGCGAGGCCCGCGTCCTCGCCGCGCTCGCCGGCTCGGACGTGCCCCATCCAGAGTTCGTGGCCGCCTGCCCCGACGAGACCGTCATGGGCGGCGCCGTCTTCTACCTGATGCGCCCCGTGGCGGGCTTCAACCCCACGACCGGCCTCCCGGCCCTGCACGCGGGCGACCCGGCCATCCGGCACGCCATGGGCATCGACGCCGCCGCCGCCCTCGCCCGTCTCGGCCGCGTCGACTACCGGGCCGTCGGCCTCGACGACTTCGGCAAGCCCGACGGCTTCCTTGATCGCCAGGTGGGCCGCTGGATGGGCGAGCTCGAGTCGTACGGGCGCTACGACGGCTACCCCGGCCCCGACATCCCCGGCCTCGACCGCACCGCCACCTGGCTCGACGCCAACCGGCCGCGCACTTTCACGCCCGGCATCCTGCACGGCGACTACCATCTCGCCAACGTGATGTACGCGCACGACGGACCGCGACTCGCCGCCATCGTCGACTGGGAGATGTGCACCATCGGTGATCCGCTGCTCGACCTCGGCTGGCTCGTCGCCACCTGGCCCGACCCCGAGCATCCCGGCCCGACCGTCGCCGCCATCGATGGCCTGCCCACCACCACGGAGCTCGTCGCGCGCTATGCCGCCGACTCGACGCGCGACCTGTCGGCCATCGACTGGTACACCGTCCTCGCCTGCTTCAAGCTCGGCATCGTCCTCGAAGGCACCCATGCCCGCGCGTGCGCCGGCAAGGCGCCGAAGCCCACCGGCGATCTGCTGCACGCCATCACCCTCGGCCTGTTCCAACGCGCCCAGACACTCATCGCAGGAGGTTCCTGACCCATGGCCATCGACTTCACACTGAGCACCGAGGTGGAGCAGCTCCGGCTGCGCGTCCGCGACTTCATCGACAAGGTCGTCCGTCCCGGCGAGGCCAAGCTCGGCCACGGCGACGACATCGAGCGCAGCGAGTACCTGAAGGTGCTCATCGACATGCGCAAGGAGGCGAAGGACGCGAAGATGTGGCTGCCGCACATGCCCGCCGAGTGGGGTGGCATGGGGCTCGGCCACGTCGAGCTGGCCATGGTGCAGGCCGAGGCCGCGAAGACCTACTACGGCCCATGGGTGATGAACTGCCAGGCGCCCGACGAAGGCAACATGCACACCCTGCTCCACTGGGCGACGGACGAGCAGAAGGAGAAGTACCTCCGTCCGCTGTGCGACGGCTTCGTGATGAGCTGCTTCGCGATGACCGAGCCCGAGGTGGCCGGCTCCGATCCCACGCTCATCCAGACGCGTGCCGTGCTCGACGGCGATCAGTGGGTGCTGAACGGCCACAAGTGGTTCATCTCGAACGCGCGCCGCTCCGCGTTCGCGATCGTGATCGCGCGCACCGAGGAGCATCCCGATCCGCCGCAGGCCGGCAACACCGGCTTCATCGTCGACATCCCGTCCGAGGGATGGAACCGCGTGCGCGAGGTCGAGACCATGCACGGCGGCAGCGGCCACTCGGAGATCCGCATCGAGAACCTGCGCGTACCGCGCGCGAACATGCTCGGCGGACGCGGCCAGGGCCATCGCCTCGGCCAGTATCGTCTCGGCCCGGCGCGTCTCGCGCACTGCATGCGCTGGATCGCGCAGGCGGAGACGGCGCTCGACATGATGACGAAGCGCGCCACCGAGCGGTACGCCCACGGCTCCCTGCTGTCGGAGAAGCAGGGCATCCAGTGGATGATCGCGGACTCGTCCCTCGAGCTCTACCAGGCCAAGCTCATGGTCCTGCACTCGGCCTACAAGATCGACAACAAGCTCGACTTCACCTCCGAGGTGTCGATGACGAAGCACTTCGTCGCCAACATGCTGAACCGCGTCGTCGACCGCGCCATCCAGGTGCACGGCGCGCTCGGCTATTCGACGGACACGCCGCTCGCCCACATGTTCCAGCACGCCCGCTGGGCGCGTCTCGCCGACGGTGCCGACGAGGTCCACCAGATGCGCATCGCGCAGCGCTCGATCGCGGCCCTCAAGAAGGACGGCAACACCAAGGCCGCCACCGGCGGCCTGCCGATCTGAGCCGTCGGTGCAGACACTCAAGGACAAGCGCGTCCTCGTCACCGGGGGCGCGTCGGGCATCGGCCGCAAGCTCGCGGAGCGGTTCGCCACGCAGGGCGCCGAGCTGCTGCTGGTCGACGTCAACGCGCCGCTGCTCGCGGAGACCGCCACGGCGCTCCGCGCCAGCGGCGCGCGCGTCCATACGTACACCGTCGATCTCACCGATCCGTCGCGCGTGCATGGGCTGCGCGAGCAGGTCCACGCCGAGGGCGGCCCGATCGACGTCCTCGTCAACAACGCCGGCGTGGTCTTCGGCGGTGCGTTCCTCGACGTCCCCGTCGAGCGCCACCTGACGACGTACCGCGTGAACACGGAGGGCCTCGTCACCATGACGCATGCCTTCCTGCCCGATCTGCTCGGACGACCCGACGCGCACGTCGTCAACGTCGCGAGCGCGTCGGGCTACATCGGCCTGCCGTTCGGGGCCACCTACGCGTCGAGCAAGTGGGCCGTCATCGGCTTCACCGAGTCGCTGGCGCTCGAGCTCGACCTGCAGGGCCACAAGAACGTCCACGTCACGGCGATCTGCCCGAGCTACGTCACGACGGGGCTCTTCGACGGCGCCAAGGCGCCGAAGTTCACCAAGCTCCTCACGCCGGACCGGGTGGCCGATCTCACCGTGAAGGGCATCCTGCGCAACAAGCCGTTCGTGCGCACGCCGTGGCTGGTGCCGGTCACACCGATCCTGAAGGCGCTGTCGCCGTTCCGCACGTTCTACAAGGTCGCGGCGTGGCTCGGGGTGAACACCAGCATGATGGAGTGGAAGGGGCGCCCGCCGAGCTGACGGTCGTGGGTGCCGATCGGCACCCGTCAGCGGCGACGAGGTGGTCTTCTCCGCCGGCCTGATCGGCGACGTCGCCCGCCGTGCGCTCCTCGCCGTCGCGGCACCCTGACGGCGGCCGACCTCTTTCGCGTCGTCCGTCGCGCGTGCGACAAGTCCTCCCATGGAGCTGAACCCGTTCGCGTGGGAATTCCACGACGACCCCTATCCGACGTACCGCTGGCTGCGCGACGAGGCGCCCATCTATCGCAACGAGGCGATGAGCTTCTGGGCGCTGTCACGATTCCGCGATGTGATGGCGGCGTTCGTCGACTGGCAGACGTACAGCTCCGTCGGCGCGCTGGTGCTCGAGAAGCTCGATCCGGTCTTTCTCGAGATGGCGCCGATCATGATCCTGATGGATCCGCCCCGGCACGATCGCCTGCGGAAGCTCGTCAGCCGCGCCTTTACCCCGCGCCGCGTGGCGGAGATGGAGCCGTTCGTCCGCAAGCTGGCGTGCGACATGCTCGATCCGCTCGTGGCGCAGGGCGGCGGCGACTTCGTCGAGGACTTCTCGACGCCGTTTCCGATGGACGTCATCTTCACGCTGCTCGGCGTGCCCGAGGCCGATCGTCGGATGGTGCGCACCTGGACCGACATCAGCCTGTCGCGTGACCCCGGCACCGACGCCATCCCGTCGCGCGCCAAGGAAGCCGGCGCGCTGTCGCTGCAGTACTTCTTCGGCCTGGTGCAGGAGCTGCGCGCACGCCCGAACGACGGCCTCATCTCCGGGCTGTTCGACGTCGAGATCGAGGAGGACGGCGGGACGACGTCGCGCCTGACCGACGGCGAGATCGTCGGCTTCTGCTCGCTGCTCGGCGCCGCCGGCAGCGAGACGACGACGCGCCTCCTCGGCTTCGCTGCCCTGCTCTTCGCACGCTACCCGGACCAGTATGCGACGATCCTCGCCGACCCGAGCCGCATTCCCGATGCGGTCGAGGAGGTGCTGCGCTGGTCGTCGCCGGCACAGTACGCGGTGCGCAACGTCATGCGCGACGTCGAGTGGTACGGGCAGCGCATCCCCCAGGGCGACCGCATCATGCTCCTCGCCGGCTCCGCCAATCGGGACGAGCGCGAGTACCGCGATCCCGACCGCTTCGACGTGACCCGCGGCATCCCCACCCAGCTCGGCTTCGGCCAGGGCGTGCACTTCTGCATCGGCGCCTCGCTGGCGCGCCTCGAATCACGCATCGCCCTGGAAGAATTCGCGCGCCGCTTCCCGCGCTACGCCATCGACGAGTCGCGCTGCCGGCGCGTGCACATGAGCAACGTCCACGGTTACGAGAGCGTGCCGTTCGTCGTCGCCTGAGCCCGTCGGTTGACTCGCCGGCGATGCCCGCATAGCCGCCGATGCAATGACTTCCACGCCCTTCGATACCGATGCGCTGCGCGCCAGGTACCGCGCCGAGCGCGACAAGCGCCTGCGCGCCGACGCCAACGAGCAGTACGTCGAGATGGCCGGCCAGTTCGCGCACTACCTCGAGGACCCCTACACCGCACCCGTCGAGCGCGCGGCGCTCACCGACGACATCGAGGTCGCGATCATCGGCGGCGGCTTCGGCGGCCTGCTGGTCGCCGCCCGTCTCCGCCAGGCCGGGATCGACGACATCCGACTCATCGAGAAGGGCGGCGACTTCGGCGGCACGTGGTACTGGAACCGCTACCCGGGTGCGGCGTGCGACGTCGAGTCGTACATCTATCTGCCGCTCCTCGAGGAGCTCGGCTACGTGCCGAAGGAGAAGTACTCGCGCGCGCCCGAGATTCTCGAGCACACGCGCAACATCGCGCAGCACTTCGGGCTCTATGAGCGCGCCTGCCTCGGGACCGAAGTGACCGACCTGCGCTGGGACGAGGGCGAGCGCCGCTGGATCGTCGTCACCAACCGCGGCGATCGTATGCGGGCGCGCTTCGTCGTCATGGCGAACGGCCCGCTGCACCGGCCGAAGCTCCCCGGCATTCCCGGGGTGGAGACCTTCCGCGGCCATTCCTTCCACACCAGCCGCTGGGACTACGCGTACACCGGCGGCAACAGCGACGGGCACCTCGACCGGCTGCACGACACGGTGGTGGGCGTCATCGGCACGGGCGCCACCGCCGTGCAGTGCGTGCCGCACCTCGCGGCGGCGGCGAAGCATCTCTACGTGTTCCAGCGCACCCCGTCGTCGATCGACGTGCGCGACAACCGCCCCACCGATCCGGCATGGGCGTCGAGCCTCGAGCCCGGGTGGCAGCGACGCCGGATGGACAACTTCAACAACCTGGTGTCGGGCATCTTCGAGTCCGAGGACCTCGTCAACGACGGCTGGACCGACATCATCGGCAACCTCCTGCTGCGCCTGCGCGAGGCCAGCGCCAGTGGCGGTGCGGCAAACATCGCGTCGAGCCTCGAGCTCGCCGACTTCGAGAAGATGGAGCAGATCCGCGCGCGCGTCGACGAGCTCATCGCCGATTCGTCGACCGCGGAGGCGCTCAAGCCCTACTACCGGCAGTTCTGCAAACGCCCGTGCTTCCACGACGAGTACCTGCAGGCCTTCAACCGGCCCAACGTCACGCTGGTCGACACCGACGGCAAGGGCGTCGAGCGCATCACGGAGCATGGCGTGGTCGTCGCCGGCCGCGAATACCCGCTCGACTGCCTGATCTACGCCACCGGCTTCGAGGTCGCCACCGACTACGCCCGTCGCGCCGGCTACGAGGTCTACGGCCGCGACGGGGTCACGCTCAGCGAGCGGTGGCGCGACGGCGCGGCGACGTTCCACGGCTTCCACAGCCGTGGGTTCCCGAACTGCTTCATCGTCAGCATCGTGCAGTCCGGCTTCTCGGTGAACTTCCCGCACATGCTCGACGAGCAGGCGCGACACCTCGCGTACATCCTGCGTCAGGCGCACGACCGCGGCGTCACCCGCGTCGAGAGCAGCCAGCAGGCCGAGGACGACTGGGTGCAGACGATCGTCGATCTCGCGCAAATGAACGTGCAGTTCCTCGAGTCCTGCACGCCCGGCTACTACAACAACGAGGGCAAGCCGGCCGCGCGCAGCGTGCGCAACGGCTTTTACGGCGCCGGCTCGCCGGCGTTCATCCGGCAGCTCGAGGAGTGGCGCGAGCGCGGCGACCTGGCCGGTCTGGAGCTCGACTAGGATCACTCCCGTCGCAGGACGAGCACGCGGAACGTGTTGCGACGACGACCCAGGAAGGTATCGAGGTCGCGGGCGACACTCGCCCGCATGCTGCCGCCGCGGGCGCGACGCTTGTCCCAGGTGAGGCTGCCCTTGCGCCACGTCGCCTCGGGGTCCGGACCGACCAGCGCCAGCATCCACTCGACGGCGCGATACTGGAGGATGCGATCGATCGCGGTCTCGTCGACGCGCAGCCCGGTCCCACGCAGCAGATTCGACTGCGGGCCGTAGTCGACGACGCGCAGACCCGCCGCGCGTGCGGCATCCATCGCCAAGGTGAAGTCGACCATGAAGGTGATGTCGTCCTCGCCGGGCCGATCATAGATACCGTGGCCCGATCGCGGCGGCCCCGCGAACACCTTGCGCCGCTCGGGCGCGCGCAGATGGAAGGCGCGCGTGTCGCCGTAGTCGATCCACAGCATCTCGCTGCGACGGTACAGCCGCCCGACGTTGCCGATCAGGCGCGGCAGCTCCGGCGCCGCGAAGTACGCCGGCCGATCCCGTCGCGTCGTATGCAATTCGGGGAGGTAGTCGGCGCAGAGCGTGGCCAGCTCGGGGACGACGGCCAGGGGCAGATCGACTTCGTGATAGCGGACGCGACGGCGCTGCCGGGAGTCGCTCATCACACCATCGAGCTCGCGCGCCGGTATGGTCCGTCCGCCGACACGCGGCACGACGAAGGCGACGGCGGGCGCCGTGCCGGCCGGGCGCGCGATCTTGTGGTGCGCCAGGCAGTCGAGCACCTCGTTCGCGACCACCAGCGCCGCGTCACCCATGCGCGGTACCGTGCCGGTGGAGGACAGATCGACCACACGCCAGCGCACGCGCGCCACCAGCGGCCCGAGCTTCGCCCGCTGACGCGCCGCCAGCGCCGGGCTGCGCTCGACGATGCGATACCGGAGCGCGCGATCGAACGTGCGCCACGCGGCCGACTGGCCGCCGCGCCGGACCACCGTCACCAGGACGTCGAGGCAGAGCTGCCCGTTGCCGGCGCCCAGCTCACAGACGTCGAACCGCGCCGGACGCCCGCACCGCACCCATTGCCGGAACGCCCGCGCCGCGATGATCTCGCCGAACACCGGCGACAGCGCGATCGGATACGTGTCGTAATGCCCGCCGTCGCCGAAGCGGATGGCGCCGGTCGAATAGTATCCCCACGACGGCGCGAACAGCGCGGCGTCGACGAAGTCGCGATAGGACGGGTACGCAGCGGCCACCCGCTGCGGCGCGTCTCCGAAGTCGAGCATGCGGGGGAGCGCCTAGCAGGTCGCTCCCGCGAGGACCATCACTCCTGCTTCTTGGTGACGACGTGGCTGAAGCACTGGTTCCCGATCCTCAGCTGCACCGACGAGTCGGCGGCCGGCTGGTTGGCTTGCGCCGCCGTGAACCACCGCTTGGCCTTGGCAACGACCTTGAACATTCCCGGATGCTTCCGGGCGTCGTCCTTGAGGTTCACTTCCTGCAGTCCGAGCGTCTTCACCTTGAAGAGCCACTGCACGCCTTTGTTGCCCTTCGCAGGGAGCGACCCGACGTCCGTCGTGGCGATCGCTCCGCCGTCGTCGTCGAGGAGGCGGACGCTCACCGGCTGGTCATCGTAGTCGGTGAGCGGGATCGACATCTTGAGGAGGAGCATGCCCGCCTCTTTGGCGGTCGTGACCTTCACCACGGCCTTCGGATCTGCCACCGGCTGGCAGCACTGGCAGTCGGAGCCGCAGGTGCCCGGGCACGCGGCGTCGCTCGTCCCGTCGCAGGTCTCGGCACCTTCGATCGCACCGTTGCCGCACGTGAGCACGTCGCAGACATCGCCGACCCCGTCGCCGTCGGTATCGGTCTGGTCGGCAGGCGCCGTATCGGGGCAGTTGTCGAGATGATCGGGAACGCCGTCGGCGTCGCTGTCCGGGCTCGCCGGAACGATGCCGCTCGCCACGCACGTGCTGCCCGGCGAGCACTCCTCCGCCACGGCGCACACGCCGGTCTCCCGGGCGCAACCGAAGTTCCAGCACGTCGTCGTGGCCGGGCACTGGGCATCGCCGGTGCAGAAGCCGCCGAGGAGCTCGAGGCAGCGACCCGACGACACGTAGACGGTGGCGCTCCCGGTGTCGCCGATCTCACCGCCGCCGAACGGATTGGCGCCTTCCCGCACCGTGCCGATGACGGTCGTGAGGCCCGTGTCGACGTCGAACGTCTGGATGACGAGATCGACCATGTCGCCGTCGCCATTGAGATCCGTCGGCCCCTGCTCGGCCTCCAAGGTCAGGAACTTCACCGAGCGCGACAGCACGCGATACGGCTCGCGCGGATCACACTCGGCGAGCCCGCACGGGACCACGGCCTGACCGCTCTCGTGCAGGAGGCCGGTCGTCATGTCGTAGACGGTGAGCACGTCGTCGGTGGCGTCGCCGTCGCCGTTCCGATCGGTCCCGGTGGTGCTCTCCGGCGAGCGGAAGGCGATCAGGGAATCGCCGCACACGAACTCTTCGGCACCGCGCTGCGTATCGAAGAGCGCGCCCGGGCCGGCCGTGTCCCAGATCTGGAGGATGCGATCGTCCAGCACCGTGTCGCCGTTGCGGTCGGCTCCCTGTGCCGCCTCGGGCGTGATGAATGGCACCAGCGTACCGCAGACGGCCAGCGTGTCGGCCGCCTCGGCGACGTTCGTCCATGCGCCGGCGCCGATGGCCCGCACGTGCACGACCTGGTCGACGGCGTCGCCGTCGCCGTTGAGGACGGCACCAGCCTGCCCGGCCTCGTCGGCGAGCGCCGCCATGTGCGACGCCGACAGCGCCACGCGGGTGGCCGCGAGGCCGAGGTTCACGACGGCTCCGCCGCCCTGCCAGAGCTGGACGACCTGATCGTCGGTGTCGGCGTCCACGGTCGAGTTGAGCGAGCCACCGGGACAGGCCCCGGTGCCGACCGCCGACTCGGGTCGCAGGAAGACGGCCCGACCGGCCGCGACGGCCACCTCGCCCGCGGGGCAGAGCGTGGTCGCCGTCTGCGCGTCGGCGTCGAACACCTCGAGCAGCGTGTCGTCGATCGCGCCGTCGGCGAAGAGGTCGAGGCCCGGCGCGGCCAGGTTCGGTGCGCGCACGAAGGCGTCGATGTGGCCGAGCGTGTCACCCGCGACGAGATTCGTGGCGGCGCTCGTGAAGGCGACGATCGATCCGTCGAACGAGAGGACCGGCTGGAATGAATCGCCACCCGCGGCCTGGGCACCGCCGGCGCCGACGCTCACGCGCTCGGTGGTCGCGGTCAGGCGATCGTAGACGAAGGCGTCGTGGACGCCGTTGTCGTCGCCGGGGACGGCGTTGGCGGAATCGGAGGTATGCCAGCCGACGAAGCGACCGTCCCCGGAGATGGCCGCATGGGCGCTCCCCGAGGGCGCATTGGCGCCGCCCGGGAGCGGCACGCCGCCGGTGGCGACGCTCACCAGCTCCGTGATGCCGGTCAGCCGATCGTGCGCGTAGACGTCGACGCTGGGGTCCACGTCGCTCGGCACGAACGACGCCCGGCTGCCGAAGACGACGATGCGCCCGTCGGCCGAGATGTCCATCGAGCCATAGTTGCCCGAGGTGCCGCCGGCCTCGTTCCCATCCGAGGTGACGCTGACGCGCTCCGTCTGCTGGGTGAGACGATCGTGGACGAAGACGTCGCGCCAGCTCCCGGTGTCGCCCGGGACGATGCCGCTGTCGTTCGAGTCGAAGACGACGAAGCGACCGTTCGCCGACAGCGCGCCATAGAAGCTGCCCTGGTTGGTCGGGACCTGGCCACCGCCACTCCGCACGTTCACGCGCTCGGTCGTGCCGGCGAGCCGGTCGCGCACGAACAGGTCGTAGTCGTCGTTCGTGTCGTTCGGGACGAGGTTCGTGTACTGGGAATAGAAGAGGACGAACCGTCCGTCGGCGGAGATGTCGACGGCGTCGCTGGCCACCAGGAACGCAGGGCCGCCGGTACCCTCGCCGCCACCCGTCGCCACGCTCACGCGCTCGGTCGTGCCGAGCAGTCGATCCCGCACGAAGACGTCGGCGTTGTCGTTGGTGTCGCCGGCGACGACGGTGGGGTCGAGCGAGCCGAAGGCGACGTAGCGACCGTCGCCGGATATCGCCGCTGCGAGCGACACCGATTGCGTCAGCTCGGTGCCGTTCGCCTTGAGGCTCACGCGCTCGGTCACGCCGGTCTGACGGTCGTGGACGAAGGCGTCCGTGAATCCGTTGGTGTCGTCCGCGACCAGGTTGGAGGCGGCGCTCTCGAAGAGGACGAAGCGACCGTCGTCCGAGATGTTGAAGTAGGCGCCGACCTCGGCCTGCTCGATGTCCGCGTCCGCTTCGATGCCGGCGGGCCCGAGGTTCACGCGACTGGTGGCGGTGGGCGCGGCGCCACGCTCCGGCCGACGGTAGAAGACGAGGCCGTTCGAGATCGCGAGCGCCTTGTCGTTCACGAGCAGCGCGGCGTCGGCGACGTGCTCCGGATCGAGCGTGGCCGTGCGCTCGCCGCCGCCGAGCGCGAAGACGCGCAGGATGGGGTCGCTGCGGTCGTCGTCGCCGCTCTGATCGCAGTAGCCCTCGGCCGATTCGGACTCGAGGAACGCGACCAGGTTCCCCTCCGTCTCGACGGCGGGATAGGCGAACGGCGGATCGCTGATGCGCACCACCGCACGTCCCTGTGCATCGGCCGCGACGCCATTGCATGCGGCCGGCGCGCCCATCGCCTGCGCGACGCCGGTCTCGCGATTGCGCAGCGTGACCACCGAGTCGCGGTCGTCGCCGTCGCCGGACTCGTCGCTGAGCCGCGTCGACTCGTTGACGGTGAAGGCGAACACGTCGGTGGTGCCGGCGGTGAGGCTCTCGAGCGGGATGGCGGTGTTGGCCTCCAGGGCGTAGCTGACGCACGCGTCGCCCGACGCCGGGCAGTCGCCGTCGTTCGCACAGCCGCCGTGCGGCGCCAGCTGGCAGATGCCGGCGCCGACGCACAGATCACCCGCGGCGGGACAGTCGCCCGGCCCGGCGCAGGCAACATGGGGCGGGAGCAGACACGTGCCGGCCGCCTGGCGGCGGATCGGCAGCGGACCACCCCAGGCCGCGATCGGCCGGAAGTCGTCGAAGAGAGCGCCGCAGCGACCACCGCCACATTCGGCATCCGAGGCGCAGACCGCGTCCGGAGTCGCACCGCCGACACAGGTCGTCGGACAGGTCCCGCCGCGGCAGTCGGTGCTGACGTTGCAGGCGTTCCCGGCGGCAGCCCCCCCGACACACCGCCCGGCGCGACGGGCGAAGCGCAGGATCGTGTACGACGCGTCGGCCGAGCCGAAGAGCGTGATCACGTCCGGATCGGCGATCGACGGGTCGGACTGCGGCTCGAAGATGGGCGGCAGCTTCGCACCTTCGGGAGTGTAGGAGGCGAGGAAGGCGGCGTCGGGGATCGGGAACGGCAGCGGCGACTTGATCGTGGCCCGGATGAGACGCGGCACGGGTAGGTCGTTCTGACGGATCAGCACGCCGCTCCAGTGCACCGGGAGGAACAGGTTGCCGCCCGCGTCGACCGCCAGCCGCGTCTCGCTCGCGAGCCCGGTGCATGGCGGGTCGTCGGCGAAGCAGTCGCTCTGGAAGTCGTTCGGCTGCGGCAACGCGGTGAAGCTCGAGAACACCTCGGCCGGAACCGCCTGGCACGAGCCGTCGGCGGCGAAGAGCGTGTCGACGCACGCGAGGAGTCCCGTCTGCGCGGCACAGGTGGTGGTGGCGAGGCCACACGGCAGCGGGCTGTCTACGGGCGAGACGGCGATCGTCGCCGGGCCTGTCGCGGCGCGCTGGTCGGCATCGGGCGCGAACAGCGCATCGGTATCGGGGAAGCGGAAGGCCAGGCGCCGTTCGCCGTTGCGATCGACGATCGCCAGATTGACCGACGCGCCCAGATCTCCGGCCTGCACGCAGGACACGCGTCCTGCGCCGACCGTCGCCTCGCAGGCGGCGAGCTTCCCGGCGGCCTCGCCTCCGTTGCAGTCGAGCGTGGTGACGAAGGCCACGTGGCGCACGCCGTCGTTCGGCGGCTCGAACACGACGGTGACGATCTGGTCGTCGGCGACGGCACTGAAGCCGGGCGACGTACCGCCGCAGCGCGCCGCGCTGACGCCGACCTCGACGAAGTCGCCCGGGGCCGCGAACGGCCGGTTGACGTCGCCGAGCGTGCCGCGGAACGTCCGGCTCGCGCTCGGAATCAGGTTGCACGCAGCTCGTGCAACGGAGGGCACGACGAGCGCGACGACGAGGGCGATGAATCGAGTGGAGAACATGAGCACCTGCCGAGGCGGCCCCTCGGGCAGGCCTGATGGGGGAACGTGCAATTGGTATAAGAGCGCGTCTTGACGGGCGTCAATGAAAATTCGCCGCTGCCTGGAAGGAAATGCCCACCCGGCGACAGCGACCGAGGACTCTGCGCCCCAGGCCGCCGGTTGACTCGTCGACGGCACCCGCATAGCCGCGACCCATGGCCGACGGACGAGCAACGTTCACCAGCATGGACCGCAGCACCGCCGAGGACTGGGCGACCATCACGTCGCACTTCGTCGGGGGCTTCGCGCAGGCCCTCCCCGATCGCCTCCTGGCCCACATGCGGCTGCTGGACGGTGATCACGCCGGCTTCGCCGTCGACCGCCTGACCCACTCGCTGCAGACGGCGACGCGGGCCCAGCGGGCCGGCGAGGACGAGGAGTACGTCGCCTGCGCGCTCCTGCACGACATCGGCGACACGCTGGGCTCGTGGAACCACGCCGACGTCGCCGCCGCGATCGTGAAGCCGTTCGTGTCCGAGGCGAACCACTGGATGGTGGCACAGCACGCCATCTTCCAGGGCTACTACTTCTTCCATCACCTCGGCATGGACCGCGACGCGCGCGAGCAGTTCCGCGGCCACGAGTGGTTCGAGCGCACCGAGCGCTTCTGCGAGCTGTACGATGGACCCGCGTTCGATCCGAAGGGCGAGACGCTGCCGCTCGAGGCCTTCGAGCCCCTTCTACGACGCGTGTTCCTGTTCCCGAAGCAGACGCTCTTCCGCAGCGAGGCCAGCCAATGATCGACCTCTACACGTCGGCGACCCCGAACGGCTGGAAGGCCTCGATCATGCTCGAGGAGCTGGGCATCCCGTACACGGTGCATCCCATCCAGCTGCAGCAGCTCGAGCAGAAACAGGACTGGTATCTGCGGCTCAACCCGAACGGCCGCATCCCGACCATCGTCGATCACGACAACGGCGACTTCGCCGTCTTCGAGTCCGGCGCCATCCTCCTCTACCTCGCCGAGAAGACCGGTCGCTTCCTGCCCTCCGACGTGAAGGGACGCTCCACCGTCGTCCAGTGGCTCATGTTCCAGATGGGCGGCGTCGGCCCGATGCAGGGCCAGGCGAACGTGTTCTTCCGCTACGCGCCCGAGAAGATTCCCTTCGCCATCGAGCGCTACCAGAGCGAGACGCGGCGGCTCTACGAGGTGCTCGACCGCCGTCTCGCCGACCACGAGTACCTCGGCGGAGCGTACTCCATCGCCGACATCGCGACGTGGCCGTGGGTGTCGATCCACTTCTGGGCCGGCGTCGAGGTGGAGGGCCTGCCGCACCTGCAGCGCTGGATCGAGGCCATCCGGGCGCGGCCCGCCGTGCAGACGGGTATCGCCATCCCGGCGCCGATCCAGGCGGTGAACGCGGCGGAGCTCGAGAAGACCGGCGCATCGATGCTGGTCGGTGCGAAGAAGTCCTCGTGATCGAGGTCCATCCCGTCACCCCGTCGATCGTCGGCGACCGACCCCGCTGAGGCTGCATTTTTCGCTTGCGGTGGTCGCCGCTGGTGGATTACTCCAACGGCATTGTGAACATCCCTGCTAGATCCCCTGGATCAATGCTGTCCCGGTGCATGGTGGGTGCCGTCGTCGCGGCGAGCATCCTGGCCCGGAGGCCTGCATGGGCCGCCACCTGCGACGTCAACTACACCGGCCCGAGCAGCGGCGCCTGGGATACGCCCGGCAACTGGGACACCAATGCCGTCCCGACGACCGCCCAGCGGGCATGCATCCCGAGCGGCAAAGGCACGATCGTCGTCGCCAATGGCGTCACCGCCACCGTCCTGAACCTGACGTCGCTGTCGGGGATCCAGGTGGCTTCCGGCGGCCTGCTCACGATCTTCGACGGCACGGCCGGCTTCTCGAACAGCGTGACCGATCTCACGGTCGTCGGCCCGACGGGCATCTTCCAGACGATCGGCTCGAGCGTCGCCATGGCGGGCCAGGTGGTCGTCGACGGACACCTTACCTGCAACGTCCGACTCGACAGCGGGAGCATCAGCGGGTCGGGCTCGGTCGGCGGCGCCGTCACCAACGTCGCGGGCACGGTACGGCCCGGCGGCGCCGGGTCGGTGGGCACGATGATGCTCGGCGGACCGTACACCCAGGAGGCCGGCGGAACGCTCGAAATCGACATCGCCTCCGACGTCTCCTACGACCAGCTGTTCGGCCCGAGCAGCGCTCACAGCATTCTCGGCAGTATCGTGGTCACCGTCCTCGGCGCGTACTCGCCGGCGTCCGGGACCAACTTCTTCTTCTTCGCGCAGAATGCCACCAGCGTCACGATCGGCGCGCAGGTGACGCCGTCGACGTTCGTCGTCACGGCGCTTCCACACGGCGCCGAGCTGACGTTCAGCCCGCCGACGACCACGACATCGTCCTCGACGACCACGACATCCAGCACCACCACCTCGACGTCGACCGGCCCATCGAGCACCAGCAGCACGACGACGACCACCTCGTCGTCCTCGACCACCACCACCCACGCACCGGCGACGACCACGACGACGACCGTGCAGACCGGCTGCGACGGCCCGCGCGCGGCCACGTTCAGCTCGATCGACTGCCGACTGGACGCGCTCATCGCCGCGGTCGATGCCGCGACCGACATTCCCGCGAAGCTCGCGAACGTCTTCCGGAAGCAGCTCGGCACCGCACGCGACCGCAAGCAGACGGCCGAGCAGCTCGCCGCCACCGAGGTCAGCCGAAAGGTGCTCGGCACCCTCAAGCAGTCGCGGCGCAAGGTGATCGCCTTCGCCCACCGCGTCCGGTCGCTCAATGGACGGCACGGCATCCCGACCGCCACCGCCACACCGCTCGCAGCGTCGGCGGACGAGATCAGCAGCGACCTGAAGACACTGCGCGATCTCTGCAGGCAATCGTCCGCGTCGGAGTGCGGCGCGCCGTAGCGGACCCCCCCTCGTCCTGACGCGCCGCGCGATCCTAGCGGGAGATCTTCCAAACGGCATTGACGACCTCGCACCCAACCGTGGTAGGCCGAATCAGGCCCACTACGAGGAGGTCGCCATGGGTTGCACGTCTCGTTGGATCGTCGCGATTGCGACCATGCTGGTCGCTGGCTCGATCTCCGTCGCCAGTGCGGTGTGTCCAACCCCGGTGGGATTCGCGTTCGTGGATCTCGACGGCAATCTCTGCCACGACCCGTCCGATTCCGGCGACGTGGGCCCGCTGCTGCTCGACGCCACCACACCGTTCACACCGGCTGCCGGCAGCCTCGTGTGCCCCCCCACCGTCCGCCTGAACGCCGTCGTCACCACGTCCGACGGCCAGCTCGACTGGACCCTGCCCGGCAGCGCGATCGTCGACTGCGCGGTGCGCGTGCGCCGCCAGTGCAACCAGTGCGTCAACAGCGGCGGGCTGTTCGTCGACGCCGGCGACCGCATCGAGGTCGGCGCCGAGGTCCGCGTGTCGGGTCCGATCGTGTTGACCGGAGCGAACGGCGTCCACGTCGGCGGCAATCTCGGCACGGTCTTCGTCGCCCACCTCACCGCATCGAGCGGCGACGTCACCACGGCCGATCGCGTGATGATCGGCACCAGGCCCGAGATCGAGGCCGGCGGCGACGTCCACCTCGGCGACCGGACGACGACCCAGGGTGCGACGATCCATGCGGCGGGCAGCATCGTCTTCGGCGACCGCGTCCGCATGAAGGAGAAGTATTTCGCCCCGATCGTCGCGATCGCGTCCGCCGACTTCCTCGTGGGTGATGGCGTCTCGCTCATGACCAAGGAGGAGAAGGTCCAGCTCGCCGCGGACGCCACGCTCGGCGTCTTCCGGGCCGAGCGCATGAGCGCGTCGGGCCGCTCCGTCGACCTGAGCGGCGGCACGATCGAGCTCGGACCGGGAACCACACTGCGTTCCCGAATGATCAAGCCGCTCTACCCGGACGAAGGCATGGTCGACCTCCACGCCGATGCGGCGATCGACGCCGACGGCGTGCGCATCGACGCCCCCACCGAAGTGCACCTGACCGTCGCCAGCGGCGCGGTCCTCCGCTTCACCAACGGGCTGATCAGGGGCGACGGCTCCAGCACCGCGACCTTCACGACGCCGCCGGGCGGCACCTGCGACGTCACCGGCACGACGTTCGACCACGTCACGCCGGTGTTCGTCGGATGCACGCCCGTCGGGCCGTGACCGCGCGGCGTTCAGTGCTTACAGGCGCCGGTCGCCCAGGTGCAGCCGGAGGGTAGCCGGCCGTCCTTCAGCATCGAGCACTCCGCCTTGCAGTCGAACTCGGTCATGGCCGCCTTGCAGACGGCGGCGTCCTTCGGCGGGAAGCAGCAGCAGCCCGTGGGTGCGCCGCGCGGCTCCCCGGTCGCCGGGTTGATCTCCTCCTGGCACGACTCGGCGACCCAACCGCCACTCAGAGTGCGCGCCTCGGCCGCCTTGTCGGCGGCGATGAACTTGTCCCACGCCGCCTTCCAGTCCGCCATCTTCTTGAACGTGGGGGCCTTCGGCTGGACTGCCATGCAGTCGGCCTGCGTCTTGATGGAGCAGCGAAACGCGATGCCCTCGGTCACGCAGCAGCAGCCGGGCGCATCCATCGCCGGCTGCGCCCACGCCGCACCCGCTCCAGCGAGGATGGTACAGAGCATGATCCACATCACAGCACCGATCGTGCGATTCGACATTGGGACGTCCCTCCGCGGACACCTCTAGCAAACCGACCCGCGGCTGAGCCAGTCGCGCAGCCATATCCAAGCGCGCCGGGACGATTCGGCTATCCGCGCGCGAACGCGAGCAGCTCGGCGTTGAGGCGCGCCATCTCGGTGACGAAGAGCCCGTGCGACGCGCCCTCGTACACCGAGAGACGGCACCCCTGGATGGCCGCGGCCGTCCGCCGGCCCGACACCTCGAACGGCACGATCTGGTCGGCCGAGCCGTGGATGACGAGCGTCGGCACGGTGAACGCGCGCAGATCGGGACGCAGATCGGTCTCCGACAACGTACGCACCATCGCGATCATCGCCTTGCCCGACGCGCGCAACGACAGGTCGACGCCCCAGCGCAGCATCTCGGGCGACACGCCCGGACCGAAGAACACCGGGGCGAGCGCGGTGAGGTAGGCGGGACGATCGACGGCCAGCGCCTCGACCATGGCGTCGAACGCCGCCCCGTCGACCCCGTCGGGGTTGTCCGCGGTCTTCAGGAGGAACGGCGTCGTGGCGCCGACGAGCACCGTACCGGCGACGCGTCCGGCACCGTGACGAGCGAGATAGCGCGCCACCTCGCCGCCGCCCATGGAGTGCGCGACCAGCGTGACGTCGCGCAGATCGAGTCGGTCGAGCAGCGTCGCCAGGTCGTCGGCCAGGGTGTCGAAGTCGTAGCCGCTGCCGGGCTGGCTCGATCGACCGCAGCCGCGCCGGTCGTACGCGATGCAGCGCAGCCCCGCGTCGGACAAGGGCGTCGTCTGGTACTCCCACATGTCGCCGCCGACGCCCCAGCCGTGGATGAAGACGACGGGCCGTCCCCGGCCCCAGTCGGTGTAGTGGATGGCGGTATGATCGTCCGTCTCGAGGAATGGCATGAGGAACGCCATTCCAAGCGACGTGCCACGCACGCCGTCGCGTGTGGGCGTGCGGCGCGAGGCGCCGGCCGTTGCGCGAACGCATCACCCGTGGCGGCGATGCATCCGAGCGTCAGACGCCCGAGCGCGACGGCAGCCCGTTCACGTCGCCACGATCCTTCGCGATACCGTCGAGAGCCTCGGCCGCGAGATCGATCTCCGGTGGCTGGTACTCGAAGAAGTGCTTCTCCTTGATGACGGTGGCGACGCCGGGCGGCACCATCGTCTCCCAAGACGCATCCCCGCGCTTGATGCGCGCGAGCACGTCGCGCGAGAAGATCTTCAGATACTCGGCGTGGTGGTTGTCGAGCGGCGTGATGCAGCCGCGCTGGACCAGGTAGCCGTAGAGCTTGCGCAGACCGGGCGCGACCTCGAGGCTGTCGACGGTGAAGAGCCGATCGGTCTTCTGGTCGAGCAGCGGGTAGACGTAGAGCTTGAGGTCGTTCT
>DASYLJ010000007.1:0-18918 GCA_036009625.1 Binatia bacterium
CGCCGTCGAGACCTGACCGTCACCAGACCTTCATGAGCCCGCCCAGCACCTCGTAGTCCGACCCCTGGGGCTGGGTCACGGGAAGCTCGACGCCGCCGAGCGCGTACCAGTCGTCTCCCATGTGCACGCGGAAGCCCGGGGTCATGGTCAGGCTGGTCGTGTTCGGGCCGCGATGATCGATCGTCGTGCTGACGTTCGTCGACACGTACCAGACCATGTCGCCGATCGGCACCATGTCGTGCGGCGTGAAGTAGTAGCCGAGCGCCAGATTGCCCTGGAAGGTGGTGCGAGCACCCTGCTCGTCCACCGACTCGTGGCCGAACGGGACGCCGAAGGCGGCGCCACCGCGGGCGACGAACCCCTTCCAGGGATTCACCCAGAAGTTGTACGCCGGCGTCACCGCCGCCTGGCCCTGCCCGTTGAAGGTGTCGCCGGTCGGCATGCGGAACGTGACGTCGAGCGACTGTGCACTGTTCTCCGTCTCCGAGAGTGCGAAGCGCGGCGCCAGTTGCAGATCCGGCGTCGTCACGTGGTAGTCGTGACCGGGAACGCCGCCGCGATTCGCCAGCACCAGCGGAACGTCCCAGCGCAGCTCGAAGCGACGATTGAACGGCGTGAACACCGAGACCGAGCTGGTGAACTCGTCGCCGTTGCCGACGTCGTGCGCATAGCCGAACTTCGCGACGGCGAGTCGGTAGAAGACGCCGTCCAGGTCGTTCAGCCATCCCTGCCGGGGCGCCCCCTCGCCGCCCTGCCCCCTCGGCCCGCCCGCCCACGGCTCGTCCCATCCCTCCGAGAAGAACGAGCCGAACGACAGCGGCTTCCAGCGCCCCGGCGCGTAGACGTCGCCGACGAGCGAATCGGTGACGACCTCGCCGAAGGTCATGTCCCTGCCGCTGTCCGGCGGCGACTGCGCTCTGACCGGCATGCTGCCGAGCATCAACCCCAGCGCCACCCCGACGATGCCTCGGACCTTCCCTCGTGACGTACCCATGCTGCGCCCTCCTCGAGCATCGGAGACGTGTCTTCCTGTGTTGCTTTGCAGCTCCTGGGCCATCGCGATTCGCCGTCCAGGCTCGCGCTGCCGTCACGCGCCATGCCCGCATGTCGGCACCTGACGCCCCTTCGGCAGATCGACGCGATGCGCCGGACACAGACGCGGGCATACGCCGCCCATCACGGGTGGCACGCCGCCTGCACCATCGTCGGCACGCGACGGCCCTCGTCGCCACCACGGATGGGAGCAACATGGTGACACGCGTACTCGTCAACGGGGAGCAGCGCGACGCGATCGTCGGCGAGCGTCTCGTCGATCTCCTGAACCGCCACGCCGTCGCGATCCCGCAGGTCTGCTACCACCGGCGCCTCGGCCCCATTCAGACGTGCGACACGTGCATGGTCGAGGTCGACGGCACGCTCACACGCGCGTGCGGGACGGAGGTGCGCGCCGACATCGTCGTATCGACGACATCCGCGCCCGCCAAGGCCGCGCAGCGCGAGGCGTTCGACCGCGTCCTCGGCAACCACCTGCTCTATTGCACGGTCTGCGACAACAACAACGGCAACTGCACCGTCCACAACACGACGAAGCTCCTCGCCGTCGAGCACCAACAGACGCCGTTCCGACCGAAGCCGTACGCCGTCGACCACTCCAATCCGTTCTATCGCTACGATCCAAGCCAGTGCATTCTCTGCGGCCGCTGCGTCGAGGCCTGCCAGAACGTCCAGGTGAACGAGACGCTGTCGATCCGCTGGGAGGACCCACATCCGCGCGTCCTCTGGGACGGCGGGGCAGCGATCGGCGAGTCGAGCTGCGTGTCGTGCGGACACTGCGTCACGGTGTGTCCGTGCAATGCCCTGATGGAGACCACCATGATCGGGCACGCCGGCTTCATGACCGCGCTGCCGCCGGCCGCGATCGAGGGCATGATCGACGTCGTCAAGGCGGTCGAGCCCGAGGTCGGATACGGTCCCATCCTGCGCGTCTCGGAAGCGGAGGCGATCATGCGGGACGCCCGCATCCGCCGAACGAAGACCGTGTGCACCTACTGCGGCGTCGGCTGCAGCTTCGACGTCTGGACCAAGGACCGCCACATCCTGAAGGTCGAGCCGGCCGACGGGCCGGCGAACGGCATCTCCACCTGCGTGAAGGGCAAGTTCGCCTGGGACTTCGTCAACAGTCAGGACCGGCTGACGACACCGCTCATCCGCGACGGCGACGCGTTCCGCGCCGCGACGTGGGACGAGGCGCTCGACCTCATCGCACGGCGCCTCGGCGAGCTGAAGACCGCACACGGTCCCGACGCCATCGGCCTCATCGCCTCCTCGAAGTGCACCAACGAGGAGAGCTACCTGATGCAGAAGCTGGCGCGCGCGGTCGTCGGCACCAACAACATCGACAACTGCTCGCGCTACTGCCAGGCACCGGCGACGATGGGGCTCTTCCGCACCGTCGGCTACGGCGGTGACTCCGGCTCGATCGCCGACATCGAGCAGGCGAGCCTCGTCGTCATCGTCGGCAGCAACACCGCCGAGAGCCACCCCGTCCTGGCGACACGCGTCAAGCGCGCACACAAGCTGCACGGCCAGCAGCTCATCGTCGCCGACCGGCGCGAGCACGAGATGGCGCGACGTGCCGATCTCTTCCTCCGACCGACCGCGAGCACCGACCTCGTCTGGCTCTCGGCGATCAGCCGCTATCTGCTCGATCACGGCCTGGCGAAGACCGAGTTCCTCTCGCAGTGGGTCGGCGGCCTGGAGGCCTTCCGCGAGAGCCTGCTACCGTTCACGCTCGAGGCCGCTGCGCGCATCTGCGGCCTCACCTTGGAGTCGCTCGAGCGCGCGGCGCAGATGATCGCCGCCGCCGACCGCATGTGCATCCTCTGGGCCATGGGCGTGACCCAGCAGACCCAGGGCTCCGATACGTCGACGGCCATCTCGAACCTGCTGCTCCTCACCGGCAACTACATGCGCCCGGGCACCGGAGCCTACCCGCTCCGCGGCCACAACAACGTGCAGGGTGCGAGCGACAACGGCTCCATGCCCAACGTGTTGCCCGGCTACCAGTCGGTCGACGATCCGGCCGTCCGTGCGCGCTTCGAAGCCGCATGGCACGTCACGCTGCCGACCACGAAAGGGCACGACAACCACGAGATGGTGGACGCCATGCATCGCGGCACGCTGAAGGCGCTCTACCTCTTCGGCGAGGAGATCGGCATCGTCGATTCGAACGCGAACTACGTCGAGGACGGGCTCGCGAAGCTCGACTTCTTCGTCGTGCAGGACATCTTCTTCGGCGAGACGTGTCGCTTCGCCGACGTGGTCCTGCCGGCGGCTCCCAGCCTGGAGAAGGACGGCACCTTCACCAGCACCGAGCGACGCATTCAGCGCCTCTACCAGGTCTTCGAGCCCCTCGACGGCAGTCGACCCGACTGGCAGATCGTCCAGGACGTCGCCAACCGGCTCGGGGCACAGTGGCACTACGAGCACCCGTCCGAGATCATGCACGAGATCGCCGCGGTGACGCCGATGTTCGCCGGCGTCAGCTACGAGCGCCTCGAAGGGTATCGGTCGCTGCAGTGGCCAGTGGCCGCCGACGGCACCGACCAGCCGCTGCTCTATACGGAGCGGTTCGCTTTCCCGGACGGCAAGGCACGGCTTCACCCCGTCGCCTGGACGCCACCGCCGGAGCTGCCCGACGCGGAGTTCGACCTGCGGCTCAACAACGGCCGTCTGCTCGAGCACTTCCACGAGGGGAATCTGACCTACCGGAGCGAGGGTATCCGCGCCCGCACGCCCGACACCTTCGTCGAAGTCTCGCCCGCGCTCGCGGCGGAGCGCGGCATCGAGAGCGGTCGGTGGGTCGAGCTCACGTCGCGCTATGGGCACGTGCGCGTCCGCGCGCTGGTCACGGATCGTGTGCACGGCACCGACCTCTACATGCCGATGAACTCGACCGAGAGTCCGGTCAACCGGCTGACGGGCAGCCACACCGACCCGGCCACGCACACGCCCGCCTACAAGCAGGCCACCGTGCGCATGCAGGTGCTGCCGGACGTCGGCGAGAGTCCGTTGCCACGCACGAACCACCGCTTCGGCCATCCGACGCCACAGGGCGGCGTCGAGGTGGAGCGCAAGTGGAAACGAGCCGGCTATCTCCAGCCGGGCACGACGAACCATCCAACGAAGACCGACTAGGAGCACACGATGGCGCATCCGATTGCCTTCGAGCCTCCACCGCGCGATCCCCGGGCGCACTTCGCTGCCCGTCTCCACAGCGCGCCCACCGACCACGCCGAAGCGCTCGTGTCCGCCATGCAGGTGGTGCAGCTGCTGCACGACCGCGGCGTGCTCGATCTGCTGCGGGGCGCGCTCGGCTCGGGCGACGCGCTCGTCACCGCCGCGGTCGGTGCGGCGAGCGCACCGGAGTCGGTCCGCGCGCTTCGCAACCTGATGGTCCTGATCAACACCCTGGCCACCATCGACCCGTCGTTGCTGGCGGACGTCACGCGCGCCGTGCCCGAGGCGCTGTGCCAGGCGCGCATCGAGGAAGCGCGACCGCCGGGGCTCTGGAAGCTGCTCGGCACCTTCTTCGACAGGGACTTCCGCCGCGGCCTTGCAGCGGCGAACGACATCTTCGTCGGGATCGGACGCAACCTGTCCGCGAGGGCACGCACATGACTCGGCGCTGGCCCATCGCCGTCGCGGGCGTCGTGCTGCAGGTCGCCCTGGGGGCCGTCTACGCCTGGAGCGTGTTTCGCACGCCGCTCGCGAGCCAGTTCGGCTGGAGCATCCCGGACGTCACGCTGACGTTCACGATCAGCATCTTCGTCCTCGGCATCACCGCCTTCGTCGGCGGCCTGTGGATGAACCGCAGCGGTCCGCGCATCGTCGCGCTGACCGGTGGGGTCCTCTACGGCAGCGGCGTCTTCCTCGCGAGCCGGTCCCACCTCGGACTGTGGTGGCTCTACCTCAGCTACGGTGTCATCGGCGGCGCGGGCATCGGGCTCGCCTACATCGTCCCGATCGCGGTGCTCGTGAAATGGTTTCCCGATCGCAGGGGGCTGATCACAGGAGTCGCGGTCGGCGGGTTCGGCGCCGGCGCGCTGATCACGGCACCGATCGCCGAGCGCCTCATCGAACGCGTCGGCCCGCTCTCGACGTTCGCCTGGCTCGGGGTCGCGTACCTGCTCGTGACCGTCGCCTGCGGGGCCTTCATGCGCAACCCGCCGGACGGCTGGCGACCAGACGGCATCACCTCGACGGCGGCGCGTGCCGCGACCTCGGCTCCACGCGAGCTCACGCTCAGCGAGGCGCTCCACACCTGGCAGTGGTGGGGACTCTGGCTCCTGCTCTTCCTCAACACGTCGGCGGGGATCGCGGTGATCTCGCAGGAGGCACCGCTGTTCCAGGACCTGGCCCACGTGGACGCCGGCGTCGCCGCCGGCATGGTCGGCGTGGTCAGCGTCGGCAATGCCGTGGGGCGCATCTTCTGGGCGTGGGCCTCCGATCTGCTCAGCAGACGGGGCACGTTCTGCCTGATGTTCGTCCTCTCCGCCGTCCTGTTCTGGGTGCTGCCGAACCTGACCACGCCGGCGCAGGTCACGCTCGTCGTGTTCCTCATCCTGGCCTGCTACGGCGGCGGCTTCGGCACCATGCCGGCGTTCGCCGCCGACTACTTCGGACCGAGCCACATCGGCCCGATCTATGGCCTCATGCTGACGGCGTGGGGGTTCGCCAGCGCGTTCGGCCCCCTGCTGATCGCCACGATGCGGGAGCGCAGCGGCGTCTACGGCGGAGCGCTCCACATCATCGCGGCCATCATGGCCGTGTCCACGCTGCTCCCCATCGTGCTGACGCCGCCGGGCGGCGACCGTGTACGCCAGGCGCTACGAGCCCCGCTTCCGGCCCGACGATGACTGCGCGACCGGCCACGGATCCGGAACCCGCGATGGGCTCGTCGCTCGGCCAACGCGTGGCCGAGGTCCCCGTCGTGCGCATCGGCGGCCGGGGAGCACCGGCGTCACGAGACATGCTCGCGGTCGAAGAGCCGCTCGAGATCCGCGTCGGCCATGGGCCGCGCCACGCCCGCCGACGCCACAGCCTGACCGTCACCATGCGAACTCCAGGCAACGACGTCGAGCTCGCAGTCGGCTTCCTGTTCGCCGAGGGCATCGTGCACGGCCCCCAGGACATCGACGGCGCCGAACACTGCGGGCCTTCGGCTGGTCCGCTCCACGTCCGCAATCTCGTGCGCGTCGACCTGGCGCCCGGCGTGACCCTCGACGTGACGCGTCTGCAACGGAGCTTCGTCACCACGTCGAGCTGCGGCCTGTGCGGCAAGGCATCGCTCGACGCCCTCCCGCGCGTGCCACCTCTCCCGGGGTCCGACCGCTTCATCGTGGCCGCCGACGTGATCCACGCGCTCCCCGAGACGCTGCGTCGGGAGCAGGCGGTCTTCGACCGCACCGGAGGTCTCCACGCCGCCGCGTTGTTCGATGCGGACGGAGGGCTGCTCGACGTCCGCGAGGACATCGGCCGTCACAATGCGCTCGACAAGCTGATCGGGGCGCGCGTCCTGGTCGACGAGGTCCCGCTGTCGAACCATCTGATCCTCGTCAGCGGACGCGCCGGCTACGAGCTGGTGCAGAAGGCCGTGGCCGCCGGCGTGCCGTTGCTCGCCGCCGTCGGCGCGCCATCGAGCCTGGCGAGGGACCTCGCGCACGACGCCGGCATGACGCTGCTCGGCTTCGTGCGCGACGGCCGCTTCAACATCTACAGCGGCGCGCGGCGCGTGCGTGCCACCACGGGCCGCGACCTCGCTGCTCAGTCGGGCGTGCAGCCGTTGCCGACCTCGAGGTCGGCGCAGAAGCGGGCATAGTCACCGAACACGGTGCAGGCGTTGTTCAGCGTGATGCGCGCCGCGCGCTTGCAGCCGACCCTCACGATGCCGCGGAACTGCGCGCAGGCATCCTTCACGCAACGCGCGATCTCGTGACGGCACGCGCCCTTTTTGCAGTCGGGCGCGACGTGGAACTTGGCCGCCTGGGCGGTCGAAAGGGTCGAAGCGACGAGGAGAGCGGCAACGAGGAGTTTCATCGTGGCGGGCTGACTATCCGGGATATCGTACCGGGGCAAACGGAATATTCGCCCAGAGGGACCGGGCCGCGACGAGTGCGATCGCACCACGTCCGGCGGAAACGCAGCGGCCGCGCGATGCCCGAGCTCTCGAGCGTCGCACGGCCGCGCCTGGCACCGGGTCGCGGTGTGCGGAGCTCACGCCCCACACACCGCGGCTCGTCGGGTGATCGATCAGTTTCCGCGCTGCGACCGCAGCATCTCCATCTTCTTCTCGAGCTCCGCCTTGAGGGCCTCGAGGTTGAAGCTGGCACCCTTCTGCATGGGCGGGTACTCGAGGAACGTCTGCGCGTACGACGCGATCTCCTGGTTCACGAAGACGAAACGCCAGAACTCGTAGACGAACCAGTTGTAGAACGCGAGGGAGCCGCCGATGCCCGTGCGCTCGAACGGATCGAGTCGCAGGTTGCAGATGATCGGCCAGTCGACCTTCACCGTCCCGCCGAGCCAGCCGTTCGGCTGATCGATGAAGCGGTACTTGTAGTCGTCGATCCGCACCGCACCGAGCGTCGTCTCGGCGAAGTAGAAGACCTCGTGCCGCTTCGTCGCCCCCTTGCCGGTGAGGACGTCGGTCTGATCGTAGCCGTCGAGGTGGACCTTGTAGGTCGTGCCGTCGATCGCCTTCCCCTTCTTGAACTCGTCGGCGATGTTCGCGTTGCCGGCGAGGGAGACGAAGGTCGGGAACCAGTCGAGGCCCGAGAACATGCCGTTCTCGATCTTGCCGGCGGGAATCTTGCCCGGCCACCGGACCATCGCCGGGACACGGAAGCCGCCTTCCATGACGGTGCCCTTGCCACCCGCGAAGGGGGTCTGACCGCCGTCGGGCCAGGTGAAGTTCTCGGCGCCGTTGTCCGTGCTGAACGCGACGATGGTGTTGTCGTCGAGACCCGACTCCTTGAGCTTCGCCAGCACCGCACCGACGACGTCGTCGAGCTGCGCCATGCCGGCCTCCTGGATGGACCAGCCGTTCTCGGCGTTGCGCATGCTCTGGTACTTCTCGGAGAGGTGCGTGACGACATGCATGCGCGTCGGGTTCAGCCACACGAAGAACGGCTTGTTGTCCTTCTTCGCCTGATCGATGAACGCGAGCGTGCGGGCGAGGATCTCGTCGTCGACGGTCTCCATGCGCTTCGGATCGAGAGGGCCCTCGTCCTTGATCGTCTGCTTGCCGATCTTGCCCCACCGCGGCTGATCGGTGGCGTCGTCCTTGGTGGTCGCGTGGCACGTCACCATGTTACGCGGGCCGACCTTGTCCTTCAGGTTCTGCGGGTAGTTCGGGTGATCCGGATCCTCCATCGCATCGAGGTGGTAGAGGTACCCGAAGAACTCGTCGAAGCCGTGGACGCAGGGCAGGAACTGGTTCAGGTCGCCGAGGTGGTTCTTGCCGAACTGCCCGGTGGCGTAGCCCATCGACCCGAGCACGGTGGCGATGGTCGGTGCCTCCGCCGGCATGCCGATCGGCGAGCCCGCCTGACCGACGGTCGTGAGACCGGTGCGGATCGGCAGCTCACCGGTGATGAAGTTCGCGCGACCCGCGGTGCAGCTGGCCTCCGCGTAGTAGTCGGTGAACCGCATGCCCTCGGCGGCGATCCGGTCGAGGTTCGGTGTCCTCGTCGCCATGATGCCCTGGTTGTATGCGCCGATATTGAACCACCCGATGTCGTCTCCCATGATGAAGACGATGTTCGGCTTGTCGGCGGCGCCCGCGACCCCGCACAGGGTCACGGCGATCAGCGCTGCCAGCGTCCACTTCCTCATGTCGATGTCTCCTCCCGCACGACCGAGCCTGCGGGCCCAAGCCGCAACTGCTCGACCCTTGCGAGGTCACGCGTCTCCACGACGAGGTTGAAGGTCAACGCCGGCCGCTCGGCCGACGTCTCCGTGATCGCGAACCGCAAGGTCGATCCCGACGACGGCGCATGCGCCTCGATCTGTGCGACGTGCGCAGGGTCGGTTCCAGGATGGCCGCGATCATCGCGACCTGACCACATACCCCGTACGCCGCCGGATCGCCTTGCCCTTACGCGCCGTCACGCGACCATCCACCGGTGGAACGCACCGCCTGGTGCTCTGAGCCCGCCTCATCCGACACCGACCACGATGTTGGCCTCGCGATAGAAGAGCAGCACCAGCGCCACCAGCAGCATCGCGACCCCCGACGCCGTCCCCGCCATCCGCCCCGCCGGCCCCGGAAGGCGCAGCTCGAGCCACCGGCCCGCGGCCAGCAGCACCGCCAGCACACCCATCGCGACGTGCGTGACCTGCACGAGGTAGCTGCTCTTGCCCTCGAAGGCGACGTGCGCGTGCGTCAGCAGCAGGATGCCGCCGGCAGCCGCGAGCGCCGGGAACAACCGGGCGAGACGACCGGGGCGTCGCCCGGCGCGCGCACGCCATTCGAGCAGCCCGAGCCCGAGCGCCAGGAGCGCCGCGATCCGATGCTGCAGGCCCTCGGCGTCGCCCGACCAGGGCGCCACGCTCCCGTAGGGCCACGTGCCGTCGCTGGCGCTGGCACGCAGGAAGACGAACAGCGCCAGCCCGACGAGCCCGAGCGGCCAGTGCCGCGCCCAGCGCGCGCGCCCGCCCTGGCCGATCAACGCCACGATGCTCATCGCGAGCAGGAACACCCCGGCCACGTTGTGGCTGAAGTTCGACCACGAGTATGCGGTGGGCGTGCGCTCGTTGCCGACGACCGCGAGCGGGTCGGCGGTCTGCTCGCGCTTGCGCGCCACCGACGGCGTGGTGAGCGTCGGCCACTTCGGACGGAACACCTCCACCAGCTCGACTGGCGTGGCGTGCGTGTCGGGCGTGTCCACCGCCGGCGGCTGCGACGCGAGCGCCGCAGCGGTGAACAGCAACGTCACCAACAGCAGCCCTTCGGCCTCGATCAGTGCTGGCACGGTCCCGCGCACGTCGAGGCCAGCGCGACGCGCCGCGCGGAAGTTCCGCGCGCCGAGCGCCAGCGCGATGCCCATGAGGCCCACCTTCGCCAGCACCAGCGATCCGTAGCCGCTGCCGAGGAGCCCGCCCCACGTGCCGACGTAGGTCCACACCAGCGGCAGCGACACGACGACGAGCAGTGCGACCGACGTGATCGCCACCACGGCGAACCGCGTCACCGACTCGGGCCATACCGCGGCGGCACGTGGATCGCGTCGTGCCAGGCGCCCGAGGGCCACCAGATGCATCAGACCGCCGACCCAGACGATGCCGGCCGCCTGATGCAGCACGGTGAGCAGCATGAGCGGCGCACGATGCTCGAGACGGCCCGCCGCGTGCACCAGCGTCGCACCGCCGGCGAGCAGCACCACGTCGGCCACGGCGAGCACCGTCCAGCGCATCGTCGCGTCGGGCGCCGCGCGCAGCCAGACACCGACCCCCGCCACCACCAGCGCCAGCACCACTCGGGTGATGCCGCCCTGGAACTGCAGCGTCCGTGCGAAGGCGGCGAACGCGTCGGGTCCGACGTAGGCCGTGAGGACCACCGTCTTGAGACCGAGCAGCGTCAGCTGACAGACGGCGAGCCCGAGCCCGGCGACGACGACGAGCCCCGCCGCGCGCCGCGCCGCTGGATCGTCGGACGGCCGGCGCCAGGCCCGCAGCACGACCAGGCCCCACGGCACCGCGCCCACCACGACCGCCATCGCGAGCAGCAGGGTCCCGCGCAACAAGCCATCGCTGAAATCGGCGAGCGCGAGCACGCCGTCACTCGGCCAATGCGGCCGTGAAGCGCAGCACGTTCTCGGTGACGTGACCGTCGACCGCGAAGATCTTGTAGTGCAGCCCGTACGCACCCGGTTCGAGCGGCGGCACCTTCACCACGACGTGCCCCGCCGTCGTCTCGGGCTGCAGGGGCAGCGCGCGCTCGTGGCGTTCCGCATCCACCAGCTTCACCTGCGACAGCCCAGCCTCGATCGCCGAGTTGAAGCGCAGCGTGACGGTGGTCTCGGCGCCGGCCCGGACCGTCTTCCCCTCGAGCGACGTCCCGGTCAGGACCGCGTGCGCGGACGCCGTCGTGGCCATCGCCGCGAGGAGGATGCTCGCGAGGAATCGCATCGCCGGGACGCGTATGCCGCCGCCGGCACGGATGCAACCGTCGTGTGAATCGTGCTACGGCATCGCGGTGACCTCGCCCACCAAGTCCTGGGACAGCCGCCTCGCCAACGCGCTGGTGCGTCCGCTCCGCGATACCCCGATCACGCCGAACCACATCACCACGGTCGGACTGCTCACGGGCCTCACCGCCGCGACGGCCTTCGCGTGGGGCGGCGGCTGGGCGCACGTCGGCGCCCTGCTCTTCGTCCTGTCGGCGCTCCTCGACCACGCCGACGGCGAGCTCGCCCGCATGACCGGCAAGACGTCGCCGCTCGGTCACGTCTATGACCGCATCGCCGACCTCGTCGTGAAGGTGTCCATCTTCGCCGGCATGGGATTCGGTCTGCGTCACGGCTCGCTCGGCGACTGGGCGGGCGTGCTCGGCCTCCTCGCCGGCACGTCGTTCGTCACGATCTTCCTGCTGCGCTCGGAGCTGGCCCGTCGCCTCGGCCGCACGGCGCTCGATCAACCCGCGGCCGGGCCGTTCGAGATCGAGGACATCCTGTACCTGATCGCCCCCGTCACCTGGCTCGGTGGCCTGCAGCTCTTCGTCACCGCCACGTCCATCGGGGCGCCGCTGTTCGCGATCTTCACGGCCACGCGTCTCGTCGGGTCACGTTCCGCCGTCGCGACCTCGCCGCGGCCATGAACGTCCTGCTCGTCACCACCGACCAGCACAAAGCGACGACCCTCGGCTCCTTCGGCGATCCGCTCGGTGCCACGCCCGCGCTCGATCGCATGGCCGCCGCGGGCACGCGCTTCGCCCAGTGCCGCACGCAGAACCCATTCTGCCAGCCGGCGCGCGCGACCATTCTCACCGGCACCTATCCGAGCACCCACGGCGTCATCCGCAACGGCATGGACCTGCCGCTCGATGCCGTGCGCGACTCCGTCGCCACGCATCTCGGCGATGCGGGCTACGCGACGGCACTGTTCGGCAAGGCGCACTTCGCGTCCTACTGGCCGGACCTGCCGAGCGGTCGCGTCGAGTCGGTGGTCGACTCCGCGTCGCTCCCCGAGGACTGGACGGGCCCGTACTTCGGCTTCCAGCACGCCGAGCTGGTGAGCGACGTCCACAACATCCGCATCGCTCCTGAGATGGGTCGCTGGAACTGGGGCTTCGGGCCGCCGCCGATGGGGCACCACTACGCGCGACATCTCTTCCGCGACGGTCACGCGCGCGGCGTCGAGCGCCTGCGCCGCATGCAGCCAGAGGCCGCCGGCCAGTACTGGGACCACACGCAGACGTGGAAGAGCGCCCTCGCCGACGAGGATCATCCCACCACCTGGATCGCCGACCGCGCCATCGACTGGATCGGACGCGTCGAGCAACCCTTCTTCGCCTGGGTGAGCTTCGCCGACCCGCACCACCCGTTCGATCCGCCGCACCCGTGGTGCGACCGCTACGATCCCGCCGATATGCGGCAGGTGCTACCCCGGGTCCATCCCGGCGACCTCGACGGCAAGCCGATGTTCCAGCGCAACTGGGCGGAGGGTTTTCGCGGCACGCCGCTCGAGTGGGTGAATCCGGGCTGGGCGACGCTGACCGACGCCGAGCGCCTCGGCATCCTCGCCGCGTACTACGGCATGGTGTCGCACCTCGACCACAACATCGGCCGCGTGCTCGATGCGCTCGCCGCGCGCGGGCTGGCCGACGACACGCTCGTCGTCTTCACGGCCGACCACGGCGACTTCCTCGGCGAGCATCAGCTGATGCTGAAGGGTCCCATCCACTACGAGGCGCTGCTGCGCGTCCCGCTGCTGGTGCGCGGCGCCGGCTTCGCGCCCGGCGCGGTGGTCGCCGATCCGGTCGGCAGCATCGACCTCGTGCCGACGATCCTCCACGCCTGCGGCGTGCCGATTCCGGACGGGGTCGAGGGGCGCCGTCTGCTCGACGGCCCGCGCGAGTGGGCGCTCACCGAGGACGACATCCTGCGCGGCGCGATGGCGTTCCGCACCCTGACGACGCGCTCGCACCGTCTCACTCGCAGCATGCACGATCCCGAGGGCGGCGAGCTCTACGACCTGCGCGAGGATCCGGGCGAGCTCGTGAATCGCTGGTCCGACCCGGCCTGCACCACTGTCCGCCGCGATCTGCTGGCGCTGCTCGACGACGTCATGCGCCACGACCTGGCGCGCGAGCTGCCGCTCGTGTGCCAGGCCGGCTGACCGAGTCTACAGCCCGAATCGCTCGGCGTACTGGCGGTAGCGCACGCGCTCGGCGTCGACGTCGAGCCCGAAGTCGCCGAGGGTGTAGTCGTGCTGCCCGTTCTTGTCCTTCGGATTGGCGGCGAGGAAGCGACGCATGCGATCCTCGGCAACGTCCGTGAACGGCATGTCGTAGTGCGCGTAGAGATGGCGCACTGTTCCCATCGGATCGCGCACGAGATCGGCGTAGCGCACGTCGAGGAACTGCTCGGAGCGGCCGCAGCCGCCATCGCGGTCACTGAGCGCCTTGTAGATGCCGCGCGCCCAGCGGTCGGTCATCTCGGCACCGACGGCGCGCGGATCGACCTCGTCGCTGAACGTCCGGCGCAGCACGGTCGTGAGGCTGGCGAGCGACGCCGCCACCTCGGTCGGGTCGCGATGCGTGAACACGACGCCCGCGTCCGGGTAGGTGGCGAACAGCGCCGGCAGCCCGAAGAGGTGGGCCGGCGCCTTCAGCACCCAGCGCTCGCCGCGGCCGCGCCACTGCAGGTGCTGGAGGAAACGGCGGTGCCAGTCGTAGCACGCCAGCAGGTCGTGCGACTCGAGCCACGCCTGGTACGACGGCACGTGGTGCGAGGTCTGGAACTGGTAGCTCAGGAACGAGTGGCTCGTGATCATGAGGCACTCTTCCGGCAGCTTCGCGCCGATGGCGTGCATGCGCCGGATGTCGGGATTGAGCCGATGGAACCAGCGCAGCTGGCGCGCCGCGAGGTCGATGCGCTGCTGGACGCGACTGCGCGTCCGCTCGGGCGGCGACGGGAAGGCGCTCTCCCAATGGAGCGGCGCCCGATTCGCAGGATCCTGGGCGAGCAGGCCGTGCAGGAGCGTCGTGCCCGTGCGCGGCAGACCGGTGACGAACAGCGGACGGCGCACCGGCTCGGCGGCGATGTCGGGATGCCGGCGACGGTCGTCGACCAGCTGCAGGCGGCTCGTGAGCAGCCGCACCAGGTCCTGGCGCGCGGCAATGCGACCGAGCAGGCTCAGCCCGGACTCGTGCTCGAAGGATTCGATGATGCGGGTGAACGCCTCGCGGAAGCCATCCTCGTCGAAGTCGTCGAGCCGCGCCTTGCGGCGGGCCTCGTCGATCAACGACGGTGCCTCGAGTCGCACCAGCGACACACCCGTCCGCTCGATCGCCCGCCCGCTCTTGTTGAGCACCCTGGTGAGCGAGCCGAGGGGCGACATCGACGAGCTCATCGATCCTCCTTCACACCGCGCGCGACGGCCGCGCGCCGGCGATGCAGCGTCCAGTCGAGCTGCCAGGCGACGAGGCCCGGCAGGCCGAGGCTGATCTCGCGCACGCGTTTCGTGAGCGACAGCGCCAGCGCGGTGTCGGGCGCGATCCCGAGCGTGGCCCCGAGGAGGAGGAACCCGCCCTCCTGGACGCCGAGCGCTGCCGGCACCGCGAAGGCAGCCCCACGGATGGCCTGTGCGAGGCTCTCGAGGATGGTGGCCGACAGGAGGTCCACGGGGTGTCCCAGCAGGCGGAGCGCGAGCCACACCTCGCCCACGCCCACGGCCCAGCTGAGCAGATGCCACGCGCCGGCCGTCGCCACACACCGGCGGTCGCGATACAGCGCCGCGACCGCGGCATCGAGGGCGGCCGCGTCGTCTACGAGCCCTCCCGGCTGGACGCCGCTCCGCATCCGGCTGACGGCACGCACGGCGCGCGTGAACAGCCCCATCCGTTGCGCCGCCACGAAGCCGGCCAGGCCGAGCACCGAGAGCCCGAGCCCGATCGCCGCCGTCGGCGCCACGGTGTGACCACCGACGTGGACGAGGAGCAGGAGCAGGCCGGTGATCGTGAAGACGATCTGCGTCAGCATCACCAGCGTGACGTCGACGACCACGCTCGCACCGGCGACGACGCCCGGGATGCCCCGGCGACCGAGGACACGCGCCTTGGCGATGTTGCCGCCGACCTGCATGGCCGGCAGCAGGGTGTTGATCGACTCCCCCACCCAGCGCGCGAACACCATCGTGCGGGGCTGCGGCCGCGGCGTGGCCACGAGGAGCGTTCGCCAGCCCAGTGCATCGGCGACCATCGGGGCGAGATGGAACAGCGCCACGCCGAGCAGCCCCCATCCACCGACGGCGAGCGCGGCCAGCACCTCGCCGACGCCCTGATGCACGAGCAGGACAGTGAACAGGGCCACGCCGACGGCGAAGCCCGGATAGACGATCCGTCGCATCCCCGCGATCATCGCCGGGGCGGCGTCGTCGGTCAGCGATCCGGGTGCGTCGTGCGTCGAGACGCGGGCCTCGCTCATCACCGGCGCGATGCCAATCCCGCCGCGCCTGCTCGCCCGAGCACGCGCGGCCTACCCGGATGACCCGGGTCCCGCAGTGTCACATTACACACAGGCTCGACCCCTCGTTCACGGCAGGCAGAGGCGCCCGCGTTGGCCCATGTTCAGAAAAACGATCCTGGCCTGCTACACCATGCGGCCAGCGTCTCCAAGCGAGCGGAGGAGCCCAGGCCGACCCGGCCTGGGCTCCTGGGCGCGCTTATTCCTTGATCTTCATGTCGACGCCGGCCCCACCGAGGGCGATCTTCAAGCCCTGCGTGGTGGAGACCATCTCGACGGTGACCCCAGCCTGGTTCTTCATGATGCTGACGGCCCCACCACCCGCGACCGTCGCGCCGGCGCCGACCGCGGTGTAGTTGCCGTTGAAGTCGCCAATGCTCTTCAGGTTGTAGACCTTGCCCGAGGCCTCGATCGTGGTGGCGCCGACGTCACCGACCGACAGGCCCTTCACGTCCACCGGGTAGCTCTTCCCCTGGAACATGAGCGTGCCCTTGCCCCAGCTGATGCCGATGCCGGCCGCGATCGAGCCGCCCTCGAGCTTGAGCGTCGCATCCGGAGCCTTCTTCTCCTCGGCATGCGCCACGCTGAGGGTCACACCCAGTACGGCTACCGCCATCAGTCCAATGAATCGTCGCATCGTGCTCTCCTTGGTTCGGTTGGTCGTTAGGTTGCTCGCTGAGCCCCCGCAACGCAGCCGCGCCCCCACGACGACCGTCCGTGGAGGTCATGATCGGGCTGCATAGCTATGAGCGGTCCGGATAGCACTCCCCGGCTCGCAGGCTCTTGCCATTACCCGCCATGCGGCGGTGGTTCACTCGGCCGGCTTCTCCGGCCGTGCCGTGGTCTCGCCCATGATGCGGGCGAGCTGGGCCACGGCGACGTTGTAGTTGCGGACGGCCTCGAAGTAGTCCGCCGATACCCGGCCATAGAGCCCGAGGCCCTGCAGGATGTCCGCGGGCTCGCCGACACCCAGGTCGAAGTTGGTGACCGAGAACGTGAGGATGGCGCGACCGGCCTTGCGTCCCTCCGCCAGTCCCTCGATCTGCTCGCGGCTGTAAGCGACGCGACGGTAGGCGTCGCGCAGCTCGAGTGGTAGGCCGGTCCGCGCGCTGCGGCGTTCGTTCTCCACCGTCAGCAGCTCGGCCCGCTTGATGCCGACCTCGGCCGCGATCATGTGGAAGCTGAGCTTCCAGCCCACCGTGAGCGCCCCACCCGGGCCGCGCAGATAGTTGAAGTTGTCGACCACGAACGGATTCGTCTGCCGTCGTCGATCGGGGGCATAGCCGTACTCGAAGCCACCCTTCAGGAAGACCTGCGGGTAGAACTCCGCCTGCGCCCGCTTCACCTCCTCCTCCTTCGCCGTGACCCCCGCCGTGACCTCTTTCCACTGCGGATTGCGATCGAAGAGCGTGGCCTCGTACTCCTCCAGCGGTGCCACCGTCGTCACCACCGGCTCGAGGCGGCGATCCTCCAGGTCGATGGCGGCGTCGGGCGGCATTCCCATCAGCCGCTTCAGCGCCTCGAGTGCCGTCACCTCGCTCGCCCGCAGGCGCGGCAGCTCTTTCGCGGCCTCCGCTGCGCTGACGCGCAGGTTCAGGATGTCGAGCTCGGTGATCTTGGCGTCGCCGTCGTCACGCCGATCGCGTGCCGACGTGAGGGCCTTGCCGAAGGCCTCGTGCGTCTCCTCGAGCACGGCCTCGATCGCGCGCGCCAGGAGCACGCCGTAGTAGAGCGTCTTCGTCTGCTCGACGACCTCGGCCGCGGTGCGGTCGCTCGCCGCCGCCTGCGCCGCGACCCCCGCCGTGGCCGCGTTGATGGCGGCGGTGATCCGTCCGGCGGTCCAGATCGGCTGGATGAAGCCGAGCTCCACGCGCGTCGACGGCCCGAGATCGTCGGTGTCGATGACACGCTCGCTCGGCAGGTCGCTGTCGAGCTTGCCCTGCGCACCCAGCACCGGCGCCAGCGAACTCGAGAAGCCGACCTCGGGAAGGAAGCGTGCGCGCTTCGCCTTCTCGAGCTCGCCCTCGCGCACGCTCAGCCGGGCCTGCGCCGTCGCCAGGTCGGGGGCCGCCACGAGCGCCCGCGCCACGCACTCCTCGACGCCGAGACGCTCGATCCGCCCGCGATCGTCCGCGGATGCGACTCCGACCAGCAGCGCGATCGTCACCGCGGCCATGCGAACCGACCAGGTCATGCGTCCCCTCCTGCGTGCCGTGCCACTCACCGCGCGCTGTGCCGCATCCGGAACAGGGCGAGGCCGAGGGCGGTGAGGCCAATCCCATTGACGAGGAGTACGGTCGTCGTCAATGGCAGCGCCTCGAGCCCTCGGTTGCGCAGCATCAGGTCGTTCATCCCTTGCATCGCCCAGGTGGTGAACACGACCGACGAGACCTTCTGCATCCAGAGCGGCGTCACCCACGGGGGCCACCACAGACCGCCCAGGCACGAGAAGGCGAGCACGAAGGCCAACCCGATCGGCAGCGTCTGCTCCCGCGTGCCGGCGAGCCCTGCCGCCAGCATGCCGAGCCCGACGACGGGGAGGATGATGGCCGCGACCAGCAACACGAGCGCCAGTGGTGACGGTCCGAGCGACAGCCCGAACGCGAAGTGGCCGAAGACGAGCAGCGCCAGCAGCTGCACCACCCCGACGACGAAGCGCACCAGCAGCTTGCCGGCGACCTTCCAGGTGAACCCGCCCGGCGCGATCAGCAGGCGCGGCAGCGTTCCCCAGACGCGTTCGTCGTGGAGGCCCATCGACGTACCGAAGATGACCGCGAGCAGCGTGAACATGAGCGAATAGCCCGGCACCGTCTGCTCGAAGGCGCTCACCGCGTAGCGATTGCCGGTGAGGCTGATCTCCTTCAGCGACAGGCGGTCCTCCGCCAGCGGGTCGGCGAGCGCGGCGGCGCGTTTGTCCATCAGGAGCAGCATCACCTTCACCTGCTCGAGATCGGTGCTGCGCGCGGGATCGGTGAGCAGGAGGATCTCGGTGGTCTTTCCCTGCAGGTAGCCCTTGCTGAGATGCTCGGGGAAGACGATGGCGGCGGCGGCCTTGTTCTCGTCGCGCACCACCCGCTCGGCCTCTTCACGCGTCACGGGCACGACGTCGGCGTGCTCTGCCAGCAGCTTGATGAAGGTCTTCGCCACCGGCCCCTGGTCCTCGTCGACCACC
>DASYLJ010000008.1:0-1548 GCA_036009625.1 Binatia bacterium
CGACTACGAACCGCCGCTCGTCGGCACGCCCGCGGTCTGTCCGCCACCGTCGCCCGCCGCGCTGCACAGGCACACCCCGCGCCGGCTCCGGCCGGTCCCGTCCGCACCTGCCCGCGAGTCGCCCCCGCCCCGCGCCGCGACCGTGTTCGCCGACACCGCCCTACGCCGCGTTCTCGAGGTGGTCGACCGGCGTAGATCCGTCGCGCAACTGCGAACTTTGTTGGCGCCGAAGCAGATCGACGCAGTGGTGGCGATGATGCGAACCACCCCGTCCGGCGGTGCGGCCGTGCTGCGCCGAGTGCGCCTGCGCACGGTGCTCTCCGCTGACGGCGAGGCGACCGCGGCGGAGATGTTCGCCACCTACACGCGGGGCAGCCGAGTAAGGGCCGTCGCGGGCCGCATCGACGTCGTCGGAGGTCGCTGGCTCGTCACGGCGTTGCACATCGGCTAATCGCCTGCAGGGGCGAGTGCCGGTCAGCCCTGGCGCGCCGAGCGCGGCGGCTTCGGGCCACGGCCCTGCTTGCGCGCGGCCTCTCGTCGTTCGCGCCGCGTGCTGCCGCCGGTCGGCGCGGCATGCCTGCCACCGGAGCCGTTACCACCACCGTGCCGCTGCACCTGCGCGGATCCGTCCTCGGACGGCCCCGAATACGTCAGTGGCGGAGCGTCGTCGTCGACGATTCCCTTGACACGCAGTGCAGGCGGCGCCTCCTGCGGACGTTCCTCGGTGGCGACGGCACCCTGGGCGGGGGCGGGCTCGCTGGCCTCCTGCGCCTTCGCTGCCGCGTCGGCGGCGAACTGAGCGAGGTTCGGCGGAGCCGCGACCGGCGCGACGGCGGGCGACGGCGCGGCCTGAACCTGGGCGTTGAACAGCAGCCCTACCGACTCTTCCTTGAGCCCGTCGAGCATGCCCATGAACATGTCGTAGCCCTCGCGCTGGTATTCGACGAGCGGGTCGCGCTGCGCCATCGCACGCAGTCCGATGCCCTCCTTGAGGTAGTCCATCTCGTAGAGGTGTTCACGCCACTTGCGGTCGACGGTGGTCAGCAGCACGCTGCGCTCGAGTTGACGCATCGCGGTCTCACCACCGATCTCGGTCAGCTCGGCCTCCCGGACGGTGTATGCGCGTTCGGCGTCCTCGAGCAGCGCGGCGAGCAGTTCCTCGCGCGTCAGCTCGCCTGCCTCGCCGACGGCACCCTCGTCGATCAGGTCGTGGTGATCGATGCCCACCGGGTAGAGCAATTTCAGCGCGTTCCACAGGGCTTCCAGATCCCAGTCCTCGGCGTAGCCATCGGCCGTCGCGCCGTTCACGTAGGCGGTGACGACGTCGGCGACCATCTGGCGGGCCTGCTCCTGCACGCTCTCGCCCTCGAGGATCCGGCGGCGCTCGACGTAGATGACCTTGCGCTGCTGATTCATCACCTCGTCGTACTTGAGGACGTTCTTGCGGACCTCGAAGTTCTGCTGCTCGACCTGCGTCTGGGCGCTCTTGATGGCACGCGTGACCATCTTGGCCTCGATGGGCACGTCCTCGGGCAGGTTGAGCCGGGT
>DASYLJ010000009.1:0-37154 GCA_036009625.1 Binatia bacterium
CACTCCCTCCTCCCGCGTGCTCGTGACGCGCTCGCTCGGAGGTCCTCGCCACGCGCCGCCACCCGCACCCCATGCGACGGCGCGTCGTCTTCGAACTCCACCTCCGCCGGCCCCGCCAGCCATTCCGGGCGTGCCAGTTGATCGATTGGCCTGCTTACGGTGGGTGGGGGAGCGTGGTAGCCAGCTCGCATGATGAGGCTGTTCGACTATCTGGCGTCGGGGAATGGGTACAAGGTGCGGTTGCTGCTCCGGCAGGTCGGGGTGCCGTTCGAGCGCGTCGAGCTCGACATCGTGAAAGGGGAGACGAGGACGGCGGCGTTTCTGGCGAAGAATCCGAATGGGCGGATTCCGACGCTGCAGCTCGACGATGGCGAGTACCTCGCGGAGTCGAACGCCATCATGTGGTTCCTCGCGGAGGGCACGCCCTTTCTTCCCGACGATCGGTTGGGTCGCGCGCGGGCGCTGCAGTGGATGTTCTTCGAGCAGTACAGCCACGAGCCCAACATCGCGACCGTCCGGTTCTGGCTGCACACCGAGATGACCGAGGAACGCCAGCGGCTGCTGCCCGGGAAGCGCGCGCAGGGATATGCGGCGCTCGATGTTATGGAGCAGCATCTCGCTCGCGAGTCGTTCTTCGTCGGCGGCCGCTACTCCATCGCGGACATCGCCCTGTACGCCTACACGCACGTCGCCGAGGAGGGCGAGTTCGATCTCGCGAAGTACGCGGCGATACGAGCCTGGTTCGAGCGCGTGCGTGCGCAGCCCAACCACGTGCCGATCACGCAAGGCTAGGAGCGCCTCCTAAGACCGTTCCCGGCGCGCCGGGCCGGCGCGTCGAGTGTCGATACGCCCGCCGCGATGCGGTCCGATCCCCATGCGTGCCTCCCATGGAGCGCCGGCTTCGCCGGCCGTGACACTCTGGTCGGGCGGAAATCGTGGTCCCACACTCGCGTCCCTCCCGACCCAAGACATGGTCTTGGGTCGCTACTTACTCTGGATCGGCGAACTTCGGGGGGCGCTTCTGGAGGTTGGCCTGCACCGCTTCGAGCTGGTTCGGGCTGCCGATCAGGCTCTGCTGCAGCTCCTCCTCCAGGCGGAGTCCGTCTTCCCGATCCGCGACGACGGTCTCGTCGAGCAGCCGCTTGCCGGCGCGGATCGCGTACGGCGACTTGCCGGCGATCTCGCGCGCGAGGGCCATGGCGTCGGCGTGCGGGTCGGCAGCGACGCGCGTCGCGAGTCCCAAGGCGACGGCCTCGGTTCCCGAGACGACCCTACCGGTGAACGTCAGCTCCTTGGCCACGTCGAGGCGAACGAGATGGCGGAGCGTCTGCGTGCCGGACATGTCGGGGATGAGTCCCCACTTGATCTCCATGACCGACAGCTTCGCGTCGGGCGTGACGATCCGGATGTCGGCCGCGAGCGCGATCTGCAGGCCCCCACCGAAGGCGACCCCGTGCACCGCGGCGATCACCGGGACGGGTACTTCGGTCCATATCCAGGCCGCGCGCTGGGCGCGGTTCGCGGGGCTCAGCGGGTCGCGGGCCATGAGCCGCGGTGCACCGTCGTCGCTGCCCATCGCCATGAAGCTCATGAAGTCGAGCCCCGCACAGAACGCCCGGCCGTTGCCCGACAGCACGACGGCGCGGACGCTGCGGTCGGCCGCCAGGTGCCGGCCGGTCGAGATCAGGCTCTCGAACATGCCCGCGTCGATGGCGTTCATCTTGTCGGGGCGGTCGAGACGGACGTCGGCCACGCCGTCGGTGATGGTAACGGATACGCGCTCGCTCATGCGGTCGTGTTACCCCGGCCCGCGGCGTCGCTTCAACCGCGGTCAGACGGTGCGTTCGCGGCGCGCCTTCACCACCTCGAACACCATGGGCAGGATCGAGATGACGATGATGGCGAGGACGACGGTCTCGAAGTTGCGCTGGATGATCGGGATCTGGCCGAAGTAGTAGCCGGCCAGGCTGAGGGCGGTGACCCACACGATGCCGCCGGTGACGTTCCACATCGCGAAGTGCCGGTACGACATGCTGCCGACGCCGGCGATGAACGGCGCGAACGTGCGCACGATCGGGACGAAGCGGGCCAGGAAGATCGTCTTGCCGCCGTACTTCTCGTAGAACTCGTGCGTACGCTGCAGGTGCTTCGGGTTGAGCAGCCGCGAGCTCTGGCTGTTGAACACCCTCGGACCGATCATGTGCCCGATGGAGTAGTTGACGGCGTCGCCGAGAACCGCGGCCACGATCAGCAGCACCACCAGCGGCCCGATGTGGAGCGGCGAGCCCTCGATCGAGGCGAGCGCGCCGATGGCGAAGAGCAGCGAGTCGCCGGGCAGGAAGGGCATCACGACGAGCCCCGTCTCGGCGAAGATGATCAGGAAGAGGACCACATACAGCCACGGCCCGAGCACCGTCGCCCAGTCGTTCAGGTGCTTGTCGAGATGCAGGACGACGTCGACCAGGGACATGATCCAATCCATATGGGCCTAGGGGCCTAACGGATCCGTCTCCGGCGGACAAACTCAGCAGATCGGCAGCATCTGGGCGGCGCGCGAGCGCGCCATGTGCCGCTGCATGACGTTGAGCGGCCAGAAGGCGGTGGTCTGGATCCAGCTCGACTCGCGGCGGACGGTGTAGCGCCGCCACATCGACTTCCAGTCGTAGAAGCGGTTCCAGGCCCGCATCCAGCCCTCGCGCAGGCGGTCGGGCGTGAAGTGGGTGGGGACGAAGAACGGGCTCGCCTCCTCGTGGTCGGCACGCAGCCACCAGTGCGGATCGATGAGCCGGCCCTCGGCCTCCAGCCGCCGGTAGAGCGCCGTGGCGGGGTAGGGGCAGAGCAGCGCGAAGCTCGCCATGGTGAGCTTCATCTCGATCGCGAACTCGACGGTACGGTCGAACACCTCGGGGTCGTCGGTGTCGAAGCCGAAGACGAAGCTGCCCCACACGGAGATGCCGTGCTCGAGCAGCATGTCGATCGTCTCCTTGTACTGCGACGGCTTGTTCTGCTTCTTGCCGGTGAAGCGCGTCGTCTCCTCGTCGATGCTCTCGAAGCCGACGAACAGCGCCTTGCAGCCGCTCGCCGCCATGAGCTGCACGTTCTCGAGCCGCTTCACCGCCGCCAGCGAGCACTGCCCGATCCAGTGCTTCCTCATCGGGATCATGCGCGTGAACAGGTCCTTCGAGTAGGCGCGATGGATCATGACGTTGTCGTCGCCGAACATCACCATGCGGCCGAGCGTGTCGAGCTCGGCGAGGACGTCATCGGCGGGACGGAAGCGCATGGTGGTGCCGTTGGCGGTGGAGACGCTGCAGAACTCGCACGGATACGGGCAGCCGCGCATCGTCTGGAGCACTTCGAACGGGATGTACTTGCGTGACTTGAAGAGGTCGCGACGCGCGAACGGCCGGTGCGAGAGCTCGGGCAGGGCGGGGCGGTAGAAGGGGGCCAGCTCGCCGCGCTTGTGGTCCTCGAGCAGACGCGGCCACGCGTCCTCGGCCTCGCCCACCACCACGGCGTCGGCGTGGGCCGACGCCTCCTCGGGGCACGCCGTCGGATGGATGCCGCCCAGCACGACGGGGATGCCGCGCCGCCGATAGGCGTCGGCGATGTCGTAGCTGCGACGCGCGGTCTTGCTGTCGACGCTGATGCCGACCAGGTCGACGTCCTTCACATCGCGCTCGATGTCGAAGCGGCGGACGACCTCGTCGGTATAGATGATCTCTTCTTCCGGCGGGGTGAGGGCGGCGAGGATGCCGAGACCGAGCCGCGGCATCGAGGCGGACGCCGAGCTCACGGGCGCGATCAGCTCGATCTGCATGCGCCTCCTGTAGCATCGAATCCGGGGGCCGCCCATCCTTTGCCGCGACCGTCGCGACCGGGTTATGGTCCGGCCCATGCGTCCATTCCGTATCCTGGGTCTGCAGCAGATCGCCGTCGGCGCCGACGACAAAGGCAAGCTCGCCCGCTTCTGGGTCGAGCTGCTCGGTCTCGAGCGGACGGGCACGTTCCGCAGCGAGCGCGAGAACGTCGACGAGGACATCCTGCGCATCGGGCAGGGGCCGCACGCGGTCGAGGTCGACATCATGATGCCGCTCGACGTCACCAAGAAGCCGCGCGTCGACGAGCCGCGGCTGAATCACGTCGGACTCTGGGTCGACGACCTCGTGGCGTGCGTCGACTGGCTCACCGCGAAGGGCGTGCGCTTCACGCCGGGCGGCATCCGCAAGGGGGCCGCAGGCTACGACGTCTGCTTCATCCACCCGAAGGGTAACGACGAGTTCCCGCTCTCGAGCGAAGGCGTCCTCGTCGAGCTGGTGCAGGCTCCACCCGACGTGATCGCGGCGCATCGGTGAGCCTCGACGGCGTCCTGGGCTTCCAGCTCGTCAGTGCCACGCGCGACGAGGTGGTGATCGAGTACACCATCGACGAGCGCCATCATCAGCCGTACGGCATCGTCCACGGCGGCGTGCACTGTGCGGTGATCGAGTCGGCGTGCTCGACGGGCGCCGGCGTCGACGCCATGTCGCGCGGACTGTCCGTCGTCGGCGTGGAGAACCACACCAGCTTCGTGCGCGCGATCCGCGCCGGCCGCGTGCGCGTCGTCGCCACGCCGATCACGCGCGGGCGACGTGCACAGCTGTGGGAGGCGACGGCGCGCGACGACGACGGGCGCATCATCGCCACCGGCCGCGTGCGGCTGCTCTGCCTCGAGACGGGGAGCGAGCTGGCGGGCGAGGCGGTCGGCGTCAAGCGCTGAGCGTTTGTGGCCGCGCAGGGATCGCGCTACCCGCAGTGCCTCACCCCGAACACTGGAGTCATCCATGAGACCAGATCGCAGCATCACGTCCGCGTTCGTTCTGCTTCTGACCGCGACCCTGCTCCTCGCCGATGCACCCGTGGCCCGTGCCGACAGCGCGGCGAAGATCCGCACCGATGCCGGTGTCGCCTTGGAAGCACTGTATGCGCGGGTGCCCGGCACCCGCGCGCTGGGCGCCAAGGCGAAGGGCATTCTCGTGTTCCCGAAGATCGTGAAGGCGGGGTTCATCTTCGGTGGTCAGGGCGGCGACGGTGCGCTCCGCAAGGGCGGGAAGACCGTGGCGTACTACCGCAACCTGGCGGCCTCGTACGGCTTCCAGGCCGGCATCCAGTCGTTCGGCTACGCGCTCTTCTTCATGGATGACGACGCGCTCGGCTACCTGAACAGGAGCGGCGGTTGGGAGCTCGGCACCGGCCCGAGCCTCGTCATCGTGGACGAGGGCTTCGCGAAGTCGCTCACGACGACGACGCTGCAGAAGGGCGTCTACGCGTTCATCTTCGATCAGAAGGGCCTGATGGGCGGCATCGGGGTGCAGGGCTCGAAGATCACCCGGATCCACCCGAAGTAGACGGGCTCACACGCTGAAGACGTCGGGGAAGGCCTTCTTGAGCTCCGGCTTCATGATCTTGCCGTTGGCGTTGCGCGGCAGCGTCTCCGGCCAGAACGCGACGCGCACCGGCACCTTGAAGGCGGCGATCTTCTGCGACACCCAGTGCCGCAGCTCCTGCTCGTCGGCCGTCATGCCGGGCTTCAGGTGGACGACGGCGGCGGGCTCCTCGCCGAGCGTGCGGTGCGGCAGGCCGATCACGGCGGCATCCATCACCGCCGGGTGATCGTAGAGCGCGTTCTCGACCTCGACGCAGTAGATGTTCTCGCCGCCGCGGATCAGCATGTCCTTGGCGCGGTCGACGATGAAGATGAAGCCTTCCTCGTCCATGCGCGCGAGGTCGCCGGTCTTCACCCAGCCGTCGACGAAGGTCTCGGCCGTCGCCTGCGGCTTCTGCCAGTAGCAGCGCACGACGATCGGGCCCTTGTACCAGAGCTCGCCCACCGCCCCGATCGGCAGGCGCTGGCCCTCGGGGGACATGATCATCGCATCGCCCGTCATCGATGGGACGCCGCAGCTCGTCGGGCGCAGCTCGTAGTCCTCGGCGATGTTCGACACCGCGGTGGCGGACGTCTCCGTCATGCCCCAGCCCTGACCGGGCTGCACCTTCGGGAAGCGCTCGCGGATGCGCCGCACCAATTCTGGTGCGGCAGGCGCGCCGCCGTACGACAGCGTCTCGAGCGACGACAGGTCGTACTCATCGAACTTCGGGTGCTCGAGCAGCTGCCAGGCGATGGTGGGCACGCCACCGGCGTTGGTGACGCGCTCGCGTGCGATCAGGGCGAGGGCGGCGTCGACGTCCCAGCGGCGCTGCATGACCAGCTTGGCGCCGCCGAGCGTCGCCGGGAGCAGGACGGCGAAGCAGCCGGTGGCGTGGAAGAACGGCACGGAGATGAGGATGGCCTTCTGCGCCGCGTTCGGATCGGGAACCGGTGGACGATCCCCACGGCGCAGGAAGGCGCGGGCCTGTGCGTTGGCGGCGTTGAACATGTTGGAGACGATGTTGCGGTGCGTGATGACGGCGCCCTTCGGCTTCCCGGTGGTACCCGAGGTGTAGAAGATCGTGACGTCGTCGTCGGGGGCGAGCGGCACGTCCGGCAACGCCACCTCGGTGAGCCCGGCCCAATCGTTCGGACCGCCGATGACGCTCTCGAGGCGTTTCACGCGTGGATCGGCGACCTCGTCGCTGGTGCGCGTCACGTAGATCGTCTGCAGGGCGGGGCAGGCGTCGACGTGCTCGCGCACGCGCTCCCAGCGCTCGACGTCCATGAGCGCCACGGTGGCGCCGGAGTCGACGAGCCCGTACTCGAGCTCGGGACCCGTCCACCAGGCGTTGAGCGGTGTGACGATGGCGCCGGCGAGCATGGCGGCCCAGAACGCGATCGGCCATTCCGGCACGTTGCGCATCAGGATGGCGACGCGGTCGCCCTTCTTGACCCCGTCGGCGACGAGCTGCGCCGCGAGCACGGTGGCAGCGGCGCGATACGCGCCGTAGGTGACGCGCTCGCCCTCGTGCACCAGCGCGTCGCGCCCAGCGAACCGCGCGGTGGCGGCGAAGACGTCGCGTAGCGTCGGCGGTGCGTTCTTCCACACCTTCATGCGGACGCCGCGGATCGTCTCCTCACCGACCTCGAGCGGGCTGCCCGGCTGGCTCAGCAGCGCGTGCGCCTGCGCGATCGACATGGCCGGGAACTTCGACGGGGCTGCGGGGGTCGGCTGGTCCACGAACGTCCTCCTCGGTGAGATGGGGACCACAGTGGAGCAGGGTGCGCGCCGGATGGAAAGAGGGCGGGAGCGTCCGCGAGATGACATTGACTGGCGCAGTTACCGTGCGGTACCGCTCCCGCGTGCGAATCGGCCACGCTGCCGCGATGCTCGCCACCGTCCTCGGGGTCACACCCGCGTCGGCCTGGCAGGCACAGGCGGGCCGCCAGTGCGTCAGCGACCTCGCCGTCGATGCCGCGGGCGACGTCCTGGCGGCCTCCCGCGTCGACGTCGTCAAGCTCGCGGGCGCGAACGGCGCGGCCCGGTGGCGACGACCGATCGTCAGCATCGAATCCCCCCGCATCGCGGGCGACCCCTCGGGTGACGTCGTCGTGGCGGGCGGCGACGTCGTTCGTCGTCTCGACGGCGGAACGGGCGGCGAGGAGTGGTCCCGATCGCTCGACGGAGACGTCACCGCCGGAGTGACCGACATCGCCGCCGCCGTGACACTGGACGCTGGTCGCGTGGTCCTGGCGGGCACGGGCCATCAGCTCTTCAACGAGATCTCCTTCCTCGTCGTTCGCACGCTCGACGCATCGACCGGGCGCCGGGGTGGCGGCGCCCAATCGGCCAGGGGAACGTCGGGGGCCGGGCCACTGCGATCGCGATCGCACCCGATGGCGATGTCATCGCAGTCGGAACGCAGGTTCCGAAGATCGCCGTCATGCGGTTCGACGGTGCCACCGGAGCCGATGTCTGGCGTTCCGACATCAGCGGATCGGGCTCGGGATCGACGGGGAGCAATGTCGCCACGGCCGTCGCGATCGACGCCGCGGGGGACGTGTTCGTCGCCGGATCTGTCGAGAATTCGACCACCGATGTCGTGGTCCTGAAGCTCGCGGGCGCCACGGGCGCCGAGCTCTGGCGTCGTACGATCGCCGGGGATCGCCTCGTCGACTCGTCGATCTTCGCGACCCAGTCGGTTCTCGCGCTGACCTCCACGGGCGACGCCGTGGTCGCCGGCCGCCTGCCGACCGGGTCCGGCTCCGTATGGTTCGAGTCCACGACCGCGGTCACCCGCGTCGATGGCGCGACCGGGGTTGGGGTGTGGCAAACGATGATCGGGGATGTCGGCGCTCCGCCGTCGAACGACCAGCCCGGCGACCTCGAGCTCGACGCGTCGGACGACGTCTACGTCACCTCGAAGCTGATGCTGACGGTGCCGACGCCGCCGACGTCCCTGGCTGTCCGCGCGCTGTCGGGTGTCGACGGGAGCGAGCGATGGCGCATGGACCTCCCCGGACAGGCCAGTGCGTCCCACGCCGAGACCTTCGTCGCCGGGACCGCGTCGGCGCTCGACCCGAGCGGCAATCTCGTGGCCGGAGGCTGCGTCGTGAAGCGTCAGAGCGGCGAACCCGAGACCGAGTCGACGGTGCTCACGCTGGTGGCGGCGAATGGGGCCGACCGCGTCGCGGGAACGACGCTCGCCGTCGCCGATCGTCCGGGGCAGCCGGCGGCGCGCGCCGTGAAGCTGCTGGCCAAGACCGGTGTCGGTCTCAGCGTGTCGCTAGACGCCGATCCGGTGCTGCTGGGTGGCGCACTCGAGCTGCGCAATCCGGGTACGGGCGAGACCGCGACCTTCGCGCTGCCGGCGGCCGGATGGACGGCCCGCATCGGGAGCAAGGGCCTCGACTACTTCGTCTACCGCGACAGTGCGCGACAGTACGGCCCATGCACGAACGTGCTCATCAAGACCGGCTCCCTGAAGGCGACCTGCAAGGGCGCGCAGATCGGCTTCACGCTCGACGAGCCGTCGCAGGGCGCGCTCGCGGCGCGGCTCACCACCGGCAATGGCGCGGGTGCGCGCCGCTACTGCATGCTGTTCGGCGGCACGGTGTCGCAGGACCAGCCGAACGTCTTCAAGGCGCGCGCCGCCGCCGCGCCGGCGGCGTGCCCGTTTCCCTGAGACCGATCAGAGCCCGTACTGCGCCTTCAGCTCGGGGTCTCTCGCCGCCAGTAGCTGCGCCAGGTTCACCATCACCTTGCACTGCTTCCAGGTGGCGTCGTCCTGCATCTTGCCGTCGAGCATGACGACACCGCGGCCGTCGGGCATGGCTTCGAGCACGCGCAGCGCGAACTTGACCTCGTCGGGCGGCGGGCTGAACACCTTCTTGGCGATGGCGATCTGACTCGGATGCAGCGACCACGCGCCGACGCAGCCGAGCAGGAAGGCGGCGCGGAACTGGTCCTCGCAGCCGAGCCCGTCGGAGATGTCGCCGAAGGGGCCGTAGAAGGGCAGTGCGCCCGTCGCGGCGCAGGCGTCGACCATGCGCGCGATGGAGTAGTGCCACGGGTCCTGCTGCGACGACGCACGCGGCGCGTCCGGGTTCGCCTTGTCGGGGTCGCTGCGCACCAGGTACGCCGGGTGACCGCCGCCGACGCGGGTGGTCTTCATGCGACGCGACGCCGCGAGGTCGGCGGGACCGAAGCTGATGCCCTGCATGCGCGGGCTGGCGGCGCAGATCTCCTCGACGTTGGTGACGCCGAGCGCGGTTTCGAGCAGCGCGTGCACCAGGATGGGCCGCTGGATCTTGTGCTTCGCTTCGAGCTGGGCGAGCAGGCGGTCGACGTAGTGGATGTCCCACGGTCCTTCGACCTTGGGCACCATCACCACCTCGAGGTTGTTGCCGATGGCGCCGACGAGCGTGGTGATGTCGTCGAGGAACCACGGGCTGTCGAGGCTGTTGATGCGCGTCCACAGCGGCGTGCCGCCGAGGTCGACGTCGCGGCCGATCTGCGCCAGACCGTCGCGCGCCGCGATCTTCTTGTCGGCGGGGATCGCGTCCTCGAGGTTGCCGAGCAGGATGTCCGACTGCTTCGCCAGCTCGGGGAGCTTGGCGGCCATCTTCGGATTGCTCGGGTCGAAGAAGTGGATCATGCGCGACGGCTTGACCGGAATCGCGTGCAGCGGGTCCGGGGCGCCGATGGCGAGCGGCTTGAAGAAATCGCGTGGGCTTCGCATGGCTCAGCTTTCGTACAGCTTGACGACGCGGACCTCGCCGGGCGCCGCCTGGATACACAGGTCGCACAGCGTGCACTCGTCGAGGTTCTTCTCGACGATGCGGACGGGACCACCGTCGGCCGCGAAGATGTTGACGGGGCAGACCTCGGCGAGCTTCGCAGCGAGCGCCGGATCCGTGGCGGCCTTGCCGCTCACCTGGACGTCGATGAACATGCCAGCCATGGTCAGTGTCCCTTCAGCCGTTCCTTGACGAGCGCCGGAATGTCCTCGATGCGCTCGGCGACGGAGATGCCGGCGGCGTTCATCCGCTCGATCTTGTCGGCGGTGGTGTCCGCCTTGCCTTCGACGATGGTGCCGGCGTGGCCGAAGCGCATGCCGGGCATCTCATCCATGAAGCGTCCCGCCATGAACGCGATGATCGGCAGGCGGCTCTCGTGCTCGCGCACCCAGTCGGCCAGCTCGGCCTCCATCCGGCCGCCGGGCTCGGAGTAGATGGCGATGGCCTTCGTCTCCGGGTCGGCTTCGAACAGCGGCATCAGCTCGGCGTAGGTCGAGCCGATGACGGCGTCGCCGCCGATCGACACGCAGGTGGACTGCCCGAGGCCGGCCGCCGTCAGCGTGTTCGCGATCTCGGTGGTCATGCCGCCCGAGCGCGACATCACGCCGATGGGGCCCTTCACGAAGGCGCGCCGTACGTTCTTGGCGGGACCGCCGAGCCCACCCACCTTGGCCTCGTCGGGTGACAGCACGCCGAGGCAGTTCGGGCCGATGATGCGCGCGCCGTGCAGCTTCGCCAGCTCGACCATCTGTGCGACCTCGCCGCGCGGGATGCGCTCGGTGACGACGACGATGAGCTTGACGCCCGCTTCGATGGCCTCGAACACGGCGTCGCGCGTGAACTTGGGCGGCACCGTGACGATCGACGCGTCGATCTGCTGCTTCTTCGTGATGTCACGCACGCAGTCGTAGACCGGCACGCCGTAGACGTCGCGGCCGGCGCGGCCCGGCGTGACGCCGCCGACGATCTTGGTGCCGTAGTCGAGGCCTTCGCGCGTGAGGTTCACGGCCTCGCGGCCGGTGATGCCCTGGATGATGACGGTGGTGTTCTTGTTGATCAGGATCGACATCGTTCAGCCCTGCATCTTCTTCACGGCGCGACCCGCGGCTTCGTACATCGACACGGTCCGATCGCAGTACTCGACGCCGTACTTCGCGAGGATCTTGAAGCCGTCGTCCTCCCACGAGCCGGGGATGCGGAAGATGGCGATGGTCTTCGCCGGATCGCGACCCGACTCGACGCAACCCTTGATGACGCCGCGGGCGACGATGTCGACACGCGTGTTCGACACCACGTTCATCATGACCGCGATCTTCTCGACGCCGGGCTTCGAGAGGATGAGCTTGGTGAGCTCGCAGGTCTTGCTGACGCTCGGGTTGCCGCCGATCTCGCAGTAGTTGGCGGGCTTGCCGCCGTGCTTGCGGATGGCGTCGAACAGCGTCAGCGAGCCGCCGCCGGCGCCGATGACGAGGCCGAGGTTGCCGTCGAACTCCTTGACGTTGCCGGCGACGCCGCGGTGATCGGCGGCGTCGACCTCGGCGCCGCGGATCTCGAACGGCGTCGGCGGGCGCGCCTCGCGCGTCTCCTCCTTGCCGATGCCGAGGTCGGCGATCACCTTGGCGTGCTTGTCGCGCGCGTCGCCCTCGAGGTCGATGTGGCCGTCGAGCACCAGGATGCGTCCATCCTTCAGGCGGCCGATCGGGTTGATCTCGGCGAGCGTCAGGTCATAGCGCAGGAAGACGTCGACCAGCATCGTCAGGATCGGGATCATCTTGTTGAGCACGTCGCCGGTGACGCCCGTGCCCGAGATCGCCTCCTTCGCCTTGAACGAACTGAAGGGGACCAGCGTGGATAGGTGCACCTGGCTGACGTGGTCGGGGTGCTTCTCGGCGACCTCTTCGATGTCGATGCCGCCCATGTCGCTGAAGATGAGGACGGGAAGCTTCCTGCGGCCGTCCCAGGTGATGGCCGCGAAGTATTCCTGCTCGACGGGAGCGCACTGCTCGACGAGGACGCCGCGCGGCTTCTGGCCCTTGATCTCGAGCTTCAGGATGAAGTCGGCGGCCTTTTCGGCCTCGTCGGGCGTGTCGGCGAACTTGACGCCGCCGGCCTTCATGCGGCCGCCGGTCAGCACCTGGGACTTGAGCACGACGCGCTCGCCGATCTCGGCGGCGATCTCGCGCGCCTCGGCCGCGGTCTTCGCCACGCGACCCTTCAGCAGCGGGACCCCGTGGCGGGCGAAGAGGGCTTTGGCTTCGTACTCGTAGAATCGCATGGCACTCCCGTTCCGAGGGAAACGGCGCTGGCTAACACGCAGCGTCGCACAGCGTCAAGGCGATCCCAGGCGTGCTCAGCCGATCCGTCGCGTGGAGGCCGGCAGCAGGTCGGCGCCACCGGTGGCGATCTGATCGACCTGCTCGATGGCGCGCGTCACCTCTTCGATGGCGCTGGCGGGCTGTGCCGGTGTCCCTTCGCTCTCGAGCGCCGCCTCGGCGCGCTGGTCCGCCGACTCCAATGCATCGAGGGCCGGGCAGATCTCGGCGAGGAGGGCGGCACGCTGCTGTCGCGTCGCGCCGGGTGGCGGGTGGTGCAGGTTGAGCAGCATGGCGGCCACGCGGTCGACCGCGGTCTCGATCTGCTGGTCGAGCGCATCGCCGACGTGCTCGGGCTCGGTGGGGTCGATGCCCATGCGGGTGTCCCGCATGCGGAGGCGCCGTCGCACGCGCTGGCGCAGCGCCTGCACGCGCGCATCGAGACCCGAGAGCGGCTCGTCGGTGGACGCCGCCATCGGCAGCGGCTCGAACATCAAGCGGTCGGCCACCACCTGCACCACGCCAACCAGCGGAATCGCGATGAACACGCCCATGATCCCGTAGAGGACGCCCATCGCGAGCACGGCGATGAGGCCGACGAGCGCGCTGACGCCGACGGCGCGGCTCATGATGCGCGGGATGAGGACGTAACCCTCGAGCGTCTGCACGAGGATCGTCCAGCCGAGCACGAGCAGCACGGTGTTGGTCCCGAACGGCAGCGCGACGAGGACCGCCGGCACCGCGGCGAGCGTCGGGCCGAGCATCGGCACGGCCTCGAGCAGCCCGGCCAGGAGTGCCAGCGTCAGCGCGTTCGGCAGGCCGATCAGCAGATAGCCGAGGCCCGACGCGGCGCCGACCGCCAACATCGCTATTCCCTGGCCGCGCATGAAGGCGCCCAGCTTGAACTCGATCTCGTGCCAGGTGGCGAGCACGTCGGCGCGCCGGTCGACAGAGATCAGCGAGGCGACGACGCGCTCGAAGCGCGGCACCTCCAGCGTCCAGTAGAAGCCGATGGCGAGGACGGTGACCGCATAGGTGAAAAACGCCAGCACCCCGGTGGTGAGCCCGAAGATGCCGCTCACCGATTCGGGGGCCATCGTCGTCAGCGCCGTCGGCAGCGACTCGAGCGGGGGCAGGCGCCGGCCGATCAATGCCACCACGCGCGACGGGTGCTCGCGCACCATCGTGACGATCTGCGTGTAGTGCTCGGGGATGGTGGTGACGAAGCTGACGATCTGCGCGCTCACGACCGGCACCACCAGCACGGCCACCCCGGCGAGCGCTCCACCAAACAATAGGTAGATGAGGAGCACCGATAGCCCGCGCGGCACCCCGACGCGCCCCAGCTGCACGTGCCAGGGCTGCACCGCCGAGGCGAGGACGACGCCGAGGAAGACCAGGAGGACGACGTCGAGGAGCTGGTAGAGCACCCACGCCGCCGCGCCCATGCCGATCGCCATCGCGATCACCGTCGCGGCGTAGGCCAGCGACGGCTGCGGGCGTTCGGGCGCGGCGCCAGCGGTCATCGAGGTCGCGCGCGGAAGGTGAAAGCGGGCACGTCCTCACCTTAGAGGCTCGGCCCGCCTTCGTGAAGCACCCTATCGACGCTACTTCACCAGGGCGTCGTGCGGGGTAGGCGGGTTGCCCTTGTACTCGTAGAAGCCGGCGCCGCTCTTCCGTCCGAGGTAGCCGGCCAGCACCATGCGACGAAGCAGCGCCGGCGGCGCGAAGCGGGCCTCCTTGTATTCCTCGTGCAGGAGGGAGGCCATGTGGAAGACGATGTCGAGGCCGATGAAGTCGGCCAACGCCAGCGGACCCATCGGATGGTTGGCTCCGCCCATCATTGCCGCGTCGATGTCCGCGATCGACCCGAGCCGGCGCTCGAGGCACGCGATGGCGTCGACGATGTACGGCACGAGCAGGCGGTTCACGATGTAGCCGGTGTTGTCGCTCACCACGACGGGGTTCTTGCCGAGCTTCTTCGCGAAGGCGACGCAGGCGTCGACGGTCTCCTGCGACGTGCGCAGCCCGGGCGCCACCTCGACCAGCTTCATGGCGTGCACCGGGTTGAAGAAGTGCAGCCCGACGAAGCGCTCGGGGCGACGGGTGGCGGCGGCGATCTCGGCGACGGTAAGCGTGGACGTGTTGGTGGCGAAGATGGCGCCGTCCTTCACCACGTCGTCGAGACGCTCGAAGGTCTCGCGCTTGATCGGCAGCTCCTCGACGATCGACTCGATCACGATGTCGACGTCGGCGAGGTCGTGCAGCGTCGTCGACCAGTGCAGGCGTTCGAGCAGCGCGCCGTGATCGGCGGCGGTGAGCTTGCCCTTCTCGACGTCCTTGGCGAGCTGCTTCTCGACCTTCGCCTTCTGCGCGTCGAGGCCGCCCGGGGTGGCCTTGGCCATGATCGTGTCGAAGCCGGCGCGGGCCGCGGCCTGCGCGATTCCGAGCCCCATCTGCCCGGCGCCGAGGACGCCGACCTTGCGAATCTCCATGTGCATCTCCCCCTTGGGCGGTTTCGAGTCGGGCGGGGAGGTACGACATTCCCGGTTGGGGCGTCAAACGCCGGGCGCCCACTGGCCTCAGCCGATTCCGCGATGGTAAACGGACGTCCCATGTCGAACGAGATCGCCGCCATTCTTCCCGCCCTTCGTGCCACCATCGAGACCGCCCTGGAGAGCGGGCGACGCATCACCAACGGCGGCAAGGCCATCGACGACCACCAAGTGCATGCCGAGCGGCTGGCCTACGCCGCCACCGAGGTGACCGCGGCCGAAGCCCTGGCGGAGTACGCCGCCAGCCGTCGTGAGGCAGGGCAGCCCGACGAGCACGCGGAGCGCATGGCCGCCGCCTTCGCCGGCGAGATCGCGGCCAAGCTCCGGGGGCAGATCGAAGCGCATCGCGACGATTTCGGCGTCCCCGACGAGTTCATGGAGCGCACGCTCGGCTCGTCCGAAGTCCTCGGCGCCGTGCGCGCCGCGCAGCACGAATCGCGCTTCCGCCAGGTGGGTGCCGAGGTGCTACGCACCCGCGGCGCCAACAACGCCTTCATCGACGGCGACATGGCCGAGATGGTGCGCGACTCGGCGCGCGCCTTCGCGCGCAAGGAAGTGGTGCCGATCGCCGAGCGCATCCATCGGCACGACGAGCTGGTGCCGGAGTCGATCCTGAGCGCCATGCGCGAGCTCGGCTACTTCGGCATGTCGGTGCCCGAGGAGTACGGCGGCCAGGGCATGGGCAACCTGCCGATGATCGTCATCACCGAAGAGCTCTCGAGTGCCTCGCTGGCCGCCGCGGGTAGCCTCATCACGCGGCCCGAGATCCTCACCAAGGCCCTGCTGAAGGGTGGCACCGAAGCGCAGAAGAAGCAGTGGCTGCCGCCGGTGGCGGCGGGCGAGCTCATGGTGGGCATCTCCGTCACCGAGCCCGATACCGGCTCCGACGTCGCGTCGGTACGCTGCAAGGCCGAGCGCGGCGAGCAGGACGGGAAGCCCGGCTTCTTCATCAACGGCGCCAAGGCGTGGTGCACGTTCGCGGGCCGCGCCAACGTGCTGGCGTTGCTGGCGCGCACCAATCCCGACGTGAAGCTCGGCGCCAAGGGTCTGTCGTTGTTCGTGGTGCCGAAGGATGCGTTCGACGGCCACGAGTTCGAGATGAAGCAGCCCGGCGGTGGCATCCTGCACGGCAAGGCCGATCCCACGCCCGGCTACCGCGGCATGCACAGCTTCACGCTCGGCTTCGATCGCTACTTCATTCCCGCGGCCAATCTGATCGGCGAGGCCGCCGGCGAGGGCAAAGGCTTCTACCTGCAGATGTCGGGCTTCGCCGCCGGCCGTCTGCAGACCGGTGGCCGCGCCAGTGGGCTCGCGCAGGCGGCGCTCGAGACCACTGCCACCTATGCCTCGGAGCGCAAGCAGTTCGGGCAGCCCATCGGCAACTTCCAGCTGACGCAGTTCAAGCTGGGTCGCATGGCGACGCACCTCGCGGCCGCTCGCCAGCTCACCTACAAGGCGGCCCGACTGATGGACGCCGACGAGTCGATCTCGATCGAGCCGTCGATGGCCAAGCTGCTGGCGTCCGACATGGCCGTGTGGGTGACGCAGGAAGGACAGCTCATCCACGGTGGCTGGGGCTATGCCGAGGAGTTCCCGATCGCTCGCCATGTCGTCGATGCCACCGTGCTGCCGATCTTCGAGGGCGTGAAGCCGATCCTCGAGCTCAAGGTCATCGCGCGCGGCCTGCTCGCCGGCTAGTCCGGCGTCTCCCCAGGAGGGGGAGAGCCGGTCCGTCGTGATCGGGAGAGGACGACGGACCGGCTCCCCACTTCAGTGCCTGCTCAAGGGCACTGAAGAACGATGCTGTGGTCGGTGTTGAGCTTGTCGACACAGAACGTGCCGGCGACACGAGACGCCCGACCCATGCTCATGCGGGCGTCCGGAGCCGACAGCAGGGCCTCCATTGCGGTGCCGGCGCCGAGCCGGACCTGGTGGCCTCCGACGCGGATCGTCGGACGTGGTGTGCCGGCGTCGGGTCCGAGGAAGCTCTCGTTGCCGAGCTTCATGACGCCGTGGATCTCGATGCTGGTGGTGACCGCTCCCGTCGTGCGGACGGTGACGTTGCGGCCGCCGCCGAGGCTGCAGAAGTGGTACGCACCCGGGCCGAGGACCAACGTGCCGCCGTTCGGGATGCGCACGTTGCGATAGGTGCCGGGGGCGATCGGTCCGGTCACGCCGCCCGCCGGGATGAGGAGGTCCGAGCCGGCGCAGGCCGCGAAGGCGGGCACCGGGCAGTACGGTGTGACGAGCGGCGCGGCCATCGGGCCCGTCGTGCCGCGCACGACGACGTCCTGGCCGACCATGAAGTTGTTCGCGCGCACGTCGAACACGCTGGTGGCGTTGCCGAGCGAGACGCGATCGCCGAACAGCGTGGTGCCGTCGGCCATGAAATTGCTGCGACCGAAGAGGACGCGGCCACCCAACGCGTTCGCGCCGGAGTCACCCTCGATGAGGGCGCCGTCCTTCACCTTGAATTCGACGTCCGCCATGAACGGCGGCGTACCGGGGATGCAACCACCGAGACCGTTGCAGGTCTCGACGCCGTTGCAGGGATCGTTGTCGTCACACTGGGGACCCTGCGCCGGCTGGCAACCCGTCTGCGGGTTGCAGGTCTCGGTGCCGTTGCAGGCGTTGCCGTCGTTGCAGACGAGCGGGGTGCCGGCGGCACAACCGGTCTGTGCATCACAGGTCTCGACGCCGTTGCAGACGTTGCCGTCGTCGCAGGTCGGTGCGGTGCCCGTCTGGCACCCGTTCGTCGGATCGCAGGTCTCGGTGCCGTTGCAGGCATTGCCGTCGCTGCACGGCAGCGTCGTGCCGGGCTGACAGCCGGTCTGCGGGTCGCAGGTCTCGAGCCCGTTGCAGACGTTGCCGTCGTTGCAGACGAGTGTCGTGCCCATCGTGCAGCCGGTCTGCGGGCTGCAGCTCTCGGCACCGTTGCAGGGGTTGCCGTCGTCGCAGACGAGCGGCGGACCGGCCACGCAGCCGTTCGCTCCGCACATCTCGACGCCGTTGCACGGGTTGCCGTCGTCGCAGACGTTCATGCAGCCCGTCGGCGGATCGAAGTCGACGCCCGCCTGTGCCGACGCGACGATGATGTCGCCCTGGCCGAGGATGCCGGCCAGATGCACGTGCAGCAGGTTGACGGTGAGGCCGCGCGTGGTCGTGCCGTTGCCGGTCACGATCTGCTCGTTGAGCGTCAGGCTGCCGACCAGCGGCAACGGGATGACCGTGTTGGGCGGGGGCACGATGTTGAGGACGAGCGCGCCGACCACCAGATTCGCCAGCGTCGTGCCCGCGGTCGAGCAGCTCGCCGTCGTGCCGTTGCCGGTGCAGGTCGCCGCCGCCTGGACGGCATTGGCGTGGATGAGTCCGCCGAGGAGGCTCAGCTGCTCGACCGCCGTCACGCTCTGCGACGTCGCCATGGTCGGCGTGATGGCGCCGGTGCTCGTCGACGTGACGGTGCCGGTGCTGAGCAGGGTGGTGACGTTGAGCCCGAGCGCCTGTCCCTGCGCGCTGCCGCCCTGCGACGACAGGATCGCCTGCGGGTTGCGCGCCAGGTCGATGTTGAGCACGTCGACGAAGGCGCCGTACGACTCGCCGCTGACGGTGTTGTCGTCGGCGGGGCAGGCGCAGGTGTTGCTGAGCGGGCTGACGTCGACTTCGCTGGTCGCGGAGCCGACCGTCACGTCGCCGTCGAGCAGCCCGTTCAACACGACGTGGATCATGTTGACGGTGAGCGAGCTGCTGGAGGTGCCATTACCACCGGTGACCTGCTCGTTCAGGATGACCGCGCCGACGCCGGGAATCGGGATCACCGTGTTCGGCGGCGGATTGAGCGCGATGGGGAGGCCGGCGATGAACAGGTTCACGAACGTCGAGCCGGCGGCCGAGCTGGAGGCGGCGACGCCGTTGCCGGTGCTGCTGGCATGGGCCACCAGCAGGTCGGCGGTGACGAGGCCGTTCAGGAGGTTCAGGCCCTCGACGCGCCCCTCGCTGTTCGCCGACGCGCTGGCGAGGCCGACGGTGCCGGAGCTCTCGGCGGTGAGGGTCCCGGTGGCGACGACGCCCGGGAGCGTGATCGCGACCACGTGGGCCTCGGTGGAGCCGCCTTCGTCGGGCAGGACCACCTCTGGGTTCGGCTCGACGTCGGCCAAGTTGTCGATGTGGACGGTCAGCGCCGAGGCACCTCCGCCGACGCGAGTCTGCGCGCCTGCGGTGGGCACCCCGAGGATGCAGAGCGAGATCGCCATCGCGCCTCGCACAAGCCATGTCCTGCTCATCTGTAGTCCCTCCAGAATCAGCTCGTCATGAACGAAAGGCCGCTCATGCATTGATCGAGGGGGACTGTGCGCTCTAGGCCGCTAGATGGGCGTCACCCTAAGTGGGGAGATCAGCCGCCCAGGGGGGTGATCAATCCCGAGTGGACGCGCACCAAGACATTCACTCGTGTCTATCCAGCAAAGCGTATGTCGTCCTGCCGGCAGTTAGACGTGGGGTGAGAGGTCAGAGTGGGCGCGTGATGGCACCCTCGGCCGCCGACGAGACGAGGCACGCGTACTTCGCGAGCACCCCCGTTTCGTAGCGTGGCGCCGGCGCCTTCCAGCGGGCGCGACGCTCGGCGAGTACGGTGTCGGACACATCGAGGTCGAGGGTACGCGCCGTCACGTCGAACACGATCGGGTCACCCTCTTCGACGAGTGCGATGGGGCCTCCGAGGAACGCCTCGGGCGCGACGTGGCCGGCCATCAGCCCTCGCGTCGCGCCACTGAAGCGGCCGTCGGTGAGGAGCGACACCGTCTCGCCGAGACCCTCGCCCATGATCGCCGCGGTCACGCCGAGCATCTCGCGCATGCCGGGGCCGCCACGCGGGCCCTCGTAGCGGATCACGACGACGTCGCCGGCGACGATCTTGCCACCGATCACTGCCGCCATGGCGTCCTCCTCGCGTTCGAACACGCGCGCCGGACCGCGATGGTTGGTGCGCTCGTGACCCGCGACCTTCACGACGCAGCCCTCGGGCGCCAGCGATCCTTTCAGGATGACGAGGCCGCCGCTCTTCTTGAGCGGACGATCGAGCGGCAGGACGACGTCCTGCCCCGGCGTCTCCTTGGCGCGCGCTGCCTCCTCGGCGAAGGTGCGCCCGCTGACGGTGAGTGCATCGCCCGCAACCAGGTTGGCGTCGACGAGGCGCTTCGCGACGACGGCGGTGCCGCCGGCACGGCCGAGGTCGACGGCGGTGTAGCGTCCGCCTGGCTGCATGTCGGCCCACAGCGGCGTGCGGCGGCCGATGGGATCGAAGTCGTCCATCGTCAGCGGGACGCCCGCTTCTCGCGCGATCGCGAGCAGGTGCAGCACCGCATTCGTCGAGCCACCGGTGGCGTTGACGCCGGCGATGGCGTTCTCGAGCGCGGCGCGTGTCACGACCTGGCGCGGCCGCAGGTCGCGCCGCAGCAGCTCCATGACGAGCGTGCCGGCGTCGGCGCCGACGGCGTCCTTGCCCGGATCGGTGGCGGCGACGCTGGCACTGCCCATCGGCGACAGGCCGAGGAACTCGAGGGCCATTGCCATGGTGTTCGCGGTGAACTGCCCGCCGCAGGCGCCGGGACCGGGGCAGGCGTGGTTCTCGAGGTCGAGCAGGTCGGCGTCGGAGAGCTTGCCGGCGGCGTGCGCACCGACGGCCTCGAACAGATTCAGCACCGTCACGTCCTGGCCGCGGAAGCGTCCGGGCTGGATCGAGCCGCCGTAGATGACGAGACCGGGGATGTCGACCCGCAGCAGCGCCATGGCGCCGCCGGGGATGGTCTTGTCGCAGCCCACCAGCACGACGAGCGCGTCGAACATGTGCCCGCGCGCCACCAGCTCGATCGAGTCCGCGATGACCTCGCGTGACACCAGCGACGTCTTCATCCCCTCGGTGCCCATGGTGATGCCATCGCTGATGGCGACGGTGTTGAACTCCATGGGCGTGCCGCCCGCCGCGCGCACGCCGCGCTTCACGTGCTCCGCCAGCGCGCGCAACGTGAAGTTGCACGGCATCGTCTCGGTCCACGTGTTCGCGATGCCGACGATCGGCTTGTTGATGTCGTCGTCGGTGAGGCCGATGGCCTTCAGGTACGAGCGCGCCGGCGCTCGATTGGGGCCGTCGTACAGGGTGCGGCTCTTGTGGCGGAGGTCGGATGCCATGACGGGCGACATTGACGCGGACGGTGACGCCGGTCAAATAGAGGCCCACCCGATCGGAGGAGGATGACATGGCGATGAAGTCAGGCGATACGCTGCCCGCAGACGTGAAGCTCAAGGAGATGGGCGACGGTGGCCCCAAGGACGTTACCGTCGGTGAGCTCACCCACGGCAAGCGCGTGGTGATCTTCGCCGTGCCTGGCGCCTTCACGCCGACGTGCTCCATGAAGCACCTCCCCGGGTTCGTCCAGAAGGCTGCCGAGCTGCGCGCCAAGGGCGTGCAGGACATCATCTGCCTGTCGGTGAACGACGCCTTCGTGATGGGGGCATGGGGCAAGGAGCAGAACGCCGGCGGCAAGGTCCGCATGGTCGCCGACGGCAACGGCGAGTTCACCCGCGCCATGGGCCTGCAGATGGACGCGTCGGGCTTCGGCATGGGCTCGCGCTCGAAGCGCTACGCCATGATCGTCAACGACGGCATCGTGCAGGAGCTCCATGTCGAGCCCGCCGGCGGCCTCAACGTATCGAGCGTGGAGTCGATACTGGAGAAGTTGTAGGCCAAGACTTCGTCTTGGCCTACAAGCGCGAGCTTGTAGCGGGCGTTTCCGCGCGACCATCGTCTCGCGGCCGGCGAAGCCGGCGCGAGATACCGTCACGCACGCGGGGAAACGTCAGGGCTTCACCAGCGTTTCCAGGGTCCCGAGGAGTTTGTCGGTGTCGGATTTCGTCAGGGCACCGGACTGCTGACTGACGATCATGCCGTTGGCGTCCAGGAGTAGGACGCTGCCGGTGTCGCCGGGGAGGTTCCAGGGGGCGGCCGTCAGGACGCCGCGGAGGTCGAGGAGGATCGGGATGCCGATGCGCTTCTCGAGCTGGCTGATGAACGTCACGGCGAACGTGCGCGCGGGGAAGAAGTCGTACGCCTGGATGTTGGCGACGGCGATGACGTTGGCCGCGGTTTCGAGCCCGTCACGCTTCGCGCGTGCCCACACCGCGTCCTTCACGGACTGATTCAGGCTGGTCGAGGCGCGGTCCTCGTAGAACAGGACCGATGGCTTGCCTTGATAGGTGGCCAGGCCGACCGTCGTGCCGTCGGTGCGCTCGAGGTCGACCACGAGTGGCCCGGAGAGCGCGGCCGCCACGCTCCACGTCGCCAAAAGCCATCCGATCACTGCCATGTGTCGTCCCATTGACCCTCCATCAACCCTGAACCGATCTTTGACACCACCTGAACATGAGTTCATAGGTAGCGTCGATGGATGCGCCGCGTCGAATGCAACTCGATTCCATCCCCGAGCCGCCGGCGGCGGCGTGGCTCGGTCTGGTCCAGCGACGCGTCACCGACCATCTCACCGATCTGCTGGCGCTGCCCGACGAGGCCGGGCTCGATCCGCGCTGGACGCTGGCGCTCGACGAGGTACGCGCGTTCGCGCTCCGTCCCGCGAAGCGACTGCGTCCCGCGCTCGTGCTGCTGGGCCACGGTCTGGCGCGGCCCGACGGTCCGGTCGTCGACGGGGTGTGGCGCTTCGCCGCCAGCGTCGAGCTGCTGCACACCTTTCTCCTGATCCACGACGACGTCGCCGACGTCGCCGACACGCGGCGCGGCGGCCCGGCGCTGCACCATCGGCTCGGCGAGGGACGTCGCGGCGGCGATCTCGCCATCGTCGTCGGCGATCATCTGTTCGCCCGCGCCATCGAAGGCATGCTGACGTCGCGCATCCCGCGCGCCGCCGAGGCGCTGCGCTACTACCTGCGCGTCTGCCGGCTGACCGCCGTCGGACAGTTCCTCGACCTGGCGCAGTCGGGCGCGGCGCTGAGCGACGTCACCTTGTTCCAGACGCTCAAGGTCGCGCTGCTCAAGACCGCACGCTACGGCTTCGCGGCGCCGCTCGTGAGCGGCGCGCTGCTCGGCGGCGCCGATCCTGGGCTGGAGGCCATGCTCGAGCGGGCAGGGCGCCAGATGGGCATCGCGTTCCAGCTGCGCGACGATCTGCTCGGGCTGTTCGGGTCGAGCGCACGTACCGGCAAGCCGACCGGCGATCTCGCCGCTGGCAAGCCCACGTTCCCGATCATCGCGGCCTACGTGCGCGCGCCCGTGGCGGTGCGTCACGAGCTCGACGCGCTGTGGTCCGCGGGAGCCCACGACGAGACCGCGCGCGTGCGTGTGCTCGAGCTGGTCGAGCTGCACGGAGGACGGGCCGCGGCCGAGCGCGCCATCGAGCGTGCCTCGCGCGCGGCACGGCGCACGCTCCGACGGCTGCCGCCGACGACCGGATGTCGGGCGCTGCTCGATGAGCTGATCGACGACCTGGCGGAACGCACCGCCTGAGGAGGACGACGGATGGCCGCACCGCAACGAGCTCGAGTGGCGCTGATCGGCGCCGGGGTGGGCGGTCTCGCGGCCGCGGCGCGCCTGGCCGCGCAGGGCTTCGCCGTCGAGGTGTACGAGAAGGGCGATGCACCGGGTGGCCGCTGCGGACGGCTCACCGTCGACGGCTATACGTTCGACACCGGTCCGACCCTGCTGCTCATGCCCGAGGTGCTGGAGGAGGTCTTCGCCGCCTGCGGCCGTCGTCTCGAAGACTACCTGACGCTGCACCGCTGCGACCCGAACTACCGCATCCACTTCCACGACGGCTCGGACGTGACGTTCACCACCGAGCTCACGGCCATGGCCAAGGAGCTCGAGCGCATCGAGCCGGGGAGCTTCCAGCGCTACCTCGCGTTCCTGGCGCAGGGCAAGGTGCAGTACCAGACTTCGCTCGATCGCTTCGTCGGTCGCAACTTCGATCACCTCGGGCAGTTCCTGACGCCGTCGAGCCTCCGCGGCGTCTTCTCGGTGCGGGCGCACCGTCGCATGTATCCAGAGGTCAGCCGCTTCTTCAAAGACCCGCGGCTGCGTGCGGCGATGAGCTTCCAGACCATGTACCTCGGCATCTCGCCGTACGAGAGCCCCGCGGTCTACGGGCTGCTGCCGTACACCGAGCTGGCGATGGGCATCTGGTACCCGCGCGGCGGCATGTTCCAGCTGCCGCTCGCGCTGGCGCGTCTGTGCGACGAGCTCGGTGTCGCCGTTCACTATGGCGAGACGGTCGAGCGCCTCGACGTCGAGGGCGGCCGCGCGCGCGGCCGGGTGCTCTCCGACGGACGTCGTGTCACGGCGGACGTCGTGCTGTGCAACGCCGATCTCCCGTGGGCGTATCGGCACCTGCTCGATCCGCGCGACACCACGCTGCCGCGCGCCGACAAGCTCCGCTACACGTCGAGCGCGTTCATGATGTACCTCGGCGTGTCGCGCCGGTATCCGCAGCTCCTGCATCACAACGTCTTCTTCGGGCGCGACTACCGTGCCTCGTTCGACGACATCTTCAAGCGCTTCCGCGTCCCGGCCGATCCCAGCTTCTACGTGAACGTCTCGTCGCGGACCGACGCGGCACTGGCGCCGGCGGGGACCGACGGCCTCTACGTCCTGGTGCCGGTGCCGCATCGTCACGACGCGCTCGACTGGGACGTCGAGGGACCGAAGTTGCGGGCGCAGGTGTTCCGTCGCCTGGCCGAGATCGGCTGCGAGGACGTCGAGCGGCACGTCGTCATGGAGCGCTACTTCACGCCCGACGACTACGAGACCATCCTCAACCTGGACAAGGGATCGGCCTTCGGCTTGTCGCACAACTTCTTCCAGGTCGGTCCATTCCGTCCCGCGAACCAGGATCGGGCCATCCGCAACCTGTTCTTCGTCGGGGCGTCGACGCAGCCCGGCACGGGGCTGCCCATGGTGATGTTGTCGGCGCGGTTGGTGACGGAGCGGATCGTCCAGCATGCCGGCGCGCAGCCGGAACCGCGGCGACTGGCGGTGGTGACGTCGCGACCCACGGATGCGGCAGCGCATTCGGCCGCCTAGGAAAGGAGCGACCACGGACGCGGTCGGCGAGGGCTATCGTCGGGCGCGCGCTCTCACGCGCGCGCACGCGAAGAGCTTCCATTTCGCATCGTTTGCGCTCGGCGGCGCACGGCGACGGGGCGCGCTCGCGCTCTACGCGTTCTGTCGCCGACTCGACGACCTGGTCGATGATCCGGCGGGCGACCACGTCGGTCTCGATCTCCCGGGACGCCTGGCGCTGGCGCGCACGTTGGTGTCGGCGGTGCATGCGGCGCGCTGGTCGCCGGACGAGATCGTGCCCGCGCCCTGGCATCCCGCCGAGATCGCCGCGCTGCGCGACACCGTGCATCGGTTCGGCATTCCCGAGCCGCCGTTCCAGGACCTCATCGACGGCGTCGCGATGGATCTCACCATCAACCGCTACCCGGACTTCGCGGCGCTCGATCGCTACTGTTACCGCGTCGCCGGCACGGTCGGGCTCATGATGACGCCCGTGCTCGGCTACACCGATGTGGCCGCCCTCGCACCCGCCGCCGATCTCGGCCGCGCGATGCAGCTGACGAACATCCTGCGCGACGTCGCCGAGGACCTCGAGCGCGACCGCGTCTACCTGCCGCAGGATGAGCTCGCGGCGGCAGGGCTCGACGACGCCTTCCTGCGCCGTGGCCAGTGCGACGAGCGCTTCCGGACGTTCATGCGAGCGCAGGTGGCGCGTGCGCGCGACTACTATGCGCTTGCCCGGTGCGGCGTGCCGTATCTCGCCAGTGCGCGCTCGCGCCGGACGGTCGCACTCATGGCCGCGCTCTACGGCGACATCCTGCGCGTCATCGAGGCGCAGGACTACGACGTGTTCCGCGGTCGCGCGGTGGTGCCGGGCCGGCGCAAGCTGGCGCTCGCGGCCGGTGTCCTGCGCCTGGGGGTGGCCTCGTGACCGTCGCACGCGCGGCCGTCGTCGGTGGCGGCATCGGCGGTCTCGTCGCCGCCGGTGTGCTGGCGCGGGCCGGAGCGGCGGTGACGCTGTTCGAGGCGGCGGACGTACTCGGCGGCAAGGCGCGACGTCTGCGAGTCGACGGGCTCACGCTCGATACCGGCCCGACCCTGCTGACGATGCCCGGCGTCGTCGCCGCCACGTTCGATGCCATCGGCGCGCGCGATCTCCTGCCGCCGCTGCAGGAGCTCCGTGACCAGTGCACGTACCATTTCGCCGACGGACGACGCTTCACCGCGCGCCGCGACGTCGCCGCTATGCTCGACGAGGCCGAAGCGCTCGAGCCCGGCGGGAGCGCGGCACTGCGCGGATTCTACGCCGATGCCGCCGCGATCCATGCCGCGGCCGGTGCGCCGTATCTCGAGGAGCCCTTCGACGGCATGGTCGGCTTCATGCGACGGGTAGCGCGCCGCGGACCGGCGGCGGTCCTGCGCGGCATGGCGATGGGCACACTGGCAGGGTTCGCGGCGCGCCACTTCCGCGGCCCCGCGCTCCGGCAGTTCGCCGGCCGGTTCGCCACCTACGTCGGCGCAGCACCGGAGCAGGTCAGCGCCGCCTTCGCGCTCATCCCGCACCTCGAGCAGGCGCAGGGCGTCTACCACGTCGAGGGTGGCATGGCGGCACTGGTGGACGCGATGACGGTGGCGCTCGTGCGGCTCGGTGTCACCATCCGTCGCGGCGCGGCGGCGCGCTGGACGGAGCGCGGCCGCGGCTTCGTCGTCGGGCCGTCGGGTGGCGAGATCGAGGCCGATGTCGTGGTGGTGAATGCCGATCCGCTGGGGCCAGCGCCCGCCGGACCGCTGGCGCTGTCGGGCTACGTCCTGCTGCTCGACGTGCCACGGCGCCTGGCGCTCCCGCACCACGCGGTGCTGTTCTCGGCCGACTACCCGCGCGAGTTCCGTCAGCTCCTCGCCGGTGACGCCCCCGACGATCCCACCGTCTACGTCTGCCATCCCGCAGCCAGCGATCAGACGATGGCGCCCGCTGGACGGAGCGGCCTCTTCGTCATGGCGAACGCCGCGCCGCTTCGTGCGGCCACGTCGGCCTGGCTCGACGCCGAGACGATGCGCGTGCGCTGCCTGCGCCGGCTGGCGCAGCTGGTGCCGGCCATCGAGCAGGACGCCACCGTCATCGGCGAGCGCACGCCCGCCGACTTCGCGCGCGACGGGGCGCCGCGTGGCTCGCTCTACGGGTTCCTGCCGCGGGGACGCTTCGGACCGTTCCGGCGTCCGCGCATGCGCGGCACGCCGCCGGGCGTCTTCTTTGCCGGCGGCGGCACCCATCCCGGTGGCGGCGTGCCGATGGTGATGCTGTCGGGACGGTGGGCAGCGGGGATGGCGCTCGAGCACACGGGCATGGCGGTGGCGTCGTGACGCTGCCACCGCTCCCGGAGCGCGGCGGGGCCTACCGCTGGTTCTACGCCGACGCCCACGCCGGCGAATACACCGTCGTCTGCATCTTCATGATCGGCGCGGTGTTCTCGCCGCGCGCGACGGTGGCGGCGGCGCGCGGTGTCCCGCCGCTCGCGCACTGTGCCGTCAACTGCGCCATCTACCGCGGCGGTCGCCGGCTGGCGTGGGTCTTCACGGAGCATGCCGGCGCGCGCGTCGACGGCGACGTCCTTCGCATCGGGCGATCGACGTTCGCCTACGCCGCCGACGGCAGCGTGCGGATCGCGATCACGGAGCGCACGGCACCGTTCGGGGCGCCGGTGCGGGTCGATCTCACGCTCGTGCCCGAGGCACCGCCGGCGCCGGCGGTGGCGCTGCATCCGATCGGAGCGCACGCGTGGCACGCGCTGATCCCCCGCGCGCGCGCGGCGCTGGCACTGCCCACCCACGGCGTCACCGCCGAGGGCGTCGGCTATCACGACGTCAACCACGGCGCGCACCCGCTCGGCGCGGCGCTGCCGGGCTGGCGCTGGACGCGGGCGCACGCGCGCTCGCGCACCGAGATCCACTATCGCCTGCCGACGCCGGCGGCGGACATCGTGGTGCACGAGCGCGACGGTGACGTGCGACTCGAGCGCTGCACCCTTGCCGACGAACCGCTGCGGCGCTCGCGGTGGGGCCTCGAGGTGCCCGAACGTCTCGCGGTCGCAGAGTGTGATCCGGGTCCGCTGCGCATGCTCGAGTCGTCGCCCTTCTATGCGCGTCTCGAGGCCGACGGTGCGGGTGTCCACGCGCTCGGCGAGGTCGCCGACTTCCGGCGCTTCGCGCGTCCCTGGATCCGGTGGATGGCGCACTTCCGCCTGCGCGTGGAGCGGGTGGCATGACGGCGATCGTCGTCGCCTGGGCGATGCTGGCGCTCGGCTTCACCATGGTGACCGTGCGCGCCCTGGGGCGACGCCCGCAGGCCACCGTCGCGACGGGGACGCCGTCGATCCTGCTGCTGCGCCCCGCGGATGCGCCGACATCGCTCGAGTGTGCGTGTCTCGCCGTGCCGCTCAGCTACGCGGGCGTGGTCGAGCACGTCGTCCTGTCGCCGACGCCGCCGGTGCTGCCGGCGGGAGTGCGCTGGGTGTGCTCCGATCCCGTCACCGCGAACCGCAAGGTGGGGCATCTCCTGCACGGGCTCGCGGTCGTCCCGCCGGCGGGCCGCGTGGTGGTGGTGATCGATGCCGACGTCGTCGTCGACGGCGCGCTGCTGTCGGCGTTGGCGGGACCGCTCGCGGACGGCGCGGCCCTGGTCAGCGCGGCACCCGCGCCGCAGCCGGCGGCGGGGCTGGTGCCGGCGGCGGTCCGCGCGTTGCTGCGCCATACCCATCTGAGCTTCGATGCGCTCGATGCGATGACGGTCGGTGCCCACGCCATCTGCGGGAAGGCCATGGCGCTCTCGCCGGCAGCCGTCGACGGGCTCACCGCCGTCGCGGATCATCTCGGGGAGGACCTCGAGCTCGCGAAGTGGCTGCACGAGCGTGGCCTGGCGGTGGCGCTCGCCGGCGTCGCCGCGCGTGTGCCGCAGACGCCGCACGCGCCGATCGCCCCCGCCGTCGACCGCTTCACACGCTGGATGCAGGTGCTGCGCGCGCATCGTCCGGGGCTCTATCCGACCGTGCCGCTGCTGTTCACGCCCAGCCTGCCGCTGCTTATCGCGGCCGTGATGCTCGACACACCGGCCGCATTGGCGGCCGTCGCCGCGCTGTGGGCCGGGCGGACGCTGCTGGCCTGGCGGCTGGCACCACTCGGGGCGCTCTCGTGGCCGCTCGGGGAGGCGCTGCTGCTGGCGGCGTTCGTGCGCTCGCTCGCCCGACGCACGGTGGTATGGCGCGGCCGGCGATTCCGCCTCGCGCGCGACGGACGCATGCAGCCGGTGGCGTCGTGACCTACACCACCTACCTGCTGCTGTTCGTCGTGCCACCACTGCTGCTCGTGCTGTGGCGGTTCGGCGACGTGCTGCGCGATCGCGGCTGGGCCCCGTTGGCATTGCTGCTGGTGGTCGTCTACGGCACCACCATCCCCTGGGATGCGTGGGCCATCGCCACGGGTCTGTGGAGCTTCGATCCGGAATGCCTCGCGGGGCCGCACGTGTGGGGCATCCCGATCGAGGAGGTGGCGTTCTTCGGTCTCCAGACGATGCTCACGGGCGTCTGGGTCCTGCACCGCCTGGCGGTACGATGACGATGGGACGCTGGACCTATCTCGCGCACCTCCTCGTCTGGACGCTCCCCGTCTTGGCGGGGCAGCTGTGGGTGCTGCACCAGCGCTACGGTGCGGACACGACGAGCGTCCTGCGGGCCATCCTGCCGCCGGCACTGATCGTGAGCGTCTGGCTGGCGGCGGCGGATCACATCGCGCTGCGCGAGGGCATCTGGCGCTTCGGGGCGGGACGGTCGCTCGGCATCACGGTGGGCGCGGTGCCGGTGGAGGAGATCGCATTCTTCCTGGTGACGAACCTGCTCGTGGCGTTCGGGCTGGCGTTGTTCGAGGGCTTCGGCCGGCGGAGGCCCGCGTGATCCGTGCCGAGAAGACGGGGCCGGCGGCCTGGCTCGTCGAGCGCTACGTGCAACGCAAGACCCGTCGCGCCTTCCGCGGTCTGTGGGTACGCGGCGAGCTGCCGCCGCGCGACGCGTCCCTCGTCCTGTACGCGAACCACAGCAATTTCTGGGACGGCTTCATCGGTAGCACGCTCTGTCACGCCGCGGGCTGGGACGGCTACTGCATGATGGAGGAGCAACAGCTGGCGCGGTACCGCTTCCTGCGTCGCCTGGGGGCGTTCTCGGTTCGGCGCGGTGACCCGCACTCGGCGGTCGAGACGCTGCGCTACGCCCGCGGGCTGCTGACACGGCCCGGTACGGCGGTCATCCTCTTTCCCGAGGGCGTGCTGCGGCCGTCCACGGGCGTGGTGCACCCGCTCGAACGCGGCATCGAGGTGCTGGCGCGCAGCGCCGGGGTGCGGTGTCTCCCCGTCGGCATCCGCTACCGGTTCTTCGAGCACGAGCTGCCCGATGTCGTGCTCGCCATCGGCGCGGCGCACGAGGCCACGACGCTCGACGACGTCGCGCGCCGCCTCGACGCGGTACTGGGCGAGCTGTCGGATGCCCGGCCGCTTTCCGACTTCCGTCCGCTGGTGCGCGGCGCGCGCTCGGTCATGGATCGATGGGACGCGGTGCGCGGCATGGGAGGGCAGGGGTGATGCGTACCTATCGCATCGGCGTGGCGGCGGAACGCGCGGGGCTCAGCGAGGAAGTGCTGCGCGCCTGGGAGCGCCGCTACCACGTCGTGACACCATCCCGCACGCCGGGTGGCTACCGTGTCTACACCGACGACGACATCGCGCTCCTGCGCCGGCTGCGACAGCTGACGCACGAGGGCGTGGCCATCGGCGAGGCCGCGTCGATGGTCCCCGACCTGCGCCGTGAGATCATCGCCAATCACGACGGCGAGGCCGACGTCACGCAGGTGACGCGGTGGCGCGACGCCATCCTCGACGCGGCGACGGAGCTCGATCAGGAGGCCGTGGACCGCGTCCTCGACGCCGCCCTCGCCGTGCTCTCGCCGCTGCGCATGTACGAGGAGTTGGTCGTCGACCTCGAGCGCCGCATCGGCGACCGCGCCGCAGAAGGCACCCCGGGCCTGGCGCAGGAGCGTCTCGTGAACCAGGCCGTGCGCGCGCGGCTCCTCGGTCTCCTCCGAACCGCGCCGAGTGGAAGCCGCCGGCACGTGGTGTGTGCCTGCCTTCCCGAGGAGGAGCACGACGTCGGCCTGCTCGGTGCCGCCTTACGGTTCCGCCACGCCGGCCACCGCGTGACCTTCCTCGGCGCGCGCACGCCGACTGACCATCTCCTGCACGTCGTGCGCACGCTCCGACCGCAGGTGGTGGCGCTCTCCTGCGTCAACGACATCGGTTCCGCCGCCCTGCGCCGCACCCTCGCCACGACCGCAGGCGGACTCCCCCGCGGCACCCGTACCATCATCGGCGGCCCCGCCGCCGACCGTCATCACTCCCTCTGCACCAAACTCGGCATCACCGTCGTAACGACCGACGCCACCTGGTCCCGCCTACTTCAATAGAGCCGAAGAACCGCACCGTCGCCGGCGCACAGGACCGCGGCGGTCGATATTCCGCGGGTGGGTGGGGCGGCGGTTGGGGTTGCCCAGGAGCGCGTTGCGAGTGAGCGTGGCGGGGAATTGGTGTGGCGGGGTGCCGAGCGAGCTCCGCGCGGACCGGCGACCCCAACCGCCGCCCCACCCACCCGCGGCAATAACGCGCGCCTACCGGACGAGATCCATCTGCCCCGCCGACGTCGCATTGACGAGGCAAGCCATGTTGCCATGCGGATGCCGGTTCTCGTGCATCAGCTGGTGCACGTGCGGGATCTCCTCGAATGTGTACGTCTTCGACAGACAGGGATCGACCTTGCGCGCGAGCACCAGGTCGTTGAGCTTGGTGGCGTCGTGGTCGTTCGCGAAGTGCGAACCCTGGAAGCGCTTCTGGCGCATCCAGTGGTAGCGCAGGTCCATCGTCGCGTTGTAGCCCGTGGTGCCGGCGCAGATCACCACCATGCCACCGGTGTCGCACGCGAAGATGGACGTGGGCACGGTGTCCTCGCCCGGATGCTCGAAGACGATGCGCGGGCTGCGCCGCTCGCCGACCGCTTCCCAGATCGCGGCGCCGAAGGCGCGGGCGCCTTTGGCCCACGCGCCGTACGCGGCGTCGTCTTTCCAATGCGGCAGCATGCCCCAGTGCGTGAAGGCCTTGCGGTTGATCGTGCCCTTGGCGCCGAGCTTGGTGCAGAACTCGATCTTGTCGTCGCTGGAGATGACCGCGACCGGGATGCCGCCGGCGGCCTTCGCGATCTGGATGGCCTGGCAGCCGAGGCCGCCCGCGCCGCCCCACACCAGCACGACGTCGTTCGGCTGCACGCTGTGCGGCGCCCAGCTCATCAGCATGCGGTAGGCGGTGGCGCCGACCAGCATGTATGCCGCCGACGCGTCCCACGACAGGTGCTTCGGGCGTGGCAGACACTGGTGCGCCTGCACGCGGGTGAACTGCGCGAAGCTGCCCCAGTTGGTCTCGTAGCCCCAGATGCGGAACGAGGCGTCGAACATCGGATCGCCGCCGGCCTTGACGGTGGCGCCGTCGTGCTTCCAGACCCCGCAGTGCATCACGACCTCGTCACCGACCTTGACGTTCGTGACCGCGCTGCCGACCTTCCACACCACGCCCGACGCATCGCTGCCGCCGACGTGGAACGGCGCCTCGTCGGGCCATTCCTTGTCGCGCGCGCGCGCCTTGATGACGTCGACGGGTGAGCCGAGGCCGGCCCAGACGTTGTTGTAGTTGATGCCGGCGGCCATGACCCACACCAGGACCTCGTCGGGACGCAGGTCGGCGGGCACCGGCAGCTCCTCGACCTTGAACGCCGTCGACGGCGGCCCGAAGCGATCCTGGCGGATCACCTGCGCGAGCATCTTGGCCGGCACCTGGCCGAGCGGGGGCGTCTCTCCGAGCTGATAGAGGTCTTTCATCGGGTGTCTCCGTGGGCTGCGGCGTCAGGACCGCAGCGGACTCATGACGGCGAGGAAGTCGTCGAGGTTCTGGAAGCGCATCATCATGTTGGTGCGCTTCTCGTCGCCCAGCGTGGAGCGCGAGCGGGGGGCATAGTTGTGGCCGGGGAAGAGAATGGTGTCGTCGGGCATGACGCCGAGGACGTGGTGCAGGCTGCGGTACATGTCTTCCGGATTCGAGCCGGGCAGGTCGACGCGGCCGCAGGAGCCGATGAACAGCGTGTCGCCCGAGACCAGCGCGTTGCCGACCAGAAAGCACTGCGAGCCGGGTGTATGTCCCGGCGTGTGCACCAGCTTCACCTTCAGCGTGCCCACCATGTGCTCGTCGCCACCCTCGACGCCGACGACGTCGGATGCCGACAGGCCGCTGATGCGATGCACGAAGGGCAGCTCGTCCTTGTGGATGATCGTCTTCGCCGGCACGCGTGCCGCGAGCTCGGCGGCGCCGACGATGCTGTGCCCCATGAGATTGCCGCCGAGGTGATCGGGGTGGAAGTGCGTCACCAGGTTCGACGTGATGCGGTAGCCGTCGGCTTCCGCGGTGTCGACGATGGCGTCGATGTCCCACGCCGCGTCGACCACGGCGGCCTCGTGCGTGTTCGGGTCGCCGAGCAGATACACGTAGTTCTGCATCGGCCCCAGCTCGAGCTGCTTGAACCAGACCGGCTGCTTCATGCCGACGGCTTCTTACGTGCGGCCGCGAGCGCGGCTTCGCGCTCGAGCGGGCGCTCCCACAGGTATTCGGTTTCGCCGAGGTGGTGCCCGACCCAGCGCGACAGCACGAAGAGCAGATCGGAGAGCCGGTTCAGATAGGCGAGCGGCTGGTCGCCGATGTCCTCGTGACGCATGAGTCGGAGGACGTCGCGCTCGGCACGCCGACAGACCGTGCGGCCGACGTGGAGCAACCCGCTGACGCGTCCGCCGCCCGGCAGCACGAACGACTTGAGCGGCGCCAAGTCCTGCTGGCAGCGGTCGACCAGGACTTCGAGGCTCGACACCAGCGCGGCGTCGACCTTGAACATGCCTGGCTGCCACGCCGATGGCGGCGTGGCCAGCTCGCTGCCGAGATCGAACAACTCGTTCTGGAGCTTGCGCAGCATGGCGTCGAGCTCGACGCATGCCGGCGACCGCTGCAGGTCGGTCTCGTTGAAGGCGCGCGCGACACCGAGCGCGGCATTGAGCTCGTCGATGGCGCCGTAGGCGTCGAGCCGCGGGCTGTCTTTCGGGACGCGCTCGCCACCGACGAGATCGGTCTCGCCGGCGTCGCCACGGCGCGTGTACACCTGCGTGATCCGGATCGCCACGGGCCTTACCTAGCGTCGGCCGACGAGGGAGTCCACACCCGCCGGATCGGGTGCCGCGGCCACCACGACGAGGTTTTCGGCGACGTGCGCGGGCTCGTGCATGCCCACCAGCGCGGCCGTCACGCCCGGAAGGGAACGCACGAATTGGAGCGCCCGCTGGGCCGGGGTGGTGAAGCCGGGCAGGGCGTCGGCGACGACCCGGGGCAGGCGATGTGCCAGGTGGCCCTGACGCAGTGTCGTGCTCGCGACCACCGCCACGTCGAGCCGCGCGGCGGCCTCGAGCAGGGTGCACGCGCGCCCGTCGATCACCTGCGTCGGGTCGATGGCGGCCTCCGGCATGGCCAGGCTGATCGGCACCTGGACGACGGCGAGGTGGTGTCGCGACCCGGCCACGTCGATCGCGGTGCGCACCAGCTCGGCCAGCGACAGGTGATCGGGCGCGTCCGGCGCGGCGCGAAATCCCGTACGCGACGCAACCCCGTAGCGGCCGATGCGCCCCGCGGCGACCTCGTCCTCGAGGTGCGCGAACGCGTCACGGAGCCGTGTCGCGAACGACGACGGCGGCAGGGCGGCGCGCTGCAGCTCCGGATCCTGCAGGTAGTACACGTCGACGTGGGTCGTGCCGAGGTTGCGCAGGCTGCGACCCAGCTGGTCGCCGAGCCAGCGCGGCGACATCGCATGCCGGCCGCCGACGATGTCTTCGGGTGCGAGCAGACCGGTGGCGACGTAAGTGCGCTCGACGAACGCGTCGGGGTCGGCAGGCACGAAGTCGTCGAAGGGCAGGTGGCCACCCTTCGTGCAGAGGACGACCGCGTCGCGTCCGATGCCGTGCGCCGACGCCAGGGTGGCGAGGGCGCGCCCGAGCGCGCGTTCGCTGCGCTGGGCGCGGTAGTCGATGGCGGTGTCGAGAAGGTTGATGCCGCTCGTGATCGCGGTCGTGACGGCATCGGCGTAGGCCTGATCGGTGGCGGCGTCGATGTCGCCCTGGTGCGTGCGCAGCCCGACCGACGACACCAGCACGCCGCCGAGCGATCGGAAGTGCGCGTCGGGCAGGGCGGGGTGACGCGCGCGCCAGCGCGCCGTGCCCTCCGCCGTCGCCCCGGGGGTCACGGCTCGACGCCGTCCGGGAGCCGGGCGTGCTTCTTGATGATGGCGCGCAGCTTCGGCGGGTCGATCGGCTTCTTGTAGATGACGTCGTCGAGCCCCTCGAGCTTGCTCCGCTTGATGATGTGGTCCTTGTCGTAGTGGAACGCCGTCATCAGGACGACCGGCAGGCCGGGATGGCGGGCGCGGACCTCGAGGTAGAGCTCGTGGCCGTCGAGATCGGGCATGACGACGTCGCTCAGCACGAGATCGACCGCTTCGGTGTCGAGCTTGGCGAGGCCCTCGCGACCACCGGTGGCCACCAGGACGTCGCAGCCCTCCTGCGTCAGGAGGTCGCGCAGCGACTGGCAGACGCCGAGGTCGTCGTCGACCACCAGGATGCGGATGCCGGCGAGTGCCGGATCGATGCCGCCCATGCGCTCGCCGGCGGCGGCGGTGGTGGTGATGCCGAGGTCGGTCATCTGCGTTCCGGGCAGGTACTCGCGGGTGGCGTACTCGGTGCCGTGCGCCTTCTCGTTCAGCTTGTCGACGATGGCGTGGATGCGACGGAGCGCGGTGTGCGTCGATTCGAGCCGCTCGCTCTCGACCACGAAGTCCTCGTCGGAGCTGACGCGCGCGATGTGCTTCTCGATCAGGTTCAGGTTGTTGACGATGACTTCGAGCGGGTTGTTGATCTCGTGCGCGAGGCTGACGGCGACCTGCCCCAGGGTGGCCAGCTGGTCGTGCCGCCGGATCTCCCGCAGGTCCTTCGCGAAGCCGATCGAGCCCATCTCCTCGCCGCTGGCGGTGCGGATGAGCGAGCCCGAGATGGCGACGGGAACGCGCACGCCGGACTTGGTGACGAACGTGGTCTCCCAGTTGCGCACCTGGCCCGGCTGCTCCGCGCCGCGGCCTTCGCGCATGGCCTCCATGACCTTGCGACCCTCGGCCAGGTCGGGATACAGCCGCGTCACGTGTTGCCCGAGCACTTCGTCGGGCGAGTAGCCGAGCGTGCTCCGCGCGCCATCGTTGTAGAAGGTGATGGTCCCGTGGCAATCGACGGCCACGATGATGTCGGGAGAGCTCTCGAGCAGCTTCTCGAAGTAGATGGTGGGAAGGCGGGCGAAGGACTCCATGCGGAGAGGAACTGGGGGCATGGTAAGCGTGGGGCCGCGAAGCGTCAAGGCAATCGCGTTGCTGATCGTCGTGATGACGACGGGTTGCTTCTGGCGCAGCTATGCGCCGCGTATGACGACGCACGCCCAGCTGCTGGTTTCGATGGCCAAGAAGGGGGTGGACCTCGTCGGCGCGAACCGGGTGACCGCCGAGAGCATGCCCGAGCTGACGTATCCGCTGGAGCGCGCACAGGCGTTCGCACGCGAGGCGCACGAGCGGGCGGGAGACGCCGCGCCACCGTCGCTGGCTGCGTTCGACGAGCTCGTGGCGCGCTATCAAGCCTTCGTCGACGCGCTCGATCGCGATCGGCGCGACCAGCGCGGCGCACCGGCGGCCGCGGCGCTGGCGCCGGCGCTCGCGGCGGTCGAGGCTGCAGCGGCTGCGGTCGAGGCGGCGCTCGCCGCCGAACGGGCGCGCTGAGCCCGGCTCAGCGACGCGCCGGTCGACAGCCGTCCG
>DASYLJ010000010.1:0-13043 GCA_036009625.1 Binatia bacterium
GTGGGCCCGGCTCGACGCCCGTCTGACACGCCTGGTCCCCGAGGGACGGCGCGGCGACCCGCAGGAGGTGGCGGACGTCATCGTCGACGCGGTGAACGACCCCACCCCGCGCCTGCGCTACCTGGCGGGCCAGGACGCGACGATGATCGTCGGTGCCCACCGGCAGATGGCCTTCGAGCAGTACGAGGCACTGATGCGACAGTCGCTCGACTGGCACGACTGATGCGCCCGACGCGTGAGGGAGGCGTCTGCGAGGGTCCGATGGGGTATCCATCGCGCTCCCAGCAGCGTTTTTCGATGCGTCCGACGCGCGAAGGCGCTATGAACCATCCATGCGCGCGTTCGCCGTCAGCCTGATCCTCGCAGCTCTCACCCTCCCCTCGTTGGCCTCGGCCGCCGATTGTCCGAGCGATGCCTTCGACCTCTGGTCGAACGGCATCCTGCGCGGCGCCAACGTGTTCCAGGGCCGCAATCCCGGCGGTGCCTCCACCGGCTTCGGTGACGGCGACTTCGCGCAGTCGGACTTCGACGACCTGGCAGCGGCGGGTGCGAACTACGTCCAGATTTCGCACGCCGGGCTCTTCGCCGAGACGCCGCCCTATGCACTCGATCCCGCCGCCGAGGCGAACCTCGATCGCATCATCAGCATGGCGAGCGCGGCGAATCTGTACGCCGTCATCGCCTTCCGCTCGGGACCGGGCCGCAACGAGAACGCCATCAGCAATCGCGACGCCACGGTCCTCGATGCCATCTGGACCGACCAGGCGGCGCACGATGCGTGGGTGGCGATGCTGCGTCACACGGCGGAGCGTTACGGCTCGAACCCCACCGTCATCGGCTACTCGATCATGGTCGAGCCCAACAACTACGCGCGACACGGCTTCATCGACCCGCCCGAGTTCTATCTGCTGTACTCCGGCACCATCGAGGACGTGAACGTCCTCCATGCGCAGGCAGCGGCCGCGATCCGCGAGGTGGATACCGAGACGCCGATCCTCCTCGAGCCCGAGGGCTACGGAAACGTCATCTGGCTGCCCTTCGTCACACCGCTCGCCGATCCGCGCGTGGTGTACACCGCGCACGACTACACGCCCTTCGACTACAGCCATCAGCAGATGGTCGGCGCGACCTATCCGGGCACGTACGACGTGGAGGGGGTGGCCACGCTCGTGAACAAGGCGTTCCTCACCACCTATCTCCAGCCGCTGCAGACCTACGTCGACACGCACGGCGTGCCGGTGGCGTTGACGGAGTTCGGGGTGCACCGCGACGCTCCGGAGGCCGCCAGCTATCTCGCCGACCGGATCGCCATCCAGGACACACTGGGCAGCTGGGCCGTGTGGGTCTGGCAGCCGGCGGACTTCATCGATCCGTTCAACATGCACGAGGCGTCGCCCGTGCTCGACGTGCTCAAGACGGCGTGGGCCGGCAACTGTCGTCGCGGCGCGGGTGGTGGTGGCGGCGGGGGCGTGGCGACGGTCGAGGGACGCACGCGCAAGGCGCGCGGCAATGGCACGGCGGGGAAGCCGATCGTCAAGGTCACCGTCAGCGTCGGCACGGCGTCCGTGAGGACGCGCAAAAAGCCGACGAAGGGGTCATACGCGCTGGAGGTCGCCGCGGGTGTGCAGACGATCGGCGCCGTACTCGGGAAGCGCGCCTGTCACATCGGCACGCCGGACGGGCCGGCATCGCTCGAGGTGACGCTCGCGGGCGGCGAACGGCGCATCGTCGACGTGTTCTGCGGCCGGGTGGCGGCGGTCGATCCGTAGGCCGGGGGCGCCTACTCGAGGCGCTCGACCGACGGCCCCGTGGTCTCGTCGAGCGCAGCGCCGCTGTCCACGCCGTCGCCGTCCTGGGTGCGGGTGCCGCGTGACCGCTTGTGCACGCGCGACTGCTGCGGCGAGACGATGGAGACGTGAGCGCGCGGCGCTTCGCGCTCGGGCGGCGTCGGGACGGCGGGAGCGCGACTGCGGCCGAGGACGTTCGGGGCCGGAGCCGGTTCGCTCGCGGGCGGTGCGGGTTCGGGCGCTGCCGGTGCCACCTCGGCCTCGGGAGGAGGCGCTTGGGCCTCAGCGCCCGCGCCGAGCACCAGAAATGCCAGGCCGGCGACGACCCGCGTCGAGCGGAGCCACATGATCCGCTGACTACGCGACGTCACGATCGCGTCAATCCCCTCACGATCGGGCTTCTCGCCGACGCCGACCTCGCTATGACGAGGGCATGCCCTATGTCGCCGTCGTCCTCGGCACGCTCGCCCTCCTCACCATGCCCGCCGTCGCGCAGACCATCGACGGCAGCGGCTGCTTCAAGGTGAAAGACACCGCACCAAAGGCCACCTATACGGTCCTGTTCGCGGGTCAAAGCTGCCGTATCAAGACACCCGCGAAGCTCGCGTGTCTCACGGAACGCAACGCGCCCGTCTCTCCAGCGCCACCCGCGAGCTCGACCGTCGCCGCCGCACCGACGCTCCTCTGTTACCGCGCACGCTGTCAGCCGAAGACCGTCCGACCCGCCATCCTCGCCGATGCGTTCGGATCGCGCAGCGTCACGCTCCGTGCCGGCCAGTTCCTCTGCCTGCCCGCGGGTGGCGAGGACACCATCACCACGACGACCACGCTACCCGGCGGCGTCACCACGACCACCATCGCGCAGGCTGCCTGCGGCTTCGACGACGGCCAGTGCGGCGGCGGCTGCCCCGGCACGCAGCGCTGCAGCATCGCCGAGGGTGAGTGCAAGTGCCGCACGACGGAGTGTGGCGACGCCGACGCGCCGTCGTGCAACGGCTCGTGCCCGAACAGCGACGAGGCGTGCCTGTTCGTGTTGACGGGCTGCAAGTGCGTGGAGGTGCCGTAGGGCGCTACCGGCAGACCACCTTCGCCTTGGCGCAACATCCCGTGAAGGTGCAGCCGCTCGGGAAGTCGGCCACCGCGCACCGCCCCGCCCCGGCATGTGGCGGGTCGAAGACGATCGTTGCCCGCAGGGGAAGGTCGTCCAGCCCCACGCCGTAGCGCCATCCCGCCACCTTCACCTTGAACGCGACGTTGCCGTTGGCCTGACCTTTCACCGAAACCTGCGCGATGCCGTCGAAACGCCCGTACGTGCGCGCGACGTTCTTATAGACGTATCCAGTGCCCTTGACGCTCCAACCGGCACCTCCCGCGGCATCGAATCCCTTCGCCGGAATCCAAGCGCTCTGCACCGTCCCGCCGGCGGGGTTCTGCAACAGGAACAACAGGCCCTTCGACAGCGGATCGAAGCCCGCCAAAGAGGCCGGCGCCTTTCCGGTGAACACGAGCTTCGAGTTCTCGATCCCGTCCAGCAAGGGGCCCGACAGCGTCAGCTTGGCGGTGGCGACGGCGGGGCTCGTGCATGGATCGCAGCCGTCGCCGATGCCGTCACCGTCGGCATCGGGCAACGCGGGGCACTCGCCCTGGATGCGCTCGACGGTCGAGTTCGGACCGATCACGAGCACGTCGCCATCGGGCTGCAGCAGCAGGTCTCTCCCCCGGGCGGCGGGCGGCAGGTACGTGCGTCCCCCCATGCCGAACGTGGCGTCGAGCTCCCCGTCGACGCCGAAGCGCGCGAGGATCGACGATCCGTCCTCGGGGAGAAGCAGCGCGACGACGCGACCGTCGCCCTGCACGGCCACGCGGATATCCATGTTCGCGGGATGGGCCGTGGGCGGGAACTGCACCATGGTGACGCCCCCCGCACCGAAGGACTCGTCCCACACCCCCGTCGCGGAGTACCGGACGAGGAAGAGGCCACCGGGCTCACCTCGGATGTCCCGTGCGGTGGGACCGTAGAGGACGAACGAACCGTCGGGAAGGGCGGCGACGCCGACGCGGAGATCCTGCGCCGTCGGCGCGGCCGGATCGGCTCGGTGATCCAGCCACTCACGCCGATGCCCGGTGACGGCGTACCGTCCAAACGATGGTGTATGCCACAGCACTCCGCAGGCGCGCCGCTTGCTACCCCCGCATGCGTATCGTCACCGTTGGGTTGTTGCTGGGGCTGTGCCTGCTCGCACGGGGTGTCGAGGCCGTGGCGCCCGCCTTTCCGGGTGTCACCGCTACGACGTTCACGTCGTCCGATGATCCCCTGCTGATTCCCGACAACGCCTCACTGATCAACGTGGTCAGCGTCGACCTGCCTGGGGAGGTGCTCGACGTCGACGTCACCCTCGACATCACCCACGTCTCGCCGGACCAGCTCGACATCTACCTGATCTCCCCCGCCGGCACGACGATCACGCTCAGCACGGACAACGGCGGCGGCAACGACGACGTGTTCGCCGGCGTCACCTTCGACGACCAGGCGCCTCCGCTCCCCGAGCAGACGGCGGCGGCCAACGTGCGCAACGTCACCTTCACGAACCTCGAGGCGATCGGCACCGTGCAGCCCGAAGGGGCCCTCGGCGCGATCGTCGGCGAGGCGGCCCTCGGCCCGTGGGCGCTCGTCATCGTCGACGATTCCGGCGGCACCACCGGCATGCTGCGGGGCTGGTCGCTCACCATCACCACGCTCTCGTCGCTGCCGCTGTCCGGACCGCCCGCCAGCTTCAGCGGCCCCGGCGGCGAGATTCCCGACGCCGACACCGACGGCGTCGCGTCGCCCGTCACCGTGAGCGGCCTCGGGCGCCGGCTGCTCGACCTCGAGGTGGCGGTCGACATCGCACACACGCAGGCCGACCATATCGACCTCTTCCTCACCGCCCCGAATGGCCAGCGCATCGACCTGGTCACCGACGTCGGCGGCGGCAACGACGACCTCTTCGCCGGCACCATCTTCGACGACCGCGCATCCGTCCCGGTGAGTGACGTCCAGCCGCTGCCCGAGGACGGCACGGCGTTCACGCGCGTCGTGCCCGAAGGCGCGCTGAGCGCGTTCCTCGGCATCGATCCGAACGGCGTCTGGCTGCTCACCGCGGTGGACGACAGCGGCGGCCAGGAAGGCGAGCTCGCGACCTGGACCCTCACCCTCACCGCCACCGCGCCCTGCGGCGACGCCGTCGTCGATGCGGGCGAGGCCTGCGACGACGGGAACGGGACCAACGGCGACGGCTGCGACGCCGACTGCTCGGTGAGCGTCTGCGGCAACGGGCTGGTGGGCGGCACCGAGCAGTGCGACGACGGCAACACCGTCGACGGCGACGCCTGCTCCAGCACCTGTCAGCTTCCCGAGACCGCCTGCGACGACTGCATCGACAACGACGGCGACGGCCTCGTCGACGCGGCGGATCCGGGCTGCCAGGCGGCCCCACTCGACATCCGCAAGCTGACGATCACCACCCGCAAGGACGTGTCGAAGCTCGTGGCGAACGCCACCCCAGCGCTTGGCGGCGAGGCCGGCGGCACCTTCGGTCTGCTCATCGCCGACGGCAACGGGGTGCTCGTCTGCACCACGTTCGGGGAGCTTCTCCGCAAGGGCGGCACCAAACTGACGGCGCAGGGTACCGCATCCGGCGGAACCGTGACGGCGCTCCTCAGCAGCAAGCGCGGCGGCAGCCTCGTGCTCAAAGGCAGAGGGCTCGACCTGAGCGGACTCGACGACGGCTCGATCACCCTGGGAATCCGGGTAGGCAGCCACCTCTTCGTCGGCGGGGGCGCACTGCGTTCGCGCGGTCCGAAGCAGGTGCATCCGTAGTCCCCGCCACGGCGACTGCTGCCACATCCCGGGGCACACCCATTGCAATTCACTCTTTCCATCATGCGAGGCACAGACGCCACGGTACGCAGCAGCTCGGCGCGTGAGGCCCTTGCCCGGCAAGGACACGCGTCGGGCCGCCATGGTGGGGCTCACACGCCTTGCTACGGGGATGGATCATGCGGGTGATCAGCGGGGATCGTCACGAATTTCACGCGTCGAGCGTCTTCGGCCGGCGGCATCGGGCCGTGGCCACGGTGCTCGGTGCATTCCTGAGCATGGCGCTCGTCGTCGGGACGGCACGGGGCGACGTCACGGCGTCCTACGACGGCATGCTCACGCCGAAGAAGGGCTCGCAGGCGATCGTCGCTGCCGGGCTCATCGAAACCGGCGGTAACGTCATCGGCAACGTCGCCATGAACCTGAGCGACGGCTCGGCCAACGGGCTCTTCCCGGTCTTCGGCTCGGTGCGCGGCACGAAGGCCAAGCTCGCCGGCGTCGACGCATCCAGCGGGGCGAAGCTCACGTGGAAGGGCAAGGTCAGCGGCAGCGATCTCGTCGGCAAGGCGAAGATCAAGGGCGGCCTCAAGCTGGCCGGCAAGCTCACCCTGACGCGGCGCCAGGAGACCGCGCCCGTCGATCCGCCGGAGCACTGCGAGAGCGAGTTCTTCACCGGCCAGGTGATGGGACGCACGCTGTCGGTCTGTGCCGCCTGCCACGTGCAGGGGGGATCGGCGCAGGCCACCACGTTCCGCGTCACGCCGACCGATCCGCTCGCGACGCAGGACAGCGTGGCGCTGCACATCGACGCGGCGAACCCCGCCGCGTCGCGCATCCTTCAGAAACCCACCAACCGGGTGCCGCACGGCGGCGGCGTGAAGCTCACCATGGGCAGCGAGGAGTACGGCATCCTCGAGCAGTGGGTGAACCTGGTGGCCACGGGCACGCAGTGCAGTGGCGCGCCGGCCGACGTACCGATGGTGGCCCTGGCGCCCAGCGAGCTGCTGGTGCGTGCGGCGATGGACCTGCGCGGCGTGCGGCCCGATGCCCAGCACCTCGACGCGGTCGAGAGCGGCGCCATCGGCTACGACGCCGTCCTCGACACCTACCTGCACAGCCCCGAGTTCCTCGAGCGCGTGAAGGATTCCTACGACGACGCCCTGCTCGTGCGTCGCGAGGACGACACCGACGAGGAGCGCGACGAGACGTCCGCCATCTACGGCGAGGCGCTCGAGCTGATCGCCTACATCGTCGACCACGACCGGCCGTTCACCGAGATCGGCACCGCCGACTACACGGTGGCGAACGAGCTCTTCCAGCGCGACCAGCGTCGCATGCCCTACCAGATGGAGCCCGTGAGCGGCCTCGCCTGGCAGCCGTCGCACTACCTCGACGGTCGCCCGCACGCCGGCCTGCTCTCGACCAGCGCCTTCTACGAGGTGTGGGACACCAACAACACCAACATCAACCGCCGGCGCGCGAACCGCTGGTCGATCGTGTTCCACTGCTACAACTTCCTCGACACGCCGGTGGACGTCACCCGCGACGTCGACAACAACAACGCCGGCGCCGTGCTGAGCGCGGTCACGACCCGCGTCGACTGCAAGGCGTGTCACGATCGCCTCGATCCCCTGGCCTCGTTCCTCTTCCCGATGGACGACGCCGGCGGTCTCGAGGACGGCAACGGCACCGACTTCCGCGAGGACTTCTTCCGCTCCGACCGCGCCGAGCGCTGGCGCACGGCGAACAAGCGCCCGCCCGCCATCTACGGCGCGCCGGGACAGGATCTGCGCGACCTCGGTCGGCTCCTCACCGAGAACCCGAAGTTCGCCGAGTGCCAGACGAAGCGCGTCTTCAAGATGCTGTTCCAGCGCGACCCGAAGACCAACCTCGAGCTCAACCTGGCGACGGACATCGCGCATCGCTGGGGCCCGGAGGACGGCTACAACTTCCGCACGCTCGTGAAGCGCTGGATGACGTCGGAGGCCTACCGCGGTCGTCCCGAGACCAACGATCCCGACTGGGTGCGACGCGCGTCGCCGGAGCGGCTCGAGTCGCTGCTGCGCGACACCACCGGCTTCGTCTGGCAACGCAATCCGCAGAACGACCAGGACGACACGGACCCGAACTCGGATCCGAACCGGACCGAGCCGGTGCCGCTACTCACCACCGAGGAAAACGGCTTCAAGATCATCCTCGGCGGCATCAACGGCACGTCCGTCACCGGTCGCGCGGCCAACCTGAACGCGTCGGTCGTCATGGTGCAGCGCAAGGTCGCGGCGCTCGCGGCCGAGTACGTCGTCGACAACGACCTGCCGCTGCCCGACGACCAGCGCCGGCTGCTCCACGGCATCACCGGCATCGAAGACCCCGGCGTCGACGAGGTCGCCATCCGGGCGGGCCTGTCCCGTCTCGCGCGCCGGCTCTACGGCGTCAGCTGGGGCGCGGACGATCCGCAGATCGACGTCCTGATGCAGCTCTACCGCTCGCTCTACGGTGACGGCACCCAGAGCGGCACCGGCAACGGCCAGGTGGCCGGCACCCAGGGTCAGCGCGCGTGGCGCGGTGTCCTGGTGGCCATGCTGCGCAACCCCCGAATGCTCACCTACTGAGGGAACGAGCCATGCAGACCAAGTGGAACGAGGATTGGACGAGGCGCGGGCTGCTCAAGCTCGGCGTGGCAGGCGCTGCCCTGCTGGCTTGCCCTGGCCCGCTGCTGCGGCAGAAGGCGTACGCACAGACGGCGAGCCCGCACTTCCTGGTGATGATGTTCGCCGACGGCGGCTGGGACCCGACCCAGGTGCTCGACGTGCACGATCCGCTCGACATGACCGACGGTGTCGACGTGGACGTACCGTTCGAGATCAGCGGGCTGCCGGCGTCGCAGGCGCGTACCGTGAGTGGGCTCACGTACATGTCGAACGCCATCACGCGTCCGGCGGTCGACACCTTCTTCGACGCCTGGGCGCCGCGAACGGCGCTGGTGAACGGCATCAACACGCGCTCGACGTCGCACGACCAGAGCCGCCAGCTCGTGCTCACCGGCTTCCTCGACGCCACGCGCCCCGACTTCGCGGTCGTCGCCGCGCATCACAACGGCGAGAGCCTGCCGCTGCCGCACCTGCTGCTCGGCGGCATGAGCTTCGGCGGTCCATACTCCGGCCTGAGCGGACGCCTCGGCGGTCAGATGAGCCAGGCCATCGCCTACAACCGCGTGACGCAGAACCGCCAGGCAGTGTCGGCGCTCGGCGAGGGCTACATCCAGCAGGCGCTGGAGTGGGAGCGGATGCTCGAGGAAGGCACGCCGGCGAACGCGCTCACCGGCAAGGTGGCGCAGTTCCACGACGCCAACTCGCGCGCCGACAAGCTCGCGCGCCTCGCGAGCACGCTGCAGATCAACATGGGCAACGGCACGCAGCTGGCGACGTCGCTCGGTGCCGCCTTCAAGAGCGGCCTCACCACCAGCGTCAGCCTGCAGCCGAGCGGCGGCTTCGACACCCACAGCGACAACACCCAGCAGAACGCGCGCTGGGATCAGGTCTTCACGTTCCTGCGCGACTTCTGCAACGGCCTGGCCGCGCAGCCCGGCGTCGCCGGTGGCACGCTGATGGACGAGACCACCGTGGTCTACTGCTCCGAATTCGCCCGCACGCCGCAGCTCAATGGCGACAACGGCAAGGACCATCATCCGTTCACGTCGATGATCCTCGTCGGCAAGCACGTGCGCGGCGGCTCGGTCGTCGGCATGACCAACGACGAGCAGGAGGGCGTGAAGATCAATCTCGCCACCGGCATGCCCGACGACGGCGGCCAGGTGCTCGACGTCACCAACATGGTGGCCGGTCTGGTGACCCTGATGGGCGCCAATTCCGACGAGTACATGCCCACCGTCACGCCCTTCACCGGCATGATCGCCTGACGTGATGCGCCACCGGACCGCCGTCCGGCGACACCTCGACGTCGCCCTCACCGTTGCGCTCGCGGGCGTGGCATTCCTCACTCCGTCCGCCGTGCGCGCCGCCCTCGACGAGGACGGCTTCCGCGCGGTGGCGGTGGCGCTCGCGCGGCATCCGGTGTCGGCCATCGCGGTCGCGCCCGACGGCCGGCTCTTCGCCGCCGTGCAGGCGATCGAGCAGACCGACGACGAGGAGTCGGGCACGGCGGAGATCCGCGTCTACGCGAGCTACGCCACCAACGACGGTTCGGTGCTCGACGAGGGCACGCTGTGGGCCACGGTGGACGGCATCCGCGCGACCAACAACGAAGAGGGCCTGCTGGGCATGGCCCTCGCGCCCGACTTCGCGACCTCGAAGCTGGTCTACGTCTATATGACCACCCCCGACGAGGAGGTGAACCAGCACGTCCGCGTCTATCGTGAGAACGCGAGTGGCACCGGCGACTACGTCGGCATCGTCAAGACGACGCTCGAGCCCGAGAACGAGAACGCGGGCCGCAACGGCGGGCCACTGACGTTCGGCGTCGACGGCTGCCTCTACCTCGGCATCGGCGACAACGGCGGAAACAACCGCTGGATGTCGCAGCTGCTGGTCGACACGAACCCGATCGAGTTCCAGGAGCCGGGCGACCTCTGCACCGACGTCTGCCTCGGTACGACGCAGTACCCGCAACGCGACATCGACGATCCCGACGGACTCCCGAACCATGCCGGCAAGGTCCTGCGTATGGCCGTCGAGGGCGCCGCCAATGCGCAGCCCGGGCCGGGTGCGCCGTTGCCGGCGAATCCGTTCGTCTTCGGCACCGGCGTGCGCAATCCCGGCGGGCTCTACTCGCACCCACTGACGGGACAGTTGTACGTCGCCGATCGCGCCGACGGCGTGTCGGCCGAGCTGTCCATCGTCGACAGCGGCAGCAACCTGGGCTGGCCGTGCCTGGAAGGCTCGTCGATCAACACGGGCGCGGCGTCGTGCCTGTCGGCGAGCACGCCGGCCGCGGTCTACGCCAATCATCCCGACTGGCGGCGACCGCTGGTGGCGCATCCCGGCAACGGCCTCGTGATGACGGGCATGACCGCGTACACCGGGCTCGGCTACCCCGAGCAGTACTACGGCGACGTCTTCTACCTGCTGCGCGACAGCGCCCGCATCGAGCGCATCGACCTGCAGCCGCCGTGCTTCGTGCCGTCGGGGACCGAGCTGACGCCGCTGCCGTTCCACGACTCGACCAACGACAACGACTTCCGCGCCATCTACGACATCGACGACGACGAGGACTTCGACAACGTCGGCCTCGGCACGCTGGTCGACATGACGCAGGGTCCGGACGCGATGGGACGTCAGGTGCTCTACGTCGCCGGCAAGCAGAACAACGGCAACGACTTCACCGCCGACACGGCGATCTACCGCATCGAGTTCGCGACCACGTTCGTGCCGTACTCCGGTCCCACCGGCCGCGTCGCCGACGCCTGCTTCGGCAGCGGTCCGAATCCGTTCCAGCGCGCCACCTGCCTGCCGCCCGGGGGACCCTGTCCGGGTCAGCCTGACGGCTCGTCGTGCGAGGACGGCGACCCGTGCAACGGCGCGGAGATCTGCTCGGCAGGCATCTGCCAGCACAGTGCCGTGCCCGCACCCGACGGCACGTCGTGCACCGCCGGCGGCGGCTGCACGAATCCCGGCGTCTGCCAGAGTGGCGAGTGCGCGGCGGGCCCACCGCTGCCCGACGGCACACCGTGCCCGGACGCCGACGCCTGCAATGGTTTGGAGACCTGCGTCTCCGGCGCGTGTCAGGCAGGCACCGGCCCGGCGCCGCTCGATCTGCGTGCGCTCACCGTCAAGGGCAAGGGCATCCTGGCACTGACGGGCGCGTTCCAGTCGGCCCTCGCCGTCGCACCGTCGAGCACCGACACCGTGTCGTTGCAGCTGCAGAACGGCGGCACGACCGTCTTCCAGAGCGATCTCACGCACCCGGGCAGTGACGGGTTCTGGAAGAAGGCGAAGCGCGGCGCGTTCAAGTACAAGGACGGCCGCGGCAGCGCGGGCGGTCTCACGTCGTTCCAGCTCCAGCCGGGCGGCGGCGGGCTCGCGATGAAGGCCAAGGCGAAGGCGAGCGGGCTCGCTGGAGTGGAGGCGACGACGCTCGACGCGCGGCTGATGATCGGGCCGCAGTGCTTCACCGCGACGGTGTCGTGCGGGCGTAAGGGCAAGACGCTGCGCTGCGGGCCGTAGGGCGGTCGTCGATCTGCCCCGGCCGTCCTACACTTCGTGCTTGCGCATCGGCGGCCGGCGCGGGAGAACGCCGGCGTGATGTCGATCCGTCGTGCCGCCCTACCACTCCTCCTCGTATTCGTCCCCCTGCTCGCCGGCGTCTCCGCCGCGGCGAAGTGCCCGAGCGGCTCTGCGACGGGGGCCTTCCTCGCCCCCGGCAGCCACGGTGTCGGCATGCGGACGATCACGCTCGTCGACACCACCCGCACGACGGCGGCATGGGGTGGGCAGCCCGAAAAGCCCAGCCGCACCCTCGAGACCGTCATCTGGTACCCGACCAGCGGCGGCAGCGACACCGTGCCCACGCCGGACGCGCCGCTCGCGGGCGACGGTCCGTTCCCCGTGATCATCAACAGCCACGGCTTCAGCGACGTGAACTCCGGGGCCGCCTACATCGCGGTCCCACTGGCGAGCCGCGGCTTCGTGGTCGTGTCGCCGAACTTCCCGCAGTCGAACCTCACGGTCCCCGGGGGCCCGCGTCTGGAGGACGTGGTGAACCAGCCCGGCGACGTGCGCTTCGTGCTCGACCAGGTCCTCGCCCTCTCCGCCGACGGCGGCAGCTGGCTCGCTGGCGGGATCGACAAGAAGCGCATCGGCGCGCAGGGGCTGTCGCTCGGCGGCCTCACGACGCTGCTCGCGACGTACAGTCCGGTGCTCGGCGACAAGCGCATCAAGGCCGCGCTGGTGATGGCGCCGTACTCCTGCCCGCTCACCAAGAAGATGCTGCGGACGAACCCGCCGCTGCTGTTCATCGCCGGCACCGGCGACCGCATCACCCCGCTCGAGCAGAACGCCGGGCGCACCTTCGACAAGGCACGCATGCCGCGCACGCTGGTGACTCTGGCGGGCGCCACGCACACCGCCTTCAGCGGCCTCGTCTCGTTCGACGCGACGACGAACTACGACACCACGCTCGGTTGCCTCGCCGTCGACGGCATCACGCAGGAGGAGTTCGATGCGACGCTGGCGGCGTTCGGCGACGCGGCCTCGGCCAGCGACCTCACGGGATGCGAGCTGCCCTGCGTCGGCCCGGAACCGGCGGTGACGCCGATGCCGGCCACCCACCAGCACGTGCTGACGCAGGCGACGGCGGTGGCGTTCTTCGAGGAGCGCTTCAAGAAGTCGAAGGCGGCGCGCTGCTTCCTGCGCAAGGGCCTCGACGCGGAGCACGACGAC
>DASYLJ010000011.1:0-14208 GCA_036009625.1 Binatia bacterium
CTGCTCGTCCTGCTCGTCGTCGCGGTGATCGGGGTGCGGGTGGCTGTGGCCGAGCCGATCACCGTGCAGCGTGGTACGCGGTTGTCGGGGACGCTGACGAACAAGGCTGGCGAGGTGAGCCGGCTGTCGTTGCACTTCACGACGTGTGGGGTGACCCGGTTCGGGCTTCCGTTCTGTCGGGGGCGGTTCAGGGGATGCGGTGGACCCGGGTGCGTCGGGCGGGGTGGCGGGATGACGTACCGTCCGACGTGGAGGCACGGACCGTTGCTGCGGCTCGTGCGCGATGGAAGGCAGTGCCATCTGCATGTCGTGCCGGACCCGTCGTCCAGCGTCCTGACGGGGACGTACCGGTGCATCGCGGTCGATTCCGGTGAGATCGACATTCCCGACGTTTCGCCGTTCGACCGTGGGACCTTCGTGCTCACGCTGGAGACGCCCTAGGGACCATCGTGGGCGCTGGCGCAGCTTTCGGTTGGGCCGCATGATGGGGGAATGCGTCGGGGGATCGTGGTGGCGGGCGGGGTGGCGCTTGCCGTCGTTGCGTACCTGTTGTGGCCCTCGGCCGGGCCCAAGGCACCCAAGCTCGTCACCGTGGCCGTCGAGCGCGGGCCGATCACGGCGACCGTGACCGCGACCGGGACCGTCAACCCGGTCGAGACCGTGCAGGTCGGGACCTACGTGTCCGGACCCATCCAGGAGATCCTCGCCGACTACAACACGCCCGTCCAACGCGGACAGCTGCTGGCGCGGATCGATCCGCGCCCGTTCCAGGTGAGGGTCGCGGGCGCCCAGGCCGACGTCGCGAATGCGCGCGCACGCGTCGCCAAGGCACGCGCCGACCGCGACTTGAAGGCGGCAAATCTGCGTCGCGCCCGCGAGCTGGCCGCGCGCGGCATCGTGTCGCAGAGCGAGCTCGACGCCTCCACCAGTGACGGGAAGCAGGCCGAGTCGCAGATCGCGCTCGAGGAGGCGGCGCTGCAGTCGTCGCAGGCGAAGCTCGACGACGCCAACGTCAGCCTCGCCTACACCGACATCGTCGCCCCCGTCGACGGCGTGGTGGTGGCGCGCAACGTCACCAAGGGACAGACCGTGGCGGCGAGCTTCCAGACGCCGACGCTCTTCCTCGTCGCCGCCGACCTGAAGCGCATGGAGGTCAACGCCAGCGTCAGCGAGTCGGACATCGGCGGCATCGCCGTCGGGCAGGACGTCGCGTTCACGGTCGACGCCTACCCGCAGACGGCGTTCCGCGGCCGCGTGAAGCAGGTCCGCAACTCGCCCATCACGCTGCAGAACGTCGTCACCTACGAGGTGCTGGTGGCGGTCGACAACGAGGAGCTGAAGCTCAAGCCGGGCATGACGGCGAACGTCACCATCACCACCGCGACGCGCGACGACGCGCTGCGGGTGCCGACCAGCGCGTTGCGCTTCCGTCCACCGCAAGATCTCTCGGGCGCCGCCGAGGCGCCGTCCGCCCGCGCCGGCTCCATCGTGTGGACGGTCGGTGCACGCGACAAGCTCGATCCGGTCGTGGTGACGACGGGCATCGCGGACGAGCGCTTCACCGAGATCCTCTCCGGCGTCGACGCGGGCGCGCGCGTCGTCACCGCCATCGAGCGCGACCCCGACGAAGGCGCGCAACGCCCGCAGCTCCCCTCCTTCGGCGCCGGCGGCGGCCGACGACGCTGACGTGATCGACGTCCGGGACCTCCGCAAGACGTACGCGCTCGGTGCCGGCAACGTCGTCGAAGCGCTGCGCGGCGTGACGCTCGACGTCCCGGACGGCGCCCTGGTGTCGATCATGGGCGCGTCGGGCTCCGGCAAGTCGACGCTGCTGAACCTGCTCGGCTGCCTCGACCGTCCCACCAGCGGCGTCTACCGGCTCGACGGTGAAGACGTCGGTCGTCTCGACGCCGATGCTCGCGCCGAGATCCGCAACCGCAAGCTCGGCTTCGTCTTCCAGAGCTTCAATCTCCTGCCGCGCACGTCGGCGCGCGAGAACGTCACGCTACCGCTCGTCTACGGCGACGTCCCGTTCGCCGAGCACGTGGGGCGGGCCGACGCGGCGCTCGCCGCCGTAGGTCTCGGCGGGCTCGGGGATCGCCTCCCGAGCCAGCTCTCTGGCGGCCAGCAGCAGCGCGTCGCCATCGCGCGCGCGCTGGCGACGCATCCGCGCCTCATCCTCGCCGACGAGCCCACCGGCAACCTCGACTCGGCCAACTCCGACGAGATCATGCTGCTGCTGCGTCGCCTGAATGCCGACGGGCTCACCGTCGCGATCGTCACCCACGAGCCCGACGTCGCGGCGCAGACCGATCGCGTCATCGTGCTGCGCGACGGTCGTATCGTCGCCGACGGCGCGCCGGACGCGGTCCTCGTCGCGCGGGCACCGTCGTGAAGCTGCTCCAGGTGACGCTGCGCACGGCGTGGCGCGCGCTGCGACGCAATCCGCTGCGTTCGGCGCTGACGATGCTCGGCGTCGTCATCGGCGTCGCCGCCGTCATCGCCATGGTGAGCGTCGGCCAGGGCGCCAACGCCGCCGTGCAGGCGCAGATTTCCAACCTCGGCACCAACGTCGTCATGATCATGCCCGGCACCACCACGCAGGGCGGCGTGCGCGCGGGGTCCGGGTCGTCCGCCACGCTGACGTCGGCCGACGCGCGCCTCGTCGCGCGCGAGCTCGAGGATCTGGCCGACGTGACGTGGGTGAAGCGCGAGGTCGCGCAGGTGAGCTACGGCAATCGCAACTGGTCGACCGGCATCCAGGGTACGTCGCCGGCGTTTCTCCGCGTGCGCGACTGGCCGCTGCGTGCCGGCCGGTTCTTCTCGCCGTCCGAGGACGACAGCGCCGCCAAGGTGGCCGTGCTGGGCCAGACCCTGGTCGACGAGCTGTTCGCGCCCGGCGAGGATCCCCTCGGCGCCACCATCCGCATCAAGAACGTCCCGTTCCAGGTGATCGGCGTGCTCGGCCGCAAGGGCCAGACGTCGTGGGGGCAGGACCAGGACGACGTCGCGATGATCCCCTTCCGCACCGCCGAGCGACGCGTCCTCGGCACCGACGCGCTCGGCAGCGTCAACATGGTGGTCATCTCGGCGCACGGCGAGCAGGACGTCGCCACTGTCGACTCGCGGGTGAAGGACCTGCTGCGCGTGCGCCACCGCATCGGGCCCGGCGAGGACGACGACTTCACCGTGCGCAGCATGCAGGAGATGTTCGAGACGTCGCTCGCCGCCAGCAAGGTCATGTCGCAGCTCCTCGCCGCGATCGCGTCGATCTCGCTGCTCGTCGGCGGCATCGGCATCATGAACACGCTGCTCGTGTCGGTGACCGAGCGCACGCGCGAGATCGGGGTGCGGCTGGCCGTCGGGGCGAAGGCGCGCCACATCCTGCTGCAGTTCCTCGTCGAGTCGATCGTGCTGAGCCTCGCCGGCGGGGTCCTCGGCGCGATGCTCGGCGTCGGCGTCGCCGTCATGATCGGCCGACTGGCGGGCTGGCCGATCCTGATCTCGCCGCTCGCCATCGCGGCGGCGTTCGTGTTCTCGGGTACCGTCGGCCTGGTATTCGGCGTGTATCCGGCGCGACGGGCGGCACGTCTCGATCCGATCGTGGCGCTGCGCCACGAGTAGGCGGGCTCAGGCGCCGGCGAGCGTGGTCTCGAGGTCGACGAGGATGCGCAGCCAATCGTCGACGGTGCGCTGCTTGAAGGCGCCGAGCATCGCCGTCGGCGCGCCATCGCGGACACGCGTCTCCAGCGCCGCAACCTCGTCGCGCACCGCCTGTTCGAACGGGTCGAGCCGGCGACGCACGACGGGCACCCAGCGCGCGAAGTCGCGCTCCACGAGCGACAGCAGCGCACGCGTCCGCCACCACGGGCTCGTGGCATCCGACTCGGCACCACCCTGCGCCAGGATCGCCGGCACCTCGGCTTGGAGCCACAGCGGCAGAAAGACGCCGATGCATGGGCTGCCGAGACACACCCACGTCGCGGTGACGGCGTCGGGGTCGCGCGGCAGCGGCGCCACCATGGCGGCCGTGGTGTTGTCGAGCGGGTCGGCGTGCATGCAGAGCGTGAAGAAGTGCTCGTCGTCGAACGCGCGCGGGCGACGCACGAGACCGTCGGCATCGTGGTCGCGCAGGATGGCGTGCATGCCCGGAACCGCATGCCGTCCGCGACCCTCGGCCAGCAGCGCCGCCGCCCGCCGCCGCCGACCGGCGCACAGGTTCGGCGGCACGCCGGCGGCGTCGGTGTAGGCGGCGGCGAAGTCGACGCGACCGCCGTCGCCGGGCCACCACCCCTGGGTCACGGCGAACGACGTGACGTCGGCGGCGCCGCGCGTCCAATCGGCGCCGATCGTGAGCCCGTTCGAGATGTTGCCCAGCTCGCGCACGGGCCGCGCCACCCAGTGCCGGCCCGACGTCTCGAGCATCCACGCCGACTCCGGATCGGCGACGAGGAAGGCATTGTGGTACGGCCAGTCGAACGCGGCGTGCCCCGAGCCACCCTGCCCGTGCGCCTCGAGCAGCCCGATGATGACGTCGAGCGCCTCGGTCGCGGTGCGTCCACGCTCGAGCCCGAGCCGCACCAGGTCCATGCCCGTGAGTCCCACCGGGCCGAGCACCTCGCGCGCGAAGACGGTCTCGTTGCCGATGGCGACGCGATGCTCGTTGACGCCGTGCTCGAAGCCCCAGAGCCACCACGGCTGCGAGCCGAGCACCGCCGCCGTCTCCGCCACCTGCGTCAGCGGCAGGTACTGACAGCGCACGATGCTGCCCGCCGTGTGAAACCCGCGTGGAATCTGCACGAACCGTTGACACTCGCGGGGCGGGCGATCACTGTTCTTCGCGAACAACGTCACCCCGTCCCGGGTGGACGGCGCGAGCGCAACGAGAGTGTCACAGCCCATGCCCGGGACGTCACCCAGGCACGTGCGCCATGTCAAGTCGGATCGTTGCTGGCTATTCTCATGTCTTGATGCGTCCCATCCCGAGCCTCCTCGCGCTGATGGTTCTGGCTGCTCCGGCGTTCGCCGCAGCACCGGCCGTCGACCCCCTCCCCGTCTACTCCATGGTGTCCGGCACGGAGCACGACTACGTCCTCCAGAAGGGAGAGACGGCCTGGTCGGTCGCCGGACGGCTCACCATGACGCCCGGACAGCTGAAGGCGCTCAACCCCGGCGTCAACGTCGATCACGTGCGGGTGGGCGGCACGGTGCGGGTCTCCGACCGCCATGTGGTGCCGACGCGCACCCCCGAGGGCCTCGTCGTCGACATCGCCGACCGCACCGTCTACTGGTTCGAGAGCGGCGCGCTCAAGGCACGCTTCCCGGTCGCGGTGGGCAAGAACCTCAAGTGGTCGACGCCGCGCGGACGCTTCTGGATCATGGAGCGCCGGCGCGACCCCATCTGGCGCGTACCGACGTCGATCCAGGACGAGATGCGCGCCGCGGGCCGCAACGTCATCACCGAGATCAAGCCTGGACCGAAGAATCCGCTCGGCAAGTACTTCATCGCGTTCTCGGGTGGCGGCGTCGGGTTCCACGGCACGAATGCGCCGGGCAGCGTCGGCCGCTATGCCACGCACGGCTGCATGCGCATGCTGCCGGCCGACATCGAGCGCCTCTACAAGGAGACCATCGACGGCACCTACGTGGAGAACCTCTACGAGCCCGTGACGCTGGCGCAGGACGACACCGGCCGCGTCTGGCTCGAGGTGCACGAGGACGTCTACCGCGGTCGCAAGGCCAGCGTGGAGGGCATCCGTGCCGGCATCGTCGCCGCGGGGCTCGGCGACATGGTCGACTGGAATCGCGTGGCCGACGTCGTGAAGCGCCAGTGGGGCTCGGCCGAGGACATCACGCGCGTGGACGCTCCGCTGCGCCTCGTCATCGAGCCGCCGCCGACCATGATCGAGGCGTCGCTGCCGGCCCGCTTCCTCATCGCGACGACGCGCTGAGGGCGGCGTCGGTCAGTCGGCCGGCAGGACCAGCGTGAAGGTCGAGCCGTGGCCGGGCGCGCTCTCGACCTGCACGTCGCCGCCGTGCGCGTGCGCGATGGTGCGGGCAATGAAGAGCCCGAGCCCGACGCCATCGACCCGGCGCGCGGCGGGCGCGCGACGATACTTCTCGAAGATCTCGCCGATGTCCTCGGACGCGATGCCGGGACCGGTGTCCTCGACGGCGATCGCGACGTGCCCGTTCACGCGCTGCGTGCGCACCGTGATGCGGCCGCCGCGCGGGGTGTACTTGATGGCGTTGCCGAGGAGATTCACGACGACGCGCTCGAGCTGCGGGCGGTCGCCCGTCACTTCAGGCATCGGCGTCTCGTCCAGCGACAGCTCGACGCCCTTGCGCCGCGCGCGCGGCGCGTGGTGCAGCACCAGCCGCGACAGCAGCTCGCCCAGGTCGACGGGACGTCGATCCAGCAGGTGCTGGCCGGCCTCGATGCGCGACAGCTCGACGAAGTTCGAGACCAGCGCATGGATCTGCTCGCCGCTCTCGCGGATGCGCCCGAGCGTGTCCGTCAGCATCGCAGGGGACGGCGGCTCGTCGGGGTCGCTCAACAGCTCGGTGTAGCCGAGGATCACGGTGAGGGGCCCCTTGATGTCGTGGGTGACCATCGACAGGAACTCGAGGCGCGCCTCCTCCGCCTGATGGCGCGCGCGCACGTCGCGGAAGACGCCGACGAGACGCCCGTCGGTCATTGGTGCCAGCGTCGCCTCCCACACGCCGTCGGCGGCACGCAGCTCGCCACACCAGGGCGCGACGGCCGCGGCCCGGAGCGCGTCGTCGACGGTGCCGTCGTCACCGGGTCGTGTGACGAGCGTTCCGAGCGCGATCCCGGTCGGGTCGCCCGAGCCCATGGCGGCGACGAAGGCCGGATTCGACTCCTGCACGATGCCGTCGCCATCGACCACGACGACGCCGTCGGGCGTGGACTGCAGCGCCGTCGGGAGCCCCGCCCCGTCCACGGGAATCCGCTTTCGCTTCGTCACGCCCATCGAGTACCCATTCAGCAAGGCGCATGCCCGGACTCGCCCATGCGCGGTAAGGCTGCGTGCGCCTCGGACCGGCACCGTTTTGACGGTGGGGAGCCGTCCGTTATCATCCCGCCCACCTCATGCCTGTCATCCATCGATGAGCGCGCGTTTCTGCTTGCAGTGCGGCACCCGGTCCGTTCCCGGCGCCAAGTTCTGCGCCGAATGTGGATCCGACCTGCGCACCGGCGTCGCGCGAGCCGACGCCGCGGTTGCGCAGGGCGCGCAGACCGCATGGCAGATCACGACGCCCGGCATCTCCCTGCTGGGCGTTCTGCTGGTCGCAGGGCTGGCGATCTGGGCGAGTATCCTGTCGCCCGAGCCGCCGAAGGCCGCGCTCGGGGGACGCGCCTCCGCTCCCTCGCCGCAGGCCCAGGCCGCTCCGGGAGGCGGCGAGGCGCCGCCACAGCGTCCGCTCGAGCTGCCGGCGGAGGTGAAGAAGTTCATGACCGAGCTGGCGACGAAGGCGCAGTCGGCGCCCGACGATGCCGCCGCCTGGAATCGGCTCGGCCAGGTGTACTACCGCGCCGCCCAGCTCGATCCGTCGTACTACCCGAAGGCGCTCGACGCCTTCGACCACGTCCTGCAGCGCGACCCGAAGAGCAAGGACGCGATCCGCGGCAAGGCCAACGTCTTCTACGACCGGCAGGATCACGCCCAGGCCATCCCGCTCTACGAGCAGTTCCTCGTCCTCGAGCCCGGCGATCCGAGTGCGCTCACCGACCTCGCGACGATGTACCTGTACGGGGGCGATCCGCCGAAGGCGATCGCGATGTACGAGGACGTCATCGCGAAGAACCCGACGTTCCTGCAGGCGCACTACAACCTGGCGGTGACGTACGCGCAGCTCGGCGACAACGACAAGGCGCTCGCGTCCTTCAAGGCCGCTCGCGCGCTCGCGCCCGACGACAACGTCCGCAAGCAGATCGACGACATGACCGCGCGCATCTCCGGCGCGGGCGGCGCGCCGACACTGCCAGCTGCGGTCGCCGACGCCGCGCCGCTGACGCCGTTCCAGAGTGCCGTGGAGAAGGACTTCCGCGGCGCCCCGATCATGGGCGAGCGCATCGCTCGCATCGACTGGAGCAGCCCGACGACGGGACGCGTGCTGGTGAAGAACTTCCCGATGGACGGCATGCCACCGGAGGTACGCGAGAAGTTCGCCACGCGCCTGCGCGACTCGTTGCAGGCGGCGGTGAAGGCGAATCAGCCGAAAGGCGACGTCCGCATGGAGATCGCCGACGCCGGCGCGGGCAACGTCATGCTGACCGTCACGCCCGCGGGGATCGCCGAGGGTGGCGCCGACGCCACGCCGCCGCCGGATGCCGCGCCGCTGACGCCGTTCCAGAGCGCAGTGGAGAAGGACTTCCGCGGCGCCCCGATCATGGGCGAGCGCATCGCCCGCATCGAGTGGAGCAATCCAACGACGGGACGCGTGCTGGTGAAGAACTTCCCGATGGACGGCATGCCACCGGAGGTGCGCGAGAAGTTCGCCACGCGCCTGCGCGAATCGCTGCAGGCGGCGGTGAAGGCGAATCAGCCGACGGGCGACGTCCGCATGGAGATCGCCGACGCCGGCGCGGGCAACGTCATGCTGACCGTCACGCCCTGATCAGCCCGCGAGACCCCACTTCGTCCTGTTGGCCGCGATCTGCTCCGCGGTCGGATGCTCGATCTTCTTCTGCGGCGCGACCTTGAAGTCGTCGGTGTGCTCCATCATCGCGTAGTTGAGCGGCGTGTCGTCCTTGAAGACGTCCGGAACGCCGACCTCCTCGAAAATGGCCTGCCACGGACACTCGGGCTCGCAGGCGCCGCAGTCGATGCACTCGTCGGGATGGATGTAGAGCTGGTTCGGAAACTGCTCGCGATCACTGCCGGTGTATTCGTAGATGCAGTCGACCGGACAGACCGCCACGCAACCGGTGTCGACACAGTCACGGCAGAGTCTGGTGATGATGTACGCCATCGCGTTCTCCCTTGTGGGACAGGGGTCAGGGCGCCTCTCCTAACGCCGGGGTGTGGCCTTTGCAACCCCGTTTGCCCTCTCTTCCACTCGATTTGACAGCGTCTGCCGTCCGGGACTACGTCCCCCCCGGTGACGGTCCTACGCGTCGGCGTGATCGGCGCCGGCAAGCACGGCGTCCGCTACATGAGCCACCTCCGCAGCGGCGACGTGCCGGCGCTGCGACTCGAGGCATTCTCCCGCAACGACGCGGAACGCGGCGTGGCGCAGGCGCGCGAGCTCGGCTGTCGCTTCCATCCCGATTGGCAGGAGCTGGTGTCGGATCCCGCCGTCGATGCCGTGATCGCGGTCGTGCCGCCAACGCTGCATCCGGCGATCGTCGCCGCGGTGACGTCGGCGAAGAAGGCGCTGCTCATCGAGAAGCCGCTCGCCACGAGCGGCGACGCAGCGGTCGACATCGTCCGGCGCGTGCGCGCCGCCGGCATCCCGTGCCTCATGGCGCACACGCTGCGATGGAACACCGTCGTGCGCGCGGTGCGCGATCGTCTCGCCGACGTCGCCCCGGTGCATGCGCTGGTCGTGAACCAGCGCTTCGAACCGTCGCCGTTGCCGTGGCTCGATGACCCCGCGGTGTCGGGCGGCGGCATCCTGCTCCACACCGGCGTCCACAGCTTCGACCTGGTGCGCTTCCTCACCGGGCACGACGTGGCCCGCGTATGGTGCCGCACCGCGCGCGTCGCGACGACGCGCACCGAGGACAACTTCGCCGCCATCCTCGAGCTCGACGGCAGCCCCATGCTCGTCGGCGTCAACGGCTGCCGGTCGACGGCGGGCCGCTCGGGCATGATCGACGTCGCCGGCACGGACGGGCAGATCGTCGCCGACCATCAGCAGCACTGGTTGCAGACGGTCCGCGGCCTGGAGCGCACCCCGGTGCCGCTGCCGACGGCGGCCGCGACCGTGCGTGAGGCCCTCGCCTCCTTCGCACGCCTGCTGACCGATGGCAGCACGCCCCCCACGCGCATCGAGGACGGAGCCCACGCCGTACGCATCGCCGAGGCCTGCCGTCGCTCGGCCGATGCCGACGGCGTCGGCATCCCCATCGGCCCCCTGCCCCGCTGAGGCCGGAAGAAAATCGTTGACACGTGCTGCGTTCGCGGCTAACTGAATCTTCATTCAGTCATGAAAACAGACTCACTCCCGGCGGGCTCGCCGAGCCGACTCGAGCGCAAGAAGGAGCGCACGCGGCTCGAGATCATGGCCGCGGCCACCCGCGTGCTGGCCGAGAAGGGGCTCCACGCCACCAAGATCGCCGACATCGCCGCCGCGGCCGACGTCGGCGTCGGCACCTTCTACCTGCACTTCGACACCAAGGAGGCGCTGTTCGGCGCCCTGGTCGACGACACGGTGACGCACCTCAAGGCCACGGTCGATGCCGCGCGGCTGTCGGTGAGCGATCCCGTCGAGCGGGTCGTGATCTCGAACCGCGCGCTCTGCCGCTTCGCGGTCGAGAACCGCGAGGTGTTCAAGATCGTCTTCGGGCACGGCGATGCCCACCACGAAACGATCCGTCGGGCCCAGGCGCAGTTCGCCGCCGACATCGAGGAGAACCTCCGCGACGGCGTGGCCGCCGGGGTCTTCGCCGACCTGCCGCGCGTCATCGCCGCGCAGGCGCTGGTCGGCATGAGCACCCAGCTCCTCGCCTGGTGGAGCGAGCACGACGACAGTCCGATCGAGTTGCTGGAAGACACCATCATGAAGCTGACGCTGCACGGGCTCAGCCCGGCAAAGGAGTGACAATGTACGAAGGTGCCGTGAGCCCCGTCCGCCCGAGCGAGGAGCAGATAGAGCTCCTCTCCACCACGTTCAACACGACCTACACCTGGAACTACGAGATGGTCCGCCGCGAGCTGCACAGCCTCTACGAGAAGGCGAAGCGTGACCAGTGGAACGCCACCGACCAGCTGGCATGGACCACCGGCGTCGACGCCGAGGCCGAGCTGCTGCCCGACATGCAGATCCCGATCTACGGCACCCACATCTGGGAGAAGCTCACGCCCGGCGAGGTGAAGAAGCTGCGTCGCGAGCAGCTGCGCTGGTCGCTGTCGAACTTCATGCACGGCGAGCAGGGCGCGCTGCTCGCCACCGCGCAGATCGTCGACGCCACGCCGTGGATGGAGGCCAAGTTCTACGGCTCGACCCAGGTGATGGACGAGGCACGCCACGTCGAGGTGTTCTCGCGCTATCTGAACGAGAAGCTCGGCGGCCCTTACCGCATCAACGCCAATCTGAAGGCGCTGCTCGACCAGATCCTCACCGACTCGCGCTGGGACATGAAGTACCTCGGCATGCAGATCATGGTGGAAGGGCTCGCAATGGCGGCCTTCGGCTTCATGCACAAGATGTGCGCCGAGCCGCTCCTCACCGATCTGCTGCACTACGTGATCCGCGACGAGGCGCGCCACGTCGCCTTCGGCGTCATCTCGCTGAGCGATTACTTCACGCAGCTGTCGCCGACGGAGCTCCGCGAGCGCGAGGAGTTCGTCTTCGAGGGCTGCCGCCTCATGCGTGACCGGCTGCTCGCCGAGGACGTCTGGGAGGTGATGGGCTGGCCCGTTGCGGAAGTTCGCGAGATCGTGCTCCACTCCCCGCAGATGATCGAGTTCCGCAAGATGCTGTTCTCGAAGATCGTGCCGAACGTGAAGCGCCTCGGGCTGCTCACGCCGTTCGTGCGCGAGCGCTTCGCCGAGCTCGACATCCTCCAGTTCGAGCACATGGAGCCGTCCGCCTGACCCTGCTCAAGAAGATCGCGCCGTGGGCCGTCACGCTCGCGATCTTCGCGTTCCTGTTCAGCAAGTATCCGGTCGCACAGGTGGTCGACACCCTCGCCGCAGGGCGGTGGGGTGTCTACCTCCTGCTGATGGCACCGTACTCGGTCTTCTACCTGCTGATCGACACGCTGGTGCTGCAGCGCGCGGTGACGTGGTTCAACGTCCCCGTCCGCTATGGCGACGTGCTCCCCGTCCGCGCCACAGCCTACATCCTGTCGCTGGTGAACACGCAGCTCGGACAGGGCGGCATCGCCGTCTACCTGCACAAGCGTCACGGCATCCCGTTCTGGCAGGTGACGGGCACGGTCGTCTTCATCGCGCTGATCGAGGTGTACCAGCTCGCCTTCTACTCCGGCGTCGGTGCGGCGATCAGCGGCGAGCCACGCGCGCCGTGGGGCGTCTACGAGGTGATGACGGTGTACCTGGCGCTGCACCTGTGGTTCTTCTCGAAGCCGCGCGGCGGCAAGCTGGGCTCGCTGCCGATCTTCGCCGCCTTCCGACAGGCGAAGCCGTGGCAGTACCTCGGCCTCCTGCTGCTGAAGACGCCGAACCTGCTCGCCGCCGTCGTCGTGCATTGGCTGGCGCTGCCGCTCTTCGGCATCCACATCCCGTTCACCACGCTGCTGACGTTCCTGCCGCTGGTGTTCTTCTGCGCCGCGCTGCCGATCGCGGCGGCGCACCTCGGCCCGAGCCAGGCGGCCTGGACGTTCTTCTTCCAGGACTACGCCCCGGGCGAGAAGCTGCTCGCGTACAGCCTGGCGGCGCACCTGATGTTCATGCTGATGAACGCCGGGCTCGGCCTGCTCTTCCTGCGACGTGTGAGCGGCGAGCTAGCGAGCAGCGATGCGGAGCGCGACGGCCAGCAGATTGATGCCGGCGGTCACGACACCGGCCGCAGCCAGTAGCATCCCCCAGGACGCACCCGGCAGCGCCAGCGACCCGGCGACGACGCCGACGCACGCGTAGTTCGTCACCCCAGCCCAGTGCCCCACCCTGCTGCGCGCCAGCCGGGGCCCACCGTCCTGCGACAGACGGCGCGACGCGATCACGTAGCCCGCCACCGAGCACACGATCGCCACCGGTGCGATCCAGGTGACGAGCCCGAGCGACGCCGCAGTGATCAACCCGCCGAGCACGAACGCCACGTCCGCCACGACGTCGAGGATCGCGCCACGTGCGCTGACGGCACCGCGTCGTCGGGCGATCGGTCCGTCGGCATAGTCACTCAGCGCCGCGACGATCCAGACAACGAGTGGCGCCGCGCCACCGCGGAGCAGCAGCAACGGAAACACGACGGCGAGCAGCAGCCGCGCGCCGCTCAACGCGTTGGCCACGCTAGCGCTTGGCCCCTTCGGTCACGCGCAGCGGACGACTTCCGCGATCGCGTCGCAGCAGGACGTAGAGCGCGCCGGCGCCGCCGTCGCACGCCCGTGCCGTGGTGAACGCCAGCACGAGGCGCGCGATACTTCCGTGCGAGAGCCAGGAGGAGAGCCGCTCCTTCAGCACCGGCACGTGATCCTTCGAGTTGAGCCCGCGCCCGTGGACGATGAGCACGCAGCGCAGGCCATCTTTGAAGGCCCCGACGACGAAGCGCTCCACCTCGACGCGCGCATCGACAGCGGTGAGCCCATGCAGGTCGACGAACCGCTGCCAGGCGAAGTCGCCCTTGCGCAGACGTCGCACCAATCGTGGATCGAGCCCGACGACGACGCCTTCGACGTACTCGCGCGTATCCGTGACGTCGAAGTGCGCGACCCCCGCCACCAGATCCGACAGCGCCGCGAACGCCTCCGCCTCCTCACTGACGGGTCCGGGCTTCCCGATGGACGGCGGCGCACTCTCGACGCGCGCATGCGGCCCGCGGCTCATGGGCCTCACGCCGGCCATCGCATGGCTGAACAGTGCCCGATCATCTGGAGGCGGCGGCGCCACCGGCCGCACGGGCGCCACCGGCTTCGGCGGCTCCGCGGGCTTCACCTTGATCTTCCCGCGCAACCCCTTGAACGGCGAATTGAGCGCCCCCGCCTTCGGCACCACCGGAGCCTCATCATCGCCTCGTCCCCGGCGCGCCATACGACGCATCTAACACACTCCCCACACAGGGGCAGCGGCAGACGACTCGACGGCTCGAGCACGCCCGTGAGGGTGGCGCCGGGGCGGGTCGGTTGGACCTCCGAGCGAGCGCGTTGTGAGCACCCGGGCGGGGAAAGGGGGCGGTGTGGTGCGGTGCGAGCTCCGCGCGCAGCCGGAGGTCCAACCGACCCGCTCCGGCGCCACCCTCACGGCACTAGTGCATCGCCGTCGTCATTGAATCAACGTGACGTGTCGTCGTCCCATGTGGCATGAGACGGCGGCGGATGGTGGTGGCGCTGACGACCAAGCA
>DASYLJ010000012.1:0-10442 GCA_036009625.1 Binatia bacterium
CCACGGCGACCGCGTCACCAAGCTCGGAGACGACCTCGAGTCGCTCGCCACCAGCGACAACTCGGCCTACGCAGCCTTCCGTCATCGCCAGCGCCCGATCTTCGGCCTGCAGTTCCACCCCGAGGTCACGCACAGCGTCGACGGCAAGGAGATTCTCCGCAACTTCGTGCTGCGCGTCTGCGGCGCACGCCCCGACTGGACGATGGAGGGCTTCGTCGACCAGTGGGTGCCACGCATCCGCGAGCGCGTCGGCGATCGTCGCGTCATCTGTGGACTCTCCGGCGGCGTCGACTCGACGGTGGTCGCGGCGCTCATCCACCGCGCCATCGGCAGTCGTCTCACCTGCATCTTCGTCGACAACGGCCTGCTGCGCTCGGGCGAGTTCGAGGAGGTCGTCGCCGCGTTCCGCGACGGCATGGAGCTCGACGTCCGCGCCGTCGACGCGGGCGCGCGCTTCATAAAGAACCTCGCCGGCGTCGACGATCCCGAGAGGAAGCGCCGCATCATCGGGCTCACCTTCATCGAGGTCTTCGAGGAGGAGTCGGCCAAGCTGCAGGACGTCGGCTTCCTGGCGCAGGGCACGCTCTATCCGGACGTCATCGAGTCGGTGTCGGTGCGTGGGCCGTCGGCCACGATCAAGAGTCACCACAACGTCGGCGGGCTCCCCGAGCGCATGAAGCTCGCGCTGCTCGAGCCGTTGCGCGAGCTCTTCAAGGACGAGGTCCGCGAGCTCGGCCGCGTGCTCGACGTGCCAGATGCCATCGTCGGGCGCCAGCCGTTCCCCGGCCCCGGGCTCGCCATCCGCATCATCGGCCCGGTCGACGACGAGACCCTGCGCGTCGTGCGCGACGCCGACGTGGTCGTGCAGCAGGAGGTCCGTCGCGCCGACCTCTACGACAGTCTGTGGCAGGCATTCGCCATCCTGCTGCCGGTGCGCACCGTCGGCGTCATGGGCGACGAACGCACCTACGAGAACGTCGTCGCCATCCGCGCCGTGCGCTCCACCGACGGCATGACCGCCGACTGGGCGCGGCTGCCGGAAGACGTGTTGGCGCGCATGTCGAGCCGCATCATCAACGAAGTGCGCGGCGTGAATCGCGTCGTGTACGACATCTCCTCGAAGCCGCCCGCGACCATCGAGTGGGAATAGGCGCGGCCGCTCCGCCCGATTGACCGCCGCGGCGAGCGCACGCTACAGGTGCGCCTCGCCTACGACGACGACGGTACGGAGGAGGGGATTCAGCGGAGATGTCGTTCGTCCATCTGCATCTGCACACGCAGTACTCGCTGCTCGACGGCGCCAACAAGATCAAGGAGCTGTTCCCGCGGTTGAAGGCTGCCGGCATGTCGGCGTGTGCCATCACCGATCACGGCAACATGTTCGGCGCGGTGCAGTTCCATGCCGAGGCGGTCAAGTACGGCATCAAGCCGATCATCGGCTGCGAGCTCTACGTCGCGCCGAAGAGTCGCTTCGAGAAGGCCGGACGCATCGACGACTACGAGGCGGGCGGCAACTACCACATGATCGTCCTCGCGCAGAACCGCGAGGGCTACCAGAACCTCTGCCGCCTCGTCAGCGCCGGCTATCGCGAGGGCTTCCACTACAAGCCGCGCGTCGACAAGGAGCTGCTGCGCGAGCTGAGCGGCGGCCTGATCGCGCTCTCGGGCTGTCTCCGCGGCGAGGTCGCGCACAGCCTGATGGTGGGCCAGCCCGAGAAGGCGCGCGCCGCCGCCGCCGAGCTCTCCGACATCTTCAAGGATCGCTACTACATCGAGATCCAGGACAACCGGCTCGCGAAGCAGGAGCAGGTCAACATCGAGCTCAAGGCGCTGGCGAAGCGCATGGGCCTGCCGCTCGTCGGCACCAACGACTGCCACTACCTGCACGCCGAGGACTCCGCCGCGCACGAGGTCCTGCTCTGCATCCAGACCGGCAAGACGTTCTCGGACGAGAAGCGCTGGAAGTTCGAGACCGACCAGCTCTACGTGAAGTCGCCGCAGGAGATGGCGGCGGCCTTCGCCGACGTCCCCGAGTCGGTCTCGAACACCGTCGACATCGCCGCCCGCTGCGACTTCGAGTTCAAGCAGCGCTGGCGCTTCCCGGTGTATCAGGTGCCGGAGGACACGACCCTCGAGAAGGTGCTCGAGGCGGAGACGCGACAGGGGCTCGACCTGCGCCTCAACGCGCGCCGCACGCTCGGCAGCGATCCGACGGTCGAGAAGCAGTACGAGGACCGGCTCGTCTACGAGCTCGGCGTCATCAACCAGATGGGGTTCGCCGGCTACTTCCTCATCGTCGCCGACTTCATCAACTGGGCGAAGAACCAGGGCATCCCCGTCGGGCCCGGCCGCGGCTCGGCCGCCGGCAGCCTGGTGGCGTGGGCGCTGCGCATCACCGACCTCGACCCGATCGAGCATACCTTGCTCTTCGAGCGCTTTCTCAATCCCGAACGCCGGTCGATGCCCGACATCGACGTCGACTTCTGCTTCGTCCGTCGCGACGAGGTCATTCGCTACGTGCGCGAGAAGTACGGCGCCGACCGCGTCGCGCAGATCATCACGTTCGGCACGCTCAAGGGGAAGCAGGCGATCAAGGACGTCGGCCGCGTCCTCGACTTCACCTTCGCCGAGACCGACCGCATCACGAAGCTCTACCCAGAGCCGAAGCAGGGGAAGGACTTCCCCCTCGCGAAGGCCCTCGAGATGGAGCCGCGGCTGGTCGAGCTGCGCAACACCGGCGAGCGCGAGGAGCGGCTGTTCATGCTGGCGCTCAAGCTCGAAGGCCTGCTGCGTAACGCGTCCAAGCACGCTGCCGGCATCGTGATCGCGCCGCAACCGCTCACCGACGACGTGCCGCTCTGGGTCGACAAAGACGGCGCGGTCGTCACGCAGTACACGTTCAACGACGTCGAGGCGATCGGACTGATCAAGTTCGACTTCCTCGGTCTCAAGAACCTGACGCTCATCGAAGGCATCATCCGTCGCATCCGCGAGGGCCGTGACGTCGTCATCAACCTGGACGAGCTGCCGCTCGACGACCCCGCCACCTACAAGGTGCTGAGTGACGGCGACACCATCGGCGTGTTCCAGGCGGAGTCGGGCGGCATGCGGCGCATGCTCGTGCAGCTCCGCCCGTCGTGCTTCGCCGACGTCGTCGCCGCGCTGGCGCTGTATCGACCGGGGCCGCTCGACAGCGGCATGGTCGATCAGTTCATCAAGCGCAAGCACGGCCAGGAGCCCATCCGGAACCTGCATCCTGCGCTCGAGCCCATCCTCCGCGACACCTACGGCGTCATCGTCTACCAGGAGCAGGTGATGCAGATCGCCCAGGCACTGGGCGGCTACAGCCTCGGCGACGCAGACAACCTCCGCCGCGCCATGGGCAAGAAGAAGGCGGAGGAGATGGCGAAGGAGCGCCAGCGCTTCCTCGCCGGTGCCGCCGAGGCGAAGACGGCCGACGTCAAGGTCGCGGCCGAGATCTTCGACCAGATGGAGACGTTCGCGGCCTACGGCTTCAACAAGAGCCACTCGGCCGCGTACGCCGTGATCACCTACCAGACCGCGTACCTGAAGGCGCACTTCCCGAGCGAGTTCATGGCAGGCCTGCTGTCGCTCGAAGCCGGCGACACCGACCTGACGTACAAGAACATCGCCGAGTGTCGCGAGCACGGCATCGCCATCCTGCCGCCCGACGTCAACGAGAGTCGGGAGGACTTCACCGCCGCCGGCAAGGCCATCCGCTTCGGCCTCGGCGCCGTGAAGGGCATCGGCTCGAAGGCCATCGACGCCATCATCGCCGCGCGCGCCGGTGAACGCTTCACGAGCCTGCACGAGTTCTGTCTGCGCGTGCAGGGGCAGCAGGTGAACCGGCGCGTCATCGAGAGCCTGATCGCGTGCGGCGCGTTCGATTCCGTCGAGCGTAACCGCGCCCGGCTCCTGGTGGCGCTCGACGACGTGCTGCGCTGGGCGGCGGTGCGCGTCGAGGAGCGCTCCAGCCCGCAGATGGGCCTGTTCGCGCCGCGCGGCGGGCAGGGCGAGGAGCCACCGCCGCCGCTGCCGCCCGGCGAGCCGTGGAAGGCCGAGGAAGAGCTGCGTCGCGAGCGCGAGACGCTCGGCTTCTTCATCACCGGGCATCCGCTCGACCGCTACGCCACAGATCTGCGCCGCTTCACCAACGTCACCGTCGGCACGTTGCGCACCCGCGGCCCCCAGCTGCCGCCGGCACACGGCGCGCGACCGGGTCGGCCCGAGGCGTCGCGGCCGCGGGTCCGCATCGGCGGCGTCATCGCGACGCTCAAGATGCGCAACAGCAAGAAGGGCGACCGCTACGCCACCTTCGTCCTCGAGGACAGGGAGGGCGTCGTCGAGGTCATCGCCTGGCCCGACACCTTTCGGAAGTTCGAGGGGATCATCCAGCCCGGCGCACCGGTGGTCGTGGCGGGCGGTCTCGACCTCTCCCCCGAGCGCTGCCAGATCATCGCCGACGAGCTCACCCCGCTCGAGAACGCCCGCGCCGACTCCATCCGCCAGGTGCACCTGAACGTCCCCCTCGGCACGGTCGGCCGCGACGATCTCGAGCGCCTGAAGGCCATCCTCGCCGAGCACCCCGGGAACTGCGAGGCCTTCCTGCACCTCTTGCGTCCCGATGCGACCGAGACCATTTTGGCCCTCCCCAAGAACATCCGGGTGGCGGCCAGCGAAGAGGTGCTCCACGCCGTGGAGCGGGTGCTGGGCGCCGGAATGATGTCGTTTCGTTGAGTGATCGCATGCACAGCACCGCCCGTGCGCGTGAGCGAGCGGTTCTCGTGGCCGTCGATGCGCCGCGTCCGCTGATCCCGGTACGCGACTCGCTGCTCGAGCTGTCGCGGCTCGCAGCCACCGCCGGCATCGCCGTCGTCGGCGAGCTGGTGCAGTCGCTCAAACGCGCGCATCCGGCCACGTTCATCGGCAGCGGCAAGGTCGAAGAGGTGAAGGCGCTCGTCGCCAGCACCGAGGCCGACGTCGTCATCTTCGACGACCCGCTCTCGCCGGCGCAGCAGCGTAACCTGGAGAAGGGCCTGGGCTGCAAGGTCGTCGACCGCAGCGCGCTCATCCTCGACATCTTCGCGCAGCGGGCACGCAGCATCGAGGGCAAGATGCAGGTCGAGCTGGCGCAGCTGCAGTACCTGCAGCCACGGCTCACGCGCGCGTGGACCCACTTGTCGCGCCAGCGCGGTGGCGGCGTCGGCACGCGCGGTCCCGGTGAGACGCAGCTCGAAGTCGATCGCCGGCGCGTGCGCGAGCGCATCGCGCAGCTCCGCAAGCGGCTCGGCGATACCGAGCGAACGCGTCGGATGCATTCGGACGAGCGTACCGCCATCCCGGTGCCCACCGTCGCGCTCGTCGGCTACACCAACGCCGGCAAGTCCACGCTCATGAATGCGCTGACGCGCGCCGGCGTGCTGGTCGAGGACAAGCTGTTCGCCACCCTCGACCCCACCGTCCGCCGGCTGCGCCTGCCGCAGGGGCTCACGGTGCTGTTGGCCGACACCGTCGGCTTCATCCACAAGCTCCCCCACCAGCTCGTCGAGGCATTCAAGAGCACGCTGGAGCAGGTCCGCACCGCGAACCTCCTGATCCACGTCATCGACGCCTCGCACCCGACGTGGCCCGAGCAGCTCCGCATCACCGAAGAAGTGTTGGTCGAGATCGGCGCCGGCGACGTGCCGGTGGTGTACGCTCTCAACAAGAGCGACCTGGTCTCGCTCGGCGCGCTGCCGCAGGTATCGCCGCCGGACGCCGTCGTCCTGTCGGCGCAGACGGGCGCCGGGCTGCCGGCACTGCTCGTTCGGATCGAGCAGCGGCTCGGTGCCGGCCTGTCGCGCGTGCGCTGTGTCCTCCCGTCGGATCGGAGCGACATCGTCGCACTCCTGCGACGCACCGGCCGCATCGTCGAGGAATACTACCGTGACGGCGAGGTCACGGTGACGGCACTGGTCCCCGAGAAGGTCGCCGGGCAGCTGCGCAAGGAATTCCCCGGCACCGCAGCGGGGTAGGACACGCGCGGTGCTGAACGTCCCCAACTTCCTGACGCTGCTGCGCCTGATCGCGATCCCGATCTTCCTGATCCTGCTGGTCGACCGTCGCTACTCGGAAGCGCTCGCCGTCTTCATCGCCGCCGGCATCACCGACTCGCTCGACGGCATGATCGCCCGCATGACCCACACCAAGACGGTGCTGGGCGCCTATCTCGATCCCGCCGCCGACAAGCTCCTCCTCATGTCGTCGTTCACGGCGCTGGCCTTCATGGACGAGGTGCCGCGCTGGGTGGTCGTCATCGTCCTGTCGCGCGACGTCATGCTGGTGCTGGGCTACTTCCTGCTGTTCACGATGACCTCGAGCGCCATGGAGGTGCGACCGAGCCCGATCGGCAAGTTCAGCACCTTCCTCCAGCTGGCCGCGGTGACGACCGTCCTGGTGTCGCTGGTCTGGCCCGGGGTGGTCCCCCCGGTGCTCGAGGAATCGCTCTTCTATCTCGCTGGGGCCGTGACGGCGACGGCCGGCTTGCAGTACATGTACCGGGGCCTGGTGTGGCTGCAGGGACACGGGGGGCCGCAACCGGGTTGACGCCCCCCTTTCGGCGAAGGAGCTGCGATGACCGTGACCACGATGCGACGACTGGCGGCGGTGCTGGCCCTCGTCACGCTGTGCGCGACCCCGTTCGCCGTTGCCGCCGAGACGGCGCGCCAGATCCTCGACCGTCGCAAGGCCCTCGACGACGGCCCGCGCCACTGGACCGATCGTCAGGAGCACATGAAGCTCACGATCGTCGATCGACGCGGTAGCGAGCGCCTCCGCGACCTGATCGTGTTCGAGCGCCGCGAGCCCGGCGACGAGAAGAAGAGCATCCTGTTCTTCGAGTCACCCGCCGAGGTGAAGGGCACTGGCTTCCTGGCCTTCACCCACAAGGGCGCGCCCGCCGATCAGTGGCTCTACCTGCCGGCGCTGAAGCGCACCCGTCAGATCACGTCCCAGGCACGCTCCGAGAGCTTCGTCGGCACCGACCTGAGCTACCAGGACCTCGACATCATCCAGGAGATGCCCAGTTGGACGGAGGACGACGCCGCGTCGAGCCTCCGCAGCGAGGAAACCATCGACGGGGTCGTCTGCCACGTCATCGAGCTGGCCCCGAAACGCGAGGACATCGGCTACAAGAAGATCGTCCTCTGGCTCGGCAAGGACGACCTCATGCCGCGCAAGCTCGAGTTCTACGACGCCGAGCCGGAAGCGGCCAAGCGCCTCCTGCAGCACGACATCAAGGTGGTGGACGGGATCCCCGTCGCGCACCACGTCGACGTCGAGGCCCCTCGCAAGGGATCGAAGACGACGATCGAGAGCAGCGAGGTGCGCTTCAACCAGAACCTCGAGCCGGAGCTCTTCACGCAGCGGGCGCTCGAGCGCGGGGAGCGGTGAGACGGACCGGTCGATGCGGCGACTCGCGCTGGCGCTCGGCATCGCCACCGTGACCTGGCTCGGGCTGGCCGCCGCCGATGCGCCCAGGACGGCGCGCCAGATCCTCGACGAGCGCAAGGCCCTCGACGACGGTCCGCGTCGATGGACCGATCGTCAGGAGCGGATGCGCCTCACGACCGTGCGCAGAGGCACGACGTTGATACGAGAGCTCGAGGTGTTCGAACGCCGCGACGGCGACGAGAAGACGTCCATCCTGTTCCTGCAGGAGCCTCGCGTCCTGAAAGGCATGGCATTCCTCGCCTTCACCCACCCGAACGCCCCGAACGACCTGCGGTCCCTGCTGCCGCCGAATCCGCGCGTCCGGCGCGTGTCGGGCACCGATCGCTCCGGGTCATTCTTCGACAGCGTGCTGAGCTTCGAGGACGTGGACGTCGTGCAGGAGATGCTGCAGTGGACCGAGGATGACGCCACCGCCCAGCTCCGCGGCGAGGAACGCATCGACGACGTCGATTGCGACGTCATCGAGCTCACTCCGAAGTCCGCCGTCACCTCCTATCGAAAGATCGTGGTGTGGCTCGGCAAGCGCGATCTCGTACCCCGGCAGCTCGAGCTGTTCGCCAGCGACGCCGAGCCGGTGAAACGCCTCGGGCAGCGAGACATCCGCAGCGTCGACGCCATTCCCGTCGCGTTCCGTGTCGAGGTCGAAGACCTGGAGAAGCACAACACCACGACCATCGTCAGCAGCGACGTGCGATTCAATCAGCACCTCGATGCCGATCTGTTCACGGAGCGCGCGATGTTGCAGGGCGGGCGGTGACGACACCGCCCGACCGCACCGCGCTCGACGCGATTGCGCGCCGTGCCGGCGCGTTGGCGCTCGGCCACTTTCGCCGCGTCGCGGTCGAGCGGAAGGCCGATCGCACCGTCGTGACGCGGGCGGATCGCGAGGTCGAGGCGCTGCTCACGAGCGAGCTCGCCGCCGCATTCCCCGAGGCCGGCATCCAGGGCGAGGAGGGCGCCGCTCGACCCGCCGCCGGTCCATACCGCTTCGTCATCGATCCGATCGACGGCACGTCGTCTTTCGTCGCCGGCCTGCCCACCTGGTGCGTATCGATCGGCCTGCTCAAGGGCCACCAACCCGTCGCCGGCGTCGTCCACGTGCCCTGCAGCGACGAGATGTACGTCGCCGATGCGGCTGGTGCCTGGTGGAACGGAGAGCCGCTGCCGCTGCTGGACGACCGGCCGGGTCACGGTGACCCCTTCGTGCTCGCCCACTCCGCCGTTCACCGTCGCTACGAGATCACCTGGCCGGGCAAGCTCCGCTCGCTCGGCTCGACGGCGTACCACGCCGCGCTCGTGGCCCGCGGCGTCGCGCGCGCGGCGCTGCTCGGCAGCGCCCACATCTGGGACGTCGCGGGCGCGGGCGCGCTGCTCGCACGGGTCGGTGGGCGATTCGAGTATCTCGACGGCGCCACCGTCGACCTCGCCGATCTGGCCGACGGGCGGCGCGCCCCGCAGCCGGTGCTGGCGGGCACGTCGGCGTCCCTGGCCGAGCTCCGCGCCCATCTGCGACGCCGTCCCTGATGCTCCGCTTCCTGGCGGGTCGGCTGCTGCGCGCGCTGACGACGTTGCTCGGCACCACGCTGATCCTGTTCGTCCTCCTGCGCATCGTGCCTGCCGACCCGGCCGTGTCGATCGCCGGCCCGAAGGCCAATCCGGAGACCCTCGCTGCCATTCGCGCCGACCTCGGGCTCGACGATCCGGTGCTCGTGCAGTACGGGCGCTACGTGGCCGGGCTCGCGCGCGGTGATCTCGGCGTCTCGTACGTGACCGGGCGGCGCGTCTGGGACGTCATCCGCGAGCGCGTCCCCGCGACGGCGCTGCTCGCGCTGACGAGCCTCGCCATCGGCTTCGGGCTCGGCGTCGGCGTCGGCCTCGTCACCGCCGCACGCCAGGGCTCGCTCACCGATCTGCTCGTGCTGCTCGCGACGTTGGTCGGCCTCTCGCTGCCGACGTTCTGGATCGGCAACCTGCTCGTGTACCTCTTCGGCTATCGGCTGCAGGTGCTGCCGATCGGCGGCTACGGCACGCTCGCCCACCTGGTCCTGCCGGCGGCAACGCTGGCGCTCTACCGCATGTTCTTCTACGCCCGCTTCGTGCACGCCGGCGTCGCCGGCACCCTGCAGAGCGACTACGTGCGCACCGCGCGCGCGAAGGGGGCGACCGGTGGCCGCGTCATGATGCGGCACGCGATGCCGAACGCCCTCATCCCGGTCGTGACGCTGCTCGGCCTCGACGTCGCCGAGCTGATGAGCGGCGTCGTCCTCACCGAGACGGTGTTCAACTGGCCTGGGCTCGGCCGCCTCGCGGTGCAGTCGGTGTTCAGCCTCGACCTGCCGCTGATGGCCGGCACGGTGCTGTTCTCGGCGGTGCTCGTGCTGGGCTGCAATCTCGTCGTCGACGTCCTGTACGGCGCACTCGACCCACGGGTAAAGCGTGGCTGACGACCGCCAGAGCCGCTGGCTGCTTCGCGTCGGCGCGCTGATCGTCGTGCTGCTCGCGGTCGTCGCCATCACGGCACCGTTACTGACGCGCTGGAGCCCGACGGCCATCGTGGTCGAGCACTATCGCGGCCCCGAGCTCCCGAGCCGGACGCATCCGCTCGGCACCGACACGATCGGGCGCGACGTGTGGGCTCGCCTCGCCTACGGCGCGCGCACATCGCTCGTAGTCGCGGTGGGTGCGATGGCACTGAGCCTGCTGATCGGGGTCGGCGTCGGGCTCGTGGCGGGGTATTTCGGCGGTTGGGTCGACGCCGTCCTGATGTGGGTCGTCGACCTCGTCCTCACCATGCCGGCGCTGCTCCTGCTGATCGTCTTGGCGACGGTACTTCCCCCGTCGCTCGCGACCATCCCGCTCGTCATCGGTCTCGTCGGGTGGACTACGTTCGCGCGCACCGTGCGCGGCGAGGTGCTGTCGTTGCGCGAGCG
>DASYLJ010000013.1:0-56025 GCA_036009625.1 Binatia bacterium
CTCGCGGACGGTGCCGATCGTCGTCATGCCGCGCCTCTAACAGACTCCGCCGGTGCCTGGCGAGTCCGGTGACGATTTTCGCTGGCGGCCATCAGAGGCCGATGATAGCGCCAGAAGGGTGCGCAGCCCGGTGATCCTGCACGCCGACATGGATGCGTTCTACGCCGCCGTCGAGCAGCGCGATCATCCCGAGCTACGTGGCCGGCCGGTGATCGTCGGCGGCGATTCGCAGCGCGGCGTCGTGGCGGCGGCATCGTACGAGGCGCGACGCTTCGGCGTGCACTCGGCCATGCCGACCGCGCAGGCGCGCGCGCTCTGTCCCGACGCCGTCATCGTGCGCGGCAACATGGGCAAGTACCGACGCGTGAGCGCGCAGATCCGCGAGGTCTTCGCGCGCGTGAGCCCATTGGTCGAGCCGCTGTCGCTCGACGAGGCCTTCATCGACGCCACCGGTTCGGTGCGGCTCCTCGGCCCCGGCCTCGTCATCGGACGGTTCGTCAAGGATCGCGTGCGCGCAGTCACCGGGCTCGCGGTGTCGGTCGGCATCGGACCGACGAAGATGGTGGCCAAGATCGCGAGCGACCTCTCGAAGCCCGACGGCCTCCTCGAGGTGCCGCCCGATCACGTCACGGATTTCCTGTCGCCGCTCCCGGTCGGGCGATTGTGGGGGGTCGGCCCCGTGCTGCAGGCGACGCTGGCGCGGCTCGGCATCGCCACCATCGGCGACCTGGCGGCGAGCGATGCGGGGCGTCTGACGCTCGCGGTCGGTCGTGCGGCGCCGGCGTTGCTGCGACTGGCGCGCGGCCAGGACGCGCGCATCGTCGAGCCCGATCGCGACGCCAAGTCGTACGGTGAGGAAAACACCTTCATCGCCGACGTGCGCGACGACGCCACCGTCCGCGGCGCCATCATCGCGCACGCCGAAGCCGTGGCGCGGCGGCTGCGCCACGACGGCGTGCGTGCGGCCACCGTCGTGCTCAAGATCAAGCTCGCCGAGCGGCTCGGCGCCGGGCGCTACCGTCTGTTGACGCGGCAGGCCCCGGCCCCACACGCCACCGACGACGGTCGGGCGATCTCCGAGGTGGCGCTCCGCCTTTGGGACGGGAACCGTCCCGAGCGTGCCGTGCGGCTGATCGGCGTCACGGCGACGGGGATCACCGCCGACGATCCGCCGCAGCTGGCGCTCTTTCCCGATCGCGTCGACGGGCGCCGCGCGTCGCTCAATGCGGCGCTGGACCGCATCGCCGCCCGCTTCGGCCCCGACACGGTCGCCCGTGCCGAGGCCCATGCGGAGAAGGCCGCGCCGTCCGGTCAGCTCAAGCGCGGCGAGCCAGACTGATCATTCGGGGTCGCAGGGCCCCGTGCAGAAGTTCTGGATCGTGCCGTTCGGACGCAGGAAGGCATCGATCTGCGCCGCGGTGGTGAGGTTGCCCGTCGAGCCGTGGGCGCGGTTGTTGAAGCGCGGCGCCGTGTTAGTCTGCGGCGGGATGCCGGAGTCGCAGATGGTGCGCGACGGGTTGTCGCCGGCTGCGGGGCAGTCGCTCGCGACGGTGCACGCGAGCCCCGGGTTGTCGCCCGCGGGCGTGTTGCAGCGCGAGAAGCCGAGCTGCGGATTCACCTCGACGAAGGCCGAGCCGTCGAAGGGCGCTGCCATCTCGGGAATCTGGAAGAAGCTCCGCGCCGCCGGCGTCACTTGCGGCACGCCGAGCGAGCGCACCATGATCTCGGTCGACACGTTCGACACCTCGGAGTCGTACGTCGCCATGTGCATCAGCACCTTGTGCGGCACGGGCGGGCTCGACAGCGAGCCGTCGAGGATGTGGTTCATGTAGCCGTGCGGCTCGGCGCGATCCCACAGCTGCTGGATGGTGGCGAGGATGAGCTGCTCGTCGAGGCGGTTGGGATACGACGCGCGCGACGCGGCGAGGAACGGATTGAAGTCGATGCTGCGGTGGAGCAGCGTGCTGTAGTTCGAGCCCGGCACCGCAAGGAAGCCGCGCTTGAAGTCCTCGGCCACCGCCATGATGGCGCCACCGAAGATGCCGCCCTGGCTGCCGCCCGAGTAGTAGACCTCGGTGGTGTCGATGATGGGCGTCGCCGGCGTGCCGAAGCTGAACGCCGGATGCGAATTGAAGCCGAGCACCGGGTCGAGCAGCAGACGACCGAGCAGCAGGTGGTTCAGGAATCCCTGATGCAGGCGCTCGGGGATGTTGTGGAACAGCGAGTAGTCGGCGATGGCGGGCAGGATGCCGGTGCCGACGTCGGCGTCGGACATGCCCTGCATGTCGACGCCGGCGATGACGAAGCCGAACCCGTTCGCCAACGTCGAGAGTGACGTGATCTGACCGCGGTTGCCGAGCAGCCCGTGGCCCCACAACGTCGGACGCACCGGACGCGGCGCGCCGCCGACGTTCACCGCGTAGTGCGGCACGTCGACCATGAAGGGCACGGTGGCGTAGCCATTCTGGCGCGGCACGCCGTCGACGAGATTCAGGCGCGACCCGGGGGCGTCGGCGGTCATGAACAGCGGCGCCTGGAACGTGCCCTCGATGCGCGCGTAGATGTTGGCGTTGCGGCCCGCGCCGTTGCCGTTGTCGACCTTGGTGACGGTGAACGACGGCGTGCCGAGCGCGAAGGCCTGGTCACGGATCGACACCATCCAGTCGGTGAGTGCCGACGTGCTGGCGGTGCTGAAGTCCCACGCCAGCAGCAGGTCGTCGCGCGCGACGCCGGCGCTCGCGAGCCGTGCGAAGACGTCCTCGAAGACGGGACGGCGCGCGTCGATGGCAGCGGCGCAGGGCGCGCCGCAGATGGCCTGCAGCGTCGCCGTGTCGACGCCGTCGCGGAGCGCGCGGAAGGCGAGCCGCGGCGCGATCGGCGTGCCCTCGGTGTCGACCAGGTGACGGATCGCGACGAGGTAGCGGCTGGCGTCGTCGAGACGCGTGCCGGGCCGGATGATGAGCGCCTTGTTGGCGACGTCGTCGGGTGGCGTCTGCGCGTCCATCTCGGCGAAGTGGACGACGCGAGCGCCGCTCGCGGCCGCGACCAGCACGGTGGGGCTGTCGGCCTCGAGCGAGCGCGCATAGTTGGTGTGGAAGGGCGCACCGGAGGCGCCGAGGTCGACGGGGTGTCCGGTGTCGGGGAAGAGCGACAGGATGACCGCGCCCGGGCTGTAGCCGTCGAGCGTGTTCAGATCGGTGGGGTCGATGTGCTTGCCCGACGTGTTCGCCGGCAGGCCGTCGGCGGGGAAGGCGACGCGGACGCCCGTCGGCGTCGAAGCGTCGGGGCGCAGGAAGCGCGACGACGGGTAGGGCAGCACGCAACGCTCGTCGACGAGGAAGTCGCACGGGTCGTCGGGGGAGACGTGCAGGCCGCAGAGGCCCGACGTGGCGGCATTGCTGCGTCGCGTGCGCTGCCCGAAGCCCTGGTCGGCGAACGGCACGTAGTCGTAGCTGCGCTTGCAGGCGAGACGACCCGTCGCGCGGGTCTCGCAGGCGGCGACGCAGCTGCGCGCGCACGCGCCACCGGCGAGCTCGATGCGGACCAGGAGGTTGCGGTCGCTGCTGGTGTTCGACGTCGTCGCGCGCGGGTCGCGAAGATCGACGACGACGGTGTCGGCCTGGCCGGACAGCCGGCGAATGCGGAGGGTGCCCGTGAGCGTGCCCTTGCGATCGTACTTGGTGGCGCTGCCCTTGGTGACGAAGCGATCGGCGGGCAGGCTGACCTGGTAGACGACGGCGCCGTCGTCGGCATCTTCGAGCACGAGCGAGAAGCCGTCGGCGACGAGCGCCTCGGGCGTGAGGCCGGCCCTGGTGACGGTGGCCTGCAGCACGGCCTTGCCGGGCGTGACGTCGACGGAGCGCAGCGCTCCGCCAGCACAATCGGCGGCCTGGGCGTGCGGAGCGAGCGCGGTGAGCAGTGTCAGGACGGCGAGCAGCGTACGAACCATGTGAGAACCCCCGTCGGGAGTCCTAACGCACGGCACTCGCAGCCGGCAACGCTTTTCTGCTTGGATGCCGCCATGGCCCTCGACATCCGCCCCGCCGGCCCGGACGACGCCGACACCATCCACGCGTTCATCGTCGGGCTCGCCGTCTACGAGCGCGCACCCGATGCGGTCGAGGTGACGCCGGCGGAGCTGCGCCGCCAGCTCCAGAGCGCGGAGCCGCCTTTCGAGTGCCTGCTGGCCTTCGACGCGGGGCGCCCCGTCGGGTTCGCGCTGTTCTTCGCGACCTACTCGACGTGGCGCGGCCGGGCGGGCATCCACCTCGAGGATCTGTTCGTCCCCGAGGTCGAGCGCGGCCGCGGCATCGGCACGGCGCTCCTGCAGCGGCTCGCCGCCGTGGCTCTCGAACGCGGTTGCGCGCGGCTCGAGTGGGCCGTCCTCGATTGGAACGAGCCGGCGCTGCGTTTCTACCGTGGCCTCGGCGCGGAGGCGCTCGACGAGTGGACGACGCACCGTCTGAGTGGCACCGCGCTCGAGGCCCTGGCTCAGACGCGCGGCGGATCGGACTCGCGGCCGAAGTCGCGGTGACGCGCGAGGGCCTCGGCGAAGTCGCCCGGATCGGCTTTGCCGACGAAGAGCGCCGGATCGGGCTCGCCCGAGGGTAGCGTCGGGGGAATCCCGGCCGCCTCGAGCAGGTTCCTGCCGTCGCCCGGCGCCAGGATCGGCTTGCAGTGACGGTACGTGTCCTTGATGAACTCGAGCGCGTGTCCATTGCTGGCGAGGGCCGACGCGACCCCGTTCGGAATGACGAGGGCGTCGAAGAGGACGGCGGGCATCGCCGAGATCGTGACGTCGACCTGCAGCGGGCCGTCTTTCGACTCGATGGCACCGAGCTTGGCGCCGAGGAATCGCGGCACGGCGCCGTCGTGTGCGAGGGCGGCCCGAATGGCCTCGGCACCGGCGACACCGTCGGCGACGAAGATCGCGACGCGGCGGGTACGGATGCCCGCGTCGCCGGGACGGCTCATGAGTGACAGCGGCGGCGACCGATCCACCTCCGGCTTGCGCGGTTTGTCGAGGACCCGAGGCAGCGCGGCGGGGACGGGGAAGCCGAGCCCGTCGGCCACCTGGGCGGCGAGCTTGGCGTCGACGTTGGCGAGCGTCGCGACGACGCGCTGGCGGATGGCGGGCGTCTGCACGCGCGTCAGCTCGAAGGTGAAGGCGGCGGCGATGTGCTGCTGCTCGGCCGGCGTCTGGCTGCGATAGAAGAGCGTCGCCTGCGTGTAGTGGTCGGCGAACAGCTCGGGCTTGCCGCGGAGCTTGTCGCCCTCGACGGCCTGGGGGAACGGGACGAAGCCCGTCGTGCCGGCCTGAAACGGACACCCGCCGCCCAGCGAGTTGGGCTCGTACGACACGCGCCCGCGGTTGATGGTCTGGCGGTGCAGGCCGTCGCGCTGATTGTTGTGCACCTGCGCGACGGGCGCGTTGATCGGGATCTCGTGAAAGTTCGGTCCACCGAGCCGCGTGAGCTGCGTGTCGACGTACGAGTGGATGCGGCCCTGCAGCAGCGGATCGTTCGAGAAGTCGATGCCGGGAATGACGTGCGCGGTGCAGAAGGCCACCTGCTCGGTCTCGGCGAAGAAGTTGTCGGGGTTGCGATCGAGCACCAGCCGGCCGACCGGGGTCAGTGGCACCAGCTCCTCGGGAATGAGCTTCGTCGGGTCGAGGACGTCGAAGCTGAACTTCTCGGCCTGCGCCTCGGTGAATATCTGCACGCCGAGCTCCCACTCCGGATAGGCACCGGCCTCGATGGCCTCCCACAGGTCGCGGCGATGGAAGTCGGCGTCGGCGCCGGCAATCTTGACGGCCTCGTCCCACACCAGCGAGTGCGTGCCGGCAGCGGGGTTCCAGTGGAACTTGCACAGCACCGATTCGCCGTCGTCGTTCACGAGACGGAAGGTGTGGACGCCGAAGCCCTGCATCGTGCGGTAGCTTCGTGGAATGGCGCGGTCGGACATGACCCACATGAGCATGTGGGTCGACTCGGGCATCAGCGACACGAAGTCCCAGAAGGTGTCGTGCGCGCTCGCCGCCTGCGGCATGCCGTGGTGCGGCTCGGGCTTCACCGCGTGGATCAGGTCGGGGAATTTCATGGCGTCCTGGATGAAGAACACCGGGATGTTGTTGCCGACGAGGTCCCAGTTGCCGTCCTCGGTATAGAACTTGATGGCGAAGCCACGGACGTCGCGCGCGGTGTCGACCGAGCCGCGCTCGCCGGCGACGGTGGAGAAGCGCAGGAAGACCGGCGTCTTCTTGCCGGCCGCGGCGAACGGCGCCGCCTTCGAGAACTTCGTCAGCGGGGTGTGGCACTCGAAGTAGCCGTGCGCCGCCGACCCGCGCGCATGGACGACGCGCTCGGGAATGCGCTCGTGGTCGAACGCGGTGATCTTCTCGCGCAGGATGAAGTCCTCGAGCAGCGTCGGGCCGCGCACGCCGGCCTTCAGGGAGTCCTGGTTCTGGCCGACGCGTACGCCCTGATTCGTCGTCAGCGCCTGGCCGGTGGCGTCGGCGCGGACGCGGTCGAGCGGCCCGTTGGTGGGGTTCTCTCCCTGCGTGGGCTTGCCGCTGCCGAGCTTGGCGGACGACAACACCTCGGTCAGCGTGCTTCCACCGACGGCGGGGTCGCCGGCCTCGACGGGCGTTCCGGCTTTCGGGGCGCGGGCGGCCTTGGCGCCGTACTCCGATGCCTTGAGCGGGTTGTGCGGCACGGCGGCGGCAAGCTCGCCCGTCATGACGTGCTTCGCGGCGAGCTGGCTGCCCGCCGCCGACTCGTCGTCGAGCGGGGCGCCGCTACGCTTCCCCTTCTTCGCGGAGACGGCGACGTCCGGCGGTACCGCTGGGCCGCCCACCGTCGTCTTCGCCCACGCGCCGTCGTTGCCCTTGCTGCTGCTCCGAGAGGAACCGTTCTTCGCCATGGGCTGGCGGGCTGCAAAGCCTGTGCCTCGCAGGAACGCAGCGCTGGCGTCGTCGCCGTCGGCGGCGCTGTAAGAAGCGGAGGGGCTTCTTACACTACCGGGACGGATCGGGTGGCTTCACCACGACCTCGCTCGCCTGGAGGTTGCGGCCACTGTTGCGACGGAAGTAGCCCTGCACGACGACGGTGTCGGCGGGGGTGGCGTCGGTGAAGCGCTTCAGCAGCTTCGCCGGGGCGCGCAGGTAGAACGCGGGCGTGTACGGGGTCACCTGCGACAGGACCTGGGAGGCGGAGCGGTTGCCCGTCAGCACCTCCAAGGTGGTGAGCTGGTACTGGTGATCGGTCCCATCGACCTGGAGCTTCATGTTGGTGGTGCCCGTCTCGCCGGGACGGGCGGGTCCGAGGTGGCCCGTCATCTTCAGCAGATCGGGGAGAGCGGCGCGGTCGCCGGCGACGGCGGGGGCGGCGAGGGCCAGCAGGACGAGCAGGAAGGCGCGCATGGCGTGCTCTTGCGTCGGTCGCGTGCCGATTGCAACCGGGTGGTAGTCCCGGCAGGTTGGCCCGCGTGCCGGACCTGCGCGCGGTGATCTTCGACATCGGGGGCGTGGTGGTGGGGTCGCCCCTGCACGCCATCGCCCAGTACGAGCGCGACCTCGGTATCATTCCGGGCGTCGTCAACCGCGTCGTGGTGGACACGGGCCCGACCGGCGGGTGGTCGCGGCTCGAACGCGGTGAGCTGACACTCGACGCATTCTATCCTGTGTTCGAAGCCGACTGCGCCGGCGTGGGCGCCACCATCGACGCGCGCGAGATGATGCGGCGAGTGGGCGAGAGCACGGTGCCGCGGCCGGTCATGATCGAGGCCATCCGGCGCATCCGGGCTGCCGGCCTCAAGGCGGGGGCGCTCACCAACAACTGGATCACCGAGGACGCAGGAACGGGCGTGCTGAAGCCGTACTTCGATGCCTTCGTCGAGTCGGCGGTGGTGGGCTGGCGGAAGCCCGATCCGCGCATCTACGAGCTCGTGTGCCGCGAGCTCGACGTCACGCCGCCGCAGGCCGCGTTCCTCGACGACATCGGCACGAACCTCAAGAGCGCGCGGGCGCTGGGCATGACGACGATCAAGGTCGACGACCCCGACACGGCCCTCGCCGAGCTCGAGCGTCACCTCGGGCTCACCCTGCGGTGAGCTCCTCGACGAGCCGTCGAATCGATTCCGGCGCCGAGCCTTCGGCCTTGTTGTTGACGATGACGTAGGCGGGCCGCGTGCCCGCGCTGCGGCAGACGGCGGCGATCTCGTCGCGCGTCGTGTCGTCGACGTCGACGAGGTGATCGAACGGGCGATAGCGCTCGACGGCGGCCTCGTAGGCCTGACCGTGGCCCAGCATCCAGCGCACGACGACGGCGCGCGCGTCGGGCGCGATGCGCTCCGCCTGGTGCGTGACCGACGGCATCGTGGGGTGGGCGTTGATGCAGTGGACGGCGCCGACGTCGTGCAGCGCCGCGGTGTAGTCGCGCGTCATGAGCTGCGGCGTTCGCAGCTCGACGGCGTAGAGCGGCCCCTTCGGCAGCGCCTCGAGGAAGGCGTGCAGGCGCTCGGCGAACTTCGCGGCACCGCCCATCGCCGCGGCGGCCTGCGGCGGCAGCTGGAAGAGGATGGGACCGGCCTTGGTTGCAAGACCCTGCACGATCGGACGCACGACCTCGTTGGTCGCATAGCCCGACTGCAGGAAGTGCGGGTTGAGCTTGCCGCGTTGCTCGCCGTAGCGCTCGTGGAGCGGGAAGCGCTGCAGCGTGCAGACCTCGTGCGCCTTCACGAGGAAGCGGAAATCGTCGGGCACCTGCGCCGCCATGGCGGCGAATGCGTCGGCGTCGATGGGGCCGTAGAAGGTGCGATCGACGCCGACGGCGCGCAGCAGGGGATGCTTCGCGTACGCCTCGAGCCCTTCACGCGCGAGGACGGTGGCGGTGGCAGGTCGGTCCCACACGAGACCCTGCCAGCCCGGGAACGACCACGACGACGTCCCGAAGCGCAACGTCGCCGGCAGACGGTGCGCGCGCGCCGCGATCTCGGATGCGACCGGTGCCGGGCCGACGGCGCGCGGTCGCGCGAACAGGTCGAGCTGCGCGGGACGCCGCGGCACGGGTCACTTGCAGTTGACGCGGTAGATGGGGCTGCCGACGCCCTCGCTGCCGAGGAAGTACGACATGCCGTCGGCGGAGTAGGTGATGGCCTCGGCCTGGGGCTGCGAGCTGCTCGGCACCTCGATCGGCGTCGCGTCGAGCACGTCCTCGAACGAGCGCGCGTCGGGCGCGCGCAGCTCCCACGCGCGACCATAGGTGCGCAGCAGGATGCGCTTGCCGTCGGGATGGACGCTGGCGCTCGTGGTGTACGAGTCGAACTCCTTCGCCGGCCGCAGGCGGCGCACGCGCACGGCGGTGCCGCCCGTGCGCGCGCCGAGGTTGTCGACGCGGAACACGTCGCCGAGCGAGGAGAGCACCTTCGAGACGATGAAGATGCGTCCCGTGCGCGGGTCGACGAGGATGACCTCGGCATTGCGCGGTCCCTCGTCGTAGATGAAGTGCAGCGGCGTCGCCTCGAGCGGGCCGTCCGTCAGCGTCGCGGGCTCGGGGATCTTGAAGATGGTGACCTGCTTGCGGCGCTGCCCGTTGTCGCCGATGTCGGCGAGGTAGATGCAGGTGCGGGCCTCGTCCGGCGCGCAGCGCGCGACGGTGATGTCCTCGGCGTCGCGCGCGGTGCCGCCGCGGACGGGGAAGCGGGCGACGATGCTGCCGTCCTCGTGCAGGGCGTAGAGCGTGAAGGTGTTGCCGGAGTCGTTGTGCGCCCAGAGGATGCCCGGGTGGCGACGGCTCGCAGCCAATCCCGAAAGCTCGCGCAGCTCCTCGGGGACGGTGCCCACCTGCTGTGGCGGGGTGGCCCAGGTGTCGCAGGTGCCGGCGGTCGCAGGCGCGGTGAGCAGGAGGAGGAGCAGGAGGACGAGCATCGCCGCGCAGGATTGAAGCAGAGGCGCGCACGGAAGTATACGGCGCCCATGACGAGATGGCAGCGCGACGAGCTGGAGCAGGCGTTCCGTGCGTACTGGCAGGCGGGCGCCGTGGGCGAGGACTGGGATGCCTGGGCGAATCGCTTCACCGAGGACGCCGTCTACGTCGAGCACGTCCTCGGCAACATGCACGGCCGTGAGGCGATCCGCGCCTGGATCAAGCCGATCATGGCGCAGTTCGGCGAGATCTACACCGCCTACGAGTGGCACACGGTGGACGAGGCGAGCGGCCGCGTCTGCGTCTACATGCAGAACCGCCGCGACCATCCGAGCGGCAAGGGCACCATCGACTTCCCGGGCATCACCATCCTCGAGTACGGCGGCAACGGCCTCTGGAAGAAGGAGGAGGATTTCTGGGCGGTGCCGGGGGCGCAGTCGGCGGGGGCCGAGTACGCGAAGGCATGCAAGGAGTTCGACCCCGACCACAAGGTCAAGCAGACGCGGCGCGACTGGGGAAACGGGCCGGCGTGGACGCGCGGTGCGGCGACCTACGCCGAGCGTGCGTCAGTGAGCGCGGGTCGGTAGGAGATCGCCGACGCTGATCCGGACGCCGGGCAGTTCCAGCAGCGCGAGGGTGTCGCCGCGGCGCGCGATGGTGACGCTGGCGTAGCGACGACCGCCCGGGTCGGGGTCGCGACGCACCTCGACGCAGTCGTCCGGGATGTTGACGATCCAGTACTCGGGGACGTTGGCGGCGGCGTATATCGCACGCTTGGTGAGACGGTCGTGCTTGAGCGAGGTGTCGGCGACCTCGACGACGAGAAGGGCCGCGCTCGGGTGGTCGTGGTAGTCGTTCGGGCTTCCCGCGACCACGGCCGCATCGGGCTCAGGGAGCGAGTGACCACCGGCGCGGAAGGGCAACTGGATGCGAACGTGCGCGTCACGTCCGACGACGCCGAACAGCGCCCGGCTGACCAAAGCCATCCCTGTCGCATGCGGAACGTCCTGTGGTGCCATGGAGACGATGACCCCCTCCAGCAGCTCCACGCGATCGTCGGGACCGAGCACCCCGTCGGTGACGAGGCGCAGGAAGGCGTCGACGGTCCAGCGATCGGGCGCTACCGGGTCCGTGAGGGCGGTCATGGGCGGACGGTACGCCCGGCAAAAATGCCGGGCAATACCGTCGGCCTCAGGTCAGAACGTCATCAGCGGTCGAGGACGTCGAGCTTCTCGGACTTGCGGAACTGCTCGCGCAGCGTCTCGTAGTCGGACGCCGAGAGCGGCCGGAACGCGGTGTCGCCGCGGGTGCGCCAGTACACCGCTGCGTCGCCGAGACGCTTGCGGTCGAAGTGCACCTTCTTGAGGTTTCGGATCAGGATCTTCTCGGTCTTGGTGTACTCGAACTCGTCGACGACGCGCACGAAGTCGGGAAACCACTTGCGGTCCATGCCGCCCTCGGTGACCTGGCGGTCGCAGAACTCGAAGAACTGCTTCGGATCGAAGGTGGCGCCGGGGCGGAGCTTCACCGCCGCCATCACCAGCTCGTCGGAGACGGCGCAGGGCACGCCGTAGGCGGCGGCCAGCACGATGTCGGGGTGTTCCTGGATGTGACGCGCCACCTGCAGGGCGGAGAAGTTCTCGCCGTCCTTGCGGATCCAGTCGTCGGTGCGACCGTCGAAGAAGAGGTAGCGGACGCCGGCGCGCTCGAGCACGTGGCCGAGATCGCCGGAGTGGTAGACGCCGCTGCGGAACTTGTTGGTGTTGGCGTCGGGGTTGTCGAAGTAGCCCTGGAAGAGCCCGGTGTCCTCGGCGACGCGACAGATCTCGCCGACCGCCTCGGCGTAGTTGGTGATCTTGCCGTCGGGCCCGAGCTGCGCCGGCGGACACTCCTGGTCCTTCTCGTTCAGGATCTTCACCGACGGATCGGTGATCTCGCCGACGGAGCCGCGCGGGTCGCCCTTCTTGCGGAAGGTGCTGATGGCGGCCTCGGTGGAGCCGTACAGCTCGTACATGTCCTCGAGGCCGAGCCAGCGACTGAACTTCTCGATGTCGGGCGCGGCGGCGCCGTTGCCGATGGCGTACTTGAGCGTGTTCTTCGGATTGTTCGCGACCTCGGCGAGAATGCGCGCCTCGTCGCCGCCGTACTCCTTCTCGATCGCGTTCAGCACGTAGTGCACCGGCTCGCCGACGTAGTTCCAGTAGGTGACGCCGTGCTTCATCACGTCGGGCACGAAGCTCGAGGCGCTGAAGCGCTCGCGCATCGAGAGCGCGCCGCAGACGTGGAAGGCGGGCATGAAGCCCAGGAAGATGGCGTTCGAGTGGAAGAGCGGCATGCAGGCGTAGCCCATGTCGTCGGGGCCGAGGCCGAGGTTGCTCGACACGGCCATGCCGATCGCCAGCAGCTTGAAGTGGTTGTTGTTGATGCCCTTCGGGAGACCCGTGGTGCCGGACGTGTAGATCACCATGAGCGGGGCCATCGGGTTCACGTCGGCGCTCGGCGCGTCGAGGCTCTTGCCTGCGGGTCCGACCTCGCTGGTGAGCGCGGTCTCGAGGTCGGTGGCGTCGTAGGCATCGCCCGACGTCTTCAGCACCAGGATGTTCTCGGCGGCGACGGTGGTGAGCTGGCTGCGGACCTTCTCGACCTCGGGCCAGAGTCGCTGGTCGACGACGAGGAGGCGCGAGCGCGAGGCGTTGATGACGCCGGCCAGCGTGTCGCCGCGGAGCCCCGTATTGACGCCGAAGAGGGTGGAGCCGGTGTAGCCGCAGCCGCCGTAGAGCGCGAGCAGCTCGAGGTGGTTCTCCAGCAGCATGGCGACGTGGGCGGGTTTCTTTTCGTCGACGGGTCCGAGGCGGCGCTGCAGGAAGTGACCGAGCCGCACTGACGCGTCGCGGTACTGACGGAAGGTCCAGGCGCGATCGTGTTGGCGGAGGAGCACCTGGTCCGCGACCTCGGGATGGCTCGCGCGGGCTTCGATCTGCGCGCCGAAGAGCAGCGGGGCGTCGATGGCTGGTGTGGGTCGGGACACGATACGGCCTCCTTGGGATGGGGTCGGGCGGTTGTATAGCGGGGGAGGGGGCGAGGGGGGAAGCGGCTCGCGACGTGGTCCGGCGACGCGAAGAGTCGGTCGACGGCACGGATCGAGACCCACCGCATTCACCGGTGTCGCGGGGCTCGTCTTCTCACGACGAGCATCGTGGGCCCGCAGACCAAGGCCTCCGTATCTACGACGCCGACGTGCGCCGCGGCTCGGCTCCGCTGTGGGTGAGGGCGCGTCGCAGTGACGTGTCCCCGCGGCGTGGTGTGCACCGATGCTTGCGGCCGTGCCGCGGATGATGTTGAGCAGTGCGCAGATGCTGAGGGTCGAGCGGCACGTCGTGCGGATCGTGGGACGCGCGCGACGATCCGTCGTCCTCCTGACGATCGTCCTCGGCGCGTGCGCCGCACCGCGAGTGGCCGACAGGCCGCCGTCGACCGCAGCCTTCCCCGTCCCACGCGCGCAGGTCGAGTTCGACACGCTCGTCCCACTCCTCGACGACACCGGCGCGCCGTCGCCGATGGACCCGCGCATCTACGTCGCCCTCGGTGGTCCCTACGCTCCGCTCGATCTCCAGATCACGCGCGCCGCGAGCGCCGAGGAATCGTCGACGTTGCAGAACGCGTGGCTCGGGGTGTCCGGGGCGAAGCTCGGCGTCGACACCATGCGCCTCGCGAACGGCTTCCACTGCGGACCCGTCTGCGTCACGCGTCGCAAAACCATCGCCCTCGAGTCCCTGAAGCACCTGCGCGAGATCGTCGACACCTTCTGGCGCATGCCGAACCTGACCATTCTCGCGCAATGGGGACAGCCGAAGAGCTTCCGCGCCAACAACGTCTACATTGCCGGTCCGTCGGTGCGCGAAGCCGAGCCGTCACCCGAGATGGGCTTCGTCCCCTCGGGACGATGGATCGACTACGCCGACCTCGACGCCGCCATGGCGGCGCAGGGGCTCGACAAGGCGCGGGTGCTGTCGCTGCTCGATCGCCTCTGGGAAACCCACGGACGCGCGCTCGTGCGCAGCGGTCCCGACGCGATCCGCGCCATCTTGGGCGGCATCGGCGACAACGAGACGGGCGTGCTGTTCCAACGGCCGGACGCGCCTCCGCCGAGGGTCGGCGAGTCGTTCGAGGGCATGCAGTACGTCGTCGTCGAGCAGCTGGATCAGGGCACGTTCTACTTCGAGACCAGCTGACGGCGCCTACACGCGCCCGATCACTTCGCGGCCGAACTCCTCGATCAGCTCGCGCCCGGTGCCGGGGATGACCTGCACGGCGAGATTGTCCACGCCGGCATCGGCGAGCGCGCGTACGCGCGCTCGCACCTCGTCGGCGTCGCCGGTGAGCGTCAGCAGGGGAATCAGCTCCGGCTGCACGAACGCCTCTTCGCCCGGCTTGAGGTACATCATGTGTCCCTCGTGCGCCTCGAGGTAGCGACGATCGGGCGGTGAGCCGCGACGGGCGGCGTATGCCTCGAGGTAGGCGCCATACGCGCCGGCGACGTCCTCGTTCTGCATGCCGAAGCCATGTCCGCCGCGCGACGCTTCCCAGATCGCGTGGGCACCGACCACCACCACCGGTCCGACGCGACCGAGGACGCGCGCGCTGCCGAGCGACTCGCCGGGACGGAGCACGCACCCGGTCGTCAGCAGCGTGGTGTACGGCCGACCGCCGGGCCCGTCGAACGTGCGTCCTCCGTGCATGATGGCTTCGCGCGCGGCGCGCACGCCGTCGGGCGGCAGCGCGACGGTGATCCAGCCGTCGCCGACCTCGCCGACCGCGGCGAGCGCCTTCGGGGCGTTGGCGGCGATGTGGATCGGAATCGGATCATCGAGGTTCACGCAGCCGTGCTTCCGGTCGGGGGTCAGGAGACGGATCCAGCGCTCGGCCTTGCCCTCGCGGAAGAGGACGTCCTCACCGGCGAGCAGTCCGCGCACCTGCCGCACGTAGTCGACCATGTGCGACACCGGCAGCGGCGGCAGCCCCATCGTGTTGCGCCCGGTGAAGCCCGTGCCGACGCCGAGGATGACGCGTCCTGGCGCGATCGCATTGATGGTGGCGATGGCGCTCGCGGTCACCGGCGCGATGCGGTTGCTCGGGATCGCCACCAGCGTGCCGAGCTTCATCGTCCGCGTGTGCTCGGCGGCGAGCGCCATGGTGGCGTAGACGTCCGAGCACAGGAGCTGGGTGTCGTAGAACCAGGCGTGGCTGAAGCCGGCGGCCTCGGCGACTTCGCAGTCGCGCCAGGCCTCGATGTACGACGGGAACGTGATGCCGAAGTCCATGCACGGCGGATAGCCCCGTCCACCAGCCGAGCACAAGCTCCGACCGTTGAGCCGTAGGCGGGGGTCGGATATCGCGACGTCGATGAGACGAGCCGTCGTTGCCGCGGTGCTCTCGATGTCGCTCACCGCGAGCGCAGAGGCGCCGCCCCCGCTCTCCAGCGCTGACCGTCCCACCCGGATCGACTCCACGTACGGCAGCGGCAGCTTCGGCAGCTGGCACGTCGATCGTTTCGGGCTGCCGGCCTTCCGCTACGACGTCGACCAGCGGACCGATCCGCGGGCACGGCAGCCCGAGCTCGCGGACGCCACCAGCGCGCAGCACCAGGTCGGCAACGACCACATCGTCGCCGCCGCATTCAACGACGGCCACGTGCAGCTCTGGAGCCAGGCGCGGCTGTCGCAGTGGGCCAACCGCTGGGACGAGGCCAGCCGTCACTTCGCCGGTGGCTTCGGCTATCTCCGCGTCGACGGCACGGTGGCGAGCACGCTCTACCTCGATCGTCCCATCGACGTGGTCGTCGAGCGCGACTTCGGTGTCGGCTACTTCCGCAAGACGATGGTCGTGCACGGCGTCTCGGTCGAGCAGATCGTCTACGCGCCCTTCGGCGACGATCCGCTCCTGCTCGACGACGTCACGCTGACGAACACCACTGCCGAGGCGAAGACGGTCTCGTGGTTCGAGTACTGGGACGTCGCACCCTACGACCAGCCCGGCGTGATCGAACGCGGCGTCGGGCAACCGACGTGGAACGACGACACGCTCGTCGCCACCCAGAGCGGTGGCGCCGTCGACGATCCGAATCCGCTGGCCCTGTTCGCTGCCGTCCTCGAGGGACCTGTGGACGGGTACGAGACGTCGGTGGCGGAGTTCTTCGGCGACGGGACACGGGCCGCGCCCGCCGCCGTGGTCGCGGACCGGCTCGGCGACTCGCTGGCGCCGGCGACGCCCGCTGGAACCACCAGCGGTACGCTGTTCGCGTTCCGCGCCCCCGTCACCCTCGCGCCCGGCGCCTCCGTCACGCTGCGCTACGCCTACGGCATGGCGAATCCGGACGACGTCCGCGCGTTGGTGGCGAAGCATCGCAACGACGCCGGCGGTCTCGCCACCAGTGCCGCGCAGTGGGCCGCCTGGCTGCCCAAGGCCGACTTCGGCGCGCGTCACCGCTGGGTCGCGCGCGAGCTCATGTGGGACGCCTACCTGCTGCGCTCCGCGACCGTGTGGGAGGAGGCGTGCGGCAATCACACCATCACGCAGGGCGGCTACTACCAATATGCCAGCGGCCTGAATCTCGGCACGCGCAGCTGGCTGCACTACCTGCTGCCGATCGTCTACACCGAGCCCGCGCTGGCGCGGGAGATCCTGCGCTACGCGATCTCGCTGCAGCGGGAGCATGGTGGCCAGCTCCCGTACGGCACGGGACCGCTCTGCACCGTTGCCGAGCTCGGCGTCTCGAACGACCTCGACGTCTGGCTGCTGCTGGCGGCGGTCGAGTACGGGCTCGGCTCGCGCGACGCCGCCTTCTTCGACGAGGTGCTGCCGTTCTACGACACCGGCCGGCGTGTCACCGTGTGGGAGCACCTGCAGCGTGCCGTCGAGCATCAGGAGACCTATCGTGGCCTGCACGGCGGCTACCTCTCCGGCACCAACGGCGACTGGGCGGACTTCAGCTCGACGTTTCTGCAGATGACGGAGTCGACGCTGGTGACGGCGCAGCTCGCCTACGTCTACCCGCGCATGGCCGAGCTGGCGGCGTGGCGCGGTGACGACGCGTTCACGACGACGTTGCGACGGCGCGGCGCCGAGCTGCTCGAGGCGACGCGCACGGAATGGACCGGCGACGGCTGGTACTCGCGCGGCTACGCCGGCGATCGCCAGCTCGGCGCGGGGGCCATCTTCGGCGAGCCGCAGCCGTGGGCCGTCCTCGCCGGCGCGCCGGATCGCCGACAGGCGCGGCGTCTCGTCCGGAACATCCGACGCTTTCTCGGCGGCGTCGACGCGCCGCCGCAGGTGAAGGGCCCGTCGCGCGTGGGCTCGTCGCTCACGCCGGCCAGCAACGATCCGGAGGTCACCGAACGCTCGCAGCCGCCCGGTGGCATCGGCGACAACAACGCCAACTACGTCGGCGGCCAGTGGTTCGACGTCAACGGCTGGTTGACGTGGGCGCTCGGCGAGCTCGACGGCGTCGTGCCGCAGGCGCGGCGCTATGCCTGGGACGAGTACACCCGCAACACGCTCGCCGCGCACGCGACCGCATTTCCCGACCACTGGGCGGGGACGATCTCCATCGACGACGCCTGCCACGCCTACTACGCGACGCATCCCGAGCGCTGCGGCATCGGCCTCTATACGACCTATGACGGCCAGATCACCGAGCAGCCGACGTGGATGGTGATGGACGCGATCCGGCTGGTCGGGATCACGCCGACGCGTCGGGGATTCCGCATCGCGCCGCACCTGCCGTTCCGTCACTTCTCGCTCCGTCTGCCGCAGGTCGGGATCGCATCCGACGCCCGGGTGCTACGCGGATACGTGCGGCCGCAGCAGTCGAGCCGCATCGAGCTGCGCGTCGAGCGCCCGCGCGGGGCGGCGGCGACGGCGCTGCGCACGTGGGCCGGTGGCAGAGCGGTCCCGCATCGGCTCGACGACGGCTTCGTCGTCTTCGCTGTGAAGGCTCGCCGCGGACGCGCCGGGGACTGGGCGATCACCTGGTGAACGCCGGAGACGGCGTGTCGATCCGCCGGCTGCTCGTTCGTCTCGGAGTCAGAATCCACCGACACGACGAGGAGACACGACGATGCGATTCATGATGCTGATGATCCCGAGTGGCTACGCGCAGGCCGAGGCGGGCGCCATGCCCCCCGCCGACCTGGTGGCCGAGATGACGAAGTACAACGAGTCGCTCTCGAAGGCCGGCGTCCTGCTGGCGCTCGACGGGCTCCACCCGGTGGCGAGCGGCGCGCGCGTGTCGTTCGCCGAGGCACGCAGGCCCACCGTCACCGACGGCCCGTTTCCGGAGGTGAAGGAGGTGCTCGGCGGCTACTGGATGATCCAGGTGGCGTCCAAGGCCGACGCGGTGGCGTGGGCGACGCGATGCCCCGCGCAGCCCGGCGACGTCATCGAGGTGCGGCAGGTCCAGGAGATGGAGGACTTTCCCGAGGACGTGCAGCAGGCCGCCGGTACGTTGCGGCTCGGGTCGCAGTGAGCAGCGAGCGCCCTCGGAGCCCGGACGTGGCGCGGGAGGACCCTTCGATGAAATACCTCTGCATCATCTACGACCAGACCGACATCGCCGACTTCCCCGATCACGAGGCGCTGGTGGCCGAGTGTGCGGCATACGCCGAGGCGCTGCGTGCCAGCGGGCAGATGATCGCGGGCGAGGCGCTCGAGCCGATCACCACCGCCACGACGGTGCGTGTGCGCCAGGGCCGGATGACCGTCACCGACGGGCCGTTCGCCGAGACGAAGGAGCATCTCGTCGGCTTCGTCCTGATCGACGCGCGCGACCTGAACGACGCCCTCCAGGTGGCGGCACGGATCCCGTCGGCCCGCTCGGGCAGCGTCGAGGTGCGGCCGATCCGCACCACCATGGCGCGACGCTGACACGGAGGACGGCATGCTGAAGAAGCTCGCCATCGTCGTCGTGGTGCTCGTCCTCGGGTTCCTCGGCTATGCGGCCACGCGACCAGACACGGTGCACGTCGAGCGCGCCACGACCATCGCAGCACCACCCGAGAAGATATTTCCGCACATCGCCGACCTGCACCAATGGGTCGACTGGTCGCCGTGGGAGAAGGTCGACCCGGCGATGCAGCGCACCTACAGCGGCGCAGCGAGCGGCCCGGGCGCCGTCTACGAGTGGAGCGGCGACGCCAACGTCGGCAAGGGCCGCATGGAGATCGTGAAGACCACGCCGTCGTCGGACGTCGTCATCGATCTCCACTTCATCGAGCCGTTCGAGGGCCGCAACACCGCCGAGTTCACGCTGCGACCCGCCGGCGCCGCCACCAACGTCACCTGGACCATGCGTGGTCCCAACACCTTCCTGGGAAAGGTGATCGGGGTGTTCATCGACATGGACGACATGATCGGCAGCCAATTCGCGACCGGTCTCGCCGATCTGAAGGCTCTCGCCGAGAAGCAGTAGCCGTCAGTCGGCGATGGCCTGGTAGGCCGACGTCCAGAAGTCGAGGTACGTCGGCGACGACGTCGGGAAGCCGAGGCGCTGGGTCATCAGGATCGCCACCAGGTCCTCGGCGGGGTCCGATCGCCACGACGTGCCGAAGCCGCCGTCCCAGCCGAGCTGTCCGGGCACCGTCGACGCCTCGTCGCGCCGGGTGGCGATGGCCATGCCGAACCCCCAGCCGTGCGCATCCCAGTAGCCGGCGACGTCGGCCGCAGCCTTCTGCGACGGTGTGAGATGGTCGGTGGTCATCACCTCGACCGACGGACGCGACAGGATGCGGTCGGCGCCGACGGCGCCCCGGCGGAGCAGCATCCGGCCGAACGCCAGGAAGTCGTCGACCGTCGACACCAGCCCGGCGCCGCCGTCGGGGAAGGCGGGCGGACGGCTCCACTGGCCGTCCGCGGCCGGGTCGTGGACGTCGAGCGCACCGGTCGCGTTCGTGACGTAGCAGGGCGGCAGACGATGGATATCGGCGGCCGGTACGCTGAAGCCGGTGTCCTTCATGCCGAGCGGCGCGAAGATGCGCTCGCGCAGGAACGTCTCCAACGGCTGGCCCGACGCGCGCGCGATGAGCACGCCCAGGACGTAGGCGCCGGTGTTGTACATCACTGCTCGCCGGGCTGGTGCATGAGCGGCAGGGTGCCGAGGCGGCGCATCCATTCGTCGGGTGTGTGCGGTGACGACGGCCGCGGCGCACCGAAGCCCACGATCTCGAGCGCGTTGATCGCCTGCTGGATCGGGAAGCTGCTCGACGGCGTCATGATGACGCCGAGCCCCATGCGGAACGTCAGCAGGTTGCGCACCGTGATCGGTCGGTGCGCGGGCACGGTGTCGTCGAGGGCGCCGTCGAGTCGACGCAGGACCCTGCGGTCGGCGAGCTCGGGCAGGAGTCGATCGACGGGATCGTCGAGTCGCAGCCGGCACTCCTCGACGAGGATCATCGTGGCCGCAGCGATGACGGGCTTGGTCATCGACGTGATGCGGAAGATGGTGTCGCGCTGCATCGGAGCGCGTCCGCCGACGGCCATGCGGCCGATCACGTCGACGTGCACCTCGTCGCGACGGCAGAGCAGCGTGACGAGGCCGGGCACGTGGCCTGCCTCGACGTGCCCGGCCATGACGTCGTGCATGCGACGGAGTCGTGCGGGGGACAGCGCGGTGCTCATGATTCCACGACGAACGGGCGGTCCCGCGTTCGACAGGGCATCCGCTACGGCTCCAGGTCGAGCAGGGCCGCGTTGGTCTGCATGTCGAACGGGACCGAGACGTGCTCGTGGACGAGCTTCCAGCGTCCATCGATCTTCCGGAGGCAGAGCGTCGAGCACAGCCAGCTGGCATCGTGCGTGCCATCGGCGGTGGTGCCGCCGAAGCGATTGAGGCTCCGAGTGAAGGCGACGTCGCCGCCGACGGTCACCTCGAGCCGGCGCACTCGTAGTCGAGCGGGGGCACGAACACGGCCAACGCCTGAGCCCATTGGGCGCCGATCGCCTTCGCGCCGGCGTGCCACAGCGGTGGAACCATGTCGAAGGTGGTGAGGTCGGGGACACAATGCTCGAGCAGGGCGTCGATGTCTGCCGCCCGCACCGCCGCCGCGATGCCGTCGACGACCGCGCGCACCGCGGCCTCGTCGTCGTGATGGGTCATGTGCTTCACATCCTCGCTCGCCGTCGAATCGGGTGGTCGCCGGACGTCTAGCGGGCGAGCCTACAACACCCCGGCGGCCTGTGCAGTCCCGTCCCGGGGGATCGGCGCGACGTGGACGCTCCTGCCGATTCGTGCCACGACCATGCCCTCAGTGCCCGACACGAATGACCAGGATGGATCCGACGACCCCGGGGGCCGCCGCCTGAGCGACGACGTCCTCGCGCGCGCGCGTGACACGGTGGACGGGGTCTACCGGACCGAGTCGCGCCGCGTCCTCGCCACGCTGATCCGTCTCCTCGGCGACTTCGACCTCGCCGAGGAGGCGATGCACGACGCCTTCGCTGCCGCCGTGGCACGCTGGGCCGAGGACGGCGTGCCCGACAATCCGCGCGCCTGGCTCGTGCAGGCGGGGCGCTTCAAGGCCATCGACAACCTCCGGCGTCGCTCGCGCTTCGACAAGTCGCTGGTGGAGATCGCGCGACAGATGGACGAGGCCGTCGACGAGCCCGACGTCGATGCCGTCCAGGACGACCGCCTGCGCCTCATCTTCACCTGCTGCCATCCGGCGCTGCCGCCGGATGCGCAGGTGGCGCTGACGTTGCGCGAGGTGTGCGACCTCACCACCGAGGAGATCGCACATGCCTTCCTCACCACGCCGCCGACGGTTGCCCAGCGCATCGTGCGCGCGAAGGGAAAGATCCGCGACGCGCACATTCCCTACGAGGTGCCGGCGCTGGCGGAGCTGCCCGAGCGGCTCGATCCCGTCCTGCGCGTCGTCTACCTCGTGTTCAACGAGGGCTACTCGGCGTCGTCGGGCGGTACGCTGATGCGCCACGACCTCTCGGGCGAGGCGATCCGGCTCGGACGGCTGCTCGTCGAGCTGCTGCCGGAGCCCGAGGTGATCGGCCTGCTGGCGCTGATGCTGCTGCACGAGTCGCGGCGTGCGGCGCGGACGTCACCCGACGGCGACCTGATCCTCCTCGACGAGCAGGATCGATCGCTATGGAATCGCGAGTACATCGCCGAGGGCATGGCGCTGGTCGAGCGCGCGCTGACGTCGCGGCGCTTCGGCGCGTACACGCTGCAGGCGGCCATCTCGGCGGTGCATGCCGAGGCGGCGACGGCCGAGGCCACCGACTGGGCGCAGATCGTCGCCCTCTACGGCGTGCTCCTGAAGGCGAACCCGTCGCCGGTGATCGAGCTCAACCGCGCCGCCGCGGTGGCGATGCGGGATGGGCCTGCGGCGGGCCTCGCCCTGGTCGACGCCATCTTGGCGCGCGGCGACCTCGGTGACTATCACCTCGCGCACTCGGCGCGTGCCGAGCTGTGTCGTCGGGTGGGAAAGACCGCGGCCGCGCGTGAATCGTACGAGCGCGCGCTACGCCTGGTTCGTCAGGATCCCGAACGACGGTTCCTCGAGCGGCGCCTTGCCGAGCTGAAGGAGTGAACGCATGACCAGCACGTACACCGGGAGCTGCCACTGCGGGGCGATACGCTTCGAGGCCGACCTCGATCTCGCCGCGGGCTCGACGCGCTGCAACTGCTCGTTCTGTACCAAGGCGCGCTGGTGGGGCGTGCTCGTCCAGCCCGACGCCTTCCGTCTCCTCGCAGGCGAGGCGGAGCTCATCGACTACCAGTTCGGCTCACGGCAGGGGCACCATCTCTTCTGCCGGACGTGCGGGATGCAACCGTTCGGCAAGGGCTACGTCGAGGCGATCGGCGGCGCGTACGTCGCCGTCAACCTCGGCTGCCTCGACGACGTCGATCCGTCGGTGCTGGCCGAGGTGCCAATCCGCTACGTCGACGGGCGGCACGACAACTGGATGTCGCCACCCGCCGAGACGCGCCATCTGTAGTCACTTCGGCGGCTGGTAGCTGCCCGCTGGCATGCGGAAGGCGACGTTCAGCCGATTCCAGGCGTTGATCGTCACCACCGCCATGGTGAGGTTCACCAGGTCGACCTCGCTGAACTCGGCGCGCGCCGTGTCGTAGACGGCATCCGGCACGTGGCCGTCGGTGACGTTCGTCACGGCCTCGGCCCACGCCAGCGCCGCACGCTCGCGCGGCGAGAAGAACGTGGACTCGCGCCACGCGTCGAGCAGGTAGATGCGCTGCTCGCTCTCGCCACCGGCACGAAGATCCTTCGAGTGCATGTCGAGGCAGTAGGCGCAGCCGTTCATCTGCGACACCCGCATCTTGACCAGGTGCAGCAGCTGCAGGTCGAGCCCGGATCGGGTGATGGCGGCTTCCACGGAGAGCAGCGCCTTCAGCGGAGCCTGACCGATGTCGAAGTAGCTGAGTCGTTGTTCCATATGAGTCGTCGTAGCGCGGTCGGCCAGTCGAAAGGAGCCCCCTACGTGTCGGGGCGATCGCCGGCGCGGCGACGCACCTCCGATCGCTGGTCGCGCGCCCGGCATCGGGCGGATCCGCGGCTGGTACGCGCGCGGCGTAGTCGCTACATGACGGGCGCGGAGGGGATGACGATGATGCGGATCACGATGCTCGCCGGTGCGCTGCTGCTCGCCGTTGCCGCTGGGGTCTGCGCGCAGTCGCAGCGCGACATGGACCAGACCGCCGGGACCGATCTCGGTACCGCCGACAAGGAGCTGAACGGCGTCTTTCAGGAGATACTGAAAAAGTACGCCGACGACCCGGCGTTCATCACGAAGCTCCGCGCCGCGCAGCGGGCATGGATCGCGTTGCGCGACGCCGAGCTCGCCGCCAGCTATCCGCACGCCGAGCCCGGCTACTACGGCAGCGTCTACCCGACGTGCGCCGCCAACCGGCTGGCCGAGCTCACGCGGGCGCGCACCAACGACCTCCGTCGCTGGCTCGTGGGCACCGAAGAGGGCGACGTCTGTGCCGGCGCGCTCAAGACCAAATGAGCGCGGTCACTCTGCTTTCTCCTTGACGGTCGCGGTCGTGGCCGGGTAGCAACCGAGCCGAATGCCCGGCTGCACGCGCGCGCTCACGGTCACCTTCCTGCTGCTGTGCGCCGTGGCCCGTGCCGCCGACGTGACGCTGCCCGGCACCAAGCTCCTGATCCAGGACCCGAGCCCCAATCCGGCGCTGCGGAAGGTGCTGGTGCAGGCGAAGGGCAGTGGGCCGGCGATGGCCGGCGATCCGCCCACCGACGGCGGGACGCTGCGCGTGATCACGCAGGGGAGCACGCCCGCCGACGAGACGTTCGTGCTGCCGGCCGCGGGCTGGAAGCGGCTCGGTGCGACCGGGTTCAAGTACAGCGGCGGTGCCTCCGGTGGCGCGCTCCGCACCCTCGTGCTGAAGCGCAGCGCGAGCGGCCTCGTCTCGCTGAAGACCATCCTGCAGGGCAAGGGCGGCCCGCTCGCCGTGGTGCCGCCCAACGTCGGCGACGAGGCGGTGATCGCGCTGACGCTCGGCACCGGCGACACGATCTGCGCCGGTTGGGGCGGCGTCGCGGGCGGCATCGAGCGGCAGGACGACGCCCGCAAGTGGTTGGTGCAGCGCGCCGGCACGGCGTCGTGTCCGCCGCCACCGACGACGACCACGATGTCGACGTCCACCTCGACCTCGACGTCCACGTCGAGCACTTCGACGACGACCAGCAGCAGCACGTCGTCGTCCTCCTCCACGTCCAGCACCAGTACGACGACGACCAGCTCGTCGTCGTCCACCTCGACCTCCACCAGCACGACCACGTTGCCGCCCACCACCACGACGTCCTCGTCGTCGACGTCCACCTCGACGAGCACGACGTCGTCGAGCACGAGCACGTCCAGCAGCACGACGACCAGCACCACCTCGTCGACCACGACGACGACGCTGGTCGTGCACCTGAACCTGCTCTACGTCCATGGCCTGAAGAGCTGCGCGTCGTCGCGCCAGAACGCGCAGAATTCGCTCGACGACCTGGAGACGGCGATGAACGCGGCGCTGCCGGCACGGATCGCGGCCTGGGAGGTCGCGCATCCCGGCGTCCACGTCGTGACGAACAGCGCGCGCGCCAACGTCTACACCGCCACCCCGTCCGGGATCCACCCGTCGGATTCCACGGACCCGCTGAACATGGACGACTGGGAGGTGGGCGATCCCGGCTGCTCGACGACGCAGCAGGGCGAGCCGTGCACGACGGCCTACGAGTGGCGCTACCGGCTCGCGCAGGAGGTGAACCGGCTCTATCCGTCACCGGCGAAGAACGTCGTGCTCGTCGGTCACTCGGCGGGCGCGCGCGTGGCGATGGACGTGGCGTCGAACACGGGAACCGGCGGACCGAACACGCACGACTGGGGCGTGCAGAGCCGCATCGCGGGCGTCGTCACGGTCCAGGGCGTGATCGATCGTCTCGGCACCAGCAAGTACGACGTCGTCGGCGCCGCCAGCTTCGAGACCACGTGCAAGAACGGGGATGCCCTCGCCGGGTTCGGTGACTCGTGCGCGCCGGGCAACGGCTTCTGCGAATGGGTGGGGCGCGAGGACGGATCGCCGGGTGCCGACTGGGTGGCGACCAATCGTCGCGCGCTCATGCTGACGGCGTGGGGGAGCTGCTCGCCGGCGCTGTGGACCGGCCGCAGCGACGGCACGCTACCGTACGATGCCCAGGCGAGCCCGTGGGCGCTGGGCCTCGACATGACGACGGCGCCCGGCGAGACCTGGCGCGAGGTGCACGGCCAGCGCCTCGGCGCCTTCTGCCACAGCGACATCACCAACGGGTCGGCGGGCGGCCACACCGCAATACGCACCGCCGTGCGTGATCGACTGCTCGACTGGCTCTTCGTCGCCGCACCCCGCACCGCGGCCATGGGGTCGAACACCACGCCGTCGATCGGCTTCAACCAGCAGACGCAGACCTTCGCCATGGGCAGCGCGTGCGCGTCGGGCGAGCTGGACGACGGGCTCACGCAGGGTACGCACGGGCTCGGCGTCGACGTCGTCGGCGTGTGCCGTCACCCGGGCTTCTTCGACGGTGACGATCACGCCATCACGGCCAGCGAGCTCACGGTGACGAACGGTGCCACTTGCAACGGCAGCTACCGCTGGCGGCAGGCCCACGACAGCGACAACGACCACGCCGCCACCTTCTGGTGGAAGACGCGATCGCTGCGCACGAGCGCGCCGGAGCTGCTCGGATCGTTGCCGACCGGCTAGGGAACGGTCGACACCAGGATCACGCGCGCGGGGTCGCGTCCCCAGATCACCAGGCCGCTGCCGGGACGGATGTCGGCGGGACGCGCGGGGCCGGTCAGCGTGGTGAGGACGGTGCTCGGGTCGATGCGCACCTGCTCCAGTCCGTCGCCGCTGGTGACGGTGAACACATCGTCGCCGTAGAACTCGACCGCACCCAGGATGTCGGGCACCTCGACGGGGACGCGGGGGCCGAGCATGCTCGTGGTCGGGGTCTCGCGCAGGAGCAGGAGCGCGCCGCCCACCTGCAGGACCAACAGCAGCAGCGCACCGGCGATGGTGAGCACGCGGTGCTCAGCCGACGTCGACATGCCCGACCTCCAGCCACTCGGTGGTGAACCCCGTGTCCCCGAAGTGCGTCACGCCGACGGCGAGCGGATGGCGCCCGGGCGGCAGGTGCGACGGCACGTCCAGATCGAATGATTCGACGACGCGTGTCCCCGGCGATCCCACCTCCGCGGCATAGCGTCGGCGGTTGCCGAATCCGAGCTCGTGCGACTCGATGGGCTGCGCGCCGATGCGCGTCGACACCACGACGGCGTCGTCGGGGCGCGCGAGCCGCCAGTGCGTTTCGAGATGCACGCGTCCCGGGGCGGCGGGCGTCACGGTGGAGCCCTCGAGCGTGGCGTCCGCGAAGCGGTGATCGCTCCGCACCGCGGGCGCGGCGTCGGCCGGCGCGAACACCGGCGGCGTCGTGTCGACGCGCCAGAGCACCAGGTCGTGACGCGCGCCGGCCAGGATCGGGATGAACCAGGCGCCGTCGGGGAGCGCCTTCGGTGCCACGCTCCAGCGTGCGGCACCGGTGAGGTGCCCGTCGATGGTCGTGGCCGTCGTGAACCGCGGTGCCGCCGGCCGCGTCGGGACCCCGTCGTGCGTGTCGATCAAGGCGACGTCGGGGCGGAGACCGAGGACACGATGGGAGTACACCAGGTTCTGCGCGAAGTCGCCGGCCGCGCCGACGAGCTGGCTGTCGGGTGGCAGCATCGCGAACACGTCGCGCTGGAAGTCGGCCTCGGCGGTGTCGGTGCGGCGATCGTTGGCGGCGAAGCCCGTGCGGCCGACGACGAGGAGTGCGCCGGCGAGGACGAGCGCGCCGGTGGTGGTGCGCAACGCGGGCGATACGCTCGGAACCAGGCGGCGGATCGTCGCGCCGACGGCCTCGACGCCGAAGCCGACGAAGAGCACCCACGGCACGTAGCCCGCGATGAAGTGGACGTCGATGCCGAAGACCGCGAGCTGCGACGACACGACGAGGTTGGTGACGAAGCTGGCGCACAGCAGCCAGAAGCGCACGGGATGTCGTGCCAGCAGGACCCACATGCCGAGCAGGCCGACGGCGATGCCGAGTGGCGTGAAGTTCGCGGACAGGAAGGAGAGGTAGAGCGCGAGACGTTCCGGGAGCGCGCTCAGTGCGAAGGCGAAGCGGCTCTCCGCGAACGCGCCCACCGTGTAGGCGAGGAAGCCCGCTACGGTGTCGGGCGTCGGGTTCGGGAAACGCACGGTGGCGGCGCGGAGCGGGAGCCATGCGAACTGCGCCAGCCCGACGAGGAAGGCGACGAGCATCGCCAGGATCAGACGCGGACGGCGGAGGACGCGCCAGTCGGTGAGCAGGATGAAGAGGCTGTAGGCGGGAGCCAGTGACAGGTTCGACATGTGCGTCCCCGACGACAGGCCGAACACGAGCGCGAACCCCACCAGGAGCCGCGCCGAGCCGCGGCGTGACCACGCCACCAGCAGATTCAGAACCACCGTCAGCACGCACAGGTTCACGGCGTAGACCTCGGCGATGACGGTCTGCGACCAGAACGTCCTCGCGAGCCCGAAGAGCAGGGCGGCGAACGCGGCGGCGAGCGGGCGCAGGTCGAGCTGCCGCGCCAGCACATAGATGCCGCCGACGCCGGCGGCGCCGAGCAGAGCCGACATGGCGTTGACGCGGTAGTCGACGTCGCCAACGGGGAGCAGGTGCGCGAACAGGAACCCGAGCCAGGTGTAGAGCGGATAGCCGGTGCGATGCGCGATGCCGAGTGTGGCGGCGGCCGTCGTCAGCTCGTGGCTGTCGCCGGACGGATACGGCAGGCCCGGCGCGAGGGTGACGAGGTAGAGCGCGGCGCAGACGGCGGCGATCGCGATCGCGATCAGGGCGTCGAGGCGCCGGCTCATGGCGATGGGACGACGACGTCTGGCGCCTCGCCGTCGGGTCGTGCCTGAACCCACTGCCACGTCCCGTCGGCACTCTGCTCCTCGACCCACTCGCCGGGGAACGCGCGCTCGCGCCACAGTTTTGCCTGCTCGGCTTCGATCTCCGCCAGCGGGCGGCGGCGCTCGGCCGCCATGGCGCGCATCAGCTCGGTGCGGTCGGCGTTCTCGGCCTCGACGGTGGCGACGACGTAATCGCCGTAGCGACCGGTCGGCCGCTCGCGCACCGTGAGCAGCCCGAGATGCGTCTCGCCGATGAGGCGGGAGTTCTTGAGCGACTGGATTTCGCTCATGCGCTTGCGACGTTCCGCTTCGGCGTCGCCGCCGGGCGTGCCGGTGGCGGTTGCGGCGTCGTCGGGCACGCGATGGTTGTAGATGTCGACGCGCAGCGTGACGTCGACCTCGAGCGGTTTCTGCGTGGACAGGTTGATCGACGGCGCGCAGCCGGCGACGACGAGCAGGAGCGCCAGCCAGCGCATCATGGCGTCGTCGCCTCGGCGACCACCGGCACGTCGTCGTACAGGTGGGCCTCGATGCGCCGGGTGCCGCGGTCACCGGTGACGGCGAGAGTGGCGGTGCCGCGGTAGTCGGCCATCGCGAGCGTGCCGTCGCCGCTCGTCCACGGCCAGTCCTGGAACACCTGGGCCGCGATGCGCGCGAGGTCGCGTTGCCACGACGGCGCGTCTGGGCCGAGCGTGTCCGCCACCGTGTCGAGGTCCGGGAAGTCGAGCTCGCCGGGACCGAGCAGCGTCAGCGTGCCGGACGCGGTGTCGAGCCGCGTGCCGTCCAGCGTCAGCGCGCCTTCGAAGGTGGCGTGTCCCGTCATGACGGCGCGCCCGCTCGATACCTGGGTCGTGAACGGCGCCAGATCGAGACGCTCGCCGGCGATCCAGGCGCTGCGCGTGCCGGCCGAGAAGGGGACGCTCAGGCCGGCGTCGGTGTAGCCGCCGTAGGCCGCGCCACCGAGCTTGCCGTTGATGCCGGTCTGGTCGAACGTGACCGACAGCCAGGCGTCGCCGATGCGATAGTCGCCCCAGCGGATCTCGCCGGCGCGCAGCACGTTGACGACGTTGTCGCTGTCGCGGCCCGGCGGATAGTCGAAGCGCAGCGTGCCCTCGACGTCGACCAGGTCGACGTCGAAACCGGGGAAGCGATAGCTCTGCTTCGGCACCTGGAGGTCGGCGGCGAGCCGCAGGCTGGTGAGGTCGTCGAGCTTCACGTCGTGCGCCGTGGTGTGGAACGCGATCGGGAGCTGGACGCGGTCGGCGCCCTCGAAGGTGATGACCACACGCCCGAGCTCGGCCGCGAACCGGCGAATGGTCCACGGCGACGGCGGGGCACCGTCGCTCGCGTCGTCAGCCCGCTGGGCGTTCATGTACCAGATGAGATCCTCGCCGAGGTAGATGGTTGGTGACACCAGCGTGATGGCTTCGATCCGTTCGCGCACGAGGTCCGCCAGACTGAATTCCACGAAGATGCTCGCGATGCGAACGACGCGGCGGAATGGGTCGAGCGGCGAGTAGAGGGTCAGGTCGGCGAGCTCGATGCGCTGCGGCTCGCGCGCCTCGGCCAGGCCGGCGGGGCCGAGCGGGAGGTCGCGCAGGACGGTACGGATCAGCAGGGTGACGTCGGGAACGTCGGTGCCGAGATCGCCCAGGCGGACGCCGAGATCGAGGACGTCGAGTCGCCCGAGGCGCCATTCGGCGGCGGGCGCGCCGCCGCCGCTACCGCCGCGCTCGCCGGCGAGCCACGTGCGCAGCGCCTCGTCGAGCACCGCGGTGCCGCGCTCGATGCGCACGCGCGCGACGCGACGCGCGTCGAGGACGTCGCCCAGCGTGAAGTCCACGCGTGCCGCATCGAGCACCACCGACGGCGGCTTCGCGGCGGCGAGCGTCAGCGCCAGGTCGTGCAGCCGGACGCGCTGCATGCGCTTCGCCTGCTCGGCGCCAAGGCCGAGCTCGCGCAGGTCGAGCTGGAAGCCGAGCCGGGCACCCGGCCGTGTCGACGTCGCCGGCGCGTCGACGCGCCCGTCGCGGATGACGAGACGACCGAGCGTCCACGGCGTCGGGGTGGAGTCTCCGCTCGCCGCCGCGGCGACGGGGAGCGTCTCGGGCACCGTGACGACCGGCGTGACGACGCGCAGCTCGTCGAGGCGTTGGTGCTCGAGCAGATCGGCCATGGTGAAGCGCGCGATGGCGGCGTCGGCGGCGAGCATGGGTGGCTGCTCGGGATACGCCACCGCGAGACGACGCAGCCGGACGCGTTGGCGGCGCTGCGCCACCTCGGGCGCGGTGCCGAGCTGCCGCAGGTCGAGCGCGATCTCGGCCACGACGCCGGGCCGCTCGGCCGACGGCGCCAGCCGGAGTCGTCCTCCCGTCGCCACGAGATGGCCGACGGACCACGCCGTGGGCTCGCCGCCGCCGCCGTCGCCGCCGAGATCCGGCAGCGTCGTGGGCACGTCGATCAGGGGAGCCGTCAGCCGCACCTCGTCGAGATGGGCCCGCCGCAGGCCGTTCGGCGAGAAGCGCAGCTCGAGGCGATCGGCCGTGAAGATGGGCGTGGCCTCGCCCCGCGGACGCACCACCACGTGGTCGAGGTCCAGTGCCGACAGTCCGTGCAGGCGTGCGTCGCCGAGCTCGAGCTCGAAGGCGGGCATGAAGTGGACCACGAGCGCGGAGAGCAGGGCGGGCAGGCGATCGACCGACACCAGCAGGATCGCCGTCAGGATGGCGGCAACCGATGCGACGGCGGAGAGCGTCCACAGCATCCAGCGTCCGCTGCGGCGGAGGACCGTCCTCACGTCGCGACCTTATCCCGACCCCTTCGTCGATGTCAGGCATCGGGTTCTCCTTGACAGTCCGTGGAGCCGGGCGGTACGGCCTCCTCCGGCACGGGCATCTGGGCGTGCATCGGGGGGGACATGAAGACGATCGCGCTGAGTGTGGGCATCCTGTTGCTCGTGTCGGGCATGTCGGGGGCGGCCGACCAGGCCATTCGCGGCTCCGTCCTGACGGTGAAGAACCCGACCGGCGCCAACGCCAAGCGCAAGATCGTCGGGACCGCGAAGGAGACGTCGTCGCCGAACACCCTCGTGGGCGATCCCACCGTCGCGGGCAGTGCCGGCGGCGCCCTGCTCGAGCTGCAGCTGAACGGCACCGCGCCGAGCACCCAGACCTTCGCGCTGGCGCAGGGCACCAACGCGTCCGGCAAGCCCTTCTGGACGGCCACCGGCACGACGGGCTTCCAGTACAAGGACCCGCGCGGTGAGCACGGCCCGGTGAAGCAGCTGCTGATCAAGCGCCAGCCGAACGGCGTCTTCCAGGTGAAGGCGGTGATCGACGGCAGGAACGGCGCCATCGACGTCGTGCCGCCGAACCCCGGCACCGATGCCTGCGTCGCCCTGCAGCTCGGCGGCGGCGACCGCTACAGCGTCCAGTTCGGCAGCGACAGCGCCGTCCACAACGGCGGCACCAAGCTCTTCAAGGCGTCGAAGCCGCAGTCGGAGGGCATCTGCCCCGGCCCGGTGAGCAGCACGACGACGACGACCGTCACGACGTCGACGACCAACACCAGCGAGCCGTCGACGACCTCGACGTCGGTCACGAGTACGAGCTCGACGACCAACACCACCGAGCTGTCGACGACCTCGACGTCGGTGACGAGCACGACCTCGACGTCCGAGTCGACCACCACCACGTCGACGACGAGCACCACGACCACCACCGAGTCCACGACGACGTCGTCCACGACGTCGAGCAGCAGCACCACGACCACCACCGAGTCCACCACGACGACGTCGACGTCGTCGACGAGCACGACCACCAGCACCGAGCCGCCGACGACCACGACCACGTCGAGCACCACGACGACGACGGAGTCGACCACCACCACCTCCTCGACGTCCAGCAGCACGAGCAGCAGCAGCTCGACGACCACCACGTCGACGACGTCGACCAGCTCGACGACCGGGCCGGTCGTGGGTTGCGGCAACGGTATCCGCGAGGGTTTCGAGGCTTGCGACGGCGACGACAACGTCGCCTGCCTCGGTGCGTGCACGGCGACGTGTGACTGCGCGCCGCCACCGGCGAAGATCACCGTCGCCGGCGACAGCATCTCGCAGGGCTTCGCGGCCGACTGCACGTCGGGCGGTTTCGGCGGCGCGCTCTGTCTGCTGGCGGCCGACAAGCCGCAGTACAGCTGGTTCAACGGCACCAACGCCGCGGTGAACAGCGTCCACAAGCGCTACCTGGCGATCGACTCGGCCGTGCAGTCGCAGCGGCAGTCGGTCTCGGGCGCCGAGATGCGCGGCGGCTCGGACAACTTCGCGGCGCAGGCGGGCCGCATCCTGACGCAGGTGCCGGTGCCGGATCACGTCGAGGTGCTGCTCGGCGGCAACGACATCTGCAACCGCGACTGCGTCAACCCGGCCAACTGCGGCAACCCCGTCCTCACCGACGTGCAGTGGCGAACCGCGGTGCGTGCGGGGCTCGCCCCGCTGGTGCAGAGCCTGCCGCTGGGCTCGACCGTGTTCCTGCTGAGCATCCCGCGCGTGCACGAGCTGCGCGACGTCGGGCTGACGAAGCCCGGGACGACGTGCAACACGCAGTGGAGCACGTTCAGCATCTGCCGCATCGTCACCAACGGCGGGACGCAGAACGGTGAGGACTACCCCACGCGCAAGGCCGGCGTCGCCGAGCGCCAGCAGCGCTACAACGAGATCCTGCGCGAAGAGGCGCTGGCGTACGAGGCCAACAGCACGGGCCAGAACCCGCGCGGCATCGAGGTCGTCGTCGACTACGTCGACGAGTCGACGCCGTCGGTCGGCACCACGCCGTTCCTCGCTGGCGACATCGACGCAGCCGACTGCTTCCATCCCAGCATCGCGGGGCAGAACAAGATCGCGGAAGGGGTCTGGACCCTCAACCCGGATCGTCCCTGACGCGGTGATCCGGGGCTCGCGGGCGATCGCGGGGGCGCTGATCCTGCTCGTCGGGTGCGCCGCACCCGACGAGCCGGCACGGCGGCCGCCAGCGCCGCCGTCGCCGGACGTCGTCGCGCGCATCGGCGACGTCCCGATCACCGCGGCCGAGCTCGACGAGTCGATCCGCCTGCCGCTCCACGATCTCGATCGGGCGCGTTTCGATCTGCGTGCCGCACGCCTGCGTGACGTCCTCGTGGGGCGCGTGGTCGGGCCCCTCGCCGCGGCCGACGGCGTGTCGATTGCCGAGTGGGTCCGGCGACACGGGGGCGATGCCGCCGTCGAGGAAGCGCTCGCGCAGGCCCACGTCGAGGTGCTGCTGGGGGCGCCCGAGGCGCCGGTGCTGGCGGTGTCCGCCGACGACGACGCCGTGCGCGGGGCGGCGGATGCGCCCGTCACCATCGTCGAGTACGTCGACTACCAGAGCCCGTACTGCGCGCGTATGCAGCCAGTGATGGCCAGGCTCCTCGCCGAGCTGCCGACCCAGGTACGCCTCGTCGTGCGCGATCTTCCGCTGAGCATGCATCGCGACGCCGAGCTCGCCGCCGAGGCGGCGGAGTGCGCCGGCGCGCAGGGTGCGTACTGGCCCTACCATGACGTCCTGCTGCAGGAGCAGGATGCGCTGGCACGGTCGGCGCTCGATCGGCACGCCGCCCGCGTCGGCCTCGACGTACCCGCGTTCGCGCGCTGCCTCGACGGCCGCGAGATGCGTGCCGAGGTGGCGGCCGACGCCGCCGACGCCGCGCGACTCGGGGTCACGGTGGTCCCGACGATGTTCGTCAACGGACGCTACCTGCGCGGCCCGCAGACGTACGAGGCGCTGCGCGCGGTCGTCGACGCCGAGCTGACGCGGCTCGGTCTGACGCTGGCACCGCCGGCGGTGACGTCGACGACCGTCGCCGCAGCCGCGCCGGCTCCCGCACCGACGTCCACGACGATCGCCGCGGCACTGCCCACCAGCACGATCACGCTCGACGCCGCCGCGGTGCGACGTGCCCTCCGGCGGCGCGGGCGTCTCGCGCGCGACCTCGAGCAGCCACCGGGTGATCCGGGGCCGGGGTGGGAGGGACATGCCCTGGTGCGCGTCCGGCGCGTCCGGCGTCGCTCGCTCTTCGAACAGATGGGCCTGCGGACGGGCGATGTCGTGATGACGGTCGACGGCGTGGTCGTGATCGACGACGGCACCGCGCTCTTCGACGCGCTCGGCAGCCGCTCGCAGGTCACGGTGCAGGTGCTGCGACGCGGCTTGCCGTCGACGTTCGAGTACGTCGTCCGCTGACGGTGTCAGGCCGGCCGCAGCCGGTAGAGGTTCAGCGGCACGCCGCGATGGCCGCGCGCACCGACGAACCAACCGAGCGCGTCGGTCGGCGCGATGGCGCGCACGAGGTCGACGTGGACGCCCTCCGTGTCGAGCCCGCGGACGAGCGCGTCGACGGTCGGATGCGGCGGCAGGAGCAGATACGTCGCCCGACCGGCGCCGGCCATCGCGCGCGCGACGTCGGCGATCGAGAGGTGCCAGCGCGCCAAATCGGTGAGATAGAGCGCGTGCGTTCCGTCGCTCCAGTACTCGATGTTCTCCACCGGGCGTCCGATGTCCTCGACGCTGATGACGACGCCCCCGGGCTCGATCGCCGCGGCCAGGGTGCGACGCGCGTGCAGCATCGTCTCCTCCTGGAAGAGCGCAGGTTCGCCGGTCCACACCAGAGCGCGGCCGAGGAGCAGGACCGTCAGCGTCATCGCGAGCGCGGTGATGAGCCCACCGTCGAGCGTTCCGCGTCGCCAGTGGGCCGGCGTGAGGCTCCACAGCGCCGCGCCGACCAGCACGATCGCCACGAGCAGCCGCGGCGCGCCCGGTGCGTCGCCCCACAGCATTCCACCGGCGGCCTGCGGCCACGCGAGCACCGCCGCCAACAGCGCTGCCAGCGGCAGCGCCGCGATGCGTCCCGCGCGTGTCACCAGATCGGCGAGCCCGCCGAGTGCGGCGCGTAGCCCGGCCGCCGCGAGCAGCGCCATCACGAGCATCACGCCGGCGAGGTAGCGCGGATCGGCGTGCACCCAGCAGCTGAAGAACAGCAGGCCGAGGATCGCATACGGCACGGTGACGACGGCGAGCAGCGGGCGCGTGCGCATCGTCACCACGGCACCGGCGAGCGCGAGCAGGAGGAGGACGTCACCCCACGCGCGTCGCAACGCCTGCAGGTTCGCGGGCAGCGTGACGGGCAGGTTGCCGAGCCGTAGCCCACCGCCCGACACCGCTTCCGCGGTGGTGCCACGGTACGGGCCGCCGCTGCGGTCGGGCGTCGCGTCGGCATCGAAGAAGTCGCGCGCCTCGACCGACTGCACCGCGCGCAACGGATTGCCGCTGACGGCGGTGTTGTAGGCGAGCAGCGGTGCGAGGCCGAGCAGCCCCCCGAGTGCCGCGGCGGCGAGTGGTCGCGCGATGCCGGTGGACGGCCGACCGCGCTGCCACCAGACGACACCGACGGCGAGCGCCGCCGCCGGCAGCCAGAGCACGGCGTCGGGACGGATCGTGACGGCGTAGCCGAGGGCGCCTCCGGCGAGCACCCAGCGCGTGCGGCCCGGGGGCTGCGTGTCGGCGGCCCAGATGGCGAGGGCCACGCCCGTGAGCGCCGCCAGGTGCGCGGGCAGATCGCGCAGCGGGCTGCGGGCCCACATCGCGACCCAGGTCGGACAGACGAGGACGAGCGCGGTGGCGATCACGGCCAGGATCGAATCGCCGAGGAGACGCCGGCCGAGCAGCAGGAGCACGCCGAGGAGCCCCATCAAAACGACGACGTTCAGGTAGATCGCGCCGTGCATGCCGAAGAGCCGCATCGCCGCCGCCAGGAGGAGCGGGTAGCCGGGCGCATACCGTGAGTAGAGCCGCGCGCCGTCGAAGACCCAGGTCTGGACGAGGACGTCCACCGGTGCGGTGAGGACGCCGGCGAGCGCGTCGATCGGTCCCCACGCGTGGAAGAAACGGCCGTGCGCGAGATCGCTGGCCAGCGTCAGGTAGCCGAACTGATCCACCGCCAGGTACCAGCTGACGTACCGCGGCGTCTCGATCGCCACCGCGGCGAGGACGAGCAACCCGAGCAACGCGCCCAACGTCACCGCACGGCGGCGGGCGATGGGCAGCGCCTGCGCGGGGGCCGTCGCAACCAGAGGTCCCACGGCCTTTCTAGTAGCCCGTCCCCAAAGGGTGGCAATCTCCGATTTGGGATTGCTGCGCCGCCGTCGCGTGGTAGCCGATGACGTCGGGGGGAGCGACGCGTGAATGGAGCGCACACGATCACCGCCACGTCGGCACGGACGCGGCGATGGTGGCTCGGTCTCGGCGTCGGGCTCATCCTCGTCGTCGCGGTGGCGTGGCGCGTGCATCCGCTGGCGGTGCTCCGCCAAGCGATCGCCGCCGATCCGGCGCTCTTCATGGCGGCGCTCGCGGCATACCTGGCCAGCCAGGGTGCCAGCGCGTTGCGGCTGGCGATGCTCGCGCGCGGTGCGGGCTACGCGGTGCCGCTCGAGCGCGTGGTGCAGATCCACGCGGCCGGCGCGTTCTTCGGTCTCGTCGCGCCGACGACGCTCGGCAACGACGCCTGCCGCGTGCTGTATCTCGGGCGCGAGACACCGAACGTCGCCCGGGCGGTGTCGGTGGTGCTGTTCGATCGGCTGCAGGGCCTCGTCGTCCTTGGCGCGGTCGGCGCCGTGGCGGCGCTGCTGGTCGTCACCGTCGTGCTGCCGCCGGGGGTCGCACGAGCGGTCGGCGCCTTCGGCACGACGGCCGTGCTCGGCGGCGTGCTCGTCGTCGGGGGAGCGCGCTGGGTGCGCCCGGAGCATCCGATCCGACGCGCGCTCGGTGACGCCATCCGTGCGCCGCGTCTGCTGGCGGCGACGTCCGTCGTCTCCGCCGTCATCGTCGGATTGCAGATCGCGAGCCAGGCGCTGCTGGCATCCTCGATCGGCGTGCACGTGCCGCTGGCGCACGTCGCCGTCTACCATCCGCTCGTCGTGCTCGGCGGGACGCTGCCGATCACGTTCGCCGGACTGGGCACGCGCGAGGCGACGTACCTCTGGATGCTCGGGCCGGCGGGCGTCGCGGCCGAGTCGGCGCTGGCGTGGAGCGTCCTCTGGCTCGCCGTCGGCATCCTGAACGGCCTGGTCGGCGGGCTGATCGTGCTGGCGTCCCGCATGCCGTCGCCGGGAACACGCGCCGGGGTTGCCTGAGCGCAGTATACGGGCGTATACGCGACGCATGGCCGTCGTCGCGCTCTCCCGCGATCGCGTCGTCACCGCCGGGGTGGCGGTGGCCCGCGCGGCCGGCATGCGCGCGGTCGGGGTGCGGACGGTGGCGGGGCGGCTCGGGGTCACGCCGATGGCGATCTACCGTCACGTCCCCGATGGCGCGACGGTGATCGCCGACGTCGCCGAGCGGATCGCGTCCGTACTCGTCGACGTGCCGCGCGACGGCGCCTGGGACGATCGCTTCCGGCGCTGGGCCACGATGTCGCGCGCGCATCTGCGGCGGCATCCGGGCTTCGCGCAGTTCGCCATCGGCCACTGGTTCGAGGTCCCGGCACTGCTCCATACCGTGGAGCGGTTGCTCGAGGTGGCCGAGGCGGCCGGGTTCGACGGCCACGATATGGTCGCCGCCGCCAACCTGGTCTTCACCTACGTCCTGACGCGGGTGGAGCTGGAAGAGTCGATCCGTCAGGCGGGCACGCTGCGACGGCGGGTGGGCGCGCTGCATCGATCGTCGGACGTCGGGCGGCTGCAGGCGCATCTCGCCGAGTATCGCGTCGCGCGCACCGACGTGCACTTCGCCTATGGCCTCGACACCGTGCTCGCGGGGCTGGCATGGCGGGCGGGCTCGCGATGACGATTCGCGACGCGACCGCCGCCGACCTGCCCGCCATCCTCGCCATCCTGAACGACGTGCTGGTGTCGTCGGCCGCCATCTGGCGCGACGACCCGGAAACGCCCGCCGAGCGCGCAACGTGGTTCGCCGAGCGCACGCGGCGCGGCTTTCCGGTGCTGGTGGCGGTGGACGACGACGATGGCGTGCTCGGCTTCGCGTCCTACGGCGACTTCCGTGCCCTGTCGGGCTACCGCACCACCGTCGAGCACTCGATCCACATCCGCTCCGATCGGCGTGGCGGCGGCCTCGGCACGGTGCTGCTCGACGCGCTGGTGGAGAGGGCGCGGGCCGCCGGAATCCACGTCATGGTGGCCGGCGTCGACGGTGGCAACGCGGGATCGCTGCGCTTCCACGTCGCGCGCGGCTTCCAGGAGGTGGCGCGCATGCCGCAGGTGGGACGGAAGTACGGCCGGTGGGTCGACCTGGTGCTGCTGCAGCGTCTCCTCGATTGACGGCTTCCGCGTCTCCCGGGGCTCGGGCACAACGGAGCCATGCCCTTGCGTCTCGCCATCCTCGCCGTCGTGATCGCCGCCTGCGCAGACTCCGCCCCGCATCCGACGGGCCCCGCGCCGCGCTCGCCGACGCCGGAGGCACGGGCCTTCCCGGGAACGGTCAGCGTCGTGGCCGACGGGCTCGAGCATCCCTGGGGTCTGGCCTTCCTGCCCGACGGCACGATGCTCGTGACCGAACGGCCCGGACGGCTGCGTCGTGTCGCCGCCGACGGCACGCTCTCCGCACCGCTGACCGGTGTGCCAACGGTCTTCGACGAGGGGCAGGGCGGCCTGCTCGACGTCGCGGTGTCGCCGACGTTCGCCGACGATCGCTACGTCTACCTGTCGTTCGCGGAGCCGCGCGACGGGGGCGCAGCGACGGCGGTGGCGCGCGGCCGGCTCGGCGCCGCGGGCCTCGACGAGACGACGGTGATCTGGCGCCAGGAGCCCGTCGTCGAGGGGCCGAACCACTTCGGCTCGCGCCTGGTGTTCCGTCCCGACGGATCGCTCTTCGTCACGGTCGGCGAGCGCTTCGACCATCGCGATCAGGCGCAGGTCATGTCGTCGACGCTCGGCAAGGTCGTGCGCATCGGAGCCGACGGCGTGGTGCCGCGGGACAACCCGTTCGCTGGCAAGCCGCCGGCGGCGCCCGCGATCTGGTCGTCGGGGCATCGCAACGTGCAGGCGGCGGCGTTGCAGCCGGGGACGAATCGGCTGTGGACCGTCGAGCATGGACCCGAGGGTGGCGACGAGCTGAACCATCCCGAGGCCGGGCGGAACTACGGCTGGCCGGTCATCTCCTACGGCGTCAACTACGACGGGACGCGCGTGAGCGACGCCACCGAGAAGCCCGGCATGGAGCAACCCGTCTACTATTGGGATCCCGTCATCGCGCCGTCGGGGGCGACGTTCTACACCGGGACGGCGTTCCCAGAGTGGCACGGCCACCTCCTGGTGGGCTCGCTCACGCCGGGTGGGCTCGTGCGGCTCGTGCTCGAGAACGATCGCGTCGCGCTCGAGGAGCGCTATCGCGACGGCGAGCTCGACACACGCATCCGCGACGTCGTGCAGGGACCCGACGGCCACGTGTATCTCCTCACCGATCGGCGCAGCGGCAAGATACTCCGGCTCGCGGCGCGTTGACGGCGATGCGCCGGCCGGCTACCGGTCGCGCACCGATGAGCCTGGCCGCGCTGCTCGCGTCGATCGAGACGTTGGTGTTCGTCACGGGCACGAACGGCAAGAGCACGACGGCGCACCTCCTCGGACAGATTCTCGCCGCCACCGGCGCCGATCCCATCCGCAATCGCGACGGGGCGAACCTCGTCGGTGGGATCGAGGACGTGCTGCGCGCAGCCGGCGATCCCGGTGCGCGCCCGGCGGTGCTCGAGGTCGACGAGGGCACGGTGCCGAAGCTCATGCCGCCAGCGCGGCCCGGCGTCTTCGTCGTGACCAATCTGTTCCGCGACCAGCTCGACCGCTACGGCGAGATCGATCGTGTGGCCGAGACGCTGCGTGCGGCCATGGCGCTGCTGCCGCCCGACGGCGTCGTCGTCGCCAACGCCGACGATCCGACGGTCGCGGCGCTCGCGCTGGGGTCGGAACGGCGGACGGTGTTCTTCGGGCTCGACGTCGTGCAGCGCGGCGCGCCGGGGCGGCATGCCGATGCCGTGCTCTGCCCGCAGTGCGGTGCCACTCTCGTGTTCGACGCCTGCTTCGTGTCGCACCTCGGACGCTGGCGCTGTGACGGCTGCGGCCTCGCGCGCCCGTCGCTCGATGTCGCCAGCACGCGACTCGAGATCGATGGATGTCGCGGCATCACGCTCGACGTCGGGAGCGTGGTGCGCTCGTCGCTCGTCGGGGTCCACGGCGCCTACAGCTTGCTCGGCGCCGTCGCCGCGGCCTCGGTGCTCGGCGTGGCGCCGGCCAGCGCCGCTGCCATCGCGGCGGCTTCGGGACCCATGCCGGCCCGCTCCGAATGGATCACCTGGGGGCCGCATCGGGTCTTCCTCGGGCTGGTGAAGAACCCTGCGGGATTCGAGGCGATGGCGAATGCCATCACGGCCGAGCCGGGCGAGAAGCATGTGTTGTTCCTCCTGAACGACCGTCGCGTCGACGGTGGCGACGTGTCGTGGATCTGGGACTGCGAGGTCGAGCGCTTCGAGCGGGACCGGGTGTCGGCCGGTGGGCTGCGCGCCGAAGCGTTGCGCCTGCGGCTCAAGTACGCCGGCATCCGTCCGGTCGCCGTGGCGACCAGTCACGCCGCGGCATTCGAGGGCGCGCTCGCAACCTGCCCGACGGAGCAGCCGCTGTACGTGATCCTCAACTACACCGCGATGCTGGATCTCTTCGACGTCATCCGAAAGGCGCTCTTCCCGGTGTGATCACCCTCCTCTGGATGTATCCCCGCCACCTGAACACGTACGGCGACGGCGGCAATCTGCTGGCACTCCGGATGCGCTGCCGGTGGCGGGGCATCGACACCGTGCTGTGGCCGGTCGATCCCGGCGACCGTCTGCCGCGGCGGGCCGACGTGGTGTTCATCGGCGGTGGCCAGGACCGTTCGCAGACCGTCGTCGCGCCGGCACTGCAGCAGCATCGGGACGGGCTCGAAGCCCTCGTCGACGACGGCGCCGTCGTGCTCGGCGTCTGCGCCGGCTACCAGTTCCTCGGTCACCGCATCGTCCAATCCGACGGCAGCGTTCTCGACGGCCTCGGCCTGCTCGACGTCGTCACCGCGGCGGGGGCGGAGCGATGCACCGGCAAGATCGTCGTCGACCCGCATCCGGCGCTCGAGCTGCCGGCGACGCTCGTCGGCTTCGAGAACCACGGCGGACGGACGCGCCTGGGTGGCGATCCCGAGACCCGGCCGCTCGGTCGCGTCGTGCGCGGCCACGGCAACGGGGACGACGAGGGCACCGAGGGCGCATTCCGTGGCGACGTCTTCGGGACCTATCTGCACGGCCCCGTGCTGCCCACGAATCCGGGGTTCTGCGACCTGCTCATCCGTCGCGCCCTGAACGCGCGTGGCGCGACGACCGACTTGGAACCGCTCCCGGATGGCGTCGAGCACGACGCCGCCGCGGCGTATCGGACCTGAGCCGTGAAACGACTTCGCGCCCTGCTGACGAGTCGCGACCTCCAAGACCCGCTCGTCGCCGAGACGGCTGCTGGCCTGGTCGAGCGCGGACACGTGGCCGTCGTGTTCGCGCCGTGTCCCGGCGAAGGGGGTGAGGCGTTCCGACGCCACGGTATCGATGTGGTGGATGACCTCACCCGCATCGGCGATGCGCCGGACGTGGTGCAGGGCCACGACCCGGCGACGCTGCTCGTGGCGATGCTGTCATGTGCCGGTGTGCCGGCGCTGGCCGTCGGCGACGCGTCGTCGCTCGTGGGCCCGCGCGCGATCGTCCGCGTCGTGGACGACGAGGCGACGGCCGAACGCCTCGTGCGCGAGCGCGGCGTCCCGTCGTCCCGCATCCGTGTCCTTCCCCCGACGCTCGACGCCACTCCCGCGCGTGGTCCGTTGCCACAGCACCCCGAGCGGGCGCGAGTGGCGGGTCGGCAGATCGGGGAGCACGACGTGCTGCCCGTCGTTCGCGACGCCTGCGCGCGTGCGGGCCTCGTCCTCGACGGCGAGCCCGCCGACCTCGTCTTCGCATCGGGCCGCGCCGCCGTGACGGCGCTCGCTGCGGGCCGCGGTGATCATCTGTGGGCGGGCCGGGATCGGCGGGCTCGTCGACCTGGCGTCGTTGTCGACGCGGGACTTCGCGGCGCTGCCGACGCCGTTGAGCGTCGAGGCACTCTTGCGCGAGATCGCACGCTACGACGCCGCCGACGCCACGGCGGTCTCGCGGCAGGTGCGCGCGAACGCGCGCCGTGCCCGCGTCGATGCCCTCGTCGGCTGGTATCGGGAGGCCATGGCCGCGCCCCCGGCCGACCACCGCGAGGTGCTGGTCGCGATGGTGTCGAGCGTCATGGAGCTCATGCCGCCACGCGACGGACGCGCCGACATCGAGCGCGATCGCCTGCGCCACGACGTCCACGAGGCGGATCGATCCATGGTGCTGCTCGTCGCCGAGCGTGACGGGCTGCAGGCGCGGCTTGCGGAGGCGCTCGACGGACGGGCGGCGCTCGAGCGGGTCGTTACGGACTTCGAGCAGTCGCTCGCCGTCCGCGTGCGCGGCTACCTGCATCGCGTGCCGGGCTACGGCGCGCTGGCCCGTCTGCTGCGACGCGCCTGAGCGTCGGCGTCGACGATCGCGTGCGCCGTGCTGCCTTTGTCGGCAGCAGCGTGTCCGCACTGCGAGCAGATCGCACCACCACGTCGAATTTCGTGTGCCGCGGCGTACCTCGCCGCGGCACACGCCTTGCAACCCGGCGTCCTGACCTCGAGCGAGATCCTCGACACAGAATTCTAGCGTTTCGAAACAGAAGGTGGAGGCGAATATGGCGGCAGATTGTCGCGGGGGTAGTTCCATGTGCCGAACGGACGAGCTCGGCACACGCAAGAAGAAGAAGCTGCGCATGGACGCTCCGACGGTCATGCGACGGCTGTGGGTGGGCGCGGCGTGCGTAGCGGCCCTCGGCGCGTCACCGGCGGTGGCGCAGACGCTCGATCTCGAGACGCTCGACGCACAGACGGCCGAGCAGATGATGGCGGCGGGCAAGCTCACCTCGGTCAGGCTCGTCCAGGCGTACATCGACCGCATCGAGGCGCTCAACAAGCGTGGTCCCGGGCTCAACGCCGTCACCCAGCTCAACAAGGACGCGCTGAAGGATGCCGCCAAGCTGGACAAGGAGCGCGCCAAGGGCGTCGTCCGCGGTCCGGCGCACGGCCTGCCGGTGCTCGTGAAGGACCTGATCGACGTCAAGGGCATGTACACGTCGAACGGCAACTACTCGCTGCGCAACTCGTTCCCGGAGGACGACTCCGGCATCGTGAAGAAGCTCCGCGCCAGCGGCGTCATCATCCTCGGCAAGCTCGGCCTGTCGGAGTACGCCAACAGCTTCGGCAACCAGCCGTCGGGCTTCTCCAACCTCACCGGCCAGGTGCTCCACGCCTTCGACGCCGATCAGAACCCGAGCGGCTCGTCGTCCGGCTCCGGCGCGGCTGGCGCCGCGGCACTGTCGATGCTGACGATCGGCACCGAGACGTCGGGCTCGATCATCAGCCCGTCCGGCGCCGAGAGCCTCGTCGGCATCCGGCCCACGGTCGGCCTCGTGCCGGCGTACGGCATCGGCCCGATCTCGTCGTCGCAGGACACCGCGGGGCCGATGGATCGCAGCGTCGCCAACGCGGCGATCAACCTGCAGTCGATGGCGGGGCGCGATCTCAAGAACGAGGCGGGATACGCCGAGGTCTTCGGGGCGAACTGGGAGCAGTCGATCAAGAAGGCGCCGGAGCCGCTGCCGGACTACATCTCGGCGCTCGACCTGAATTTCGTCGCCGGCAAGCGCATCGGCTACAACGGCACCTTCGACGAGGGCTCTCCCGCGAAGCTCGCGTATGACGCCCTCGAAGCCGCGGGCGCCATCATGGTGGAGCGTCCGCAGATCGCGGTCGGTGACGTCCCCCCGCTGCCCGGTGGCTACCAGCAGCACAACGCCATCAACCTCTACTACCGGAACCTCGGTCCGTTGGCGCCGATCAAGAGCCTCGCGGAAGAGGTCGCCGACAACCTGCTCAACGAGCACGAGGCGCTCAAGTTCGGCAACAACGCCCATGCCAACGCGCTCGCGGCCGAGGTCGCCGTCGGCGGCCCGAACCAGCTCGCGTACCAGGCGGCCATGCCGATCCGTCGCGCCGCGCAGTGGCTGGCGATCGACTCCATGATGAACAACCAGACGCCCGGCGATCCGAGCGACGATTTCCTCGCCATCCTCGGCAACGTGCCGAGCGGTGCCACCGCGGGGACGCCGCAGATCACGATCCCGATGGGCTACAGCGCCACCCAGCGGCGCGCGGTGAGCGTCTCGATCCACGGCAACGCGCTCAGCGAGCGCAACCTGATCGGCGTCGCCTACGTCATCGAGCAGGGCACGAAGCTGCGCCAGTCGCCCTCGGCGCTGAACCCGAGCATGTACCGCTGCGCCAAGACGACGCCGCGCCCGCCGTACAACACGCGCGGCGACTGCAACCCGACCTACGACAACCTCGACCAGCCGGCCAAGAACGCGAAGGACCTCGGCTTCGCGCTCGAGCTCGAATCGGTCGAGAGCCTGCAGGCGCGGATGACGGCCGGCACGCTGCTGTCGTACGACCTGACGAAGGCGTACCTCGCGCGCATCGCCATGAGCAACGCGGAAGGCCCGGCGATCCAGGCCGTCCGCATGGTGAAGGCGGCGACGGCGCTGTCGGAGGCGAACCGCCTCGACAACCAGCGCAAGCGCGGGCTGATCAAGGGCCCGCTGCATGGCATCCCGGTCCTGCTCTCCGACGTCATCGACGCCGCGGACGTGGCGACCACCGGCGGCTCGATCGCCCTGCAGAAGGCGCTGGCGAGGAAGAACGCGACGCTGGTCGCGAAGCTGGAGGCGGCGGGGGCCATCATCCTCGGCAAGACGAACGTCACCGAGCTGAACGGCATCTTCGACTCCAACCTCACCGAGGGCTACTCGTCGCTCGGCGGCCAGGTGCTGCTGCCGTCCGACACCGACAAGATGCCGGCGGGCTCGTCCGCCGGCTCGGCGGCCGCGACCGCGGCGGGGTTGGCCGCGCTGACCATCGGTCTCGAGACCTCGACCGATTCGGCGCAGATCATCGCGCCGGCCGGTGTCGCCGGCGTGGTGGGATTGAAGCCCACCGTCGGCCTCGTCAGCCGCGACGGTGTGCTGCCGGTGGCGAAGTCGCAGGACTCGCCGGGGCCGATCACGCGGACGGTGTACGACGCCGCCCTCGCACTCGAGGTGATCGCCGGTGAAGACCCGGCCGACGGTGCCACGTCGGGAGCGCCGACGCTGCCGGACTATCTCTCGGGCCTGACGCCGACGGCGCTCGCCGGCAAGCGCGTCGCGGTGATCGCATCCACCACGGCGCCGTACCCGAACGTGGTGAGCGCCATCCAGGCGCTGGGTGCCACGACCGTCGTCAAGACGATCGGCACGCCCAGCCCGAACCCGCCGAGCATCGTGTTGAGCGAGTTCGAGCGTGACCTGAACGCCTACCTGTCCACGCTCAAGATCCCGAAGGGCGATCCGACGACGCTCGAAGAGATCATTGCCTACAACGTCGCGAACCCGGTGGAGGGGCTCAAGTATCAGCAGCGCGAGCTGCTCGACGCCGCGGCGATCGACCTCACCGATCCGGCCACGGAGGCCACGTACGAGGCCGACAAGGCGGCTGGTCTGGCCTCGAACAAGGCCGTGATCGACGGCCTGCTGAACAACGGCACGCCCGAGGATCCCGCCGACGACATCGACGTCATCGTGGTGCCGAGCGGCAACGCGCTGGTGGGCATCGCCGATCGCGCCGGGTATCCGGTGCTGACGGTTCCCGCCGGCTACGGCACGGGAGGCGCGGGACGCAATCCGATCGGCGTCACCTTCGTGGGCAAGGCCTTCGGTGAGGGGTCGCTCCTCGCTGCCGGCTACGCCTACGAGCAGGCGTCGAACGTGCGGCTCGCCCCGAGCTTCACGAACCCGAGCATGTGGCGCTGCGTGCCGGGCAGCGACTTCTTCTCACCGCACCACTGCCATCCGGGCGACCTGCTCGCGAGCAAGTAACCCGACTGGTGTGACCGAAGGGATGGCCACGGGCGCGCGCCCGTGGCCATCGCCATTTCAGGCGTCGGTATCGGCCCGGGCTACCGCGCGCAGCAGACCGACCGCGGTGTAGACGACCACGCCGACCACGAGCCACCGCACCGCCGCGAGCGGCAGCGAGCGCACGACGAACGCGGCGACCAGTACGCCGGGGATGCCGCCGAGCGTGAGGCCGATGGTGGCACGCACGTCCCAGGCGCCGGCCGCGATGAACCGCGTGCCGGCGAACGGCATCAGCATCGCGCAGGAGCCCATCATGATCGGGAAGGCGGCGAGCGGGCTCATGCCGAGGAGGCTCACGAGGATCATGCACGGCGCATAGAGACCGATGCCGAGGGTCATGAGCGCGCCGAGCAGGCCGTTCGCCACGGTGGCTATGACGAGTCGCGGCCCGTCGAGTCCGAGCGCGTCGCCACCCGCGGGCAGCCAGCCGAGGTTGGTGAGCAGCATGAACGTCGCCGCCACCAGCAATGCCACGCCCATGCCTGCCTGGATGCGACGGCGCGGCCAGCGCGCCACCATGCCGGCGCCGAGCCAGCCGCCGGTGACGGCGGCGAGCAGCATGGCGAGGAGCGTCGGCGCCTCGACGTCGACGATGGCGATGAAAATCAGCGCCTGCACGATCGACGGGACCGCATGGCCGGCGTTGAGCGTGCCCGGAACGAGGCGATCGGGGACGAGCCCGGTCAGGCGGAAGATGGTCGTCGTCGGCGCGAACGAGCCGATGCCGAGCGTGTCGAAGAAGTCGGTGACGAAGCCGATGGCGAGCAGCAGCGGCCCCGGGCGCGCGGGATCACCGGCACGACGTCGTGCCGCGCCGCGCGCGATGACGATGCCGAATCCCGCGGCCAGGATCGCCAGCACCAGCAGGAGCACGCTGCGCACGTCGAGCACGGCGCCTCATGCGCGATGCGGGCGCACGCCGCAAGCGCCGCTCAGGCAGCGGCTTCGGCGGGGAGCAGGGCGGTCAGTGTCGCGAGCAGCTGATCGCTGCGTAGCGGCTTGCTCAGGTAGTCGTCCATGCCGGCGGCGATGCAGCGCTCGCGGTCGCCCTTCATGGCGTTGGCGGTGAGCGCGACGATCGGGATGCGCCGTGCCTGCGTCGCCTGTTCGCGGGCGCGGATCACGGCCGTCGCCTCGAGGCCGTCCATACGCGGCATCTGCATGTCCATCAGCACGAGGTCGAACGTCCCGTGCCCCACCGCCTCGACGGCCGCGGCACCGTCCTCGACCGCCGTGACGGCGTAGCCGTGCTTCTCGAGGAGGCGCACGGCGACGAGGCGATTCACGGGGTTGTCCTCGGCGAGGAGCAGGTGGCAGCCCGCGCGACGCGTGGTCGCTTCTGCGCGCGCCGTGCGGACGGGAGACGGATCGGTGCGGCCGCGCGCTCCGAGTGCCGTCTGCAGCGTCGACAGGAGTGCCGCCGAGGCGATCGGCTTTCGTACGAGGCCGGTGACGGTGCACCCGGTCCACGCCGGCTCCTGCGTGCCCGGTGCGGCGAGGACGACGATCGGCAGCCCCGCCCAACGCGCGTCCGCCGCGAGCCAGGCGGCGAGGTCGCCGGCGGCGTCGCCCGGCAGGTCGGCGTCGAGCAGGATGGCATCCACGCGACGATGCGTCGTGGCGGCTTCGAGCGCGTCGCGCGCCATCACGACGTTGGCCGCGACGCTGGCGCTGGCGCCCCAGGCGGCGATCGCCGTCGCCAGGATGCGACGACTGGTGTCGTTCGGGTCGACCACCAGCACGTGCGAGGGGCCGAGGACGGGCGGGCTGGCCGCCGGCGTCTCGACCGGCAGCGGCACGTCGACGTGGAAGGTACTACCGACATCGGGCGCGCTCTCGAGCCACAGACGGCCCTGCATCAGCCCGACCAGACGGCGGGTGATGGTGAGGCCCAGGCCGGTCCCGCCGTAGCGCCGCGTGGTCGACCCATCGGCCTGGACGAAGGCGTTGAAGACGTCGGCCTGTTTGTCGAGTGGAATGCCGATGCCGGTGTCGGTGACGGCGAATTGCAGCAGGGCGGCGCCGGATTCGGTCGGCGCGGTCGTCACGCGCAGCACGACCTCGCCGCGCTCGGTGAACTTGATGGCGTTGCCGAGGAGGTTGATCAGCACCTGGCGCAGCCGCGCGGGATCGCCCACGACACGGGCGGGCAGGTCGGGTGCGACGTCGGCGAGCAGTGCCAGGCCCTTCTCGCGCGCGCGCAGCGCCAACGTGCGCAACGCATCGTGCACCGTCTCGGTGACGTCGAACGGCAGCAGCTCGAGGTCCAGCTTGTCGGCGTCGATCTTCGAGAAGTCGAGGATGTCGTTGATGAGGGTCAGCAAGGCGTCGGCCGACGAGCGCACGACGCCGAGGTACTCGTCCTGCTCCGCGGTGAGCCGGGTACCGAGTGCCAGATCGGTCATGCCGATGATGCCGTTGAGCGGCGTGCGGATCTCGTGGCTCATGTTGGCGACGAACTCGGCTTTGAGCCGTGCCGCCGCCAGCGCGCGATCGTGCGCCTCGGCGAGCTGCAGCTCGGCCTCCCGGCGCTCCGTGATGTCGCGCACCGTGAGGACGAAGAGGGGATGGTCGCCGCCGCCGCACACGCTGGTGGCGACCTCGATGGCGAACTCGCTGCCGTCGGCGCGCAGCGCCAGCGACTCCTTTCGGGCGCCGAGGGCGCTGACGTCGCCGGTCTCGCTGTAGTGGCTCAGGTCGGCGCGGCAACGCTCGCGGATGGCCTCCGGCACCAGCAGCGTCGGCAGATCCTGGCCGACGGCCTGCTCGCGGGTGAAGCCGAACATCCACTCCGCAGCACGGTTGTACTCGATGATGCGGGCGGCGTGATCCACCGTGATGATGGCGTCGATCGACGACTCGAAGATCGCGGCCTTGCGGACCTCGCTCTCCCGCAGCGCCTCCTGCGCGCGTGAATGCTCGAGGGCCTCGGCGGTAGCCCGACGCGACATGCGCGAGCCGTAGCCGACCACGAGGCCGACGAGGAGCAGCATGATGCCGGCGACGCCGTACTGGCGATGGGCGAGGGCCTCGGCCGCGGCCGCCTGGATGTCGAACTCGCGACCCTGGATGTCGCCGACGTTGGTCGCGAGCCGTTGGAAGGCGGCATGCATGCTCGCCACCCGGCGGTTGAGGGTCGCGAGCCGTCGGAGCGCGAGCGTCTGATCCTCGCGACGGAACGCGCCGAAGATGGTTCGCGTCTCCGCCACCAGTTGGCGCGTGGCGCGACGGATCGACAGCAGGTCGGCGAGGAGTGGCTTCGCCGTCGCGCGTGGAACGGCGCGCGTGAGCTCCTTCCGTACGTTGGTGATCGCCTGGTTGAAGACCGAGCGCGAGGTGTAGAGCTTCCGTGTCTCGGGGCGCACGTTGCGCGACTGGAAGATGTCGTTGCCCGGCAGCGCCAGGTCGGCGGCCAGCTGGCGCAGGCTGGTGTAGCTGGCGAGGCGCCCGGTCCACTCCTTGTTGACCTCGACCGAGGTCGCATGGAGGTCGCTCATGCGCTGGGCGAGATGGATACCCAGGCCGAGGCTCAGCAACGTCGCCGCGGCCAGGACACCCTGGAGCAGGCCGGAGGGCGCCCGGTGGATCGGGCTGGTGGTGTCCTGAGGTGGGCCCATCGCGTCGTGGCCGGATGACGGCCGGGTGCGGCAATCAGCAAGCCGCATGCCGGCGTCCATGCGGCGTGCCGCAAGGCCGAATGGGCTCGTACGCAGGCGTGCACGTAGCGCAACGTCAGCGACGTGACGCCCGGACCCCGCATTCCGACCACCTACCTAGTCGAGTCGATAATGAATGTTGGCCGCCCGAGGCGGCGATCATGGGGGAGATCGCGGCTTGTGCGCGTCCCCCGACCCGGGTACCGCATCCCGACATGGACACTCCCGGCTTCGACTTCCTGGTTCGCAAGGACGCTCTCCACGAGACGAAGATCGCCCCCGCGGCCGAGCCCACGCTGGCGGCCGGGCAGGTGCTCGCCGCCGTCGATCGCTTCGCGTTCACCGCCAACAACGTCACCTACGCGGTCTTCGGGGAGATGATGCAGTACTGGCACTTCTTCCCCGCGCCCGAGGGCTGGGGACGCATCCCGGTGTGGGGCTTTGCCGACGTCGTGGGCTCGGAATGCCCGGAGGTCCCGGTGGGCGAGCGTCTCTTCGGCTACTGGCCGATGTCGACGCACGCGGTGCTCACGCCGACGCAGGTGACGGCGGGCGGTTTCCACGACGCGACGGCGCATCGCGCGCATCTGCACGCGCTCTACAACGCGTACACCCGCGTCGCCGGCGACCCCGGCTACGATCCGGCGCACGAGGACGAGCAGATGCTGCTCCGCGTCCTCTTCCTCACCGGCTTCCTGATCGACGACTTCCTCGCCGACAATCAGTTCTTCGGCGCCCGCTCGGTGGTGATCGCGAGCGCGTCGAGCAAGACGGCCATCGCGCTGGCGCACTGCCTGCACCAGCACCGCCGCGGCACGGTCGACGTGGTGGGGCTGACGTCGCCGCGCAACATGGCGTTCACCGGGGGGCTCGGCTGCTACGACCGCGTCGTCGCCTACGAGAACCTGGAGACGCTACCGACCACGACGCCGATCGTCTTCGTCGACATGTCCGGCGACGGCGGCGTCGTGCTCCGCGTCCACACGCACTTCGGCGACGCGCTCCGCCACAGCTGCGTCGTCGGCGGCACGCACTGGGACAAGGTGGCGATGGGCCAGGCGCTGCCCGGCGTGCAGCCGGCCCTCTTCTTCGCGCCCGACCAGGTCGCGAAGCGTACGAAGGACTGGGGCGCAGCCGGCCTGCAGCAGCGCATGGGGTCGGCCTGGAAGGAATTCCTCGTGCCCGCGGCGGGGTGGGTCCGCATCGTGCGCGGGCAGGGACCCGACGACATCGCGCGGGTCTATCAGGCGGTGCTCAGCGGCGGCGCCACGCCCGACGAGGGCCACGTCCTCTCGCCACGCTGATGCGACGGGTGCTCGCGCTCGGGGTGCTCCTGGTGGCGACGACGGCGCACGCCTTCGGGCTCGGGGACGTGGAGGCGACGGCGCGGCAGATCGCCGCCGAGCCGTATCGCGACCGGCAGACCGTCGTGCCTGCGTGGATGCTGAAAGACGGCGCCATGACCTACGACCAGTGGCGCGACATCCGCTTCCGCCCCGAGCAGTCGCTCTGGCGCGACGACGGGTTGCCGTTCCAGGTCCAGCTCTTCCACCCCGGCCTCTACTTCGATCGCAGCGTGCAGGTGCACGTGATCGAGAACGACACGGACAAGCCGCTGCCGTTCTCGACCAAATACTTCCACTACGGCAAGAACGACTTCGCGGCGAAGATCCCGGCCGACATCGGCTGGGCCGGGGTCCGCATCCACACGCAGCTGAAGAGCCCCGAGTACTTCGACGAGCTCATCGTCTTCCTGGGCGCCAGCTACTTCCGCGCCGTCGGGCGCGACAACGTCTACGGGCTGTCGGCGCGCGGCCTCGCCATCGACACGGTGGAGCCGAGCGGCGAGGAGTTCCCGCGCTTCATCGAGTTCTGGCTGGTGAAGCCGGCGGCTGACGCCACCAGCGTGACGCTGTACGCGCTCCTCGACAGCCCGACGGCGAGCGGCGCGTACCAGTTCGTCGTCACGCCGGGCGTCGAGACCACGGTGGACGTCGACGCGCGGCTCTTCCTGCGCCGTGTTCCGAAGGTGCTCGGCCTGGCGCCGCTCACCAGCATGTTCTTCTTCGGCGAGAACCGGACGCGCTTCTTCGACGACTTCCGGCCCGAGGTACACGACTCCGACGGTCTGCTGGTCCACTTCGACGGCGGCGAGTGGCTCTGGCGTCCGATCGACAACCCGACGCGGATCGACGTCGCGAGCATGGCCACCACCAACCCGCGCGGCTTCGGCCTGCTCCAGCGCGACCGCGACTTCCGCAGCCACCAGGACCTCGAGACGCGTGCCGACCTGCGCCCGAGCGCGTGGATCACGCCGAAGGGCGACTGGGGCGCCGGCACGGTGCGGCTGGTGCAGATTCCCACCACTACCGAGCTCATGGACAACGTCGTCGCCTTCTGGGTGCCCGACGTGCTGCCCAAGCCGGGCGAGCCGTTGGCGTTCGCCTACCGGCTGTCCTGGTACGGCAACGATCCGACGCGTCCGCCCGGCGGCCGTGCGGTGGCGACGCGGCGCGATCACGGCGCCATCGGCACGCCGCGCACCGCGCACCGCTGGGTGATCGACTTCGAGGGTGCCGCGCTCACGGCGCTCGGTGGCGACGCCGAGCCGCGCGCCGTCGTCACCGCGAGCAACGGCGCCACGCTCATCGACCAGCACGTCTACAAGAACCCGGTGACGGGCGGTTGGCGGCTCACGTTCCAGATGGAGCCGAAGGAGAAGACGCAGCCGGTGGAGCTGCGCGCGTATCTCGAGCGCAAGGGCGAGGTCCTGACCGAGACCTGGTCGTCGGCGTGGTTGCCCTGAGGGCGCCGACGCACCAGACTCGCCCCCCAGCATGCCCGCCCCGAAGGAGTTCCTCGAAGTCCGCGGCGCTGCCGAGCACAACCTCCGGCACGTCGACGTCCGTCTCCCCAAGCATCGGCTGATCGTCTTCACGGGGCCGTCCGGCTCCGGGAAGTCCTCGCTCGCGTTCGACACCATCTACGCCGAGGGCCAGCGCCGCTACGTCGAGTCGCTGTCGGCCTATGCGCGCCAGTTTCTCGGCCAGATGGAGAAACCGAAGTACGACCACATCCGCGGCCTGTCGCCGACGATCTCGATCGAGCAGAAGGCGGCCAGCAACAACCCGCGCTCGACGGTCGGCACCATCACCGAGGTGGCCGACTACCTCCGGGTGCTGTGGGCGCGCATCGGGCGCCAGCACTGCCATCGCTGCGGGCAGGCGGTGGAACGGCTGTCGGCGGCGGAGATCGTCGACCGGCTGCTGCTACTGCCGGCAGGCACGAAGCTGCTGCTGCTCGCCCGCCTGATCGACAACCGCAAGGGCGAGCATCGCGAGCTGATCGACGAGGCCATCCGCGGCGGCTTCACGCGCTTCCGCATCGACGGGCAGATCGTCACCGACGACGCGCTGCCCGAGCTCGACAAGAAGCGGAAGCACACCATCGACATCGTCGTCGACCGGCTGGCCGTCCCCGCCGACGGTGCGCTGCCGCGCGCACGCGTGACCGATTCGGTGGAGACGGGCCTCAAGCGCGGCCAAGGCCGTCTCTGGTGCCAGATCGTCGGCGGCGAGGAGCGGCTTTTCTCGGAAGCGCTCTGGTGCCACCGCTGCGATCAGGGTTTCCCCGAGCTCACGCCCCAGAGCTTCTCGTTCAACTCGCCGCTCGGCATGTGCGCCGACTGCAACGGGCTCGGCACCAAGCCCGAGATGGACCCGGCGCTGGTCGTGCCCGACGGCGCGAAGAGCGTGCGCGAGGGCGCCATCGAGCCGTGGGCCAACGTGATGAAGTCCGAGAGCTGGAGCGGCAACATCATCGCGAAGATGGCCGAGAAGTTCGGCATCGACCTCGACAAGCCCTGGGACAAGCTCAGCCCGAAGCATCGCGATATCCTCCTGCTCGGCTCGGGCGGACGGAAGGTCGCGCTGACCTACAAGTTCTCGTCCGGCAAGATCGAGTACGAGCGCGCCTTCGAGGGCGTGCTGAACGAGCTCTACCGCCGCTTCCGCCAGACCAAGAGCGAAGGCATGCGGCGCTGGTACATGCGCTACCTGTCCGAGACGCGCTGCTCGACGTGCGCCGGGCGCCGTCTGCGGCCGGAGTCGGCGGCGGTCACCGTCGCCGACCGCTCGCTGCCCGAGGTTTCGGGGCTGACGATCGCCGACGCGCGCGCGTTCCTCACCGGCCTGACGCTCGGTCGCGCCGAGCAGCAGATCGCGGCCGAGGTGGTGAAGGAGATCGACGCCAGGCTGGGCTTCCTGGTCAACGTCGGCCTGGCGTACCTGAGCCTCGATCGGCCCGGGCCCTCGCTGTCGGGGGGCGAGAGTCAGCGCATCCGTCTCGCGAGCCAGATCGGCAGCGAGCTGACCGGCGTCCTCTACGTGCTCGACGAGCCGTCGATCGGGCTCCACCAGCGCGACAACGCGCGGCTGCTCGCCACGCTGCGCCGTCTGCGCGACTTCGGGAACACCGTGCTCGTCGTCGAGCACGACCGCGAGACGATCGAGGCGGCCGACTTCGTCGTCGACTTCGGACCGGGAGCGGGTGTCCTGGGCGGCGAGGTGGTGCACGCCGGCACGGTGGCGTCGTTGCGGCGCTCGGCGTCGCTCACCGGACGCTATCTGTCCGGACGACTCGCCATCGAGACGCCGACGCATCGTCGCACCGGCAACGGCAACGCCATCCGCATCGAGGGCGCGCGCGAGCACAACCTGCAGGGCGTCGACGCCGACTTCCCGCTCGGCACGCTGGTCGCCGTGACCGGCGTGTCCGGCGCCGGCAAGAGCACGCTCGTCAACGCCGTCCTGCACCCGGCGCTGGCCCGCGCCCTCCACGGCAGCCACGACGTGCCGGGGGCGCACGACGCCATCCGCGGCATCGAGCACGTCGACAAGGTGATCGACATCGATCAACGCCCCATCGGTCGCACGCCGCGCAGCAACCCGGCGACCTACACCAAGGTCTTCGACCTCGTGCGCGACGTCTTCGCGATGACGCACGAGGCGCGCACCTACGGCTACGGCGCCGGACGCTTCTCGTTCAATGTGAAGGGCGGCCGCTGCGAGGCGTGCGAGGGGGACGGCGTGCGCCGCATCGAGATGCACTTCCTCGCCGACGTCTTCGTGCCGTGCGAGGTGTGCAAGGGACGGCGCTTCAACGACGCCACTCTGCGCGTACAGTTCAAGGGCCTGACGATCGCCGACGTCCTCGACCTGTCCGTCGATCAGGCGCTCGAGGTATTCGCCAACATGCCGCGCGTGCTGCCGGGGCTGCGCACGCTGGCGCAGGTCGGGCTCGGCTACGTGAAGCTCGGCCAGCCGTCGCCGACGCTGTCGGGCGGCGAGGCGCAGCGGATCAAGCTGGCGCGCGAGCTGGCCAAACGCGACACCGGGCGCACGTTCTATCTGCTCGACGAGCCGACCACGGGTCTGCACTTCGAGGACGTGGCGGTGCTGCTCTCCGCGCTGCAGCGGCTCATCGAGGCGGGCAACTCGATGATCGTCGTCGAGCACAACCTCGACGTCATGAAGGTCGCGGACTGGATCGTGGACCTCGGGCCCGAGGGCGGCAAGGCGGGCGGCTACGTCGTCGGCACCGGCACGCCGGAGCAGATCCTCGCGACGAAGGGCTCGCACACCGGCGCGGCGCTGGCCTCCGTGCTGCGGCCGCGCAAGATCGTCCCGCGCGCGGCGCGCAAGCCGGCCTTCCAGCCGCAGGCCGGGCACGACCTCATCGTGCGCGGCGCCTCGCTGCACAATCTCAAGTCCGTCGACGTCACCGTGCCGC
>DASYLJ010000014.1:0-7265 GCA_036009625.1 Binatia bacterium
AAACGCACGCCACGACCCCCCACGCCCCAGCGAGTCGCAGCGCGCTCCTCTGCCCCAGCCGCGCCATCGTAGGAGGACAGCTGAGTGCTAGGCGGTCCGCACGGACTTGGCAAGATGGTTTTTGCCATCTGGCGAGGTGCCATGGCACTCGCGCGGTGGCAGTCGCGCGCTATTTGACGATGGCGGTGAAGCTGCCGACCACTTCGACCGCCTCCTTCACCACGTCCTTGCCGACACGCTGCTTCTGCGCGCCCGGCACGCACAAACGGATCCTGCCCGGGAGCGTGTTGCCGGTGCGCGTGCCGAGCTCGAGGCGCAGCGACCCGTTCACCTGGACGTGGTTCAGATCGATCGATCCACGCTTGTCCTCGACGCTCCAGCCCTGCACCTCCGGCGTCCCCGGCTCGACCGACGGGGGTTCTCCGCTGCCCTGGGGCGGCATGCGGAACGTCCTGCCGTCGAGGGCGGCGCCCTCGGCGACCAGCACGGTGACGTCGATCTCGACCGGCGCGAAGATGTCGGCCTTGTCGTGCAGCGTCAGCCGGTACGAGATCCACTTGGGCGTGCCTTCTCCGGACGAGATCGAGCCCGCCTCGACGACGTCGGTCACCGGCAGCGGCGTCGTCGCCGCGTCGAGGAAGAGCGTGGCGGGCGCGTCGGGAATGGCGCCGGTGCTGCAGTCCGCCGGCATGCCGCCGGCTCGCGCGACGGTGGCGACGAGGAGCAGCGGCATCCACATGCGGGATCGGCTCGTTCGCATGCTCGCTGCTACGCGCGACGCCGGAAACGGTCAAGCCACGGGCACGACGATGCGATAGGTGACGGTGGCGATCGCGACGGGACGCGCGGAACGGACGCCCTGCACCTCGACGACGTTCATGAACAGCTCGTCGTTGCGACGCAGCGTCCGCGCCTGTGCGACGACGTCCTCGTCGCGCGCGGCGGCGAGATGGCACACGTGCAGGCCGACGGTGGACGCCTTGTTGCGCGGGTCGAGCGGCACGAGCGACCACGATGCCATCGCCGCCGTCGTGTCGACCAGCGCCGCCAGCGCGCCGTCGTGCAGACATCCCGCGGCGTCGGTGTTGGCGGGCTGCCAGGGCAGGGCGACCTGCGCCAGACCGTCGCGCACGACGCGTGCCGCCAGTCCCAGTCGCGCCATGAACGGTGCCGCGGTGAAGAAGCGGACGAACGACGGCAGCTCGCCGCCGGCGGGTGCCAGCGGCGTCGCTGCATCGTGGCGCTGCCGCGTCGGATCGCCGGCGACGGCGCTTCGATGCGTGACGAGCCCGGTGGCGATCGCCTTGCCGGCATCGGTGGCGACGTCGACGGCCACGTACGCGAGCTCTTTTCCGCGTCGCAGCACGCGCGCAGTGCCGACGACGTCCTCGCGGATGGCGGCGGCGAGGTAGTCGACGGTGAGGTCGACGACGCCGTGCCCGAGACCGTCGGCCGTCCCGGCGCGCGCAGCGATCACCGCCGCGATGTCGATCATCGAGGCGGCGACGCCTCCGTGGAGGGCGCCGCCCGGGTTCGAGTTGGCGTCCTGGAACGGCACGCGGATGCGGGCACCGTCGCCGTCGACGTGCTCGACCCGGACGCCGAGCCCGGCGGTGTATGCGTCCTCGCTCATGCCGGGCTTCGCCCGGGCAGCAGGCAGGAATGGATGCTCGACGCGCCGGGCACCTCGCCGGCCAGGAGCTCGATGGCGTGTGCGGCCTCCTCGAGCGCGAAGTCGTGCGTGTGCATGCGCTCGAGCGGCACGCGGCCGGACTCGATCAACCGTATGGCGGCCTCGTAGGCATGGCTCGTCACGCCGAAGGCCCCCTGGATGTGCAGCTCCTTCACCACCACCAGGTCGCTCACGAAGTCGGGGACGGCGGTGAACCCCTTCACGCCGGCGAGGATGATCCGAGCCCCGGTGGCCGCGTACCAGAGCGCCTCCGCCACCGGCTGCGGTGCGGACGACGCCACCTCGACGACGACGTCCGCTCCGTGTCCACCGCTCAGCTCCCGGACGCGGGCGCGCGCGTCCTCCTGCTCCACGTCGATGACGTGATCGGCGCCGAGCTCGAGCGCGAGGGCGAGCTTGTCGGCGTCGCGCGACGTGCCGGTGACGATGATGCTGGCGGCGCCCGCGGCGCGCGCGGCGATGACGCTGGTCAGGCCGCGTTGGCCCGGACCGAGGATGAGGACGATGTCGCCCGGGCCGGTGCGCGGCAGCTCGACGGCCCAGCGGAAGCCGGCCCCGAGCGGATTGAAGAGGACGGCGATGCTGGCCGGAATGTCGGCGCGCACGCGATGCACGATGGAGCAGGCGTCGAGCCACATGTAGTCCGCGAATCCTCCCCACAGGCCGGGGGGTCGCAGGAGCGAGACGTAGCCGTGGCCGAACATGCCGCCGCGGCCGCGGCACACCTGGTAGCGTCCCGCGCGACAGGCGCGACAGTGGCCGCACGGGATCAGCGCCTCGACCGCGACGCGATCACCGACGTCGACGCGCCAGCGCTTGGCGGCGCGGTCGCCGATGGCGGCGATGGTGCCGAGCGGCTCGTGGCCGGGCACGAGCGGGAAGGTCATGGGGATGGTGCCGGTGTACTGCTCGGCATCGCTGCCGCAGATGCCGCACGCTTCCACCCGCAGCAGCGCGCTGTCGTCGTCGATCGACGGCAGGGGCAGCTCGCGCAGCTCGAGCTGGCGAGGACCGGTCTGGACGATGGCGCGGCTGGTACGCGGGAGCATCGGCGCTGGCGCCCTATAGCACGGCTCGATACACGGCCGTCACACCATGCTGCGGGAGGCGTTGCGCACGCTGCGCGTCGAGAGTCCCGCCTGGGCGCGTGCGCTCGGGTTGGCGCACGAGCACGCCGCCATCGCGGCGCGGCATCGGCGCATGCGACGGTGGTGGGACCCGCACCTGACGGCGAGCCGCGACGTCGTCCTCGCGGCGGCGGACCAGGTGCGTGGTCGCACGCGCGCGCTGGTCGTCGGGGCAGGGGACTGTCTCGACGTCCCAGTGACGGAGCTCGCCGCCCGCTTCGACGAGGTGGTGCTGGCGGACGTCGTCATCGGCCCGGCGGCGCGACGGCTGGCACGTCGGTCGGGCGGTCGTGTGCGCTGCGTCGTGTGGGACGCCACCGGCGTGCTGGAGCGCCTCGCCGCCGTCCGTCGCACCACCAGTGCCGACGCGGTGACGCGCCTCTTCGCCGACGCCGATCCCGGACCGCCACCCGGTGGCGAGCCCGATCTGGTCGTGTCGGCGAGCTGCCTGTCGCAGCTCGGCTCCGTGCCGGGCCATGCCCTGCCGGCGGCAACATACGACGACACGCTGCCCGAGCAGTGTCGGACGCTCGCCGCGCGCACCCATCTCGCCTGGCTCGCGCGACGGACCGGCGCGGTGCGCGCCGTCGTCGCCGACATGGCGCGCCTCGACGTCGCACCCGACGGCGCCGTGCTGGCGCGCGTCGCGCTGCCCGTCGTTCCGTCGCGCCCGCCCGACCGCACCTGGCGATGGGACCTCGCCATGATCCCGGAGCACAGCCGCACGCACCATCGCGTGCACGAGGTCGGCGCCTGGATCGACGCGTAGCTAGCGCGCGCGACGCAGCGCCGACAGCGGCACGCGGCCGATGCCGCGCAGTTTGACGGGACGCATGTCGCGCAGCACGTAGGCGTCGTTCGGGCGCAGCTGCTCGGCGAGCTCGCCCGAGACCACCACCGTCGCCTCGCGCGCGAGCGCGACGATGCGGCTGGCGCGATTGACGGTGGGGCCGAGGAGATCGCCCTCCCATGACAGGACAGGACCCATGCTGAGACCGACGCGCAGATCGGGCAGCGCCGGATCGGCGTGATGCGACGCCACCAGCGACAGCGCGATCTCCGCCGCGTCCACCGGCGTCTCGGCGCTGAAGAGCACCTCGTCGCCGATCATCTTGACGACGCGGCCGCGATGCTCCGGCACGTGCTCGAAGACGAGTGCCTCGAAGCGGTCGATGAGCGCCGCCAGCTCACGGTCGTCGAGCTGCTGGCTCAGTGCCGTGAAGCCGACGAGATCGGCGAAGCCGACGACCAGCGTGCGTCCACCAGCGGCGGCGCCCGCGCCGGACGTCGCCTGGCGGAGCCCGGCGGCCAGCAGGTGACGGCGCCAGACGTGGGTCAGGAAGCGCTCGAGGATCGGGACCAGCTCGTGCGTCGCCGGCGTCAGCTGGTCGGACGCGACGGCCACCTGCGCCTCGGCGAGTCGCGCCGCCGCCTGACCGGTGGCGCGGGCGAGCTGCACCACCACGGCGGGGTCGATGGTCGCCCGTGCGCGCAGTGCAAGCACCGCGTGCAATACCTCGACGTCGGACGCGGTGAAGAAGCGCTGGTCGTCGGGCACGGGTGAGAAGCCGAGGGCACGCCACAGGCGTCGCGCGTCGGCCAGATCGATGCCGGCGGCCGCGGCCACCTCGGCCGGCGTGAGCTCGGGCTCGCCGATGATGGCGCGGGTGAAGTCCGCCCAGGGGTCCATGTCAGCGCGCGCGGGCGGCGCGGGCCTCCTTGGCGATCTCGGCCGCGATGGCGTTCCCGAGCTTCTGTACGTCCTGGGCGGTGGCCTGGCGACCGAGGACGAATTTCGCCGCGGCCACGTACGGATTCATGGTGACGACGGCGCCCGGCATCTTGCCGCTGTCGGAGGTGCCGCCGAACGTGAGGATCGTCTGGCGGCGGCCCTCGGGCTCGAGCCGGTCGACGTCGACGGCGACCTCGGTGGTGGCCTCGCCGGCGCCGAAGCCGATGATCGCCCGCTGCGTGCGATTGCCGGGATCGACGGAGAGCAGCTCGCCATGCACGAGCCATCCGCTCGACGGTGCGGAGCCGCGGCCGAGGCGTTCGACCGGCACGCCGAGGTCCTGCGCTCGCAGCCCGGCGATGACGGCGCCGATGAGCTCGTCGATGACCTCGTCGGCCGTCGGGTTGTCACTCGCCGTACGGCGCTCTACGGGACCCCCGCCACCGAGGATGCCGCCGCCGAGGATGTGCGGGCGCTCGGCGGCCATCGCTTCGGCCTCGCCGAGGATGCCGCCCTGGCTCTTCACGGCCCCGGTGGCCACGGTGAAGTCGCCGACCCAGATGCTCTTCGGCGGTGCCGACGGGGGTGTCCCATGTCCGGTCACGTGGGCCTTGCCGGTCATGCCGCAGGCAGAGAGCAGGAGGAGCAGGACGAACGGGGCGGTCGAGCGCATGCGGCTCGGTAGCATGCCGTCGGGCACAGTTCACTCGTCGCACGTTTCTCGTTGACGCTGCAGGCGCGACGCTGGTAACCCACCCGTTACGTGACTCGCGTCGTCCTCCTCTTGGCCCTCGTCCTGGCACTCGGCGGCGTCCGCTCGGCGGATGCCTTCTGCGGCTGTCGTCACGTGAAGGCGCCGCGCTGCACGCCCGCCGATGCGAAGCATCGCGTCACGGTGCGCGTCGACCTGGCCGTCGTCGACGGGACCGTCGAGGTGCTGACGCAGACCGGTCCGTACCGCATGCCGGTCGCGGACCTCGACGGCAAGCAGGTCGTCTTCCTGTTCCTGCCGAAGGGCGAGGTCCTGCAGGGCTTCTTCGAGGAGGTCGTGCCGGGCGGGCTCGCCATCGGGACGATGCAGGGCGCGCAGTTCACGCTCACGACCGGTGCCATCTTCACGCCCGGCGAGTACGAGCTGGTGCTCTTCGTCGACGCCGTCCCCGGTGGCGGCGTCGGGCCCGGGCCGCAGCGTGGCGACATCGCCGCCTTCGACAACACCATCTGCGAGCCGACCGGTGTCTCGGTGCGCTTCGCGGTGGGATGCGAGGACACCACGGTCACGCTCACCAACAAGCACTTCATCCTGTTCTGACCATGCGCGCACGAATCATCCTCTTCGTTCTGCTGCTCCTGCCCGGCATCGCTGCCGCTGCCGACCTGCGCTATCCGCAGATCCCGCCGCTGCCGAAGGCGCCGCGCGATCCAGACAACGCGCCCACGCCGGCCCGTCGCAACCTCGGGGCCGAGCTGTTCTTCGACCTGCGGCTCTCGACGTCGGGCAAAACCAGCTGCGCCAATTGCCACGTCCACAACACCAGCTGGCAGGACAACCTGGTGAAGCCGCGGCCCGACACCAGTCAGGGCGGTGAGTTCTTCACGCTGGCCTTCAACACCGACTCGCTGCTGAACATCGTCCACCGTCAGTTCTTCTTCCGCGACGGTCGCACGCAGGACCTGAGCCACGCGTTCACGGAGCCGTGGATCGAGGAGAACCAGCGCCTCGGCACGACGCGGCCGGCCGCGGCCACCGCCCTCGCTGGCATCCTGCGCGGGCTGCCGGGCTACGTGCAGCGCTTCCGACGCGCCTTCGACGTCGACATCACCGCCATCCCCGACGAGGAGGTGTTCGACCTCGCGGGCGACGCGCTCGCGGTGTTCGCGCGCCAGCTGGTGACGCGCACGTCGCCGTTCGATCGCTGGAACCAGGGCCGTGGCGAGATCTCCGACGCGGCCGCGCGCGGCGTCGAGCTGTTCACCGGCAAGGGGCGCTGCATCGCGTGCCACAACGGTCCGAACTTCACCGACCAGGAGTTCCACAACATCAGCAGCTCGCCGCCCGATGCCAACGGCGTGCGCGCCGACGAGGGCCGCGCCAAGGTCACGGGGCTGGCCGCGGACGGCGGCAGGTTCCTGACGCCCACGCTCCGCCAGGTGACGACGACCAGCCCATACTTCCACGACGGTGGCCCGGGCACGATCCTCGACGTCCTGAACCACTTCGATGCCGGTGCCGCGGCCGATCCGAACCACGATCCCGCCGTGGGCACGCCGCTCGGCCTGACGCCGGCCGAGAAGTACGACATCTACCAGTTCATCAAGACGCTGCGCAGCCCGGTGTCGAAGGTCCGTGGCCCGACGGGCTTCCTCTGCGACGACGCCGCGGTCGCGCGGCTCCGCGCGAAGCTGCCGTAGGCGTCCGCCGCCGCTGCGCCGCGCGGCACGAAGGCGGAGCCTTCGTGCGCGCGGTCGCGAGCGTCGGCGCTCCTATTGTTGGACCCAGCTCAGGTAGCCCGTCCACGGCTGGCGTCCCGATGACGGGAAGCCGCTGTGGAACAGGCCGGCGTAGAGCGGGCCGTAGTAGATGAGGACGAGGTCGAGGCCACCGGGATTGACGGTGCCGTGGAAGCCGGTGCCAGCCCACGGTCCGTCGGTCTTGGTACGGGTGCACTGGGTCAGGGGAGTGGCGCCACAGATGGCGTGGCCGATCCCGTAC
>DASYLJ010000015.1:0-65186 GCA_036009625.1 Binatia bacterium
GGCTGCGCGCGGCGTTCGCACGGCACCCCCCGCCCCTTTTCCACTCCGCGCGTGCTCTCGACGCGCTCGCTCGGAGGTCCGTCCGCTCGCCACGCCACCGCCCACCCCATGAACCGTAGTCCCCCCACCACGCACGTTTGCGAGCAGACGCCCGTAGCGTCCGCGGGTCGGTCGCACGGCGGCTCGCTTCGAGGTGGGAGCTTACAAAGCAGTAAGCGAGCCGAACGGATTCAGTCGGTTTCGGACGGGTCGGGGGTGCCGGAGCGGCCCATGGCTATGCCGCGCTTCGAGGCTTTGATGAACGTCAGGAGCTCTTCGACTTCCGGCGTCATTTCCACCTCGGCCTCCACCCGGGCCAGCGCCTCGCGCAGGTGGGTCCGGACGCGGAACAGGATGCGGCAGGCCGTCATCAGGGTACGGATGTTCTTGGGCTCGAAGCCGCTTCGGCGCAGGCCCACCCGATTGACGCCGCGCACCGTGTGCGTGCCGTCCATGATGCAGAACGGGGGGACGTCGCGGCTGGTGCGTGAGAGGCCGCGCAGAATCGCGAGGCGGCCGATGCGGACGTACTGGTGGACGACGCAGTTGCCGCTGATGAAGGCCTGGTCGTCCACCACCACGTGGCCGGCGACCAGGGCGCCGCTGCAGATGATGGTGCGGTTGCCGACGTGGCAGTTGTGGGCGATGTGGGCGTGCGACATCAGGTAGTTGTCGTTGCCCACGACCGTCACCGTGCCCTCCTGCGTGGCGCGGTGGATCTCGGCGTGCTCGCGCACGACGTTGCGGTCGCCGATGCGCAGCCCCGTGGGCGCGCCGGCGTAGGCCAGGTCCTGCGGCTCGTGGCCCAGAATGGCGCCGGGGTGGACGACGTTGTCGGTGCCGAGCTCGGTGTCACCCGTCAGGAAGGCGTGCGCCATGACCCGCGTGCGCGCGCCGATGCGCACCGGACCATCGACGACCACGTACGGGCCGAGGTCGGCGGTGGGATCGATGGTCGCGCGCGGGTCGACGATGGCGGTGGGATGGATCGGCACGCGTCAGTCGTCGTCGTCGTGGGCGTCGGTGGGCTCCTCGACGATGGGGTCGCCGGGAATCCGGAACTTCTCGTCGGCCCAGGCCGCGAGGTCGAGGACGCGACAACGCTCGGAGCAGAACGGCCGATGTGGATTGTCCGCCCGGGGCGTCTCGGCTCGACAGGTGGGACAGCGGGCGCCGCGCACGCGCGGAGTGTAGCCCCAAGCGCCCCGCCCTGCCACCCGTTTGGCTTGACTCCCTCGGGCAACGGAGCGACGGTCGACCCATGCCGGACCGCACGCGCAGTCCTGCCGGCGACCCGGTGCGTGGCCTCGATGCACTGCGCACCATGCTCGATTCGGCGGGACAGTTGGTCACCACGCTGCTCCACGACCCGTTCCTCCCGCGCCTCATCGCGGCATTCCAGACCATCCCCACGGAAGACCGCGAGACCATCCTCGGTATCATCGAGCGTGACGTTGCGATGCGTCGCGCCGACACCGACGGCAGCGGCAGGCTCATGGGCATGCACAACGTGCGGCCCAACCCGAACGCCCGGCTGTACGTGCGCGTCGTCGAGCCCGACACGGGCGACACGCCCTACCTCGCCGTCGAAGAGCTCGTCCTCGCCATCACCCGGGCCGCACGCGTCACGCACCGGGTGATGCTCACCACGTCCGGCGACAGCAAGAAATGGCGCGACACGGTGATGACGACGTTCCAGGCCATGCCCCCCGACGAGCTCGCCGCCGTCGCCTGGTGCATGCGTGCGGCACTCGCCGTCGTCGAGCACATCGATGCCAGCCGCAAGGATCTCGAGGCGTGAGCGCCGCCGCGCTCGACGGCGTGCGCATCGTGGCCTTCGAGTCGCGACGCGCAGACGAGCTCGGCCGCATGCTGACGCGGCACGGCGCCGTCGTGACGAGCGCGCCGGCGCTGCGTGAAGCACCGATCGCCCAGAGTCCGCCCGTCGCTGAGCTGACGCGCGCGCTCACCGACGGCAAGGTCGCGGCCATCGTGCTGCTGACGGGCGTCGGCACGCGGGCGCTCGCCGCCGCCGCCACGCCGGCGTGTCCCGACTTTCTCGGCCTGCTCGCCCGCGTGCCCATCGTCGCCCGCGGCCCGAAGCCGCTCGCCGCGCTGCGCGAGCTGCAGGTGTCGGGCGCGCATCCCGTCCCGGCGCCGCACACGTGGCGCGAAGCGCTGCCCGTCGTCGACGCCCTGGGTCTCGCGGCAGGCAGCCTGGTGGCGGTGCAGGAGTACGGCATGCCACCGATGGCACTCGTCGGCGCGCTCGAGGAGCGCGGCCTGCACGTGCTGCGCGTGCCGGTCTACCGCTGGGCGCTGCCGCACGACACGACGCCGCTGCGTGCCGGAGCGACGGGCCTCGTGGCCGGCGCCTTCGATGCCGCGGTGTTCACCAGCGCCGTGCAGGTGGAACATCTGTTCCAGGTGGCGGACGACGCCATCGCGCTGGGCGCCGCGCTCGGACGGGTGGTCGTCGCATCGATCGGTCCGGTGTGCAGCGAAGGGCTCGAGGCGCACGGCGTGCGCGCGACGCTCGAGGCATCGCCGCCCAAGCTGGGACCGCTGGTGGCGCAGATCGCCAGCCACTTCCTTGAATCCCCCCGGCCCATCGCATAGCTGGGACGTCGTGCAGGCCCCGCCCTTCCTGGCCGCATGTCGCCGCGAGCCCGTGCCGTACACGCCGGTGTGGCTCATGCGCCAGGCCGGCCGCTACCAGCCAGAGTACCGCGCCATCCGCGAGAAGCTCGGCTTCCTCGAGCTGTGCAAGCGCCCCGACGTCGCCGCCGAAGTCACGGTCATGGCGGTCGAGCAGCTCGGCGTCGACGCGGCGATCATCTTCGCCGACATCCTGCTCATCCTCGAGCCCATGGGCGCCGGCCTCGAGTTCGCCAAGGGCGACGGTCCGGTCATCCATCGTCCGGTGCGCTCCGGCGCCGACGTCGACGCGCTCACCGAGGTCGACCAGGCGTCGCTCGGCTACGTCTTCGAGGCCGTGCGTCAGGCACGCGCCGCGCTGCGACCCGAGGTGCCGCTGATCGGCTTCGCCGGCGCGCCGTTCACGCTCGCGTCCTACCTCATCGAGGGCGGCGGCTCGCGCGACTACACGCGCACCAAGGGTCTCCTCTTCGGCGATCCCGGCGCCTGGGACGCGCTCATGACGAAGCTCGTGCGCGCCCTCACCGGCTACCTGAACGCGCAGATCGACGCCGGCGCGCAGGCGGTGCAGCTGTTCGACAGCTGGGTCGGCGCGCTCGCCCCGGCCGACTATCGTGCCCGCGTCCTGCCGCACGTGCGCGCGTTGATCGACGGCCTGCGTCCCGGCATTCCCGTCGTCAACTTCGGCACCGGTACGGCGGGTCTGCTCGAATGCCTGCGCGCCGCGGGCGGCGACGTCATCGGGCTCGACTGGCGCGTCGACCTCGACGCCGCCTGGGCACGCCTCGGCGACGACGTCGCGGTGCAGGGCAACCTCGATCCGCTCGTCCTCCTCGCGCCCATCCCGGAGATCCGCCGTCGCGTCGCAGCCATCCTCGGGCAGGCCGGCGGCCGCAACGGGCACATCTTCAATCTCGGGCACGGCGTCCTGCAGCAGACGCCCGTCGATCACGTGCGTGCCGTGGTCGATGCCGTGCACGAGCTCTCCGTGCGCTGACCATGGACGCGGTGCTGCTGATCGCGTTCGGCGGCCCGACGCGGCCGGACGAGATCCGGCCCTTCCTGCGCAACGTCACCCGCGGCCGCCGCATCCCCGGGGAACGGCTCGAGATCGTGGCGCACCACTACGAGCTGCTCGGCGGCAGGTCGCCGATGAACGAGCGGACGTTCCAGCAGGCCGAGGGCCTGCGACGCGAGCTCGGTACGACGCCGGTGTACGTCGGCATGCGCAACTGGGAGCCGTGTCTGCCCGGCATGGTCCGACAGATGACCATGGACGGCCGGCGCGACGTCGTCGGCCTGATCCTCTCGCCGCATGCGAGCGAAGCCAGCCGCGAGCGCTACATGGAGTCGGTCGCGGAGGCGTGTGCCGCCATCGGCGCGCGTGCCCCGATGCTGCGCTACGCGCCGTCGTGGCACCTCCACCCGCTCTTCGTCGAGACGTGGACGCAGAGCGTGCGTGCCGTGCTCACCGCCGACGCCGCGCTCGTCTTCACCGCGCACAGCATTCCGGTGTCATCGGCGACCGCGTCCCCGTACGTGCACGAGATCGAAGAGACGGCGGCGGCCATCGCCCATGCGCTGGGCGACCGACCCTGGCGGCTCGCGTGGCAGAGCCGCAGCGGCAGCCCGCGTGACCCGTGGCTCGAGCCCGACGTCAACGACGTCATCCGCGAGCTCGCCGCCGCCGGCACGCGCGACGTCGTCGTCGCGCCCATCGGCTTCGTCTGCGACCACGTCGAGGTGCTGTACGATCTCGACGTCGAGGCGCGTGCCACCGCCGACCAGGTTGGCGTCCGCCTCGCGCGGGCGGTCACCTGCAACGACCATCCACTGTTCGTCCGCATGCTGGCCGACGTGGTGCGGGGGATGGGGTGAGCCCGCGGCGCGTCGTGGTGATCGGCGGCGGCATCGCCGGTCTCGCCGCCGCGCATCGGCTCGTCGAGGGCGGGCACGCCGTCACGCTGCTGGAGGCGGACACCCGGCTCGGTGGCAGCGTCGGCACCGAGCACGCCGACGGCTTCCTCATCGAGCGGGGTGCCGACGCCTTCATCACCGACAAGCCATGGGCGCTGGCACTGTGCGAGCGCCTCGGCATCACCGAGTCGCTCATCGGCACGCAGCCCGGCGAGCGTCGCACCCACGTCGTCCACGACGGTAAGCTCCACGCCTTGCCCGAAGGCTTCCTGCTGCTCGCCCCGACGGCGCTCGGGCCGCTGCTGCGCTCGTCGCTGTTCTCGTGGCCGGGCAAGCTGCGCATGGCGCTCGACGTCGTCCTGCCGGCGCGTGGCGACACCACCGACGAGAGCCTGGCCTCGTTCGTGCGACGGCGGCTCGGTCGCGAGGCGCTCGATCGCGTCGCCGACGGGTTGGTCGGCGGCATCTACACCGCCGACCCGGAACGCCTCTCGCTCGCGGCTACCATGCCGCGTTTCCTGGCGATGGAGCGCGAGCACGGCAGCGTCATCCGCGGCCTGCGCGCGAGCAGCGGCGCCGTCTCCGGCAGCGGCGCACGCTACGGGCTGTTCGCGACCTTCCGCGACGGCATGGGGAGCTTCGTCGACGCCGTCGCAGGTCGCCTGCCCGACGTCCGACTCGGCGCCGCCGTCGAGGCGCTCACCCCCGTCGCCGCCCGCTGGCGGGTGCACGCCGTCGGCGAGACGCTCGACGCCGACGCCGTCATCGTGACGACGCCCGCACCGATCGCGGGCCACCTCCTCGCCCCGCTCGACGCCGTGCTCGGTCGCGAGCTCGCCGACGTCGCCTACGCCTCGTCGGCGACGGTGACGCTCGGCTTCCGCACGAGCGACGTCCCGCACGCGCTGCCGGGCTTCGGCTTCGTCGTACCCTTCAGCGAGCATCGCGCGCTCCTCGCTTGCACGTTTGCGAGCCGCAAGTTCGCGGGCCGCGCGCCCGAAGGCCACGAGCTGATCCGCGCCTTCGTCGGCGGCGCGCGACGTCCCGACATGGCGGTGCTCGACGACGACGCCCTCGTCGCCACCGTGCGCGACGAGCTGCGCGTCCTGCTCGGCATCGCCGCCGCGCCGGTCCTCGTGCGCACGCAGCGCTACGTCCAGGCCATGCCGCAGTACGCCGTCGGACACCTCGATCGCGTCGCCGCCATCGACGCCCACATGGCCACCCTGCCCGGCCTGGCGCTGGCCGGCGCTGCCTACCGGGGCGTCGGCATCCCCGACTGCGTTCGCAGCGGCGAGGCGGCGGCCGATGCCGTCGCCGGTCTGCCCTGACCGGGCGCTCAAGGTTTGCCCCCGCCCTGCCGACATTCACTACGGCATGGCGCAACCAGCGACCGACTCTCGCCTGCAGACGCTCCTAGCCCGCACCGGTGGACGGGCGGACTTCCCCGCAGCCGCCGAGATCATCCAGCAGCTGCATGCCACCGTGCAGCGCGAGAACTGCGCCGCCCTCGACGTCGTGCGCCTCATCCTGAAGGACCCGGGGCTGTCGTCGAAGATCCTGCGGGTGGTCAACTCGGCGTACTACCGCCAGCAGTCGGAATCGATCTCCACCGTCACGAAGGCGGTCATCATCCTCGGCTTCGAGACCATCCGCGACGTCGCCACCGGCCTGCTGCTGCTCGAAGAGCTCATCAAGCGCGGCCACACCAGCGAGTTCATCCGCGAGGGGCTGCGGCGCTCGCTCTACTGCGGGCTGCTCGCGCAGGCGCTGTCGGCGAAGGTCGGCTACCCGACGCCGGAGGAGGCGTACCTCCTCGGCCTGTTCGCCGACTGGGGCATGCTGTGGATCGCGGCGCACTTTCCGAAGGACTTCGAGAAGGCGGTGGTCATGACCCGCCAGCGCGGCATCGGCATCGAAGACGCCGTCGGCGAGGTGCTGGGCGTGCCGCCGAGCGCGCTCGCCGCCGGCATCCTCGACAAGTGGCACTTCCCGCCGTCGTTCGCCGAGTTCTTCCGTGAGCCGCGCGCGCGCGAGCGGCCCGAGACGACGTCACCAGAAGGGAAGCTGCTGGTGCTGGTCGGGCTCGCCGCCGACTTCACCGCACCGTCGGGCGAGCACAGCACCGAGGTGGGCGCCACCGTGCTGAAGCGCTTCCAGACCTACTTCGGTCTCGGCCCCGAGCCGTTCCTCGAAGCCGCCCGCACCGCGCGTGACGCCTTCAAGGAGCAGGCGCCGCTCTTCGGCCTCGGCCCGGCCGCCGATGACGACGACGAGCCGCGGCTGACCAGTCGCCGCGCGCCGGTGGCGACGCGCTCGCCGATCGATCTGCGCGCCGCGCTCGAGGTCGTCTCCGAGATCACCAGCGCCATCCTGCAGCAGGGCGACATCAACAACACGCTGTCGATGGTGCTCGAAGGTGTGGCGCGCGCGGGCGGGTTCCCCGTCGTGTTCTTCGCGCTGCGCAACCCGGCACGCGACCACCTCGTCGGCCGCCTCGGCTATGGCGAGGACGTGAAGCCGTACCTCCACGAGCTCGATCTGCCGCTACGCGCCGGCGCCGGCATCCTCGCCGACACGGTGCTCACCGAGAAGGTCCACGTCGTCCCCGACGGCTCGCCGGCCCCGCAGCTGCGCTCCGTCACCTCGTTCGTGAGCCATCCGCTCATCGTGCGCGGCAAGGCCGTGGGCGTGCTGGTGTGCGGGCGGACCGAGGCGCCCGCCGTCGCGCAGGAGGACGTCCAGCTCGTGCAGCTGTTCTGCCAGCAGGCCGGACTCGCACTCGACCGCTCCGCCAACTGATCGTCGTCAGCGCGCGAAGATCACCGACAGGTTGTTCGCCGGCATCTCCACCGTCTCGCGGTGGACGAGGCCCACGCCCGCAGCCGTGGCGACGACCGTCTCCAGGTCGCGCACACCCCACGACGCATCCTGCGCGCGCAGCGTGGCGTCGAAGCCGGCGTTGCTGGGCGCGGTGTGCGCACCGTCGCGACGATACGGCCCATACAGGTAGAGCACGCCGCCCGACTGCAGCAGACGTCCGGCGCCGCGCAGCGTCGCCTCGCCGGCCGTCCACGGCGAGATGTGCAGCATGTTGATGCACACCACCGCGTCGGCGCGATCGACGGGCCAGTCGGGACGGGTGACGTCGAGCACGAGCGGCGGGCGCACGTTCGCGACACCGTCGCACCACGACGCGATGCCCGGCATCGCGGTCGGGTCGAGGTCGGTGGGCTGCCAGGTGAGGCCGGGCATGGCACCCGCGAAGCACGCCGCATGCTCGCCGGTGCCGGCCGCGATCTCGAGGACGAGACCCTGCGCCGGTAGGATCCGACGCAGCACGGCCAGGATCGGATCGCGATTGCGCTGCGTCGCCGGCGCGTGCCGGCGGACGGACTCGTCGGTGGACATGCGCCCACCGTAGCCAATCGCGCGGCGTGCATGCTAGCGACGGCCGCATGGAGAACGTGCTCGCCGGCATCCGCGTGGTCGAGGTCGCCCAGTGGTGGTTCGTTCCGGCGGCGGGGGCCATCCTCGCCGACTGGGGTGCCGACGTCATCAAGGTCGAGCATCCCGTCACCGGCGATCCGCAACGCGGCCTGATGACGTCGGGATTCTTCCCCAACACCGGCGGCGTCAACTTCATGATGGAGCAGTCGAACCGCGGGAAGCGCAGCGTCGGCATCGACCTGGCCCACCCCGACGGCCTCGCCACCCTGCTCCGGCTCGTCGAGACGGCGGACATCTTCCTCACCAACTTCCTGCCCGCCGCGCGTCGCCGGCTCGGCATCGACGTCGAGCACATCCGCGCCGTCAATCCGCGCATCGTCTACGTGCGCGGCCACGGTCACGGCGCGCGCGGACCCGACGTCGAGAAGGGCGGCTACGACGCCGCATCGTTCTGGTCGCGTGGCGGCATCGCGCACGCGATCACGCCGAGCGGTGCCGCGGCACCGATCATGCAGCGCGCCGCGCTCGGCGACTCGGCCGGCGCGATGAGCATCGCGGGGGGCATCGCCGCCGCGCTGTTCCGCCGCGAGCGCACCGGCGAGGCGTCGGTGATCGACGTCTCGCTGCTCGGCACGGCCATGTGGATTCTCGCGCCCGACATCGTGCTCACCAAGCTCACCGACCAGGAGATGCCGGTCTTCGACCGCAGCAACGCCCCGAATCCCATCGTCAACAGCTACAAGACGCGCGACGGCCGCTGGCTTTTCCTGAACATGCTGCAGCCCGACCGCTTCTGGCCTGACCTGTGCGCGCACCTCGGTCGCCCCGATCTCGTCACCGACGCGCGGTTCGACAGCGGCATGTCGCGCTTCATGAATCGCGAGGCGTGCGTCGCCGAGCTGGAGGCGATCTTCGCGCAGCACACGCTCGACGAGTGGCGCGTCCGCCTGGCCGACGTCGAGGGCGTGTGGGCGCCGATGCAGAGCGCACGCGAGGTGACTGCGGATCCACAGGTCCTCGCCAACGGCTATCTGCCCGAGGTCGACCGCGGCGACGGCACGTCCTTCACCCTGGTGGCCAACCCCGTCCAGTTCGACGAGACCCCGACGGACCTGCGGCCCGCGCCTGAGCTCGGCCAGCACACCGAGGAGGTCCTGCTGGCGAACGGCCTCACCTGGGACGACCTCGCACGGCTCAAAGCGTCGAGCGCGATCAGCTAGGAGGCGCGCAGGACGCCGATCTCGGCGCTGGTGGCGCGGCTCAGATCGAGCAGACGGAGGCGGAGGTCGGCCGGCAGCTTGCCCTTCTGCGCCGTCTTGTCGACGACACGATCGAACGAGCGCAGCTGGCGATCCGCGCGCTTGAGCACCGCGGCCGCCTTCTTCGCCCGGCGCGCGGTCGTGACCAGCTTGCGCGCCTTCGACACCTTGGCCGTGAGCTGACGCGCGACGCGCGTGCCGCCGAGTGTCGTCGGCTCCTGCACCGCGAGCGTGTCGGCGAGCGTGCCGAGCCGGCAGTCGACGGCATCGTAGCCCTGGAGCGGCAAGTCCATGCACGTCAGCGGCAGCGTCGTCGTGGTGGTCGTGGTCGGCACGACGATCGTCGTCGTCGTGGACGGCACGACGATCGTCGTCGACGTCGACGTCGTGGTGGGCACGCTCGTCGTCGACGTGGTCGAGGTGACGGAACTCGAGGTCGTGGAGGTCGCCGTCGTCGAGGTGGTGGTGGTGACGGAGGTGGACGTCGTGCTGGCCACTGAGGTCGAGGTGGTCGAGCTGGTGGACGTGCTCGACGTCGACGAGCTGGTCGTCGTGCTGACGCTGGTCGACGTGGTCGTCGGCACGAGCGACGACGTCGTCGTGAGCATCGTCGTCGAGCTGGTGGACGTGGTGGACACGGTGCTCGACGTCGTGGTGGACGTGACCGTCGTGCTCGTACTCGTCGTCGTCGTGCTGCTGCTCGTCGTCGTCGTCGGCTGACAGGCGATGCAGCACGGCAGGGCGTCGCTCTGGTGGACGTCCGTCACGCCGGGCGTGACCTTGGCTGGATTGAAGACGGGTGCCTGCGAGCGATAGATGAGCTGATTGTGCGAGACGGCTCCCGCCGTCAGCGTGCCCAGGATGGTCATCGCGCCGCTCGCCTCGATGGCGTTGGCGGCGAAGGGGAAGGGGCCGTCGCCGGTGGACACGAGCGCCCCCGCCGCGGCGACGGTGACGTCGCAGCCCTGCAGCTCGACGTTACCGCCGAGCCCGGCGATCGGCATCGTGGCGGTCCCCGTGGCCGTGAGGGCCGAGGCGACCGTGACTGCGCCGTCCGACACGATGGAGATCGTCCCACCGTCGCCACCGGTCACGTCCATGCTCTCGAAGGCGCTGATGAAGCCGGTGGCGCTGATATCGATGGTGCCACCGCTGGCCGCCGTCCCACCGCTCGGCGCCGCGATGACCCCGGAGATGCTTATGGTGCCGCCGGCGGTCGCCGTGACGTCGCCGCCGTAGCCGCCACCGGGCCCGCCACCGGCGTCCAACCGTGCGCCGATGGTGAGGTTTCCGGTGTCGGCGACCAGATCGATGGACGCGCCGTTGCCGCCGCCGCCCGCGCCCTTCGCAGCGATCGGCGCACCGATCGAGAGTGCGCCAGCGGCGTACAGATCGACGTCGCCCCCGTAGCCACCCGCCCCGTTCGAGGACGTCGTGATGGCGCCCACCGCTGGCAGGAGGGAGAGGCTTCCGCCGAGCGCCGCCAGGGTGACGCTGCCGCCGTCGAACGAGCCACCGCGGGACGTGATCGGTCCACCGATGGTGAGCGCCAGGTTGGCGTTGATGTCGACGAAGCCGCCGCTGTCCATCGGCCCGCCCGTCGTGTTGATGCCGGTGCCGCCGATCTCGATGTTGCCGCCGTTGTCGAGGAAGGTGTCGATGTCGATGTTGCCACCGCTGCCGGCGCCACCCGCCGAGCTCGCCTGCAGGCTACCCATGGCGCTGATGGCCCCACCCGACCGCAGCCCGATCGAGCCGCCACCCGGTTGGGCGCTGACGTCGATGACGGTGTCGACGCGGAGCGTGACGTTGCCGGGCGACTCGAGCGCCACGCTCGCACCGGCATTACCCGGGCCACCGGTGGCGACGATCTTCGCGCCGTTCTCCAGCTCGATCGTCGAGGCGTAGATCGTGATGCCACCCGTCCCCGTGACCGTGAGCGTCTTGCCGGCGCGAATCACGAACGGCCGTGCGCCGAGGTCGAAGATGACTCCCGCCCCCGTCCCCGAGGCGATGGTGCAGCCGGCCGTGATCTCGCACACGCCCGCACCGGGGTCGCATAGCTGGCCGTTCCCGCACAACGCCGCCGCCCTGGCGACGGGCATCAGCGAGAGAAGCAGGCCGAGGAGGAAGGCGACGCGGGTGGGAAAACGCATGCGGAAGAGGCGGCGAACGGAATGCCAGTCCCTGCCTACCCTCTCGAGTGAAACACTCGCAATAGAAAAACGCCCGTCAAGCCGATTTCAGCGATCCTTTGACCGCGCCTCCTCGAAGGCGGCCAGCGCGCGGCTACGACCTTCGTCCAGGGCCACCACCGGCGGTGGGTAGTCGGGGCAGAGCCCACGGCGCTCAAATGGCAGGATTTCCCATGGCTGGTGGACCAGCTTCGCCGGCACCCGGGCCAGCTCGGGCACCCAGCGCTTCACGTAGGCGCCCTCGGGATCGAAGCGCTCGCCCTGCCGCAGCGGGGAGAAGATGCGATGGAACGGCTGTGCATCGGCTCCGACCCCTGACACCCACTGCCAGTTGCCGCCGTTCTGCGACAACTGCCCGTCCATCAGAGCGGCCATGAAGTGGGCCTCGCCGAGCCGCCAGTCGAGCAGGAGGTGGCGCGTCAGGAACGACGCAGTCACCATGCGCACCCGGTTGTGCATGAAACCGGTGGCGCGGAGCTCACGCATGCCCGCATCCACGAGGGGCACGCCGGTGGTGCCCTCCTGCCAGCGGCGGAATCCGTCGTCGTCGATGCGCCAACGGATGTTCAACGGGCGCAGGCCCTCGGTCGCGAGGCGGGGATGCTCGTGCAGCAGCTGCGCCCAGAAGTCGCGCCAGGCGAGCTCGCGCGCCCACACCCGCACCCCGGCCCGTCGTGACGGATGGTCGGCGGCGACGGCGCGCGCGCGACGCACGGCCTCGGCACCCGAGATGGCTCCCCAACGCAGGTGGTACGAGAGGCGCGACGTGCCGTCGGTCGCGGGGATGTCGCGTGCCTCGGGATAGTCGGCGACGGCGTGCGTCAGGAAGTGCGCGAGCCGCGCGCGTGCGACCGTCGTGCCCGCGGCCGACACCTCGAGCGCGGGCGCCGGAATCGCGACGCCGATGTCGTCGAGATCCTCCGCTGCGATCCACTGTCGCGGCGCGGACGCCGCGGGTGACACCGGCTCCGCCTCCCATGCGCGCGCGAAGGCGCCGTAGACGTGGTACGCACCGCCCGAGCCGGTGCGGATGGTGCCGGGCGCGTGCACGAACGCGGCCTCGGTCGCGCGCACCGTCACCGCGTCGCGGGCGAGCGCGGTGGCCACCGCGCGTTCGCGCCGTCGCGCTCCCGGCTCGACGTTCGTCGCGTGGGTGACGAGCCGCGCGCCGAGGCGTGACGCGAGTCGCGGCAGCTCGTCGGCGGCCGCCCCCTCGAGCACGATCAGTCGCGTGCCCTTCGCACGCAGCGCGTCGTCGAGCGCGGCCAGCGTGGCGAACATGAATGCCAGCCGCCGCTGCGCCTCCCAATGCCGGCGCAGCACCGACGGGTCGAGCACGAACACCCCGGCGACGAGGCCCGCGTCGCGCGGCAACGCCGGGTTGTCCTGCAGGCGGAGGTCGGAGGTGAACCAGTGGATCGCCGTCGCGGCGGGCTCCCGGGGTGGCGGCATGTCGCAGGTTATAGCGCACGGGCGTCCGGTAAATCCGCGCGGCCACGTTTGTAAACCTGGGATCAGCCGACGGGCAGCACGCCGAGATGGCCACGATTTCCGGGCGTTCTCGCGTGGCCCGGCGATTGCTCTCTGTCCATCCCAGATTCTCGATGTGCAGCGCGACGAAACGAACGCGCAGAAGGAGCGACCGATGATTCAGAAACGCGATAACGAGAGCGGCCGGGTTGGATACGTGCTCATGTACTTCATGGGCGTACCGGTCGGCGTGTTGATCATCCTGTGGTTCCTTCTCGGGAACAACATCTTCTCTCCAGGGTGATCGGGGCCGGTGGGAGCGGGGTCGGCGTCGCTGACCCCGCCATGCCCCTCATGCGCCGCCACCGAAAATAGCGTATCAGTCTCGCCCGATGTCCACGGAGCGAGCAAGCGGGCTCGGGTCCGCGATCGTGCTCGGGGGCGGCGTCGCCGGACTGGCGACGGCGCGTCTGTTGGCGCGCCATTACCCGCGGGTTCTGGTCCTCGAGCGCGACGTCCGTCGCGACGCGGCGACGCCTGAGGACGCGTTCCGCGACTGGGAGCGCGGCGGCGTGCCGCAGTTCCGTCACAGCCACGCCTTCCTGGCGCGGCTGCGGCTCGTGCTACTGGCGCACATGCCCGACGTGCTCGATCGGCTGCGTGACGTCGGCGTCCGCGAAATCACGCTCGCCGAGACCGCACCGCCCGGCATGCATTTCGACCAACGCGCAGACGACGAGGACGTCGTGCTGCTGGCGTGCCGTCGCGCGACGTTCGAGTGGGCGCTGCGCGAGAGCCTGCGCGGACGACCGGGCGTCGAGCTGCGCGAAGGACTTTTCGCCGCCGGGTTGGTTGGCGTCTCGGACAATGGGGGCCGGCCGCGGGTCACGGGCGTCCGGCTCGACGACGGCAGCGTACTCAGCGCGTCGCTGGTGGTCGACACACTCGGCCGACGGTCGCCGGCGCCGGCGTGGCTGGCGGCGATCGGGGCCGATGCGCCGCGCGAGGTCAGCAGCGAGACCGGCATCTTCTACTACACGCGCTTCTATCGCCTGCGGCGTGCGCGGGCGCCGCAGGGCACCACCGGCCTCGTCGCGGGCGACCTCGGCTGGGTGAAGATCGCCGTCTTCCCCGGCGACGCCGACACCTTCTCCATCACCATCGGCGCGCCGATCGACGACGCCAGTCTGAAGACGCTGTCGGATCCACGAAAGTTCGAGCGCTTCGTCACCGCCTTCCCGCAGATCGCGCCGTGGCGCGCGCGTGGCGTGTCCGATCCGATCAGCGGTTCGGCTACCCCGGTCCTGGTGATGGGCCAGCTGCGCAATCGCATGCGCCACTTCGTCGACGCCAACGGCCCGCTCGCACCGGGGCTGATGGTGCTCGGCGACGCCGCCTATCACTCGAACCCGATCTACGGCCGCGGCTGCTCGTCGGCCCTGCTGCAGGCATCGCTGCTCGACGAAGCGGTGGGACGCCACCGCGACGATCCGGCGGCTGCCGCGCGCGTGCTGCATGCGCTGAGCGAGGCCCACGTGCGACCCTTCTGGGACGCCGCGGTGGCGTCCGACCGTCGCATGCTGGGCGACCGTCGCACGCTCCCGACGGGCTCGCTGGCGATGCTCGTCACGCTCGCCGAGCAGGCGGTCGGCTGGTTCCTCGAGCGCGGCATCCTGCCCGCGACGCGCGTCGACCCCGTCGTCTTCCGCAGCCTGCTCCGCATCTTCCACATGCTGGAGCCGCCCGAGCAGCTGCTGCGCGATCCCGAGATGCTGGTGCGGTCGTTGCCGATGCTGGCGCGCGCGCTGATGGGAACCGTGCCGGAGCAGCCGTTCGTGCCGGTGGCGCGCGCCGAAGCGCTGGCGCGCATCGGCGGCGCGGTGGGGTAGCATTCGCGTCCGATCCTCCAGCGATGAAGCAAGAGGCTGGCCGACACGGCCTGCGCGCAATCCTGGGTGAAACGAAGGAGCATCGTCTGGCACGTCTCTTCCGTCGCGTAGGGCCGTTCGTAGCCGTGGGGCGCCCGGACGAACAGCTCTCGGAGCTCGGCGCCGCGCGGATCTACGTTGGGACCGAGCACTGGCGGCTCATGGTCGACGACCTGATGCTGCGCGCGGCCGTCGTCGTAGTACAGGCGGCGGAGACGTCGGGGCTTCGCTGGGAATGCCATCGCCTGGTGTCACGGGTGAAGCCGGCGGCGGTGATCTTGTTTCTGCCATTCCAGTTGCGAGCGGTCCGTGCGCGCCGCGTATGCCCGCTTTCGCGAGTGGGCGGGCCCGGCGGATCCCTGGTGGTCGCGGTCATCACCGGCCTCTTCGTGGTGTACCTGTTCTTCGCCTGGCTCCTCACCTCGTGGCTCTGAGTCGAGAGGTCACGCGCGGCGGCGGATCACCGAGGCAAATCGCCCCAGAATTCGCGTCTCCAGCGACGTTAACCGGTGACGACCTCCAAACGCCGACGGGCGCCCGGAGAATTCAGCCAGGATCGTCAGCTCGCGGTCTGACCAATCGGAGCGTCGTCTGAAACAGGATCGGGCTCCGCCAAGCTCGGACGCCCTACGATCGCGACGACCGATGCCATCAGGTTCTTCGCCTTGGGTACTCGCTCGAGGTTCACCCCCCGATACGCCCCCATCCTCACATCTCCCGCGATGCGGAACGTCGAGCCATCCCGTTCGATCGTGACAACGAGAATGGGGCGCGTCCTGACCCAACTGACGATGTATGCGACATTGACGATCCCCCAGACCACCACCACCGGGAACAGGAGCTCGAGTTGATAGAACACGTACGCCACGACGAGCGCCCAGAAGACGAACCGATAACACCGCTCGATGAATCGGAAGAAGGTGCTGGCTTGAGCTTTGTCGGCGCTGCCACGTAGCGCCACCGAGAGAGTGACCCGATCGTCTCCAGCCCGGACGACGGAGAATCCTCCCCGTAACCCATACGAGACGGCTCGCATCATTGCTCCGGCATCCACGTCACCAGTCCACTCGGATCGGTCGGGGCCGTGCGAGAGTAATGAGAGGGCGTAGTCGAGGTCCCACGGCGATACGCGAGGCGGCGGGGGGATCGGCATTCCACCGAGCGCAAGCCACTGGCGCTCGATGGGAACCTGCACGATCCGTCGCAGACCGCTATCCAATCGGGTGAACGCCACCACGAGCAACAGCAACCCGATGTTCATGATTCCGATCACGCCGACGCGGAGTGCGATTTCACGATTCGAACTCACGTTCCGGAACGGCCACGCGAGCTGACTCGCCAACGCGGGGAACACGACGAGACCCGCGAGGGCCGTGGCGATGACGATCAGAACCGTGGTGAACGGTCCGGGAGAGACCAGCCGGCTCAGGAGGCGCTGTTCTCTCTCCTCGGTTGGGGGATGCCGGGGCCGCTTCGTCGTGCCCGTCCGTATCGCTTCCGAATAGGCACGCTGACGGACATCCATCGGAACGCCACGATGCTGGGTGACGGCCACCATCGCATCCAGGTATGCGGGAGCGGCAAGGAGACGGGGATATCGCGACGCTGCGGACACGATGCACTCGAATCCGGCCTGGACGAAGTGATCGTCCTCTGATTGCGCGACCTCGTTGCAGACCACTAGCGCCATCGATTCGTCCGCCACGTCCCCAAGAGCCGTCACTGCGTACAGCCGTTCCTCGGGAGAGTGCAGACTGCCCATCAGCTCATCCTGCGAGCATGACTCGGCAACGACGACGCGCTGCACCACCTGGAGATAGCTGAGCTCGATGTATGGCGACCGCGAGAATCGGTACCAAATGTCCAAGAGGCTCGACAGCGCCTTGGGGGTCCCGAGGTGCTGGAGGCTGTGTACGAGCGTTCCGAGTCGACCGAAGATCAGGTAGTCCGACACTCGACGAACGATCGCCGCGACCATCAAGAACCCGGCCGCCAACAGGATCGCATCCTCGAGACCCCAGGCTACCTGCGCGAACCACGCCGCAATCGCCGACAAGACCACCAGGGGGGAGACGGCCTCCACGATGCCGTTCCACTCGACGACACTTCCCAACCAGAACGTGATGGTCGCCAGACGCGCACAACGATCGAGTAAGCGGCGTTCCAATGCCTCGACGGGCTCGTCGGTCGCGCAGTTGGCGATCGCCATCGCGGCCAGGTACTCGTCGATCCGCAGGCACGCATCCAGAAAGACGCGCAGCTCGCGGCCACTCATCAGGCCGGCCGCCATCGACAGGGCTTCCCACTTCGCAGGATCTTTCAGGTGCTCCCGAAGGTAGCGCCGCGCGCCTGCACCGGTCGGATCCATCGTTGTCCATCCGTCGCGGAACGCGACGACGTGATAGTACTCGGAGATGCTCTGGTGCCAGAAGCGCACGAAGCCGTCGTCTTCGAGCAGAAGACCGGACTCGAGTCCACTCTCGAGCAATGCGATCGGTCCTGACCCGTCCGAGTGTGCAGACAATTCCTGCTGCGCTGCCGACGTCGGAATGCAGACTCCGTCCGGAGCCATCGACCGGGCGAGGGCCGCCAAGGCGCGCTCGATGTCTTCCCGAGAGGGCGACGACACTCCCGCTCGCGCGCGCCCCGCGAGGTAGTCGTCGAGCACGCGACCGACGTACATACCCACGAGGATTGGGCGGTTGCTCGGTACGTCCCCCGTATCGAGCACGACCTGGGTCATCATGCGCAGCGCGAGCGGGTTCAAAAATAGTGAACAACGCGAGCCTGAGGCCTGCTGGAGAATCACACGCGACGTCCTGCCGTCGTCGACCGCATGGCGATCGACGAAGGTCTCTATGTCCGAACGGCGAAGCTCGATGACTTCGACCGTCACCCAGGGTATCTCCCCGTTGTAGAGATACTTGCGGGACGTCACGGTCATCCCGCACGCTTCGTGGTCCTCGGATATGGTCATGATCGCTTCGAGGCAACGACGGCGGTGAGCAGCGGGGACCTCGTTGAGCCCGTCGAGGAGGAGGTGAAACGTCCCCCGCCGCAGTTCGGCCTCGACCGCTTTCAAGGGGAACGTGGCCTCGTCAGGTTGCAGGGCACGCTCGCACTCACGATGGATGATCGCGATGAGCGCGTCGCCGGCGTTCTGATCAGCCGCACAACGGTATCGGTTGAGCGAGAGCACGATCGGCACTCGGCCGGTCCTCTCCCGCATTCGCGCCTCGGCCAGCCTGAAGGCGGCCGCATGAAGGCTCGTGCTCTTCCCGCTACCCGGCTCTCCCAGGATGACCAACCGCTCCCGATCACCCAGTATGTCCATCAGATCATAGGACAGTCGCGCGGGAAGGTCCCGGGCACGGGCATCATCAGTCGAGACCTTCCGGGCGACGTGCCAGGCCTCCCACTGGCAGACCCGCAAGTCCTGCCGCACCTCCAGCGGAGTGTACCGCTCGGCAATCGATCGGTACCGATCGGCCAACCTCGAACAGATCCGATCCAGTGGCGCAGGCTGCGGGGGCGCGGTGATCGCGGGGCTGGGAATGAGACCGTGCGGGGCGGAGTCGGGTTCGAGGATGCTCGGGAGACGATCCACCGACCACTCTGGAATCTGGACGCCTGAGAAGCGGTACTCCATCCATCCGCTCACGACGTCCCGGTCGAAGGGACCGATGGTGAACGCCAGGATGCGCTTCCCTCGCTTCTCGGCCAGGGCGATCTCGCGCCGGACCTCCTCCGACTGCGACGACGCATGGCTCACGAGGAGAACGATCACGGTGGCCGCAACGACCGCGCTCACGATATCCTCGTCCCACGGCACGCCCGGCCGCCCGTCGCGCCACCACACCCAGCACCGAGCTCCATGGCCCTCGAGGAGCCGAAGGACCTGCTCCGCTTGAATCCGGTCCTCCTGGGCATGGCTCAGAAAGATCACGGGGCCGCCAGCTCCGGTGAACCTCGGATCGTTCGAGCTCAATGGACTCATGATGGTAGGCTAGCTAGTCCCCTCGATGGCATGCCCGTTGGTTCACCACGGAGCGCAACAACGCGTAGTACGTTCGGCCGCCAGGGGGTCAAGACAAACCGCGGTGCGCGTCGGCCCGGCGCGCACGACATCATGACTGCTAGACAGCCTCCGCGACGGAGGCCTCCGGAAGAATTGGGGCCTGCTCTGCTCAGGACGGCACGCGCAGCCGTTCGTTCCGGTTCCACGCGGCGGGCTGACCTTGAGCCCGCCTGCACGCCGGCACCGCCGGCGCCCTGGTTGCGGGAGAAGACCGAGCGCTCGATCGTGGCGGTGATCGAACCCCCGTCTCTTGCACAGGCGTGGAACGTCCCGAAGGCCCAGGGCGAGTTCTGCCCACGAGGCTGTCGACGACCTTCAGAATCAAGACGCCGTTCACGGCGGCACGCGCAAAGACTCCACTCGCAAACGAAAGGGACCAACGACCGCGCCGTTGCGGAGGATCAAGCCGTCGAGCCCGACCTCGATCGCTCGCCCGCTCCTGCATCGATCGTCGGTCCAGAGCCACATGCGCTTCGCGGGCGGCGCGATGCACGAGCGGTTCCGACCCAGCGACCGCCGCGTGAGCGACGCACTATCCTCCAACGCGACCGCAGGAATCAGACCAGCGGTGGTCGGGTGGCGTCGGTGCGCGGCACTCGGTGCTGCCGACCGCGCACCGTCCGCCGAGGTGAAAACCGAGCCACCGGTCAGCTGGGCTCAGTTGCCCAGTGCCTTGTCGACCTTTTCGCCGGCCTTCTCCGCCGGGCCCTTCGGATCGACCGCGTCCTTCAGCTTCTCGACGGTCTTGTCCACCTTCTCGCCGGCATTCTCGGCGGGACCGTCGTGCGACTTGCAGCCGACGAGGGGGAGCGCGGGAAGGACGAGCATGGTGAGGAGGGCGAAAGCAGTTCTGGATTTCATGCAGCCATGGGGTAGCCCGAAAAGCGCCCCCTGCGAATCCCCTATTTCCCAGCGTTAAAGCTCCGCAATCCGCCGGCCGATGATGCAGGCGATGTCCGATGTCCCCCGACGGCGCTGGTACGCCGCGCTTCCGGTCGTGGGCCGGCCGCTGCTCGAGGCGCTGCACCCGGAAGAGATCACCTGGCGCCGTTACGGCGAGAAGGAAGACCGCCCGCGACGGCTGCGCGCGCAGGCGCTGTCCCTGTTCACGATCCTGACGGGCACGGGCTACCTGGTGTGGGTCAGTCAGGCGCTCAATCACGCGCATCCGCTCGTGGGTGCGGGGTTCTTCGCCAGCGAGGCCGCCTGCCTCCTTCTGTTCACGCTGGCGGCGTCGAGCCTCTGGCGTCTGCGCTTCAAGCCCGCGGAGTCGCCAACCGCCGACCGCACCTATTCGGTCGACGTCTTCGTCCCGGTCTGCGGCGAGGCACTGCCGGTGGTGGCCAAGACGCTGCGGGCAGCGAAGGCCATCCGGTGGGACGGCCCCCTGCACCTGTTCGTTCTCGACGACGGCGCCAGCCCGGCGGTCGAAGCCCTCACCCGGGAGCTCGGCATCACCTACCTCTCGCGACGCCAGGCCGGCGTGCCGCTCGCCGATGCGAAAGCCGGCAACCTGAACTTCGGCCTCGCACATTCCAGCAGCGAGCTGCTGCTCGTGCTCGACGCCGACCAGGTGCCGCGTCCCGAGATCCTCGAAGCACTCGCCGGCTACTTCCGCTTCCCGCGACTCGCGTTCGTGCAGTCGCGTCAGGCCTATCTGGTCCCGGACGGCGATCCTTTCTTCAACGAGGATCGCGTCTTCTACGGCGCCGTGCAGCTCGCGCTCGACCACCACGACACGCCGATCTCGTGCGGCTCGGGCGTGGTGTACCGGCGTGCGGCGCTGGACGACATCGGCGGCTTCGCAACCTGGAACCTCGTCGAGGACCTGACGACGTCGTACGAGCTGCACGCGCACGACTGGAAGTCGTTCTACTACCCCTACCCGCTCACCGAGGGGCTCGCGCCCGAGGACGTGTGGGGTGTCTACCGGCAGCGCGGCCAATGGGCGCTCGACACCATGCGCCTCTTCTTCTGGGACCAGCCGTTGTTCAAACGCGGCCTCGGCGTGCGCAAGCGGCTCAACTACTTTCTGATCGGCTTCACCTATCTGACGGTCGGCTTCGCCATTCCGTTCCTCTTCCTGATTCCGCCGTGGACCTACGTCACCGGGCAGGTCGTGCTCGAGCGATCGCCGATCGAGTTCGTGTTCGCGCGCGGGCTGTACTTCGCCGCGATGGCGCTGGCGCTGCGCTACCTCGCCTTCGGCGAGCGACCCGGCCGGCAGTTCCAGATGCTCGTCGGCTACTTCCCGATCTACACGCTGGGGACGCTGCGCGCGCTGCGCTATCCGCGCTCGAAGCCGGCGTACCGCGCCAACAACCGCGAGAAGGCCGGACGGCGTCGCTGGGCGGTGACGGCCATCCTGCCGCAGCTCGCGATCATCAGTGCGAACCTCTTCCTCCCGCTCTACGCGGCCTTCGCCGAAACTGCCCCCGCCGGCGTGCTCGCCGTCAACGCGCTCGTCTCCGCGGTGGCCGTCTGGACGCTCTGGACCGCGCTCGAAGCCGCGGTGACCGAGCACCGGTGGTCGTCCCACCGTCATCCGATGCAGGTGTATGGAATCCCGAACCCTTCCTAGACGTGTCTTCCTGCTCGGCCTGTGGTGGCTCGCCGTCGTCGTTCTGCTCTATCAGCGTCAGGCCGCGCACCGGGCGTCGGACGTCGCCTCGACGTCGTCATCGTCGGTCGTGCGTCGCACCCGCCCCACGACGCCGCCCGAGGTCCTCGCCGAGGCACCGGCAGCCGTCGTCGAGCCGCCGGAGACGCCCGCCGCGGTACCGCCAAGCGTCGTCACACGACCAGCCGTCGTCGCACCGCGCGCGGCGATACCGCGTCGAGCGGCGGTCGCGCACCGGCGCGGTCGGGTGACGGACCTCGAGCGCGCCAACGCCGCGCTCTCCGCCGGACACACGCAGGAGGGTCGCGCGATCCTCGACGCGGTAGCGACACGCCACCTGTCCATCGACGAGCGCGCGCGCCTCGGCGCGCTGCAGGAATGGGCCGGCGACCTCGCCGGCGCGCAGGCGAGCCAGCAGACCGTCCTGACGACGCGACCGAGCGACCGCACCGCGCTCGAAGCGGTGGCCCGCCTCGCCCAGTGGCGCGGCGACGACGCCACCACCGACGACGCGCTCACTCGTCTCGCAGCGCTGCGTCCTCTCACCGCCGACGAACGGCTCCGGCTCGCGGCGGCGGCCCGTCGCGCCGGAGACGAGGAACGCGCCCGCGCCTTGTACCGCACCGTCCGCACCGAAGCCGTCGCGTCACACGACGAGCTCGCGCTGGCGCGCGCCGATGCCGCGCTCGGCGACGCCGCGGGCACGACGGCGGCGTACACGACCTTCCTCGATGCGCATCCCGACGACGTCGACACACGCCTCGAAGCCGCGCGCGTGTTCGTCAACGCCGGCGAGCCCGGACGCGCGGTCGCTGCCTACCAGTCGGTGATCGCCGCGCGCGGCGATCAGGGTCTGGCGCTCGACATGGCGCGCACGCTGCTCGCGGCGCAGCGCTACGCCGACGCCGACCCGTGGGCACGCCTCGCCCTCGAACAGGGCGACGATCCGCGCGAGGCCCGGCTGGCGCTGGCGCAGAGCATCCTGCTGCAGGGACGACGGGCCGACGCCATGCCGCTCTTCCGCGCCGCCGCGGCCGAGGCGCCGGTAAACGATGCCTGGCGGGCGCGCGTCGCCCTGGCCGAGAACCGCCACCTGTCGGCCGAACGCCTCGCCATGGCCGCCGATCCGATGTCCCCCGACGTCGCGCTGGTTGCCGGCGACGCCGCGGCACGACGCGGTGATTGCGCGCGAGCCTACGATGCCTACACCGACGCCATCGCGCGCGGCGCCATGCTGCAGGGTGGCGTCGCGGAGTCGAAGCTCGCCCAGCAGCTGCTGCCGTTCGGTTTCCTGCGTCCCGTCTTCTTCCAGGACGCGAACCACATCCGGCTGAGCGAGGGCGTGCTCGGCGGCGCCTTCTGGCCGGTGCCGGCGGTGCGCCTGACGGCGCAGGGTCTCGCCGGCGAGGTGCAGCAGCGCGACGTGCACTACACCCGCACCGGCGCGTCGATCGGTGCCGACAACATGTATCCCCTGCCCGACCTCGAGGTGGCGGCCCGCGCCGGCTTCGAGAACTACGCGGGCGGTGGCGGTGACATCGTCACCGGCAGCGTGCTCGCACGGAAGCACTTCGACGACACCTCGGCGCTGTCGCTGATCGGCACGCGCGAATCACTGCTGTCGCCGCACGACGAGGGCGAGCCGCGGGCGTGGAACCGCATCATCGACCTGAAGCGCCTCGGGCCGGCGTTCGCCGTCACGGGCGGACGCGTCGCGCTCGACAAGGCCCTGCGCGAGTCGGCCGGCGATCGACTGTTCGTCGAGCTCGGGGCGCAGAACTACGAGGACGGCAACCTGCGCGGCACGTTCTACGGCCACTACCAGCTGCCGCTCGACGAGCGGCCGGGGTCGTGGACCGTGCTACGCCCGAACGCCTACTTCGAAGCGTTCAAGCACCCCGATCAGCCCGCGTACTTCAGCCCGAAGACGCACGCCAGCGTCGGCACGATGGTGCACACCATCCAGGAGCGCGGACGCTGGCGCGTCGAGGCCGAGGCCAACCCACAGATGATCGTCACCGACGGCGACGTCGGGCCCGGCGTGCACGCGCTGCTCGACGTCAGCGCGCAGGTCGGACGTGCGCGTGTGGGCGTCGCCGGCTTCGTCTTCTACGACGGCAACGACGACTACTGGCTGGCGCGTGCCATGGCGCGCGTCGTCGTCCCGTTCGACTGAGCAGACATGCGGCGCATCACCGCGCTCGTCCTCCTCGTGCTGCTCGCCGGGTGCGCCCGTCAGGCCGACGAGACGCCGATGGCGTTCCTCGGAACGGCGTGGCGCGACTACGTCCCCGTCTACGTCATGCCCGACGGCTACGTGCTCGATCGCACGCGTGGTCCCGATGGCGAGGTGGTCTCGGAGGCGCAGGGCTATGCCCTGCTGCGCGCCGCCTGGATGCGCGACGCCGACACGTTCGACCGCGTCCTGACCTGGACCGAGCGCACGCTGCGGCGCCCCGACGGCCTCTACTCGTGGCGCTGGTCGCCCGCGAACGGCGGCACCATGCTCGACTCGAACACCGCCACCGACGCCGACCAGGAGATCGCACTGGCGCTCATCATGGGTGCCGCGGTCTTCGACCGTCCGTGGCTGGTGGCTCGTGCGGCCGAGCTGCTGCGGGCGGTCCGGGCCCACGAGTCGATCGTCGTCGGCGACGGCTGGTTCCCCGCCGCCGGCAACTGGGCGGTGGACGAGCGCATCGTCAACTTGTCGTACTTCCTGCCGTACGCCTACGACGCCTTCGCCCGCATCGATCCCGAGGGCCGCTGGGACCAGGCGCTGACGACGGGCTATGCGCTGCTGGCGGCGGTCATGGCGCCGCAGGGTGTCGCGTTCCCGCCCGACTTCATGACGGTCGACGCCGCGGGCGCCCCTGGTCCCCTGCCGGCGGGCTCGAAGCTCAGCGCCGCGTTCTCGTTCGACGCCGTGCGCCTCTATGCCCGCGTCGCTATGGACTGTCGGGTGAGCGGTCGCGCCGCCGCATGCGCCGACACGTTGCACGCCGCCGCCGTCGCCCGACGACTCGACCGCGACGGCCGCATCGTCACGAAGTACTCCGTCGACGGCACGCCCGAGAGCGACGTCGAGTCGTTGTCGTTCTACGGCTGTCTGCTGCCCGCGTTCGAGCGCCATGCGCCGGAAGCGGCGCGGCAGCTGCTCGCGGGACGTCTGTCGCAGGATGCCTTGCGCCCCATCCTGCGCGCGCCGGATCGCTACTACGATCTCAACTGGGTCTGGTTCGGGCTCGCCGTCTCCCAGGGATTCCCTTCGACATGATCACCATCCTCGCCGTCGACGACTCGCCACCCGCACGCCTCGTGACGCAGAGCGCGCTCCAGCGCGTCGGCTACCGCTGCCTCGTGGCACGGGACAGCGACGACGCCTGGCGCCAGCTCACCCCCGAGGTGGCACTCGTCCTGCTCGACGTCATGCTGCCGGGCGAGAGCGGGCCCGACATCCTGCGACGCATGCAGAGCGATCCGACGCTGGCGAAGATTCCCGTCATCTTCGTCTCGGGACGCACCGATGCGGCGACGCGTATCCAGTGCCTCGCCATGGGGGCGCGCGCATTCATCGCCAAGCCGTTCCGCGCCACCGTGCTGGTGGACGCCGTGCGCAGCGTCCTGGCCGGCGGTGACGATGACCTCTTCGACAACGACCCGCTGGCGAGCGTCCTCGGCGACGAGCCCCTCGACGATCCGGCCCTCCCGACCGGCGACCTCGTGCGATCACTGCTCGCCGAGCGCCAGCGCATGCGACGGCAAGTGGCGAGCCACACGCGTCTGCTGTCTGCGCTCGCGCGCCTGCACCAGTCTGTCCACAGCGGCTCCGCGGTCGTGGCGCAGACGATCGTGCAGCTGGCGGCGACTGTGCTCGGCGCCGAGCGCGCCACGGTCTGGACGGCCGCCGGCCGCACGTTGATCCCGCTCGCGACCGGCGCGCCGTCACCGCCCGCGCCGGTCCGGCGTGACGGCAACGACGGTCCGGCGCGCGCGTGGCGCGGCCGTCACGTCGTGGAGATCGACGACGAGCGGCACGTTCCGCTCACCGTGGCGGCGAAGCCGGTCGGCATCCTCACCGTGACGGGTCCGCCGGACGGTGGTCCGTCGGCGAGCCTGGCCGGGTTCTTCTGCGCCGAGGCCGCGCTGGCGCTCGACGCCGCCGAACGGCTCGCCGCCGCCGCGAGTGCCGCGATCACCGATTCGCTCACCGGGCTCGCGAACCGCCGCCACCTCGATCGCCGCCTCGGGCAGGAGCTGCGGCGCGCCGCGGTGCTCGGACATCCGGTCGCCGTGCTGTTCGTCGACATCGACCACTTCAAGCAGATCAACGACGCCCACGGGCACGAGCGCGGCGACGCCGCCCTGCGCGCGGTGGCAGCAGCGCTGCGTGAGGCGGTGCGGGCGGTCGACGTGGTGGCACGGTTCGGCGGCGAGGAGTTCGTCCTGGTGCTGCCCGAGACCGACGCCGAGGGTGCGCGTCTCGTCGGCGAGCGCATCCGGACCATCGTCGGCACGCGCACCGCGGGCTGCGTCCCGGGCGGCGCGCCGCTGACGGTGACGATCGGCTTCGCGACGGCACCCGAGGATGGCACGGAGGCCGCGTATCTCCTGACCTGTGCCGATGCCGCCATGCTGCGCGGCAAGCGCGCCGGGCGCGATCGCGTCGAGCGCTACGGCGTGGGCGTCGACGTCCCGGTCGACCCGGCGGCATCGCGCACGACACCCGCCGTGGTGCGCGCGCTGCTGCACGCGCTGCACATCAAGGACGCCGGCAGTGCACGACATTCAGCCGTCGTCGGTGGGCTCGCCGCCCGTCTGGCGCGCTTCATGGGCGTCGAGGTGGCGGGCGTGCGTCTCACGGGACAGGCCGGCGTGCTGCACGACATCGGCAAGCTGCACGTCCCCGACGAGGTGCTGCTCAAGCCGGGCCCGCTCGACGACGACGAGCGCGTCATCATGGAGCGGCACGTGCCGCTCGGGACCCGCCTGGTCCGCGCACTGTCCGAGACGCGTCACCTGGCGCACGTCGTGCACGCGGCGCAGGAGCACTACGACGGCAGCGGCTACCCGGAAGGCCTCGCGCGCGAGCAGATCCCGCTGCCGGCGCGCATCATCGCCGTCGTCGACGCGTGGCACGCGATGACGTCGAATCGGCCGTACCGCCGGGCTCTGCCCCGTCACGTGGCGGCGATCGAGCTGCGACGGTGTGCCGGAACGCAGTTCGATCCCGAGGTCGTCGGCGCGTTGCTGCTGATGCTCGGCGTCGTCGTACGCGGGACGGCGGCGCATGCACGCGACGCCGACGGCGCATCGATCTGATCGATCAGGCTGATCGATCAGGGCACGTTCACCACGCACGACGTCAGGTCGACGGTGCTCGTCACCGGGATCGCCTCGTCCGAGACCGACGACACGGAGGTGAAGCTGCCGGCGCACGTCCCGCCCGTCATGGCGGGCAGCGGGATCGTGCACGCGATCTGGAACGGATTCGTGGCTGGGATGAGCCCGTGTCCGGCGACGGCGAGGCGGACGAGAGCGCCGTCGGCCGTCGTGCACGCCGTTCCCGACAGGACCCAGCCCTGGATCGACGAGAAGCCTGTGATGGCCCGGCACTTGTTCCGGCCGGGGACGGCGAACGACTTGGCGACGAAGTTCACCGAGCCGGCCAGACCGGGGAGCGTGAAGCAGACGTCGCGTGCCCACGCGTGCGTGCCGGTCGTGGCGAGGAGCATGACGACGAGGGCGAGCGGTCGGGAGATCCGAGACATCGAAGGCCTCCTTCCGAGATCACCAGTGGTTCGTGGACCGGCGCGATCGATTGCACGAATGGAGTGCGCCGCGCCAGCGGATCGCCGTCCGCTCTCTGCCAGGGCCTGCCCGACCGGAAGCGGCGGCCAGAGCGATGGCCGTGTCCGCCGGCGTACCCGTTCGATGGTCGCTAGGAGCCCTCGAGCATTCTCTTGATGACGACGAGTAGCAGGAGGCTCCCAGCGATGATCGAGCTGATGCCAACGACTCGCAGGGACCGAAGATACGCCGGGGTCTTGATCCACTCGATGTCGGGATTGAGCCTCGCCCTCCACGTACCCGGAGCGTTGTGCCGCAATACCAGCTCCTGCACTTGCGTAGGCCATGCCAGCGTGACGACGCCGACCGCCAGGAAACCGGCCGCGATCAGCACCACGCACCACAACGGAGCCAGGGATCTGTCGTGCACCGCCTACCAACCTATCCCAGTGTCGTAGACGTCCCAAGAGTACGTCCCACCGACACCGAATTGAGTACCGGAAAAGTAGCCAGCACTGGGAGACCACATGTCTGTACTGGGCGAGTAGGTCCCTGATACCCCCATATTGTAGAGTCTCGGACCGCCAATCGATCCGCTGACTGCCCACGCCGTAAGAAACCCGTTCAACTGCTCAGGAGTCGGGGTCGAGCCTTGCCACAGCCAGCCGCCCTGCAAGCTAACCGATGCGCCAGCGGAGGCCTTTCCGAGGCTTAGGCCACCGCCACCGTACAGGTGGCCGTATCGGTCAATGGAGACCGTCAACGTCCCTCCCAGAGCCCCCCATATCGCAAAATTCACGGCGAATGTGGCGTAGTCCACCAACCGTGGGAAGTCGAAGCTCGTATCCGGATTCGGCGAGTACGCTCCCTCGGGGGAGTACGGCGGCTCCGCAAACTCGGAAGACTGCATTCCGATTTCGGTAGGGGTGAAATCGAAGCCCCCCCCACCGTCGCTCATCGAGCAGATCTCCGGATTGCACCCCTCGTTGTAGGACATGTCCTCGCTCGACAGACCGGTCGGATCACGGCCGTTGAGCGGGTTGCCCCCGAGGTAGCTGTACGGGCTGAAGTACTGGCGTAGCGGGTCGTGCGAGACGAAGCGCGCCAGCGAGGCCGAGTAGTGGCGCGCTCCTGCGTACAGCAACGTGCTGCCGTCGTCGGGGCGGTAGCCCGTGAACCCGAAGGCGGCGACCGAGACGCCCACGACGTTGCCGACGGCATCGTAGGATGCCGCGCGCTGGCCGAACGGTCGCGTGACCACGTACTCGACCACCAGGCCGCTCACACCGGTGATGATCTGCGGCGTGCCGAGATGATCGAGATGGTAGAAGAGCGTCCCCGGCGGCGGGGCGGCGCCGGTGTCGGGCGGATCGCACTGCGCCAACACGGTGGGCGTCGACAGGCTGCCGAGGAACAACGCGCCCGTGGCGATGGCCGCCGTCACCGCCCGCCGCCGCCGGCTACGCGGTACCACGAAGAACGCGACGCCAAGCAGGCCGAGCGTCGAGGTCCAGGCGACGCCGTGTGCGAGGAGCACCGCGTTCCGGAGATCGGCGGCGCTCGCATAGACGGCGCCGGTACCCGCAATCGGCGACGAGGCGATCAACGTCTTCCCGGCGCGAATGTGTCGCACGACGCGGGTCGCCTCGACGTCGAATCCGTCGAAGAAGTACTTCGTTCCGGCGGCCGTCTTCGCTGCGACCCGGCGCCCGCTGTAGTCGTAGACGTAGTCGGCGATCACGGTGCTCGGGGACTGCTCGACGCGGGTGAGGCGACCCTCCGCATCCCACGTGAGCACGCGGCCGCCGGGCATGCCGGTCATGTTGCCCGCGCCGTCGTGCGTCACGGGTACGGCCGGGCCCCCCGCCGTGACGGAGGTCAGCTGATGGCGGCTCGAGAGATGCGCGAAGGTGGCATTCTCCTTCGAGGTGAGATTGCCGAACGCATCGTGGCCGAAGCCCGATTGGTAACCTCCCGCCCCGCACTGTGTGACGGCGCTCAAGCGCGAGAGATCGTCGTAGGTTGCCGTCAGCGCCAGCGAGTTGAAGCCGCGCGGACCGTGGATCTGGTCACGGATCAGCTGCACGTTCCCGTTCGCGTCATAGCGCTCGTACGCCAGATCCCGCAGCCGCGTCCCGCCGGCAGCGGGTTCGGTGACGAGCGCGCTCAGTCGGAAGTTCCCTCCGGGGCCGGCGTACGTGGAGCGGTCCACGATCCGGTTGGCGTGCGTCAGCTCGAGCGGACGGCCGAACTCGTCGTGATGAACGTCGTGCACGAAGTCGCCGAAGTCGGAGCGGATGGCATGCAGCATTCCCTGCGCCGAGTACTCGTACCGAAGATGGTCGGTGGCAGTGCCGTGCGGCAGCGTCGTCGACTCCAGACGCCCGATCACGTCGTAGGCGTTCACCGTCGTGAAGTGTGGAGACGCGCCGTCGAAGCTGATCTGCTTCGTGCTCTCGAGCGGGTTGCCGCGGGCATCGTACTTCGCGAACACGGTCGAGCCGGAGGCATCGACGACGTTCGCCAGGCGACCCTTGCCGAACGTGAGGGCCGAATCCCAGGTGTAGACGGTGTCGGGCGCGAGCCGCTCACCCTCGAAGTCGGTATCGTCCTCGCCCTCGATCTGCGCCTTCCGCAGCAACCGATTGAATCCGTCGTACGCCATCTCGACGTGACGGTCGCCTCCGGGATCGTTCTCGAAGACGAGGTTGTCGTTCCCGTCGTATGCGTATCCCCAGGTTCCCGCGTCGGGATCGACGAACGTGGCCTTGCGCCCGAGGGCGTCGTAGGTCGTGGTGACCGTGGAGGAGGGTTGGCCGTTCTGCGTCACCGTCTTGATGCGACCGGCACCGTCGTAGATGCGGAATTCGGTGGCATAGGGTGTCGATTGCGCACCTTTGAAGATGCGTCGTACCGCCAAGCGGCCGTTGGCGTCCTTTTCATCCTCGGTGCACTTGCCGATGGTGGCGTCGACGCCGTGCACCGCATCGCACGTCCGCTGCGCGCGCGCCGCGCGGTACGAGGTGGTCTGAACGGTCCCGTCTGGCGCACGCCGACGAATGGGGCGCCCGAACTCGTCGTACTCGATCTCCGTCGCGCGTGCAGCGGTGGGTGCGGCGAGGTCCTGGACACCCGTCCCGGTGGCGGCTGCGGGATACTCCCATCCGACGAGCCCTCCGGCACGACGGCGAACCGCTTTGGTGATGACCGTCACTTCGTTGCCGGCCACCTCCTGGAGGGTCTGCGTCTGGAGCGCTCGGCCGAAGCCATCGAAGAATTCCCAGGTGGGAATGTCACCGCTTCGGCGCGGCTCGAAGGTGAACGTGGCGCGACGGAATTGTCCGACGCTGAGATGATACTCATACCGTCGCGTCGGCTGTCCGCTGGTCTGCCCCGGCTCGATGACCTTCTGGAGCCTTCCGAAGGCATCGTACGTGTACGACGTCACCGCACCGGACACGTCGGTGACGTCGATGGGCTTGCCCCATCGCGCATCCCAGTGCGTGGTCGTGGTCAGGAACGTCGCGTCGGGCGCTGTTCGCTTGTCGTCCTGTACGCGCAGCCGAGCGCCGTCGTAGGTGAGGGTCCGGACGGTATGCCGCGCATCTTCCTCGCGCGTCAGGTTGCCGATCGGGTCGAAGACACGAGTGATCGTCGGATTGCCCGATCCGACGCGCGTATTGGTCGTTTCGTTGCCGCCGGCATCGTACCCGAGCGTCCGGACCACGGGCGAGGTGGCGTCCACGATGGTCGTGCGGCTCGGGCGATCGCAGAACGCACCGGTGCAACGCCGGTGGGCATCGCAGGTGTAGTGTGGCTCGTCGTCGAATCGCGCCGTTTCCTCGACGCGCGCGTTTGCGTCCGATGTGTCCTCGACGAGCTTGCGGATCGTGCTGCCGCAGGCGTCGTACGCCAAGGTCGTCGTCGCGACACGGGACGTGCCGGCAACCCAATGCTCATCCGTGCCCGTACTGCTGATGTCGGTGCGTACGGTCTTCGTCAGCTCGACGACGAATCGCGCGCCGATGGCCGTCGGCGTCCAGGTGTTCGCGGTCACCTCCACGAGCGACGACCAATCGGCGGCGCGTCCGAAACGCGCCTTCACACTCGGCCGGCCACGCAGCGCATCCGATTGGTGATAGAGCGTGAGCTCGCCGGGCGTCGACGATCGCCCGGCCGCGAGCGAGAACGACGGAGCCGTCGACACGATCGCGAAGCCACGGAACTCGCGACGCACGGTATCGAAGTAGCCGCCATCGTACACGTATGCGATGTCGTCGGTGGGCTGACCGTTGCCAGGGTCGCGCGTCAGGCCCGCGAGGACCCACGTCGGGAAGGGGAGGTGCGGGCGGCCGTCGCCCACCGCGCCGTCGACGCTGCCGGTATCGAACGCCGTCGAGACTGCATAGCGGAAGGTGGTGGTGCCTCCGATCGCATTCTTCATCGAACGCAGGGCATCGCCTGGGTAGGGCACCGGATGCCCGACGTGAACCTGGGCTACCGTTCCCGACCCTCCGGGCAGCGCCACGACGTCGGGATAGCCATCGCCCGTCACGTCGAACGTGTCGACGAGCAGGGCGTTCGTCGTCGGATGCTTCTTGCGTAGCGGCGACGACGCCGCCCACGGAATCGCAGCGGCGAAGCCGAGCCCGGTGTTGAGCGAGACCTGCCAGGGATTGCCCTGCGCCGTCGCATCGACCAGGTCCGGAAGGCGGTCGCCGTTGATGTCGAGAAGGTCGTAGTCGTATGTCCGGCCACCGGAGTTCCACCGCCGGAGGAGCGCCTTCGCGGGAGCCGCCCATTCGTAGGGCGGCTGGGGTGCCACGCTCCCCTCGATGCCGGCAAAGCGTCGCCCGGTGCCGAGCCACACGTCCCAACGCCAATTGCCACCGACGTTTCCCTTCGCGACGACCTGGTCGACCAGGCCGTCACCGTTGACGTCGAACGTGTCGCCGATGGTGTTCCCGTCGTCGTCGAACCGCTTGAGCGTCCCGTACCCCGCCATCGCTTCCGCGGGCCCGAGCCCACTCCCGCCGTTGCGGTGCACCTGCCACGACGTCGCGGTCTTGTCTGGACCCGAGATGACGAGCTCCGGCTTGCCATCGGCATCGAGGTCGAGCAGGTCCTCGGACACCGACGGCGGCTGGACCTCGCCACCGACGCCGTCGGGCCCGTGCCACCGATAGGAGTTGATCTGGATCTTGAGCGCACTCTCGTTGGTCGGGCCGAAACTCGGGTTCGGCGCCGTGCGCGTCAGCCAGATGACGGGCGCTCCGAAGCCCGTTCCGGTGTTCGGGTGGACACGGACGTCCCAGATGCTGGTACTCGGACGCTTCACGACGTCGACGTAGTCAGGCCGGCCGTCACCGTTCATGTCGGAGAGCACGACCCGGGTCTCCGACCACGCGAACGAGAGGCCGACCGGACCGCCGCCAGCCTCGGAGAACGTCAACGGAACGTTACGTCGAAGGCACTTTTCCGGGGCGTCCCACGCGATCGGTTGGCTCGCGAACAATTGCGCCGCCGTCGGCCCCTGGTTCAGGTAGACGTTCCACTTCCGGTTCGAGGGATCGTTCCATCCGCCGGTCAGCACGAGGTCGGGCCGGCCGTCGCCGTTCATGTCGACGAAGTCCCGGTTGTTGCAGTCGTCCGAGTCACGGAAGCGGTCGACCCCGAGCTCGACGCCTCTGGGCGCCGCGAACGTCGGCTCGCCGGCGGCGGCGGGATGCGACGCGTACGCGAACGTCGTCGTGGCGTCACCGCCACCGTCGATGGTGAGGAGCGCGTTGTCACTCCCACGCTGTCGGACCGACGTGAGTTGCGGAGCGCGGTTGTTCACACTCGACGACCAGGTGACCTCGTAGGTACGGATCGGCGTGGTTCCGGTCGTGAGGACGATCTTCCACAGCTTGAGCGCCACCACTTGATAGAAACCGGCGGCGTGCGACATGCGCATTCCCTCGGCGTCACGCAGTGTCCACTCGAGATGGACGCGGTACGCATGCGGGATACCGCTCGCATTGCCTCCATAGGAGATGTCGGTCGGATAGGCGAACCACGTCGATGTCGCGAGGTACTGGATGTCGATCGTGTTGCCGTTCGCATCCGTGACCTGCGTCGCGTGCCATGAGTACGTCTGCCCGAAGAGGCTCGCGTCCGGGCCGACGCGAGACCCGGCCACGGTGCCGAAGACGTACTTCCGTCCGTTGGGTAGGCGGACGGTCCACGTATTCGCCACGGGATCGGCCGTGATCTTGGCGTGCATGTCGTCGAGGCGAGCGCCGTACTCGCCACCGCCGAGCGGCGTCAGCTCGACCGCGCCTCCCGTGGGTAGCGTGAGGACGAACGCATCCGAGTCCTGGTACCTGGGAGGCCCGAGACGGGTACTTCGCTGGATGACGCCGAGCGGAAGGTCCCAGCTCGGCCCGGCGACCGCTGCCGCATTCCGGAACGAGTAGACGAGCCCCAGGTCGGGCGCGAAGCCATTGCGACCGGGCGGCACTTCGATCGGGACACGCGCACTGACCGAACCAACGTAGTCGCGGCTCTCGGCCGAGAGCGCGAGGCCTTCGATCGGCAGCGCGCTGTCACCCGTCGTCGCCCCGAGCGGCCCTTCCTCGATCGCGAGAACGAAACCTGGCGGCGCGCAGAGCACGGCCGCGACGATCGCCAACAGGAGCCGCTTCAATCCCATGTCGGTTCGACTGCGACGCCGCTCGTCGCGTAGTTGGGTCCATAGGAGGCGGTCGAGGCTACCCCTGCGAGCACGCTCGGGAGCGACAGTGTCGCATCGCAGTTGTTGTTGCCGTTGGGCTTGAAGATCACCCGAAGCGTATCGTGCATGTCGGCATTGACCGTGTACGACAACGCCCCTGGGCCGTTGTTCGCCCCCTTGGGTATGAGTGCTTCGGACCGTACCGTGGCCCTGAGAGCACCGGCCCCGTTGTGATGCGTGATGAGGAGATTCACACCGTCGCCGTCGGGATTCGCGCCGCAGTTGTCGACGTCGGAGATCGAGTCCGTGATCGTGAGTGGGCCGGTGTGGGGCGCTTTGAAGAAGATGGCCACCGGCGTATTGCCGCCGGGACGCACCGTGCCACCTCCGATGAACCCGCCACCGCCCTCCCATCGGCTCTGAGAGGCGTTGAACGTCATGAGCGCCCATCCCGAGCCGTTCCAGTATCGGTACGAGAACTGATTGAACGGATTGATCGATGAGTTCGCCGCGAGCACGAACCGCTCCATGCTCGCAAGCCATTGCACGCTGTGGCCGATTTCAGCGCCCGACGCGGTCCGCACCGCCAGATCGAACGGCATCCGGGACGGCCCCGTCGGCGCCGTGTACGGCCATACGCAATGCCGATAGGCGACGAATCCTTCGGGGACGTTCACACCGGCTCCCACGGCGACGGGACCCGTCGTGCAGAAGGGTTCCGGGTCCGGTTGCCCCTCGACGGGCGGGTGGATGTTCCAGAATCCGTTCTGGACCTCTCGCAGGCAGGTCCCCGTGTCCCATCGCCGGTTGCCGCTGTTGGTGATGCGAATCTTGAAGGGGGTATGGAACCCTTCGCACGACGTCTGATCCGGGAGCGGGAGTGCGCCACCACTGGCCGCCGCGATCGTGGCCTCGTTGCGAACCACGACCTGCGACTGCAACGAGCCCGCGATCGGAGCTCCGTTGCGCAGCACCTGGAAGGTGAACGGATACGATCCGCTCGCATCGGGTGCGCAGAGGCTCACGCCCGGGAAGGTCACGGTTGCCCCCGGTGCGACGTCGGCCACGAGATCGACCTCGGCGGTGGTACGGATCGAGCCATCCAGGTCGAACAGTCGGTACCGCCCCTTGTAGGTCGCGGAGCCCGGCGTGTTCACCTTCGTCCAAGTGGTCGTGCCGGGAGGGGCATTCGTCATCGTGGCGGTGACGGTGGCGCACGGGTACGACGCCAATGAGCCGGCCACGTCGTGCAGCGGCGGCGACACACTGCCGCTCACGGCGAGATCACGACCGTCGATCGTCACCGACTCGAGCTCGGACGCCTCACCGAAGTACTGACTCGGATGGGACATCCACCAGTAGAACGGCACCGACCCCGACTGCCCATTGCCGCTGGGCAACGTGAGCGGTGCACGCGCCGGTATCGAGAACGTGACCTGCTCGCCCGGCAATACCTTCGCCACCGGCATGTTGATCGTGCTCGAGCCCCAGATCGTGGATCCGGCGGGAATGCTCGCGAGCTTCATCGGACCCTTTTGACCGACCACGCCGCTCACCGGAGTCGTCGACGTCCACGTGAACGCGCTCGTGTTGTTCATCGTGACCGACGTGTTGTGGATGTTCGGGTTCGATCCGGATTCGCTGGTGTAGAACGGGTGCGGGAAGTTCGTGATCTTGCCGCCGAAATCCGCGTGCAGCCCGATGGCGTTCGCGAGGTTCAGTCGGCCGGCGACGAACGGATCCTCCTGGTGGTCGCTCGCGGTCGAGCCCAGGAGCTCGTCGAGCACGAATCGGCGGGTCTCGCTCGCAGGAAACCATGCCGGTCGGTGGCCGACGGACATCTCGAGATCGGGGTTGGCGGCGACCAGGACGGCCGCGCCGCCGGCGACGTGCGCCGCCGCGACGTCCGACCCCGTGAGCGTTTCGTAGTTGTTCGTCAGCAGTCCGGTGACCTTCTTCCAGGGTCCGCGCACGCCAAGACCCGGCGCGAGGATCCACGGCGCTGGGCGCTCGGACACGGCGGGCCCGTCCATACAGAGGATCGTTCCGTGATTGCTGCTGGGATCGATCGCCGTCGAAGGCGCGCTCGACGTGTCGGCCGTCATGCCGACGGCGAGCGCCGCACGGTAGTTCGCCGGCGACGGAACCCCCACATTGCCCGCGTCGCCAACGGGGAAGACGGGCAAGATGCCGTAGGCGCGCAGGTTGGACACCATGACTCGAAACCCGTCGAGCTGGTTGCAGGCGTCGACATCGTTCGTCGGCTCCGGGTCGAGGATGCCGGGGAAGACGATGACATCGGCGGCGTTCATCGGGTGCGCACCCGTCGGCTCCGCCGGCCACTCCTCCTCGTCGGGGTTCATGAGGTACTGGGCGCACTTGGCGAGCTGACCCAGGTTCTGCTCGATCCGCGGTTGGCCGGTCAGCGGATCCCTGATGCGCGCCCGACAGGCGATCCAGTTCGCATCCGGAGCAACACCGACGTCGTTGCGCCCTGCGGCGACGCCGACCATGAACGTACCGTGACCGTGATCGTCGTCGGGACTGGCGAACGGTGCCGCCAACGTGGTGTCCTTCCAGTACGGCTCGCCGGTGTCGTCGCGCACCAGGGCTCCGACGCAGAACCCGCCGCCGCTCACGCAGGCCGCTTTCTTGCCGCTGCCACGACATGACTGCCCGTTCTGGCTTCCCTCCTTGCACAGCGGACTCAAGTCCTGATGGTCGACGTTCGCCCCAGTATCGATGACGCCGACGATTCCCCCACGGCCACGAAATCCTGCGGCCCACGCGCCGGCCGTACCGACGAGGGGGATGCTCCACGGCTCGGTAGCGTCGGGCGGCGTGCTGTCGACGGCCGCGACGAGCGGGGCGATCCGGAGGTTCAGGACGTCGGAGCGATTGCACAGCTCCCCGATGAAGGCCGGCTTGCCCTTGAAGACGACGGCGTCGTCGACCCACAGGTGGTAGGCGGAACCGGCATCGACGACGCCAGCCAACTCACCCTGACCGAGATGGTCGCGAATCGAGATGCACGGATTGCATCCCCCGCATCCCGCGGGAATGCGCGTCTGGACGGTTTCCGCTTCGTGGCGCAGGGCATCGTAGATCGTGCGCCGGAGCTGATACGTCGACGTCGCCGCCGTCATCAGCTGCGGCACGTTCGCCTTCGCGGGATCGGCAGGATCCACGTACATGCGTGCGATCACGCCGAGATAGACGTTGGCGAACTGCGGGTCAGCGAGCAGCGCCTGCAGCTGCGGCGACGCGTTCGGACACGTCACCGCGGCGGCGGGCGCCAGCGTCGACAGCAGCCACAGCATGATCAGGACGCCGCGGCGATGGATGCACTTTGGCACGAGCCCTCCTCTCAGCCACGTCGTCACGGCTGTTGGCACACGAACGTGATCTGATCGCTGTCGTCCCGTGGCGGCGTCCGATTGTCGGTCGCCTTCATCCCGAGCACACGTGTCGCGGACGTCGTTCCCGGTCGCGGCACCACGATCGACAGGGCACCACACATCGGCGCAACGCCTCCCGTCGTGTTGACCGCGACGTTGGGCGCGATCGCAGCGAGCTCACCGGCGCCCGGCGTCACGTTGGAGACGCTCGCAGCGTTTCCGATCGCCTGCATCGCGTTTCCGACGCTGGTGAGCACGCCGGTCTGCCCCGCCGCATCGAGCGTCGTGCCGGACAGCAGCGCCACGCGCGCGATCGGCGACGACGAGCAGGTGCCGCCCAGCGAGAGGTTCTTCAGGCAGTAGAAGACGAGGAACGTGCACTGGTTCGCGGTCGTGCCGCGGTCGCATGCATTCGCTCCCGTGGTGGCACCGTCTCGACAGGTGACCGTCACGCCACCGGACTGCTGGCTGACCGCTCCCTGGGCTCCGCTCACGACCGGCGCCTCGACACCCCACCGCAAGGAACACTCGTCCCAGCCCTCGCCGTTCCCACCGAAGTACCCCACCTCGGACGAGCACACGCTCGAGCATCCGTCCCCGTTCGTGACATTTCCGTCGTCGCAGCCCTCGGTGCGAGACACGACACCGTTGCCGCACTCGCTCTGGCAGGTCGGCGAACAGCCGTCGTTGCCGAGCAGGTTGCCGTCGTCGCACCCTTCGCCGGGTTCGATCGTGCCGTCGCCACACGTGAAGCACGACGCACGATCGACGTGGCAGGCGCCCTGCGCCCACTGCGGCGTCGGAAGCGCACCCGGCGTGCAGCTGAGGGTTCCGCCGTGCTCGGGCCAGGGTCCCGTGCAGGCGTTTCCTGCGGGACCGAAGTCGCTCCCGTCGCAGGTTTCGGGCCCCTCTTTGATGCCGTTGCCACACCGGAAGCAGCCGTTCGTGTCGATCGCGTCGCAGGTGTTCCGGCAGGTCAGGTTGCCACCCTCCGAGAACCCTTCGCCGATGCACGACCTCCCGTCTGGAGGAGCCCCGTCGCACGTCTCGCCACACGTCTCCTCGACGGTATTGTTTCCGCACTGACAACATCCCGCGAAGTCGAACGTGCAGTCGGACCGGCAGCCGAGCGTACCGCCGCCGTAGCAGAAGTCGGTGCACCGGTAGCCGCCGACGTCCGAACCGTCGCACTGCTCGGCGCCCGTTCGCACTCCGTTGGGAACGCATGTCGCCGAGCGGGACGTCGAGGCCACGACGCCGACGACGGCCATCGTGAGCAACGCCACTCGCAGCCCGATCCACGTCCGATGCACCACGGCCTCCTTCGAACTCGGCCGCGCAAGTATCAGACTCATGGCTCGCGCGGCAAGTGAAAAGATATTCTTTCATCTGCCGACGCTGCGTTCTCTCTCGCTCTGCCAGCGCGGCGCTAGCTGGCGACGCCTCGCCGCGCACGCGACCAACACGATCACGGTGACGAAGAGCACAAACGACGGAATGCCCAGCATGAGCAGTTCCGGCCGAGCCGTCGCGCGAAGCGGCTCGAGCATCAGCTTGGTCACCGGGCGTGCGATGCAGAAGACGGCCAGCAGCGTTCCGGATGGCGCGTTGCGGCGCAGCAACACCACGAGGACCGCGAGCGTGAGGAGCGAAGCGATCGCGAAGTAGATCGGCAGCTGATGTGCCGGAAGCGACAGCGCGTCACCAGGCGCGATGAGGTGACGGTGCAACTGTGCCGTATAGGCCTCCGTCCCAGCGGCGAATCGCCGGCAGATGGGACTGATCCACGCGGAGCACGTCCCGCCCATGCAGCAGCCTTGGCTCAAGCATCCGATGCGGCCGATCGGAATCGCCACGGATGCCGCCACCGCGAGCGCGTCGCCGGTCGCGAGCACCGGCCCTCGCACGGCGAGCGTCCAGAGGCCCGCGAGCACACCACCCAACAGCAAGCCGAGCGGAAGCCGCATGCCCGGCGTGAGAACGTCGGCCGGACTGAGGATCATCACCGCATCCATCGGCGACATCGTCTCCAGGCGGTAGTGCAACTTCGCCCCCAGCAGCAGCCCGCCCCATGCCCAGCCCAAGGCCACGACGCTCGAAACGCGCAGCGCGCCCCGCGCTCGCAGAACGACGACGCCACTCACGAAACCCGCCGCACAACCGAGCGTCCACATGAGGAGATGCAGATTCATGAACACGCGACTATCGACCGCGCCCGCGGCCGGTCAAGGTACGAACGCGCGCTGGCGGAAACCTAGTCGTAGACAAATCGTTGCCGATGGCAGTATGAGGACGGCGCTGGTGACCAACTCGGTGCATCTTGCTCACGGCGTGCGATGCGCGACGCTCTCCGTCGTCGTCGCGTTGGCCATCGTCGCCTCGGGCGGCATCGTGGCCAGCGCAACCGACGCACCCGACCCGGCACAGGCGCGGTCGCTGCAGGCGTTGGTCGAGTACGCGCGCGACCCCGTCCACAATCGGCGCGCGTTGCACGCACTGCGCGGACAGGACCCCGCGACGCTGCCCGCACCGGCGTTGCTCGCGCTCGCCGATGCGCGCTTGCGGGCGAACAACGCCGCGGCCGCGGGTCGCCTCTTCCGTGTCGTGCTGGCACGCGACTCGGGAGAACCCTGGACGGCGTATGCGAACCTCGGGCTCGGCGGACTCGCATTCAAGCGCGGCGACAGCGCGTCGGCGCGCAACTTCTATACGCGCGCGGCGTCATCCGGCGATTCCACGGCGGCCCCCGCCCATCTGATGCTCGCGTTGCTCGAGGCCGACGCGGGGGATGCCGCGATGGCCGAAGCACATTTCGATGCGGTGGTATCGAACCCACGGGCCACCGCGGGCCTGCGCGGCGCCGCGCGGCTGGGTGTCGCGTATACCCGCTATTGGGCCGGCAACTACGTCGGCGCGGTCGAGGCATTCGACACGGCCGCGGCCGCGATCACCGACGGCCGGCTCGCGGACGACGCACTCTACGGCCGCGCGCAGGCCCGCCTCCGCGCAGGGGACGAGCCCGCCGCGCGCGCGCTGCTCGAACCGCTGGCGGCCTCGCGGTCCAGTCAGTCCGACGCGGGTGACCACGTGTCGCGTGCCTTGCAAGACCTGGAGCGCCGAGCCGTACTCCGGACAGGCTTCGATCAATACCGCAAAGGCGCGCTACGAGCTCCCGAGGATGGTCTCGTCGCGCTGCTCGATCTCGACGGCGTCGCCTTGGCACAGGCTGCCCTCCAGGTTCGTCGCGCCCCACGCCCCGCCGACGCGATGCCGACACAGCCCGTAGCGGTCCTGCCGGTGGACGCGCCAGTCGTCGCGCGAGTCGACCACGCCAGTGAGACTGCCGTCGAAGCCCCTCCCCTCCCGGGCATCGACGATGGCAGTCGCAGCGTCCTCGATGTCCTGCTGATGCTTGCCGGCCTTTCGCTCCTCGTCGTGGGGGGCCTGACGTTCTGGCGCACGCGCTCCGACCCCAACTTCCCCGGGCCCGTTCGACGGGGACGACGGTAGATCGTCGCGGCGACGAAAACCTTGCCTGGGATGCGAGCCGTCCGGTAGCACCGTCGCATCGTGCTGCGTTCCTCACGTCTCGCCGTCGTCCTGGCGCTCGCCCTCCTCTCCGCCCTGCCCGCCGCAGCCCGCACCAGCACGCAGTTCCTCGTCGCGCCCGACGCCGCACCGGGCGCGCGGTTCGGCGCATCGCTCGACGGCGCCGGCGACACCCTGGTGGTGGGCGCGCCGGGCGCGGGAGCGGTCTACGTCTTCCGGAATCCCGGCGATGGATGGGTGCTCGAGGCCAGGCTGTCCGCGGGTGACCCGGGCGACGAGCTCGGCGCCGCGATGGCACTCGACGGTGACGTGCTGCTGGTCGGCGCCCCCGGCCGTGCTGGTTCGACCGGCGGCGGATGGATCTTCGTGCGCACCGCTGGAACGTGGAGCGCGCCGGTACCATTGGTCGCCGACGGAGCGACCCCGGGATCGCGCGTCGGTGCCGCCGTCGACCTGGCGGGCGATCTCGCGGTGCTCGGCGCGCCCGGGGCAGACGCGGAGGCGGGTGGCGCCGTCGGCTTCGTCGGCGGCGCCACGACGTGGGCCTTGGCCGGCGCGGTGCTCGCGGGCGCAGGCGTCCAGGCCGGCGACCGCGCCGGCTGGTCGATCGCCACCGACGGGTTCACGATCGTGGCCGGCGCCCCGGGCCGCGACTGTGGTGCGAGCCCCGACTGCGGCATCGCCTTCGTCGCGCAGCGCGCCACCACGGGCTTCGCCGCCGCGGGCACGCTGGCGAGCACCACGCTTCGGACCAACGATCGCTTCGGCACCGCGGTCGACCTGCGCGGCGACGACCTCGCGATCGGATCGCCCGCGGGTCGAGTGGCGGACCGCAATTCGATCATCACCTATCCCGGTGCGGTGGAGATGTTCCGTCGCAGCGGAGTCGGCTTCGAGCCGACGACGCGCCTGTCGTCATTCGGCCCCGGCAACACGCGCGGCACGTCCGTTCGCATCGCCGGGACGCGCGTCGTCTCGGGCGGTCCGTTCACCGAAGGGCCGGCAGACGTCTTCGGCGAAGCGGCCGGTCTGCGCGTCGCCTTCCGCGTCGGCAGCGGCTGGACCGACGCCGCCGAGAGCCTGATTCCCGACGTCGACGAGGATATCCTGGTCGAGACCGGTCTCGGCACCGCCGTGGCTTTCACCGACACCGGTATCGCCGGCGGTGCGCCGCGCATGGACGGCGATGCCGGCCGCGTCTACCTCTTCAGCAGCCGGCCGCCGGTGTTCGGCACCCCAGCGACGGCGACGCCCACGGCAGCGAGCCTGCTCGAGCTGGTCACGTTCGACGGCATGGCCACCGACCCCGACGAGGACGATCGGGTGTCGCACGTCTGGAGCTTCGGTGACGGCGGCGGCGCGAATCTCGCGCACGCGACGCATCGCTACCTGCAACCCGGCGGCTTCGACGCCATCCTCGCCGCCAGCGACGGCCTCGCCGAGGCGAGCTCCGTCGTGCACGTCGACGTCGCGTCGGCCACGACGACGGTGACGAAGCTGACGCTCGTCGAGCGCTATCGCGAATACCTGGCCTCGGCGGGCGGTGGCGGAGACGACGACGGCGACGGTGAGGACGCGGGCGCACAGGGCGGTGGCGGCGGCGATCGCGAAACCGCGGCCGACGGCAAGTTCCGCGTCACGGGCGCGATGGCGCTCACCGCGGCCGACGTCGCGGCACTCACCGCCGACAGCCACTTCCGCCTCGGTCTGGGCGGTGCGCTGATCGACGTGACGCTCGGGGCGGATCCGAAGTATGCCCCGGGCGCGACCTCGGCTCGCCTCGTCCAGGTCGATCCCGGCGATCCCGACGAAGGGTCTGCCGCGCGCAAGTACCTGCAGCTCGACCTCGACTGGTCGTCCGGCACGCTGACGTTCCGCCTCGACGTGTTGACGTCGCAACGCTTCCGCTCGTTCGCCGACGCGGTGCTGGGCCCCGGACTGGTCGGACGTCCATCGGGCAAGCGAACCGGCGTCCTCCCGGGCGCCGTCACCTTCGGTCCCGCGAGCGCGACCTTCGGCAGGCCCTACCGCGCCAAGGTCGGCACCGTCGATCGCGATCGCGGGGGTCGTCACACGTATCGCTCGCAGGTGAAGATCAAGGCGAAGGGTGCGCTCGCGGCGGGCTGAGCACGGGGCTTGGCAGGCCTCCGCAATGGAGGAAGCTGGCACGCAGGAGGTCCCGATGGAAAACGTCCAGGTCGGATACCAGGCATTCGCGGCCGATGGCGGCGAGGAGTTCGGCGCCGTCCGCTCGGTCCAGTCGGACGGCGTGATCGTCTACGTCGAGAATGCCGGCGACTTCTTCATTCCCAAGCATGCCATCGACGACGTGCATTCGCAGAAGGTGATCGTCCGGTGCGGCGCGCTCGACGCGAAGCTCCGCAAGGCGATCGGTCACGCGCACGACGCCGAGGTGCCCGGCCTCTAGTCGTTTCGCGCCTGGACCTGCAGCGCGTCGTTCCGCCGCACACCGGCGCCGCCGAACCTGGCCTGCCAGCACTCGCCGTTCGACGCCTGGAGCTGCACCAGGATCGGCGTGGTCAGCGGGAGCTGGACCGACGGCAGGTTCACGCCCTCGCCGCGCACCCGGATGGTCGCACGCGACGCGCCGCTGGACTTGAGCAGGATGCGCGAGAGCCCGAGCGGCGTGGCCGCGAGGTTCTCGTAGCGGAAGCCGGATCGGTTCGCGGTCCAGCACGGCTGCGACGCACGTCGCTGGCGGAGGCTGCCTTCACAGAGCCCGCCGGGCGCTACCTCGGTCCCGAACGCGACCTGCGGCACCGAACCCTGGTAGACGCAGAGCGCGTAGCCGTCACTCGCGGTGGGATCACCGAAGGCCGTATGCGGGCTCGCCGCACCGCTGCGCCACCGCCAGGTGACGAGATCGCGCCGCTCGTCGGCACCGTGACGAATGGCCAGATCCGACTGGTTCGGTCCCGCCATGCGGCAATCCGCGCGCGGATCCACCGCGCATCCGGCCGCGACGTCGCACGCGTCACCGACGCCGTCGTGGTCGGAGTCCTGCTGCGACGGGTTCGCGACGTCGGGACAATCATCCTGATCGTCGGGTACGCCGTCCTCGTCGCGATCGCTGGTGGACGTGGCCACCGTCACCACCTGGTCGACGCACTCGGCGCCCTCGGGGCACGGCGCCCCCTCGGTGCAGGTCGCCGGCGCGAGCAGGGTGCAGCGCGCCGTCGTATCGTTGCAGAAGCTCCCCTCGGGGCAGTCGGCCGCGAGCGGGTCGCACGTCGCGGCGGGCGTGAGGGCGCAGCGGCCGCCGGGGGCCGTGAACACCTGGCCACCGTCGACCTCGGCGAGTGGATCGGAGGCCGTACCCGTCCCCGGGTCGACGGTGCCGACGTTGGTCGTCACACCGGTGCAGGCGTCGAACGACTGGATCACCAGCCCCCCGATCACGCCGTTGCCGTCGAGATCCTCGTTCTGCTCGACCTCGAACGCGAGGAACACCACCTTGCCGGCAGTGACCCGATAGGGAAGGCGCGGATCGCAGGCCTCGAGCTGGCAGGTCGTGGCCGCCTGGCCGGTGTTGACGAGCGTATCGGTGACGGCGTCGTAGACCTGAAGCACGGCGTCGTCGGTGTCACCGTCGCCGTTGAGTGATCCGGTGCCCTGCGCCGCCTCGCCGGTCCGGAAGGCCACGAGCTGCCGCTCGCCACAGGCTGCGGTCCCACGCTCGCCGAGCACCAGCTCCTCGGCGGCCTGTCCAAGCGCCGCCAGGCGCGACCGGCTTGCGTCCCAGACCTGCACGACGCGATCGCTCTCGTCGCCGTCGGCATTGAGCACAGCGTCCTGTGCCGCTTCGGGCGTGATGAATGCCGCGATGTGCCCGGCGACGGCCAACGTGTCGGCCGCCTGATGGAGGTTGGTCCACGCACCGCCGCCGACCGCATGCGTCTGCACCACGGTGTCGAGCGTATCGCCGTCGTCGTTGTAGACGGTGCCGTCGTCCGCGGCCTCCGAGACGAGCGCGGCGAGCAGCTCGCCCGACAGGCCGACGGCCACGGCCGCGCGTCCGAGGTCGAGCGGCGTGGCACCAGCGAGCGAGAGCTGCACCACCTCGTCGTCGAGATCGGCGTCGGTGTTGAGCGAGCCGCCCGGACAGCGCGGCGTGCCCACCGCCGATTCCGGGCGCAGGAAGGCGGCGTTGCCCGCCGCCACCGCGACGTCACCGGTGGGGCAGAGCGTGGTCATCGTCTTCGTTGCCGGATCGAACATCTCGAGCACGGTGTCGTCGAGCTCGCCGTCGGGGAAGAGGAGCGCGTCGATGCCGAGCGGATCGCTGCCGTCCGGACCGCGCACGAAGACGTCGGTGCGGCCGTTGGTGTCGTTGCCCGGACCGATGAGGTTCGTGGCGTCGCTCTGGAACACCACGTACTGTCCGTCGGCGGAGAGGCGCGGCTTGGCGAACGTGCCGCCGCCGGACGACTCCGAGCCGTCGGACGCCACCGACACGCGATCGGTGATGCCGGTGACGCGGTCGTGGACGAAGGTGTCCATGGTGCCGTTGTCGTCGACGCCGGGGCCGAGCGCGTCCGTCGCAGTGCTCTGGAAGGCGACGTAGCGGCCGTCTGGCGACAGCGCACCTTCGAAGTTGCCGAAGCCGCCGATCTGCCGTCCCCCCGTCGCGACGCTCACCCGCTTGGTGATCCCGTGCAGGAGATCGCGAACGAACACGTCCGCGACACCGTTGGTGTCGCCGCCCGGACCGAGGACGTTGCCGTCGTTCGAGGTGAACGCGACGAAGCGCCCGTCGGCGGAGAGGCCGGCGCTGGTGTTGGTCGAGCCGAGCGCGGGCTGCGAGCCGAAGACGTCGCGCCCGACGATGTGCGTGGTGCCGGTCAGACGGTCGCGCACGACGACGTCGGCGATTCCACCGTTGGCGTCGGATTCCACCGGGACGAGCTCCTGTTCCTGGGTCGTCCAGGCAACGAAGCGCCCGTCGGCCGACAGCACGAGACTGTCGTCGGTGGCCCCGCCTCCGCTCGACTCGTCGCCGTCGGGGCGAACGTTCACCCGCTCGAGCGTCGGCGTGCAGATGTCGATGGGCACGCCGTCCGACACGCAGCGATCGACGACGAAGACGTCGGCGTCGTCGTTGTTGTCGGCCTCGGGGCCGAGGAGCGTGCTGGCGAGGCTCGAGAACGCGACGAAGCGCCCGTCGGGTGTGATCGCGATCGGGCCGTTGGAGCCGAGGTCGCCCTGGGTGCCGTCGAGCGCCTCGCTGATCCGGACCGTGGTGGAGAAGTCGAGGTCGCGGACGAAGACGTCGGTGACACCGTTGGTGTCGTTCTCCCCGAGCAGATTCGTCTGGCGCGTCGCCCACGCGAGCTCCGTGCCGTTGCCGGCAAGCCTGGAGCCCAGCTCCTCGAAACCCTCGAACGATCCGTTCGCTTCCGATCCGTCGTTGGCCAGACTCACGCGCCGGGTCGTACCGGCCACCCGGTCGCGGACGAAGACGTCGGAGCGATCGTTCGTGTCGGCGAGCGGGTTGATCAGGTTGGTCGCGTCGCTCTCGAACGCCACCATCCTCCCGTCGTTCGAGATGCTCGGCGTGCGCGACGAGTCGTTCGACTGGACCTCGTCGTCGCCGATGCTGACGCGCTCGGTGGTCTGACGCGCCATCCCGGCTTCCGACGAACGGACGAAGACGTTGCCGTTCGAGATGGCGAGGCTGGCACCGTTCACGCGCGGCGAGGCGTCGACGGCGCGCGGGGGTTCGAGCTCGGCCGTGCGCTCGCCCTGCCCGAGCTGGAACACGCGCAGGATGGCGTCGCTGCGGTCGGTGTCACCGTTTTCGTCGCAGTAGTTCGACGTCGATTCCGACTCCAGGAACGCGACGATGTCGTCGTCGACCGCAACCGCCGGGTAGCTGAACGGCGGCTCGCTGATGCGCACGACCGCGCGCCCCTCCGGCACTCCCGCAATTCCGCAGCCGGGCGCGGCGCCGAGATCCTCACCGAGACCCGTCGCGCGATCGCGCAGGGTGATGACGGTGTCGGTGGTGTCGCCGTCGCCGTTGCGATCGACGGTATCGATCGATTCGCGGACGGTGAACGCGCGAGCCGCACTGCTCGCGGCGAGCCCCTCGAGCGGCACCGGATTCTGCGCCTCGAAGGCGTAGCTCACGCACTGGTTCCCTGCGCCCGGGCAGTCGGCGAGGTTGGCGCATGCGGCGTTCGGCGGCAGCTGACAGAACTGCGGCAGCAGGCGCGGCAGCACGAGCGGACCACCGCCTGCGACGAGCGGCGTGACGTCGAAGAGGGCGCCGCACCGACCGCTCGGACACTGGGCGTCGGTAGTGCACGTCACCGCCGGCGCGTCGACGCAGCTCGTCTGGCAGGCGCCGAGCGGGCAGTCCGCTTCGAATGCGCAGCGCGCACCGGCCTTCGATCCGCCGACGCAGGTACCGTGCCGGCGCGCCATCTGGAGGATGGTGTACGGCGCGTCCACCGAACCGAAGAGCGTGACGACGTTCGACGCGACCGGGCTGGGGTCGGACTGCGGCTCGAGAATCGGCGGCAGCCGTCCTCCCTCCGGGGTGAAGGATCCGAGGAAGACCTGGTCCGGAATCTTGATCGGGACCGGGGACGCGAACCGCGCGCGCAGCAGCCGAGGCACGGGGACACCGGCGTCGCGCACCAGCACGCCCTGCCACAGGTACGGTGTGAGCAGATTGCCGGCGGCGTCGACGGCGCTCCGGATCGAGGTTGCCGAGGCGTCGCACGGCGGCGACTCGCCGAAGCAGGCCGCGGCGTAGACGTTCGGATTGGGCAGCGCGGTGAAGGTCGGGAAGACCTCGTTGGGGGCGGTCGTCCCACATGCGCCGTCCTCGACGAAGAGCTGGTCGACGCAGGCCAGCAGCCCGGAGCTGTTGGCACAGGTGGACGTCGCGATACCGCACGGCAGGGGATCGCCGACCTTCGTCACGGCGATCGCCGTCGGGCCGGAGAGCGTGAGGCCATCGCCGGCGGGTGGGAGCTCGGCGTCCGTGTTCGGGAAGAGGAACACGAGCCGGCGGTCACCCAGATCGGGGTCGACGACGAGCCGCAAGGGCAGTGGCTTGCAGACGGTCGGCGTCGCGCCGCAGGCCTGGGGCGGGATCAGGGCGCAGTTCTGCGCCAGGACGACGAGGCGTGGGGTGCCCCCCTTCGGCTTGAACGCCACCGTCACGACGTGGTCGGAGGCCACGGGCAGGAAGCTCGAGCGGGCGGCCTCGCACGGCCGCATCCGAATCTCGACCGCCTCGCCAGGGGCCGCGAACGGCCGATTGGTCGCGCCGAGGGCGCTGCCGAAGGTCCGGGCGCTTCCGGGGATGAGATTGCAGGCGGCGTGGGCACGCCCCGCGATGGCGATGGCGACGATGCACAACGCAGCAATAGCAGCAGCTGTTGGGCGGTGGGGTGAAGGCATTTGGCGACTCGTCCAGGTTTTTGCGCCCCGCGCGGAACGCGCGGGCGAGTATGCACCGGGGAGGGCGAGTAGCGGAAGCGCTATTTTCCACGGATGTCCGGGGTCTCACCCAACGTCCCGATGACCACATCGGAGCCCGTCCACCAAGAGGAACCAAGGCACACCTCTGGCCGGTCGCCTCCAACGCGCACCCGCGGCGGCAGCCGCGAAGGGGTCTGGCGCGCGGAAAGAGGATTTCACCGGATATCCAGACTCGAGCCGGGACTCACGTCGTGATCGTGTGCGTCAGCTATTTCAGTAGGGCGAGGAATTCCGCCGCGTCCATGTCGACGACACGGAGGATCGACCTGAGCGTTCCCCGGTCCAAAGTGGGATGGAGCGGAACGGTGATCGGAAGGCGGTTTTCACAGGTCAGGCGTACATGGCTGCCGCGTTGACGGGCACGCCGATAGCCCAACCGCGACAGGGCACGAATGCACTGTTCTCCGGAGACGATGGGGAGAATCGCCATTTCAGCTCGATCGAATGATTCGAACTTGCGGCCGCTTCCTTCGCCGGCGCGCATCCTTCTCGGCAGCGCGCCCCTTCCGCTCTTCGATCAGCTCGCGAGCAAATGGCTTGGCCTTCTCTACGAGAGGTGTCAGCCGGTAGACGTTCGTCTTGCTCCCGCCGTGCGAGGAGTGCCTCGATATCCGTTCGATGAAGCCATCGCGCTCCATCCTCGCAATTCGCCGTTGGATCGTTCGCGAATCGACTCCGATGCGGGCTGCCAGACTCTTCTTTGAGGGATAGGGGTGGTTCCCCGGCTCCCACCAATGGTCAGCGATCTGCAGAACTATGTTCAGGTCGAGGGCATCGAGACCCAGGGCGTTCTGACGCTGCAGCAGTACGGACGGCATGCCGAGCCACCCGGCGTCTATGAGTTCTCGTCCCCAACGTTGCTCGAGTCGGGTGGGTCCAGTTCCCGGTTCTCGATTCGCACTCGTCACCTTCGTCGCCATGATCATCCTCCAACGACGACTGTGCCGCCGCGGAGACAATCGATCAACGTTTTGGGACGCACTGGGGGAAGACAGCGGCGCCCCCCCTCCAGTAACTGTGTGTTGTGTCCTGTGAGTGGTCTAGCTTGGCAATATGTGACTGCTTCGGAGGACAGCGCTGTCCGGGCCCTCGGGGGCGCATGCGTCTGCAGAGGGGGGCACAACTGCCTCCGGGGCTAGGTATCGAAGGCAACGTTCGTGATCTCGAACTCCATCGGGAATGCCCAGCCTTCAGCCGCACGATTCTCGATGCAGAGCACGATCGCCTCCCGAATGTTTTCGAGCGCCTCACCTCTCGTTCGTCCCTGGGTAATGCAACCAGGGATGAGCGGGCACTCGGCGATGATGAACCCGTCCTCGCCGGGACGCAGCACCACGGGAAGCTCCATGGATTACCGATAGCAGGGCAAAGTCGAGGTTGGTAGGCGCTCGAGGAGGACACCCCGAACGGTCTCGGATTCATCTCGCACGGCGCGACCGGCAACGGCGCGGAGCGTGAGCGGCCCCAGACCTCGGCGGAGGCCGACGCGGCGTTCTGCCGTGGCCGGGCCGGGTGGGCCGGAACACGATGGCCCTGGGTCTTTGCCGAACACTTGGCGATCGGAGTCGGATGTCCCAGTCGATCAGCCCCGTCCGTCGTCATCGGCGAGTTCGTGCAGATATCCTGCAGCTGACACGTCGACGAAAGCCGTCGCCGTTCGCGACATTGCCGGCGTCGCAGGTTTCGCCGACGAACGTCGACGATGATCATGCCGTCGTCGCATTCCTCGGACACCACCCGCACCGTTCCGGCACCGCGGCAGCGTGCAGATCGCGTCGCAAACCCTCGCCGTTGATGGGCGTAGGCGTCGTCGCACTGCTCCGGGGCAGTCACGACGCCGCTGCCACCCGAACCGGCCGACACCCGCGCTGGACGCGGAAGCTCGGCCCGGTGACACCACGCGGTCGATTCGGACCGAGATCGCCCGGTGACACCGCGATCGATTCGCGCCGAGATTGCCCGGCGTCCTCCGAATCCGAACCGAGTCATCTGTCCCGCATCGTTCGGATGAAGAAAGCTGTGGCCACGGAGCGGAGAACAGTGCTTTTATGCCCGCACCCATCGTCCCTGCCGGTATGCGACCGCAGTGGGCACCCCGATTCCCTGCGTGCCCCAACAACGGAGAGTCCATGCGAACACATCGTCTCAGTATCCGCCTGCTTGCGACCGTCTCGGCGCTCGTGGCGTCCGGCATCGCCGGCGCACAGTCGTCGGCCCCGCCTCCCGCGAGGAGCGGCAGCGAGTACGTCGTCGCGTTCCAGGGCTCCGCCGCGGATGCGACGGGCGCCATTCGCGACGCCGGCGGCACCACGCTCGACGTCAACGCGGCGATCGGCGTGGCACTCGTGTCGTCGTCCGACAGCGAATTCGCCAAGAAGGTCAGCGCTCACGGCGTCGTCACCGGCGTGGCGCACAACCACGCGGTCGGCACCAGTCGCCCGGACATGCCGCACCGATTCGCCGACGAGCGACCGGAGACCGCCGGGCCGCCGGTCACGCCCGAGCAGGCGATCGCCGCGCGGGGTGTGGCCCGCGCCGCGACTCCGAGGCCGGAAGAGCCGCTGAACGCCCTGCAGTGGGACATGCAGATGCTCGGTGCGAACGCCAACGGCGCACACCGCACGACCACCGGCCGGACCGTGCTGGTCGGCGTCATCGACACTGGCGTCGACGCCAGCCACCCCGACATCGCGCCGAACTTCGACCGCAGGCGTTCGCGCAACTTCACCACCGACATCCCGGCGATCGACGGGCCCTGCGAGTACGCGGGCTGCGTCGACCCGGCCGACGTCGACGACGGCGGGCACGGCACGCACGTGGCCGGCACCATCGCGGCAAAGAAGAACAAGCTCGGCATCGCCGGCGTCGCACCGCGGGCGCGGATCGTCAACGTCCGCGCCGGCCAGGACTCCGGCTACTTCTTCCTCTATGAGACGGTCGCCGCCCTGACATATGCGGCCGATGCCGGTCTCGACGTCGTGAACATGAGCTTCTACACCGATCCGTGGCTGTTCAACTGCGATTCAGCCGACGACTACCTCGCCGGTGGGGTGACGCCGGAGCAGCTCTCCGAGCAGGCGCTGACGAAGCAGCTGGTCACGGCGGCCCTGGAGTACGCGCACGCGCACGGGGTCACACTCGTCGCGGCGGCCGGTAACGATCACGTCGATCTCGCGCTGCCGACACGAACCGACTTCGGCAGCCCCGACTATCCGGTCGGGACCACCGCCGGCCGCATGGTCACGAGCGACTGCACCATCCTGCCGGGTGAGGGCCCGCACGTGATCCAGGTGAGCGCGGTCGGCCCGTCGAAGACCAAGTCCGACTACTCGAACTACGGCTACCAGAGCATCGACGTCTCGGCCCCCGGCGGTTTCTTCCGCGACTTCGTCGGGACGCCGCAATTCGACACGGCCGAGAACGGCATCCTGTCGACCTACCCACTGCACGTCGCCATCCAGGAAGGGCTGGCCGATGCGGACGGCAACCCCACGAGCAACGCGTCGGTCAAGGCGTGCAATCGCTCCGGGCGGCGGTGCGGGTTCTACACCTACCTGGCGGGCACCTCGATGGCGGCGCCGCACGTGACGGGCGTGGTCGCGCTGATCATCGAGAAGCACGGGCAGTACGTGAAGGACGGCAAGAGCCTCGACCCCGACGCTGTCCGTCAGATCCTGCTGTCGACGGCGACCGACCAGGCCTGCCCGGCGGGCGGCGTCGAGGACTACACCGACGAAGGCCGCGATCCCGCGTTCAACGCCGTCTGCGACGGCACGACGGCGAACAACGGCCTCTACGGCGAAGGCATCGTCAACGCCCTCGCTGCCGTGCAGTAAAGGCCACCGATCCGAACGCGCCGGCGTCGTAGCGGCTACCCGCCGCAGCGACGCCGGCGCGCCTGATCCACCAGCGCCTCGAACAGCCGCAGCGGACGCGGATTGCTCAGCGCCTCGAGCTCGGGGTGCCACTGCACGCCCACCACGAACGGGTGGACCTCCGACTCGATCGCCTCGACGACGCCGTCCGGGCTCCACGCCACCGCCCGCAGGTCGCGGCCGAGACGCCCGACGGCCTGGTGGTGGATCGACTGCACCGACAACGCCTCCGAGCCGAGGACGCGCCCGAGACGGCTGTCGGCATCGATGCGGACGTCGTGCGTGCACGGCTTCAGCGCGGGCGCGCGGTGCACGACGGCCTCGCCGAAGTGGTCCGGGATGTGCGCGATCAGGTCGCCACCGAGCGCGACGTTCAGGAGCTGCATGCCGCGGCAGACGCAGAGCAACGGGAGCTGCGGACGGGTCACGGCCAAACGAGCCAGGGTCAGCTCGAAGCGATCGCGCTCGGCCGAGATGCCGTAGTTCGCCTCGTGGTGGCCGCCGCCGTAGTGCGCCGGATCGACATCCCCACCCCCAGGAAGGATCAGGCCATCGACCGCATCGAGCCCCTCCGGGACCTCGCCGTCCACCGGGGGCAGCACCAGCGGTACGCCACCAACGGCGCGCACCACGTCGACGTATTCGCAGGGGATCGAGAAGGTCTGCCGCTCCCCAGCCCGTCCATAGCTCGAAATGCCAATGAGCGGCCGCACGGAACCCAGGGTAACGGCGCGTGGGGCGGGGTTCCAGCAGCCAGTGACCTGGGCCGCCGTTCCCGCCCCCGCCGGGTCAGATGGCGTCGGGGCCGCGTTCGCCGGTGCGGATACGCATGGCCTCGTCGACCGGCAGGATGAATATCTTTCCGTCGCCGATCTGGCCGGAGCGGGCCGCCGTGGCGATCGTGTCGGCCACCAGCGCCGCCCGCCCGTCGTCGACCAGGATCTCGAGCTTCACCTTGGGAAGGAACTCCACGACATACTCGGCGCCGCGGTAGAGCTCGGTGTGGCCCTTCTGACGACCGAAGCCCTTCACCTCGGTGACGGTCATACCTTCGACGCCCGCCTTGGCGAGCGCCTCCTTCACCTCGTCGAGCTTGAACGGCTTGATGATGGCTTCGATCTTCTTCATGGCTTGATCCCTCTGCGCACCAGGCGGCGCTTGCGGTGACGGCGATTGGCTGCCGCGGCCTCTCTACCCCGAACGCTCCTTCGCAGCCAGGTGACCATCCTGAACCACCAGGACCGACGCACCTTCTGCACCGGAAACTCGAGCACGTTCGAGGCAGACGAACCGGTCACGGATTTCTCTCCTCCGTTCGTATGGCAATCGACGTGCCACGGAGCCGCGCTCCGTCCCGCCTGGATATTCGGCGCGCAGACCGAATCCGCGTGCCCACCCCACCGGCACATCGCCCAAAAAGACGGCACTCGGATCCGGACGCGTGCTCGTGCTAAGCCGCCCACATGTCGTTTCCGCGGCAGGTCCCCGGCATCCCCCTCCACTCGCCGATCCATGAGCTGCGCCCCGACGTCGTCTACGACGAGGTCGACGGCGTGCCGCTGCGCTTCGATCACTACCGGCCGGTCGCCGCACCAGCACCGGCGCCGGTGGTCGTGTTCGTCCACGGCGGCGGCTGGACGCATGGCGATCCCAGTCAGGCGGCGGGGAACGCGCTCCACTTCGCACGCCGGGGGATCGCGACGATCGCCATCTCGTATCGCCTGGCGCCGCAGCATCGCTTCCCCGCACCGCTCGACGACGTCCGGCGCGGGCTGCGCTGGGTGCGCGCCAATGCCGACGCGCTCGGCGTCGATCCCGACCGGATGGCGCTGCTCGGACTGTCGGCGGGAGCGCATCTGGCCATGCTCACCCACCTGACGCAGGGCCTGCCGGACCTGCCACCGTCCCTGCCCCCATCGCTGGCCGAGGTATCGGAGTCGGTTCGCGCCGTGATCGCGCACTATGGCCCGTACGATCTGGGCCGGAAGCCCTCGGCGATGGTCGACGCCTTCATCGGTCCGCGCGTGCAGGAGCCGGCGTGGGTGCAGCTGGCGTCGCCGATCCAGCACGTCGCGCGGGCGACCGCGCCGATCCTGCTCATCCACGGCACCGGCGACGAGCTGGTGTCGTGGCGCGAGTCGAACCGCCTACACGACGCGCTCACGGCCGCCGGCAAGCCGAGCGAGCTTTTGCTGCTCGACGGCGCGCCGCACGCGTTTCAGGTCGACTGGCGCGGCGACGCCAACCGTCGCGCCAATGCCGCCATGGACGTCTTCCTCGACCGTCACCTGCTGGGAGATTGACGATGGAGCCCGGACGCTATCGCCACAGCGAAGCCCTGTTCGAGCGCGCGCTGCGCGTCGTGCCGCACGGCATCTACGGCCACCAGTCGCCGCGCAACCTCGTGCCCGGCGCCTACCCGCATTTCTTCGCGCGCGGCGCGGGCGCCCGCATCTGGGACGTCGACGGCAACGAATACCTCGACCTGATGTGCTCGTACGGGCCGATCGTGCTCGGGCACAACCATCCCAAGGTCGACGCCGCCGCGCGTCGGCAGGCCGAGGACGGCAGCTGCTTCAACGGCCCGAGCGCGCGCTGGGTCGAGCTCGCCGAGCGCCTCGTCGAACTGACGCCCTGGGCGCACTGGGCGGTGTTCGCCAAGAACGGCTCCGACGTCGTCACCTGGGCGACGCAGGTCGCGCGCGAAGCCACGGGCCGCAAGCGCATCCTCGCCGCCGAGGGCGCCTACCACGGCACGCACGCCTGGTGCAGCCCACGGCCGGGCGGCCTCACGCCCGAGGATCGCATCAACGTCGTGCGCTTCCGCTACAACGACCTCGCCAGCGTCGACGCCGCGCTCGCCGCACACCATGACGATGTCGCCGCCATCGTCATCAGCCCGTTCCGTCACGACGCCATGCACGATCAGGAGATGCCGGCACCGGGGTTCCTGCCCGGCCTGCGCGAGCGTTGCGACCGCATCGGCGCCGCGCTCATCCTCGACGACGTCCGCGCCGGCTTCCGCCTCGACATGCGCGGCTCGGGCGCGTCGGTCGGCGTCACGCCCGACCTGACCTGCTACTGCAAGGCGCTCGGCAACGGCTATCCGATCGCCGCGGCCCTCGGCACCGACGCGCTCCGACGTGCGGCCGAGAAGGTCTTCTTCACCGGCTCGTACTGGTTCAGTGCGGTGGAGATGGCGGCGGCGCTGGCCTGCCTCGACGAGCTCGAGGCCACCGACGCCATCGGCCAGATGTCGAAGCAGGGGGCGCTGCTGCGCGACGGCATGGAGCGCCAGGCCGCCACCCACGGACTTGCGATCCACTATACCGGCCCGCCCGCGATCCCCTTCATGACCTTCACCGCCGACCAGGGCTCGTTCGAGCGCAGCCGCACGTTCGCCGGCGCCTGCGCCACGCGCGGTGTCTATCTGCATCCGTACCACAACTGGTTCCTGTCGGCGGCGCTCGACGAGACCGACGTCGCGCGCGTGCTGGAAGTGACGGACGAGGCGTTTCGCCTGGTTTCGCGCGGCTGAGTGGCGCTCCCCCAGGCCCGGTGGTAGGAGGCGCGGTCGAAGATGTACGAGCGCTTCTTCGGACTCGTCGACGCCCCGTTCCGGCTGACGCCGGACCCGCGCTACCTGTATCTCAGCGCGAAGCACGCCGACGCCCTGGCCCACCTGCGCCTCGGCCTGTCCGAGTCGAGCGGGTTCGTCTGCATCACCGGCGACGTCGGCACCGGCAAGACGACCGTCCTGCGCCATTTCCTCACCGACCTGGCTCCCGAAGTCAGCAGCGCCTACGTCATCAACCCCACGCTCACCGCGCTCGAGCTGCTGCAGACCATCAACGCCGAGCTCGGGCTGCCGTCGTCGAGCACGAGCCGCAAGGCGCTCGTCGACGACCTGAACCGCCACCTCCTCGCCGAGCGTCAGGTGGGACGATGCGCGGTCGTGGTGGTGGACGAGGCGCAGGCCCTCGCCATCGACGTCCTCGAGCAGCTGCGGCTGCTGTCGAACCTCGAAACCACGACCGAGAAGCTCCTCCGCGTCATCCTCGTCGGTCAACCGCAGCTGCGCACGCTGCTGGCGCACCCCGAGCTGGCGCAGCTGAACCAGCGCATCACGCTGCGCTGGCACATCGGCCCACTCGATCGCGACGAGACCACGGCCTACATCCGCCATCGCATCACCGTCGCCAGCCGCGGGCAGATCACCAACCTGTTCTCGCCGTCGGCGCTGCGCTACCTGCACCGGCGCTCCGGCGGCGTCCCGCGTCTCATCAACATGCTGGCCCATCGCGCCATGCTGGCCGCGTTCGCCGCCGAGGATCGCACCGTGCGACTGCGCGCCGCGCGGCGCGCCTACCGCGAGGTGACGACGCTGCCGCTGCCGGGACGCGCCAGAGGCAACAGCCGCACCGCATGGATCGCGGGCGGCGCGGTGGCCGCGACGGCGCTGGTGGCAGTCGGCGCGACGACACTGGTGCCGCGGCTGCAGCAGACATCGGTGGCGTCGGCGCCGGCCGAGCCCGAACCGGCGCTGCTGGCGAGCGCGCCCGCACCGTCCGATCTCGTCACCCCGGTTCCCGACGACACGCCGCCCGTCGCGGAGACGCCGCCGTCGGAGCCGGTCGCCGCCCTCGAGACGGCGCCGCCGCCCCCGCCCGATCCGACGCCGGCGTTCGAGGCGCAGCTCGCCGCGCTGGCCCCCGACGCCAGCGCCCGAACCGCGGTCGCCGCCATCCTCGACGCCTGGCAGCTGCAGGCGTTGGCCGGCGACGAGGCGTCGACGCCCGAGGGCTTCGACGCCATCGCCGAGAAGCGCGGTCTCGAGCATCTCGCGCTCGCCGGCAACGCCGCCATGCTGCGGCTGGTCGACGTCCCCGCCGTCCTCGAGCTGCAGCTCCCCGGCGTCACCGGACCGCGGTACGCGGCGCTCGTCGGCATGCGCGACGGCGCACCCGTGCTCGTCACCGCAGACGGCGTGCCCACCGTGGTGAGCCCCGCCATCTTCGAGCGTGCCTGGTACGGCCAGGCGCACATCTTCTTTCGCGACTTCGAGAATCTCGGCCCGAACACGATCGACGGCTCGTCGCGCGGCGCGCGCGTGCAGCGCCTGCAGGGGCTGCTGCAGCGCACGGGCACCTACGGCGGCCCCGAATCGGGTGTCTTCGATCCGGCCACCGAGGCGGCGGTCATGGCGTTCCAGCGTTCGCGCTTCGTCGTCGCCGACGGCCTCGTCGGCCGCCTGACGCGCGTCGTGCTGTACGCCGCCGCCGGCGGCTACCCGCGTCCGACGCTCACCGCTCCACCCGCCGCGGACGGCACCTCGTGAGCTCGATCCTCGACGCCCTCGCCAAGCTCGAGGCGAGCCGTCAGCCGACGGGACTGCTCGAGCCGGGACGTCCGCCGGCACCACCGGCGCGACGTCCACTGGCGACGATGCTGGTGGTGGGCGCCTTCGTCGCCGGTGCGGGCGTGGCCGCGGTCGTGCTGTGGCGACGTCCGGTCGAGGCGCCTGCGGTGATGCCCGCGATCATGCCCGCGCCGCCCCCGCCCCCACCGACGGTGATGGCCGAGGCGCCGGTCGTCGCACCCGTCACCCCGGAGCCGGTCGTGGTCGCGCGCGCGCCCGTCGACGGCTTGCGCACCGCCCCGCCGGTAGCGGCGCCGGCGGGCCAGGATCTGCCGTGGGCCCGCACCGTGACGCCGCCGGCGCCACCGCCAGCCGAACCGGCACCGTCCACGGGACGCCTCGCCGTCGCCCTCGCACCACGGGCCGAGCCGCCGTCGCTTCCCGCCGTGCCCGCCGAGCCGCCGCCGGTCGCGCGCCCGCCCGAGGGCGCGCCGAACATCCGGCTGAGCTTCCTGCTCTACTCGGCGCACCCCGAGCGTCGCAGCGTGGCGCTCACCATCGACGGCGGCGGGCTCACCACGCTGCACGAGGGTGACGACCACGAGGGCGTCGAGGTGGTGCGCATTCGCCCCGACGGCGCGGAGCTACGCTGGCAGGGCGAAGTGTTCACGGTCGAAGCGCGCGACTGACGGCGCTCACGCCTTCCAGCTGATCGCCTGGATCTCGGTGTACTCCTCGAGCCCCCAGCGACCGCCCTCGCGGCCGATCCCGCTCTCCTTGAAGCCGCCGAACGGGCCGTCGAGCATGTTCATGCCGTTGTTGATCCACACCACGCCGGTGCGGATGCGCTTCGCCACCTCGACTGCCTTGGCGGTGTCGCGCGAGTAGATCGCGCCGGCGAGGCCGTAGCTCGAGTCGTTGGCGATGCGGATGGCCTGGTCGACGTCGTCGTACGGGATGACCGACACCACCGGCCCGAAGATCTCCTCCTGCGCGATGCGATTGTCGTTCGTCACGTCGCAGAAGACCGTGGGCTCGAGGAAGTAGCCGCGCGCCAGGTCCTTCGGGCGACCACCGCCGGTGGCGAGCGTCGCGCCGTCGCGCTTGCCGGCCTCGATGTGCGCCTCGATCGCCGTGCGGCGCTCGGCGCGGATGACGGGGCCGAGCATCGTCGACGGATCGGCGGGATCGCCGACCTTCACCATGCCCTGCACGAAGCCCACCATGCTCTGCACGAACTCGTCGTGCGACGCCTTCGGCACCAGCACGCGGGTTGCCATGGCGCAGCCCTGACCGGCGTGGAACATCGCCGGGCCGGACGCGATCATGGCGTTCATCTGGATGTTGTCGGTGTCGAGGTAGAGGCCGACGCTCTTGCCGCCGAGCTCGAGATGCACGCGCTTCAGGTTCGCCGCCGACGCCTGGATGATGCGACGGCCCGTCTGCACGCTGCCGGTGAAGCTGATCTTGTCGACGCGCCGGTCGTTCACCAGCGCCTCGGCGATGGCGGGGGACTCGCCGGTGACGATGTTGACCACGCCCGGCGGCAGGTCGGCTTCAGCCACCATCTCCGCCAGCAGCAGATTGATGAGCGGGCCCCACGGCGACGGCTTGAAGATCATCGTGCAGCCCGCGGCCAGCGCCGGCCCGAGCTTCTGCACGGCGACGAACATCGGGAAGTTCCACGTCGGGATCATGCCGCAGACGCCGACCGGCTGGCGCATCACGATGCCCGAGTTCACCTGCTCGCCCATCGGACCCTGTGCGATGCGCGTCGGCAGCGACTCCTCGAACTCGAAGCTGCGCGCCATGTCGGCCCAATGACGCAGGTGCTCGATCGGCGTCTCCACCTGCATGCCGTGCGTGAGGTACGTCGCACCCGCCTCGGCGATGAGCAGTGCGCGCATCTCCTCCTTGCGGCGCTCCATCGCATCCGCGATGCGCAGCAGCGCGCGCGCCCGCTCCTCGCGCGACGAGCGCGGCCACGGCCCGTCGTCGAACGCGCGACGCGCGGCGGCGATGGCGCGGTGCATGTCGCCGACGGTCGCGTCGGGGGCGGCACCGACGATCTCTTCGGTGGCGGGATTGGGCACCGTGTAGGTGGCGCCATTCGACGCGTCGGTCCACGCGCCGTCGATCAACATCTTCGCGGTCTGCACGATCGTTCCTCCACTGTGCCGTCTGCGCAGGCGTCGTCTTCTATAGGATGCTGCGCGCTTCGCTGTCGACCCTCGCGTGTGGCGGCATCATCTCGTCGGGCGAGTGCAGCGACGTGCGATCGACACCCCCGGCGTCGCGAATTTACGACACTCGTGCGCGGCACGTCTTCTGCACTCGTCAAGCCCCGAGATGAAGCATCGGTTGGGTTGGCTGGGGATTGGTGTGGTGGTGGCCATGGAGCTCGGTGTGTCGCGCACGAGCTCGGCGGAAGTCCTGTACCTCGGACTGCCGAACGGCCAGAGCTTCGCGTACTCGACGACGGACAATCGCTTTCCATGGGTGCGACGTCCGGGCGCCGACCTGCCCGACGTCGGCAGCTACGCGCTGCCGGCGCTCGCCGATCTCGATGGCGACGGCGATCGCGACGCGCTCGTCGGCGAGAACGCCGGGCGCGTGCAGGTCTTCGAGAACGTCGGCAGCGACAGCGCGCCGCTGTGGCAGCGCGTGCAGAGCTGGGAGCCGTCGACCGACTTCGGCTCCAGCGCGTCGCCCGCGCTCGCCGATCTCGACGGCGACGGCGACCCCGACATGCTGGTCGGCACGGCCGCGGGCACGATCGTCGGCCTGCGCAACACCGGCAGCCATGGTCCGACGTGGGTGCTCGAGCCGGCGTGGAACATGGACCTCGAAGAGCAGCACGCGCGACCGGCGCTCGGGGACTTCGACGGCGACGGCCGCGCCGATCTGCTGATCGGCACCGAGACCGGCCCGATCTACGCGTTCACCGGCACCGGCACGCCGTCGTCGCCGTTCGCACGCGCCGAAGCATGGGACGGCCCCGCCGCCGGAACCCGCGTCGGCCCGACGCTCGGCGACATCGACGGCGACGGACGCGCCGATCTGATCGTCAGCGACGGGAGCGCGCGGTCGCGCGCCTATCGCAGCGCCGGTCCGGGTTGGTCGACCAGGTCGTGGGCACCCGAGGATCCGGGATCGGGTCCCGCGGGCCCGGCCCTCGTGATCGGCGCCGAGATCGCGGTCGCCCCGCCGCCTCCGCCGCCGCCCCCGCCGGGCGGCCCGCCGGTGGCGCGTCTCAAGACCACGTCGACCAGCGGCGAGCCGCCGCTCGTCGTCACCTTCGACGCCAGCGCGTCGACCGCATCCGACGGCCAGGGCCTGACGTTCACCTGGGACTTCGGTGACGGCACCGCCGGGCCGCCCGCGCCGCCCACCGGGGACGCGGCCGCGACGATCAAGGGGGCCAATGCGAAGTACGAGAGCGCCAAGAGCATGCGCGACAATGGCAAGATGCCCGACGCGCTCGCGCGCTACCTGTCGCTGGCGCTCGAGCTGACGCCGCTCACCCTGATCCAGCAGGACGGCCCGATCTCGAAGAAGGGCACCAGCCGTATCGACCGCGTCGCACGCTGGTACCTGCAGAAGATCGCGCACGACCTCGGCGGCATGTACCTCTTCAACGACATCGACAAGTCGGGTTGCGACCGCTACGCCGCCGCGCTGAACTACTCGCGCGAGTCGGAGGCGCAGGCCATCGCCGGCGGCTTCCCGTCCCTGCCGGCCCTGAACGGCACCCTCGGCAACATCAAGAAGGCGACGCAGAAGCTGACGCAGGCGAAATGCCCGATCCCGCCCGCGGGCCCGGTCTTCGCGCGCACCGTCGCGATTCCGGCGACGAACGCCGTCGTCGATCATCACTACCTCAACAAGGGCTCGTTCGTGGCGCGGCTCACCGTGACCAGCCCCACCGGCAGCGATACCGAGGACGTCACCATCGTCGTCGGTGACGGCGTCCTGCCTCCGCCGCCGGAGGGCCCGGGCGACAACGACGTCGACCGACTCGAGGGCTTCGGCAGCAGCACGCCGGGTGGCACGGGCGGGCGCGTCATCGCCGTGCGCGAGCCCACCGAGGCCGCGGTGGTTGCCGCGATCGAGGCCGCCAATGCCGGCAACACCATCATCCAGTTCGAGACCACGGAGCCGATCCAGATCACTCGCACCCTGCCGCGGCTCGACGGCAACTTCGTCACCATCGAAGGCAACGGCGCGACGCTGTACGTGTCGAAGGGCAAGTTCGTGAACCTGCTCGACGTGCGCGGCCATGACGTCATCGTGCGCAATCTCCGGTTGCGCGGCGGCGTCGACAACCTGCGTGCCCAGGGCGCGGGCGCGTCCAACATCGTCTTCAGCCACATCTCGTCGACCGGCGCCGACGACGACGGCATCTCCATCGGCTACGGCGCGCACGACGTGACGGTGCAGTTCTGCTTCCTCGCCGGCAACACGCGCTCGCTGTTTCTCAAATACGGCGCCACCACGAACGTCTCCATCCACCACACCTGGGTGATGAAGCAGTGGGTGCGCGGTCCGCTGGTGTCGGGCAGCGTCGTCGCCGACCTGCGCAACATCATCGTCGACGACTGGACGCTGTGGGGCTCGCGCTTCGAGGCGGATTCCAGCGGCAACGTCGTCAACTCGCTGTTCACGCTCGACGAGTACGCGCGCTCGATCGGCGGCAAGGGCAACTCGGCGCTGCGCCTGACCGGTTCGCGACCGGTGTTCACCTCGGGCAACGTGTACGAGGGCATGGCGGCGGTGACGGACGAGGGCACCGCGCCCGAGCCGATCGCCGTGGCACCGGTGACGACGCTGTCGGTGGCCGAGATGGCCCCGATGGTGCGAGCACGGGCCGGCTGCCTGCCGCGCGATCCGGTCGACCAGGCGTACATCGAGCGCAAGGAAGGCTGGCGCGTCAGCGAGTCGGACGCGTTCCGCGTCGGACCGGGCGCGGAATAGCGTTCCCCCGCGACGCAGCCGCTGATACGGGTCTCCGTGAGGAGATCCCCACTCATGCGGCTGCGTCTCGTTCTCGTGTCCTGCATAGTCGGCGCGATGCTCGCCGGCCCGGCTGGCGCCGTCGTCTGTCAGAAGAAGAAGTCGGGCGTCCTGCGGGTGGCCGCCGCGTGCAAGCGTAGCGAGGTGCCTTTCGAGGGCGCGCTCGGTCCGGTGGGTCCGCCGGGAGCACCCGGATCGGACGGGCTCCCGGGTCCCGGCGGCGAGCTGCGCATCTACGGTGACGGCTCGGCGGGCGCAGGCGTCGCCGACAGCATCACGTCACTGGAGACCACCAACCTCCAGTTCACGGACCTCACCATTCCCACCGGCGCCACGACCTTCGTCGCGAGTGGGACCGTCATCCGCTGCACGGGAACGTTCACGAACAACGGCACCCTCGTCGTCGGCGACGGCGCCGAGGGTGCGCGCTTCTTCTTCGCGAACACCAACAGCGTCGAGCTGGCCTCCCGCGGGGCGCACCCCGGCGTCTCACGCGGGGCGGCCATGAGTGGCGAGCGCGCCATGGGCGTGAGCAGCAACCCCGGCGCCGGCGGCACTGCGCTCGAGGCGCGCCAGGCGCGCCGGCTGCTCGTGCCGGGCGTCGTCGGCGGTGGAGGTGGCGGCTACGGCAGCGGCCAGGGCGGCAGCGGTGGGACGGGTGGTGGATCAGTCACGATCCTCGCGGCGACGGCCGTGCTGAACAACGGCGTGATCGATGCGAGCTCGCATTCGCAGCAGACCTTCGGGACCGGGGGCGGCGCCGGCGGCGTCATCATCATCGCGTCGCGCGGCAGCATCTCGAACAATGGCGTGTTGCGGGCCGACGGGACGGAAGGCGGCGACAGCTTCCTCGATGGTGCCGGCGGCGGCGGTGGGGGCGGTGGGCTCGTCCACCTCCTCGCGCCGGTCATCAATGCCGTCGGATCAGTGTCCGTGGCCGGCGGGCCGCCAGGCGCGCAGGGATCTCCCGGGTCCGTCACGACCCCGTTCCGGTATGGCGGTGGTGGCGGCGGCGCATGCGGTGGGCAGGGCGGACAGGGCGGCGACGTCAACAACTCGAGTCCGGGCGCCGCATCGGCCGGCAGCCCGGGGCAGACGTTCGAATCACTGCTCGATCCGACGTCGCTCTTCTGACGCATGGTGCGACCCGTCGCGGCGCTGCTCGCCCTGTTCGCCACCGTGGCCGACGCCTCGGTGCTCGAGCGCATCGACACCGTCGGCGGCCCCCAGGTGTCGGTGCGGCTGCACGTCTCCGGACCGGTGGCGGCGCAGACGCAGCAGCTGCCGCCGCGCGCCTCGGCGCCCGACCGCATCGTCATCGATCTGCCCGGCACCCGTCTCGGCACCGGCGCGCGCGGCGTGGTGTCGGGTCGCGGTCCGCTGTTGCGTGTCCGCACGGGACAGCTCGACGACGACACCGCGCGCGTCGTGCTGGATCTCGACGGACCGATGTCGTTCACCATGGCGAACGAGGACGGCATGGTGACGATCACGCTGGAGCTTGCGCCGGACGCGCCGAGCACCCCGCCGATGATTCCGTCGGTGACGGTGCCGTCGGTCGGCGGCAGCGCGGCGAAGAGCGGCGCGTGGCGCACGGCGGTGCCGCCGACGCGCCCGCAGCGCTACCTCGACTACGACATCCACGACATCGAGCCGCTGCCGGCGCCGCCGGGTACGCTCGAGGTGCCACCACCGACGGTGAAACCCGCGGGCCCGAAGCGGCCGTATCTGCGCTACGAGGAGCCACGCTAGGGTCGACGGTCATGGCGGGATGCGCTACGCGAGCACCCCATGCGGCCCACTCGCCCTCCCGACGACGCGCGACGCGCCCTCCACGAGGCAAGCGGCGCCTGGCCGCAACCCCTGCTCTCGACGCTGCTCTCGCAGCGCGCGGCGTCCGATCCGGAACGCGTCTTCGTCATCGAGGGTCAGCGCGAGGGCGGGCGCAGCTACACGTACCGCGAGGTCGCGGTACTCGCCGACCGCCTCGCCGTGGCACTGCAGCGCCTCGACGTCCACGCCGGCGACGTGGTGTCGTGGCAGCTGCCCAACTGGATCGAGGCGGTCGCGCTCGCCGCCGCGATCGACCGCATCGGCGCGATCTCGAACCCGATCATCACGATCTACCGCGAGCAGGAGGTCGGCTTCGTCTGCCGGCAGTCGCGCGCGAAGGCGCTGATCGTGCCGGGCGTCGTCCGCGGCGTCGACCATCGCGCGCTCGCACGCGCCGTTCAGGCATCGGCCCCCGACCTGCGACACATCGCGACGGTGCGCGCCGAGCCCGACGTCGGCCAGCAGGCGCTCGAATCGCTCGCCGGCGATCCACCGGAGCCGCTGCCACCGTCACCGCACGGACCG
>DASYLJ010000016.1:0-5976 GCA_036009625.1 Binatia bacterium
GGCTGCGCGCGGCGTTCGCACGGCACCCAGCCCCCCTTTCCCCTCCACGCGTGCTCTCGACGCGCTCGCTCGGAGCCACCCAACGCCCCACGACGCTCACCCCCCACGAAGCGACGCCGGCGATCCGGTCTCACTGTAGCATCGCCGTGCGACCGGCGGTGCGTCCGGGGCGGCGAGGGTTCGCTGGCGAACGTCAGTACTGAACGTTACGGCCGGGGCGTGGTGTGGGAGGGTGCCGCGGGGAGCGCGTTGGGAGCACGCGGGTGGGGAAATGGGGTGGAGTGGTGCGGTGCGAGCTCCGCGCGGAGGCGGCAACCGCCCGCGCCACGCCCCGAGACGCGACGCCTCAGGCCCCGCGCAGCTCCGCACACCGCGCCGCACCACGCAGCGCCGTGAGGTCGTCGAGGATGACTCGGACCGGCATCGCTTCGAGGAGCGGTTGCATGCGGCCCTTCCCCTGGAAGCGCTTCATGAACGCGCCGTCGCGCAGCTTGGTGATGATGTGCGGCGCGATGCCGCCGCCGACGTAGAGGCCGCCCGTCGACATCGTCTTCAGGGCGAGATTGCCCGCCTCCGCACCATAGAGGTCGACGAAGAGGTCGAGCGCCTGGACGCAGAGCGGGCTCGTGCCGTCGACGGCCTCCTTCGAGATGGTGGCCCCGGGATCGTTGGTGCGCAGCTTCTCGGCCAGCCAGGCGGGCTCGTCACCGCGTTTTGTGTCGCGCAGGAACCCGTAGATCGTCACCAGGCCGGGGCCGGAGACGAAGCGTTCCCAGCTGACGTGCGCGAGCGTGCGCTGCTTCCAGCGCAGCAGCTCGACCTCGACGTCGGTCTCGGGGGCGAAGCTGGTGTGGCCGCCCTCGCACGCCCACGGCTGGTGATTGCGGCCATCCCAGAAGAGGCCGGCTTCGCCGAGCCCGGTGCCTGCGGAGATGAGGCCGAGATTGCCGGCGGCGTTGGCGACGCCGGGGCTGAGCACCGTGCACGCGTCGGCCGAGAGGACGGGGATGCCGTGGGCGTTGGCCTCGAGGTCGTTGATCAGCCAGGTGCGAGCGCCGAAGCGCTTCGACAGCTCGGCGGCGTCGACCACCCACGGCAGGTTGGTGGTGACGACGCGTCCGTTCCGCACCGGGCCGGCGATACCGAAGCACGCCAGCGTCGGTGACGGTCGCCCGGCGAGAAACTCGGCGACCACCTCGCCGAGTCCGGCGTGATCGCGGCTCGGAAACGTCTGCACCGCGGCGCGATCGATGGCGGTCGCGTGCTCGCACAGCACGAGGCGGGTGTTGGTCCCGCCGATGTCACCGGCAAGGATCACGTGTGATCGTCGGGACCGAACCAGCGATGTCCGTCGCGCTGGATGAGCTCTTCGGCCGCGGGCGGGCCCCAGGTGCCGGCAGGGTAGTTGGGGAAGTCTTTCGGCTGTTGCGACTCCCACTGCTTGAGGATCGGGGTGGCGATGCGCCAGGCCGACTCGACCATGTCGGCGCGGTGGAACAGCATGCGATCGCCCATCATGCAGTCGTAGAGCAGCGTCTCGTAGCCGGTGCCGCGCGTCTTGCCGTCGAGCTCGCTGTACTTGAACTCCATCTGCACCGGCGCGAGACGCACCGGCGGCCCCGGGCACTTGGCGTGGAAACGCAGCGTGATGCGCTCGTCGGGCTGGACGTGGATGGTGAGGCGGTTCGGCGGCTGACGCGCCGCCATGCCGTCGAGCAGCATGAGCGGTGCCTGACGGAACTGGACGACGATCTCGGTGTCGCGCACCGGCAGGCGCTTGCCCGTGCGCAGGTAGAACGGCACGCCCGCCCAGCGCCAGTTCTCGACCTCGAGCCGCACCGCGGAGAAGGTGTCGATGTTCGACGTCGGCGACACGCTCGGCTCCTGGCGGTAGCCCGGTACCGCTTTGCCGTCGACGGTGCCCGGACCGTACTGTCCGCGCACGGTGAAGCGGTCGATCTCCGCCGGCGACATCGGGTGGATGGCGTCGAGCACCTTCACCTTCTCGCTGCGGACGGCCTCGGCCTCGAGCTTGTTCGGCGGCTCCATCGCCACCAGGCAGAGCAGCTGGAACATGTGGTTCTGCATCACGTCGCGCAGCGAGCCGGCGTGGTCGTAGAAGGCGCCGCGTCCCTCGACGCCGAGCTTCTCGGCGACGGTGATCTGCACGTGGTCGACGTAACGCCGATTCCACACCGGCTCGAAGATGCCGTTCGTGAAACGGAACAGCAGGATGTTCTGCACCGTCTCCTTGCCGAGGTAGTGATCGATGCGGTGGATCTGGCGCTCGTGGAAGACGGCGGCGAGACGGCGATTCAGCTCCTGCGCCGACTCGAGGTCGTCGCCGAACGGCTTCTCGATGATGAGGCGCGTCCAGGGACCCGGCTGCAGCGGATCGTGTACGAGGCCGACCTTGCCGAGGTTGTCGGCGACGTCGCCGAACGACTGCGGCGGGATGGCGAGATAGTAGAGGACGTTGCCCTCGGTGCCGTGGCGCTCGCCGACCTCTTCGAGCCGCTTCTTGAGGGCCGGGAACTCCTCGGACTTCGTGAAACGACCGCGCACGTAGTAGAGCGAGGCGGCGAGGCGATCGAGCACGGCCTTGTCGATGGCGCCGGGGTACATCTCCTCGACGCCTTCACGCAGCCGGGTGCGGAAGTCGTCGTCCGAGAGCGGCGTGCTGCCGGTGCCGATGACGGCGAATTTCTCGTTCAGGAACCCTTCGCGCGCCATGTTGTAGAGCGACGGGAGCAACTTGCGACGGGTGAGATCGCCGCTGCCGCCGAAGATCACCATCGTGCACGGCGGTGGGGCGACCATGCCCCCCACGTCGCAGTATTCCGCAGACTGATTCATCGCCGCTCCCTCTCCCCCGAAGTTCTCACCGGATGGTCGCGTGGTGCGGCACCACTAGTGATCTCCTCCGCTGCCGTAGGCAACCCCGGCAGGCTCTTCATGCTCCCGCCATGAACCGGAAACGCCCGCAGCGTAGACCCTGGAGCCGCAATGAGTGGCTGCGGGATCATGGCGTCGCTTCTGCTGCTGGCGACACCGCTGGCGGTCGCGGCGCAGTGCACGGGGACGCAGCTCTGCGGTTCCGGCGCGGGACCCTGCGTGGTGACGGCCGCCTGTGCGATTCCCGCCGGATCGACGTTCGACGTCCGCCCCCGCGCCCTCGTCGTGGCGCAGGGGGTCACGCTCACGGTCGGGCTGGGCACGGCCCCGGTCGTGATCACGGCGGCCAGCGTGACGCTCGAGGCGGGTGCGCGCATCGTCCTGCAGGGAGCGATGGAAAGCGGTGGTGCGCTGACGCTGCGCGCGACCGGCGCGATGACGGCGCGTCTGGGGTCGGTCATCGACGCCATCGGCAGTGATGCCGGTGGACAGGTCACGCTCGATGCCGGCGGTGACGTCGTGCTGGACGGCGTGGTGGACGTCAGCTGCAACGCGCAGACCGGGGTCGGTGGGGAAGTGACCGTCACGTCGCACGATGGCCATGTGACGCTCGGTGGCAACGGCATCCATGCGAACGGTGGCCAGCGCGGCGAGCTCGGCGCATTCGGCGGCACGATCGCGATCGCGGCGGCGACCGACGTCACCGTCGACGCGCCCGTCGAGGCGTCCCGCGGCGACTGCTTCTTCTGCGGCATCGACATCTTCGCCACCGCGGGCACGGTGATCACCACCACCAGAGGCACGCTGGACGTTCGCGGCAGCGGCGGGCTCGGGGGAGGCGGCGAGATCGACGTCACGGCGGGTACTGCGGTGGACATCCAGGGCGCAGTCTTCGCGGCAGCGGCAGGCAGCCTGGAGGAGGGCGGCGAGCACGGTGGCACGTTCGGTGTGACCGCGTGGGGAGGCGACATCGACATCGCCGGTGCGATCGACGCGCGCGGGGCCGAGCCCGACGGTGACGGCGGGGTCGTCGTCGTCGATGCCGCGGGCGACGTGCAGCTCACGTCGCCGATCGTGGTGCGCACCGAGGGCGAGGGCGAAGGAGGCGCCGTGTCGGTGGTGGCGGGGCGTTCGATGAGGATCGCCTCGTCGATCGATGCGCGTGGTGGTGGATTCGGTGGGGGGCTCATCGAGGGCGAGGTCGCGGAGGCGGTCGACGTGCTCGGTACCGCCACGCTGCTCGCCGACGGCCGGAACGGCGGTCCTGGCGGATCCACCGATCTCGAGGGCTGTCGGCTGGACGTACGAGCCGGAGCGGTGCTGTCGAACCTGGGCGTCGGCGGCGCACCGTTCGCCGGCACGCGACTCACGGCGCACGCTGAGATGGGTGTGGCGGGAACGCTTCGCGCCGCCGCCGCGTCCGGCAGTAACACGCTGGTCTCGCGGGCCATCACGCCGGTCATACTGCCGTCGGCCACTATCATCCCGGCGGCACGCCTCGTCACCGATCCGCTGCTCGCATGCTGCGAGAGCTGCCCCGCGACGACGACCACAACGTCCACGACAACGACGACCACCACCACGTCGTCGACCTCGTCGTCGATGGCGACCACGAGCAGCAGCGCGCCCAGCAGCTCGTCGACGTCGACGTCGTCGACGACCAGCAGCAGCACCATCACCACCTCGAGCAGCAGCACGTCGACGAGCGCCAGCTCGACGACGTCCACGAGCACCACGACGTCGACGTCGCCCAACGCGTCCCCCACCACCACGACCACGCTCGAGCTACCGCCCTGCGGTGACGTTCCCGCGGGAACCTGGGACGCGGTCACCTGTCGCCTCGCTCTGCTGCGCATCGCGTTCGATGCCCAGCCCGACGATGCTCTCGGTGGCGCTCGCGCCGCGCGCGGCATGCGCCGTCACCTCACGAAGGCCGTCCGACAGATCGGCTTCGCGTCGACCGCCGTGCGGAGCGCACCGGCGCTGCGTCGCGCCGCGCGCGAGCTCCACCGCTTCGACCTGCTGCTGACGCGCGCCGAACGACGCGGTGGCATCGCGAGCGCGACGGCACAGAACCTTCGCGCCCTGAGCGTTGACGTGGGCGCCGCGGTGAGCGGCCTACGCGGCCGGTGAGCTCACTGCAAGAGGTCGGCTTCGACCGTCAGCATCGACCAGGCGAACCAGGCCGCTACGAACAGGACGATGCCCACCAGCAGGAGCTTGTGATGCCGCTTCATGCGTCGATCAGCGCCGGCCGCCGCCGCGCTGGGGGCCGCCACGACCGCCGCGCCCCGGCATGCCCTGGCCACCCGGGGGCGGCAGCGGCTTCACCGTCAGGCGATGATCGGGCATGGGCCGGAACTGCATGGTGTCGGACGCGCGCTTGATGCGCAGCCGCAGCTCGTTGCGGGCCACGGCGTCACCATTGGTGGCCAGGACCGCGCCGATGGCGAGCTCGATATGCCCGTGGCGGGTCCCGTGCGTGAGCGATATCTGGAAGCGCTCCTGGCCCGGGACGTCACGAACTTCGATCCCGAGGCGCCGGTCGATGGTGCGCGCGACCTCGTGGATGATCTTTCGGGCTTCCTGGCGCGCCTCCGCCAACTGGCGTTCGTTCGTCATACAGCGCCGACCTTTAAACGGCACCCCTGTGCCGCTGTCAATGGCGACGCCCGCGACTACTCGAGAACGCCCGCTGCGCGCAGCCGAGCGACCTCGTCGGCCGGCATGCCGAGGAGGTTGCAGAGGACATGGTCGGTGTGCTGGCCGAGCTTCGGGGCTGGTGAACGCAGCTCCGGCGACGTCTCGGAGAAGCGAATCGCGTGCGTTTCCGCCGGATGCGTACCCAGCACCGGATGGGTCACCGGTCGGAAGTGGCGGCGGTGGACGAGCTGCGGATCGGTATGGACGTCGGCCAGGTCCTCGACCGGTCCGGACTCGACGCCCGCTCCCTGCAGCAGGCTCGCGACGGCCATGGCGTTTTGGGTCCTGGTCCACCCTTCGAGGTGGCACTCGAGCGCCGGCGCTGCAGCGAGCCGTCCGGCGGTAGTGGCGAGCTCGGGATCGAGCGCCCATTCGGGC
>DASYLJ010000017.1:0-34771 GCA_036009625.1 Binatia bacterium
CGACGCCGCCCGCCCCGCGGGCCCGACGGGCCCGTCCCGCACGACCACGCCACCCGTCCATCGGCCGCCAGGCCCGGGTGGGCGCCGTCGTGCGTCCGGCGTCGTCGGAACCCAGGTGTCGATCGTCCAGCCGGCACACGGCCCGGGTCGACCCGCCCCGCTCCGCCGACGCGTTTGCGGCGATCGGCAGCCGGATGACGCTTCCGCACAGCCCCGCCGGACCGGTGATCCGGCCGTCGGGCGGTGCCTCGACGGCCGGCAGGCCCATGAACACAGGCGTTTCTCGGCGTCGGCCGGCCGTCACGCCGCCGACGCGTCACTGGCGACACACGGCACGCACTTTGCGTCAGCCGTGACACATCCGGGCCACCTGGATGCGAGACACGATGGCACAACACGCGACCGACGACGGGACCCTCGTCCGCGAGCCCCCGCCCCCTCCACCCCTCGCCGAGCGGCGCGACCAGCCCAAGGTGCTGATCGTCGAGGACGACCCCGACATCCGCAACATCCTCGCCCTGTTCCTGGGCGAGAAGGGATTCCAGGTGAAGGTCGCCGAGAGCGGCGACCGCGCACTCGCCATGCTCCACGAGGAGCCGATGGACCTGATCCTCTCCGACGTCCGCATGCCGGGGATGAGCGGCCTCGACCTCCTGCGTGACGTGAAGGAGCGCGACCCGGAGATCCAGCTGGTGCTGATGAGCGCCTACTCCTCGGTCCGGGACGCCGTCCAGGCGATCCAGCTGGGCGCCGCCGACTATGTCGAGAAGCCGATCGACTTCCGGCGGCTCGAGCGGGTCATGCAGACCGTCATCGAGAAGCGCGACCTGCGCCACCGCACCAAGATCCTCGAACAGCGCCTGCAGGGCGTCGTCAACTTCGAGGGCATGGTGTCGCGCACCCAGCGCATGCTCGAGACCTTCGCCTTCATCGAGCGCCTGGCCCGCTATCCCACCACGGCGCTCATCACCGGCGAGAGCGGCACCGGCAAGGAGCTGGTGGCGCGCGCGCTGCACAAGCTGTCTCCGCTGCGCGACAAGGCATTCATCGTCTGCAACTGCACGACGCTGGCGCCGACGCTCCTCGAGAGCGAGCTCTTCGGCTACGTGCGCGGCGCCTTCACCGGCGCGGATCGCGATCGCAAGGGCCTCTTCGAAGCTGCCCACGGCGGCACCATCTTCCTCGACGAGATCGGCGAGCTGCCGCTCGGCGTGCAGGTGAAGCTGCTACGCGTGCTCGAGAACCGCGAGATCAAGCGCGTCGGCTCCCCCGAGCCCATGCGCGTCGACATCCGCGTCATCGCCGCCACCAACCGCGATCTGACGCACATGGTGGGGCAGGAGACGTTCCGCGACGACCTCTACTACCGGCTGAACGTCGGCGCGATCCACCTGCCGCCGCTGCGCGACCGCACCGACGACATCGAACCGCTGGTCCGTCACTTCGTCACGATCTGCAACCAGAAGCTCGGGCGCACCGTCGCCGGCGTCAGTCCGCAGGTGATGGCGATCTTCCTGCGCTACCCGTGGCCGGGCAACGTGCGCGAGCTCACCAACGTCATCGAGCGCGCGATGGTCGTGGCCAAGGGCAGCGTCATCCTTCCCGAGCATCTGCCGCCGCACATCTTCGAGACCCGCGCCGCCGTCACCGGCGACGTGCAACGTCCGCCCGAGCTGTCGCTCGAAGCCGCGGAGCGCGAGCAGATACTGCGCGCGCTGCAGGCGTCGGGCGGTAAGCGCATCGAGGCCGCCCGTCTGCTCGGGCTGTCGCGCCGCACGCTCTACCGCAAGCTCGACCGCTACGGAATCACATGAGCCTCGTCGCCGTCATACCGCTCCTCGCCTACCTGTCGGTCGCCGCCGCCTGCGACCTGCATCGCGGTCGCATTCCCCACTGGTGGTCGGCGCTCGCCTTCGCCGGCGCGGGCATCGTCGCCGCACTGCCCGACGGACGGGGCGCGTGGGGAGTCACCGCCGGCGCGGCCACCGCCGCCGCCGTGCTCGCGGGCCCGACGGTGCTCGGCGTCGTCACGCGTGGCGACCTCGGGCTCGCGACGGTCGCCGGCGCCTGGCTCGGACCGGGTCTGGCGCTTCAGGGCATCGGCCTCGCGTGCGCCACGATCCTGCTGGCCACCATCGGCCTGGTCGCCGCCCGCTCGCCCCGACTCTTGCTGCAGCTTCCGCATGCGCTCGGTCCGCTCACCGCACCGGCGCGCGCTCACGTCGCCCTGCCGTGCACGCTACCGCTCGCGGCCGGCTTCGCCGCCACCGCCCTGCTCGCCGCGCGTGGGTGAATCCGACCACATCCCGCTGGAGGAATCATGTCCGATCCGAACGACAAGCCCCGCATCCTGATCGTGGAGGACCACCCGCTCATCGCCGAGCTGGTGGAGACCCGCCTCCGCATCGAGGGGATGCAACCCGTGAAGTGCCCCGGCGGGCGTGAAGCACTCTCGCTGGTCGGCATCGAGCACTTCGACCTGGTCATCCTCGACATCATGATGCCTGACGTCGACGGCTACGAGGTCCTGCGGCACATCCGGGCCACCACCTCGACGGCGACCCTGCCGGTGATCTTCCTCACCGCGAAGTCGACACCGGCCGACATCGAGAAGGGCCTGTCGCTGGGCGCCAACCACTACATCACCAAGCCGTTCAGCGGGCAGGACCTGATGCGCAAGGTACGGCTCTGCCTCGACGAGCTCCGGGCGTCCCGCGCGGAGTCGCCTGCCGCCGGATGACGCGCCGTCGCCTCCTCCTCGGCCTCGCACTCGGCGCGCTGGCGCCGGCGGTGGCCCGCGCCGACTGGCATCGTGGCAACAACGGCGACATCCCGCTCGACGGCGACGGCACCGGCTGGCTCGTCGACGTCACCGTGAACGGCGGCGTGCGCGGCCAGTTCCTGCTCGATACAGGCGCCAGCTTCTGCGTCCTGTCGCCGACGTTCTCGCGTCGACTGCGCCTGCCAACGGCGGATTCGCACGTCGATCTCCAGACCGCCAACGGCATCGTCAGCGCGCCCCTCGTGCGCCTGCGCTCGCTCGACGTCGGCGGCAATCGCGCCAGCGATCTCCACGCCGTCGTGCACGTGGCCGTGGCCCCGCCCCTCGACGGCGTCCTCGGCCTCAACTTCCTGAACCACTTCAGCTACGCCATCGACCCACGACGGCGCACGCTCCGCTTGAGCTGAGCGAAGCGGTCGTGCCCGCGCGAGCAGCATCGTCGCGCGGCCCACTGCGGTCACACGCCCGCCGACCGGAGCACCGTCGCGGGTCGGCTTGGCCGACCCGAGGTCCTAGGCCGACCCGAGGATGTTGATCGTGCAGGCCGAGCCGAGGCCGATGACGTGGGCGAGGCCGACCTTGGCGCCCTCGACCTGGCGGGTGCCGGCGCGGCCGCGAAGGTGTTGGGTCACTTCGAAGATGTTGGCGATGCCGGTGGCGCCGAGGGGGTGACCCTTCGAGAGCAGGCCGCCCGAGACGTTCACCGGAATGCGGCCGCCCCATGACGTCTCGCCCTCGTCGATCAGACGTCCTGCTTCGCCGTCGCGGCACAGCCCGAGGTTCTCGTAGTGCAGCAGCTCGGCGGTCGCGAAGCAGTCGTGCAGCTCGACCAGGTCGAGGTCGTCGGGACCGACGCCGGCGCGCTCGTACGCCACCTTGGCGGCGCTGCGCGTGAGCGTGCTGATGTCGGGGAAGGTCAGGTCGCGATCGCTCCACGGGTCGGACGTCAGCACCGACGCCAGCACCTTCACCGTCGCGCCGAGCTGACGCGCCTTCGCGGCCGACACCAGCACCGCCGCGGCGGCACCATCACCGGTCGGGCAGCACATGTAGAGCGTGTTCGGATACGCCACCATGCGCGCATCGAGCACCTGCGCGAGCGGCGTCTCCATCTGGTACTGCGACAGCGGATTGCGCGTCGAGTGCTGATGGTTCTTCACCGCCACCTTCGCGAACTGCTCGCGCGTGGTGCCGTACTTCCGCATGTGCTCCATGCCCGCCTGGCCGAAGACGGCCGGCATGAGCCCGCTGCCGATGACGCCCTCGGTCCGGATCCCCGAACCGCCGCCGCCGCCGAGCAGGCCCATCTTGCCCATCTGCTCGACGCCGACCGCGAGCGCGACGTCGCACTCGCCCGCCGCGATCGCGAGCCACGCCTCGCGGAACGCCGTCGAGCCGGTGGCGCATGCGTTGGCGACGTTCACGACCGGGATGCCGGTCTGACCGATCTCCTGCAGGATGCGCTGGCCGACCATCGCGTTCGCCTGCAGCAGGCAACCGGCCGTCATCAGCTGGACGTCACGCAGGCCGATGCCGGCGTCGTCGAGCGCCAGCAGCGCCGCCTCGCCCCCCAACTCGGGAACGTCCTTGTCCTTGTAGCGTCCGAACTTGAGCATCCCGACGCCGGCGACGAATACCTCTGCAGCCATGTGCACCTCTCAGGCCGCCCGCTGCTGCGGGCGGAAGTAGAAAGCGACCACGTCGTTGCCCTCGCGATCCTGCTGGCTCACGCCGGTCGTCATCTCGACGGGCATGCCGAAGGCGATCTTCGCGGGATCGGGCTCGACGTCGATCAGGTTGCACCGTACCGAGACGCCCTCGGGCAGATCGACGATGCCGACGACGTACGGCACCGGGACACCCGGCATCGACTGGTGCACGATCGACCACACGTAGAGCGTGCCCGTGCGCGACAGCGGCAGCTCGGTGAAGGGCCCACGTCCGAGACACTTGCTGCACGCGATACGGCCGCCGAGATAGGTGGCGCCACAGGCGCCGCAGCGGACACCGACGAGATACGGCTCGGCACCGTCGGGCAGGCGCAGGAAGGGGACGATCGGACGGCGCGGACGGCCCGTCGGGGCGGCGGAGTCGCTCATCGCGGCGGACGTAGCATCGCCGCCGCGACGCTGTCCACCGTACGCAGACGCGGGGGACCGGCCCGAGCCGATCCCCCGCGTCACGCACGCTGGAGGCGTGTCTTACTGGACGAACGCGCCGTTCGGCGAGGCGCAGTAGGTCGCGGGCAGCGTCGAATCGACGGCCGCCTCGGTCGTGGCGACGAGGAATGCCCCCGTCACGCTGCTGCCGTAGCACTCCGGCGACTCACCCTTCGGCGGGACGCAACCCTTGTCGATCGCGGCCTGCGCCTTCTGCTCGACCTTGGTCACGCACGCTGCGGTCTTCGCATCGGCGGCGACCGGCGGGTTGCAGCTGTTCGGCGGCAGCTTGCCCGACGCCTCGGCCGACTCGCACTTCGAGTAGCACTTCGACTTCGAGCCGACGAACTTCGCCAGGCCCTTGGCGGCGCCGTCCTGGCACTTCGCCTCGGCCTTGGTCAGCTGATCGGGGCTGGCCGAGTCGTCGCAGTAGACGACGGTCGCCAGCAGGTCGACCTGCGCCTCGGTGGCGGCCACGCGCGTGTTGGCCTCCGTCGTGCAATTGCCGCCCGAGTAACACTCGGGACAGTCCTTGGTGCAGGCCTTCACGATGGCCGCCTTGGCTTTCGCCTCGGCGCCCTTGATCGGGTCCTGGATGCAGGTCGCCGTGGTGCCCGCGTAGGGCGGACTGCAGTCGGTCGCCGGGTTGCTGCCCTTGCGGGCGCCGGCTTCGCACTTGGTGACGCACTTCTGCTTCGCACCGACGAACTTCGCGATCGCCGATGCCGAACCGGTCTGGCACTTCGACTCGTCCTTGGTCAGCTGCGCATTCGCCGCAACCGGCCCGAGCACGAGCCCCGCGAGCAGTCCCGCGGTGACCATTCCACCTATCGCATGTCTCATGTGACTCTCTCCCCTTCGCTTGGGCGCTCGCGAGCGCCATGTCCGTTTGACTGCCGACCCTAGGCCCGAGCGGGAGGGCGTCAATCCTCTGTTTCTCGGTTCGAATCGAAAAATTCTTCAGTGCAAGTTTGTTCCGAAACGGTAGACCGTTCCGCCTATCCCAAGGTTTCGACTCACCGACTACGCCAACCGTCGACTTCGCGTGCCACGGCGCCACGTTCGACTCTGCATACGGCGACGATGGCACACGTGGGACAGCAGAGATGGTAGCGCTCGGCCGCTACGCATGATCACCTCGGCCACCGCTACGAAATCCACGCTCGACTGCCCTGGACGACCCCCGCTCCTTCCCGTATGGCGCGCCCATGGACGCATTTCGCGATCGCGTGGCGGTGATCACCGGGGGCGGCAGCGGCATCGGTGCCGCCATGGCGACGGCATTTGCCGCGCGTGGCGCACGGCTCGTGCTTGCCGACATCGACGAGGCGGCGCTCGCGCGTACCGCAACGGCGCTCGCGGCATCCGGTGCGCAGGTCCTCACCGTGCCGACGGACGTCGGAGAGCGCGCGCAGGTGGACGCGCTCGCAGACGCGGCGACATCACGGTTCGGTGCCGTGCACGTCGTCTGCAACAACGCCGGCGTCGCGATCGCAGGACCGCTGGCGGAGGCCACGCCCGCCGACTGGGAGTACACGATGCGAGTGAACTTCTGGGGCGTCGTGCACGGCGTGTCGGTGTTCGTGCCGCGCCTCGTCGCGCAGGGTCAGGGCGGACACGTCGTCAATACGGCGTCGATGGCCGGCCTGATCGGCATGGAGTGGCTCGGTGTGTACTGCGCCTCGAAGTTCGCGGTGGTGGGTCTCACCGAGGCACTGCAGCGCGAGGTGCGCCCGCACGGCATCGGTGTCAGCGTCCTCTGTCCGATGATCGTGCAGACCGCGATCACGGCGAACTCGATCCGTAATCGTCCGCCGGCGCTGCAGAACCCCGGGGCGCCCACCATGCTCCCCGATGAGACGGAGATGCCGCCGCTGGTCGGCGGCATCATTCCGGTGGACGAGGTCTCGCGCCGCGTGGTGCGGGCGATCGATCGGGGCGACTTCTACGTCCTGACGCACCCCGAGCAGCGCGACATCCTGCGCCGTCGGGGTGCGCGTCAGGACGCGATGTTCGCGCCCGATCGCTGGTGACCGTCTACTGCGTGTTGCGCAGCAGGAACGCCGCCAGCGGAGCCAGGACGTTGTTGGTGGCGTCGTCCTGCGCCGTCAGCACGTCGACGTGCGAGTAGCCCTCGGAGATGTACACCTCGTAGCCACCCGCGATGTCGCCGAGCGTGGGGAACGCCGGGTTCGGCACGGTGGCGTTCACGACGCGCGTCGTGCTGCCGTTGCAGCTGGGCGCCGTGCAGACGCCGATGCTGTTGCCGAAGCCGACGAAGCTCGCCTTCACCGGTGCCAGGCCATTGCTGCCGCCGAAGCCGATGACGGGGATGTCGATCGCCGCCGCCTGCGTCAGGTTCTCGATGTCGCGACGCCCGCGCCCGATCGACAGGGCGGACGAATCGAGGCTCACCGCCTGCGAGCACTGGCCGGACGTCGAGCACGACGCGCCGACGTTGCCGACCGTGCACGTACCCGCGCTGCACACGCCCGTCACCGACGTCACGCTGGGACCCGCGTTCGGGTAGTAGTTGTCGGTGAAGTTGGTGCCACCGATGTAGAAGGTGCCGGCGAGGCGATCGAAGCGCGTCGACTCGACCTCCTGGCCCCACACGCCGGCCGGCAGCGTCGTCGGCTGCGGACCGTTGTTCGGCAGCACCGCCGGCGGCAGCGGCCCCTCGGTGATGTCGAGCCAGGTGATGAGGCCCCCGACCACCGGTCCGGGCGCACCGACGGACGTCGCGACGAACGACGCCAGCCCGGCGACGGGACCATCGTCGTCGACGAAGGCACCGATGCCACCGAGCGCCGTGCCCTGCCCGAGCGCCGCGAGGACGCCCAGCTCCGGCACGACGGCGACGGCGTTGTTCCCAGGCGCGCCCTGGTCGACGATGACGATGTTCTTCGTGCCGTCGGGATCGAGCGCGGACTGGATCGCCGAGATCTCGCCAGCCGCCAGGATGCGCGGGTTCAGCAGACCGGCGACGACGGAGTACGATGTCGTGGGCAGAGTGCACTTCGGCGGTACCTGGCCGACGCAGTCGACGGCCTCGTTCGCGATCGTGCACGCGGTCACACCATCGACGCAGCGGGCCGCATTGTCGCGCACGGCGCCGAAGAGGCCGCCGTCGAACTTGGCCTCGATGCGATCGAGCGTGTCGGCGGTGAGCGGCGTGCCACCGACCGACGCGCCGCCGCCCTCGAGCAGGATAAGACCCCGCAGCTTGGCGTAGCCGGGCTGGGGTGCGCCGACGCCGGTGAGATTGAAATCGGTGGCGGCGTAGCGCGCCGTGAAGCCGGTGCCGGCCGAATGGCCACCGAGGAAGACGTTCTGGTTGCGCGCCACCAGGCGCGCCGCCTCGACGACGGCGTCGATGTCCCGCGAGAAGACCAGGTTCGTCCAGCTGGCGATGAACGGCAGGTCGGCCTGCGTGTCGTAGAAGACGCCGCGACGGTTCGGTCCACCGGCAAGCACAGGGTGGAGCGTCAGGCCGAGCTCACCACCGAAGAGCCAGTCGAGCGCGATCTCCGGGCTCAGGAACTGCTCGGCGAGATCGAGCCCGGCAGCGTCCTCGAGCTGGTTGGTGCGACGATCGAAGCCCCACACCTCGAGGATCTGTCCATTCGCCTGCGCGCGCGGGATGAGCTGCTCGGCGAGTATCTTGAAGTCTCCGGCACCACCCTCGAATCCGGGCACGAGGACCAGGACCGCGTCGGGCTGCTGCTCGGGACCGGCGAGACGATGGCGGGTGTAGCGCGCCTGGTTGAGCGTGAAGGCCGGACCACCGAACTGCGCCAGCAGCTTCGGGTTCGTCACGGTGACGCCAGTGGTGCCGGGGGTGTTCGCCGGCTCGGCCGCGCTGGGGATCTGGACCGTGGTCTGCGTCACCAGCGTCTTGCACGTGTTCGTGGCGTCACCGCTGCAGACATCGCCGAACGCCGAGGCGTAGCAGGCGTGGCGCACGACGCTGCCGTTCGGGGCGTCGATGCACTGGGCCGCCTTCTTGACGGTGGCCTTCGCCTTGCCCGACGACACTTTCGCCTCGCAGCACACGACGCGCTGGTCGACCGGCTTGTAGCCGCACGCCGCCTTCGCGTTCCGCTTCGTCAGCTCGCCGCAACATTCCTTGCGCAGCGTGAAGGCGCCGAGCAGCGGCGTTCCGTCGAGCGCATCGGCGATGACCGCTTTGGCGCACTTGACGTACTTGCCGTGCGAGAGCTCCGGCGTCGAGGCATCGAAGTCTTCGCACGGACAGCTGCCGGCGATGGCGCCGCGCACGGCGGCGATCGCCTTCGCATCACTCAGCGCGGAGGCGCCGGCGCGGCAGCGATCACCGGCGGCATGCGCCGCAGGAACGAGGAGGAGTAGAGCGAGCACGACCAGGGGACGGGGATTCCGCATGGCGGCGATTGAACCGCACGCCCTTCCATGGAGTCAAGCCACAATGCGCCAGTGTCGTGGACTAGCGCACGCTGAGCGCGATCAGCGTCTGCGCGGCGTAGTACGTCAGCATGACCCAGGCGTGGGCACTCGCGAAGCGCACCACGAAACGATTCGTCGCCAGGATGCCGTCCGAGCCGAGAAACAGCAGCGCGCCGGCCAGCGCCAGCGTCCCGCTGGGCTCGGTCACACCCGGCGCGCCCGCGCGCCGCGCCGCCGCCCACGCCATCGTCGCGATGACGGCGACGTATCCGGCGACAGGTCCCCGCATCCGACCGAGGTGCGGCCAGAGGAATCGCAGGAAGCCCATGGTGAAGAGGGCGAGCCCCACGATCCACGACCACGCGAGCCCGCCCGGCCCGGCCCCGACCGTGAACGCCGCGACATAGAGCAGATGCGCTACCAGGAAGCTCGCCAGTCCCGGCACGAAGCGCTCCGGCCACACCAGACAGACATCGCCGACCGCCGAGAACAGCAGCCCCACGGCGATGAGGACGGCGTACGACCGACCACCGACCGGGTCGGGCACACCGAGCACGTCTCCGGCCAGGAACAGGATCGGCAGGGCCTTCAGCACACCGGCGACGGCACGGTGACCGCTGAAGTACGCCGCCAGGTGCGCGCCGCCCACGACCGCCACGACCGACGCGACGGCGACCGGCGTCACCCCCCCACCTCGCGCGCCAACACGATCCAGTCGTCGAGCACGGCGTCGAGCACGCGCGTGTCGGCGTAGCGCGCGAACGCCCGCTCCACGGACGCACGGCGCACGGTCGCCCAGCGTTCGTCGTCCCAGGTCGTGGTCTCGACGATGCGCGCCACCGCCTCGTCCTCGGTGTCCCAGCCGCAACCGGCCTCGCCGACGTAGGCCATCGCGGCCGGGCATCGTCGCGCCAGCACCCACGCCCCGGTGGCCATCGCCTCGACGATCGATATCGGCATGCCGAAGGGCGCGTCGAGCGCATGCGTGTGCAGCGAGATGGCCGCCGCGCTCACGAGCGCCGCCACGTCGTCGTGCGGCAGATCGACGTGCAGCTCGACGGGGCTGCCGTGCGCCACGTTGAAGGCGCGCAGCCGGTCGACGAACGGCTCGAAGCGCACGGCGTGCGCCACCGCCAACACGAATCGGTGATCCGGGCAACGTACGGCGATGCGGATGAAGGCCTCGAGGTCCGACGTCGGAACCCCCGCGGCGACGCGGACGACGAGCCGTGGCTCCTTGACCGCCCCCGGATGGTAGCGCTCGGCATCGAACACGACCGGCAAGGGGCGGATCTTCGACCCGGCAGGCGACCACGCGGGCGCCAGGTGCGGGAAGAGGTAGATGGTCCGCACGGCGGGCTGCGCGCCGAGCATCGTGACCCGCTCCGGGGTGAAATCGTCGCCGTCGCCGCGCACGGTGAGCGGCACACCGCACTCGGCCACCGCCGTCACGACGCGTGACGCCAGATCGAGCCCGTGGACGTGCACGACGTGCGGTCGATGGCGCGCGATCGCGTCCGCCAACGCGCCCTCGTACACCGCCACCTCGCTCGCAAAGGGCGCCGCCGGTGCCTCGCTGCTCCACACCGCCACATCGACTCCGCGTCGGCGCATCGTCGTGAGCTCCGCCCGCACATGGCTCTCCGTGAGCTGCGGGTAGTGCCACGACGCGAACAGCACGCGCACCGGATGCGGGAGCGGGCGTTCGAGCTTTCGGCGCACGCGGTGGAAGCTCAGGCTGTAGCTCGCGCGCACCGACACCTGATCCGGCAACCCGAGCACGTAGTCGCCACCGACCACCGGCACCGTCACCGGCGTCGACGCGGCGGTGTAGCGCAGGATCAGGTCCCAGTCGACGAGGCGCTCGAGCGTCTCGTCGAAGCCACCGGCGCGCTCGACCATCGCGCGCCGGTGCGAGAACACGTTGAGGTCGATGTAGTTGCCACCGCGCAGCACGTCGGCGTCGAAGGCCTCGCCACGGATGAAGGCGTCGCCGGTCGACCGATCGTGCACGACCTGCCCCAGGTACACGCTCTGGACGTCGGGAAAGGCGAACGCTGCCAGCACCGCATCGAGATAGCCCGCGTCCCATCGATTGTCGGTGTCGAGGTACGCGATGATCTCGCCACGGCTCGCGGCGACCCCCGTATTCCGCGCCCGTCCCTGACCGCCGTGCGCCTGACGGAGGACCCTGATGCGCGCATCGTCCGCGACGCGCGCCAGCGCCGCCGCGAGATCGTCGGTGCTGCCATCGTCCACGACGATCAGCTCCCACCGTCGATGGCGCTGGGCCTGCACGCTCGCGATGGCGTCGCCGACGAGACCCGCCCGGTTCCAGACCGGCATGACGACGGAGACGAGCACCTCGGCGTCGGACGCGGGAACCGACACGGCGGCGCCATGGCGCGCCGCGAGCCACGCGATCGAGCGACCGTGCCGGAGACTGCGCGCATCGAGCTCGATGGCGGTGCGCTCGAGCCAGTCGATGGTATCGCGGGCGACGCGGTCCGCACGGGTGAGCTCGTCCACGGCGGCATCGAGGCGTGACTCGATCGCACGCAGCGCGTGGTCATGACGGGCGCCATCGGCTTTGCGAGCGGCTTCGAGCGCCGCCGTCCGCTCGCGCAGTGTCATGACCTCGCGGCCCACCGCCTGCGTGCGCTCGCGCACACCGACCATCATCGCCGTGAGATCCGCGAAGCGCGCCTCGAGCAGGTGGCGCTGCACCGCCGCTTCGCCGAGTGCACTCTGCAGCGCGGCGAGGTCGCCGCCGACGAGCAGACGACCGATGCGCTGCGCCACCCGCCACCGCGCCAGGCGCAGCGCCGCGCGCGGACCCTCCGTCCGCCACAGTCGCACGAATTGTCCGATCCGACGCCGCACGCGGCGCGATCCGTTACGGGTTTTACCGCGCGCGCGCAAGGCGCGCGGACGCAGTCAGGGACACGTCAGGTCGGCCTGCATGCCGACGTGGTCGGATGGCCAGCAGATCGCCGCAGGCGCCGCGCCGCACGCCGGGGAGAACGGATTGGGCTCGTCGGCGAAGAGCCGCGTCGCCACGCCGTCGCCGTCGGGATCACCGGCGGGCTCGGTCACACACGTGCCGCCCACGGGCGGGACGACGAACACGAAATCGATGCGCGCCGACTCGTTCAGCGCGGGAGACTCGAGCTCGCTCAGATCGTCGTCGACGCGTCCCGAGGTACACCCGACGCCGGTGCCGGCGTCGCATGCGGGCAGTCCGGCCGCCTCGTAGGCATCGGCCCATCCGCGCGACGTGAAGGTGGCATGCACGGCGCTCGCGGGTCCGGCATTGAAGTCGCCCATGACGACCGCGGGGCCGGATGCCGCGGGCCGTGCGTCCACCGCCGCCGCCACCTGCACCGCCTGGCATTCCCGCACCGTGGTCGCACCGGCGGTCACGCACAGCGCGGGGCAATCGACACCGCACGGCATCGCCCCACCGTCGACACCGGCGGCGAGATGCGTCGTGAAGACGTCGAGCGGCCCGGTCGGATGATCGTGCCGCGTCACCAGGACGTTGCGGAAGTTCCGATGCAGGACCTGCACGGCCTGCGCCGTGATCGGCACGCGCGACAGCACGAGTGCGTCGTCGATCGTGTTCGTGGGCTGGTAAGCCACCGCATACGCCCCGCCGCAGACGCCGCCGACCGCGGCCGTCAACGTCGGGACCTGCGCCTGCAGGACCTCCTGCAGCCCGACGACGTCGGGACAGCCGCGCGCGGCGATCCATTGCGCCAGCAATGCCGCCCGATCGGCGAACCGGCAGCTCGCCGTCGGCGCGGGACAGCTGATGCCGTGGAGCACGTTGAACGTCGCCACCGTCACGCCCGTCGTCGGACAGGCTGCGGGCGCCGTCGCGTTGCGAGCACGGAAACGACCACCACCGTTCGTCGTCACCTCGCCGCCGAACGCGGCGCACCACCGCGTCCCGCCGAGATCGGCCGTCAGCGTCACCGGCAGCCGCTGCGGGCCCTCCGCCGTGCAGGGCCACGCCGCCTGGCGCAGACGCACGAGCAGGCGGCCCGGTCGCAGCACCACCCGCACGTCGCCGGCAGGATCGCGATAGCGCCATCCCGCCGCCACGCCGTCGCTCCCGATCGGCACCCATCCCGACGGATCGAGCACCAGCCGCGCGAAGCACTGCCCAGCGGCGGCGCCACCGTGGATGGTCAGGGTCGCGGCGGCGAGGCGCGGGTCGGCGAACGGCGCCGTGATCGCGGCATCACGCAGCGTCGCCTGCGCGGCCCGTCGTGCGTCGCGCAGCACGAGCTGCTTCCCCGCGACCGGCACGTCGGTGGCCAGGGCGGTCGAGGTGGCGACGGCGAGGAGCAGGCCGACGAAGAGAGCGCGCGTCATCCGCATGCGGGCGACTTCCCTCCTCGCGGGCGACGCTGTCAACCCGAGACTACGACGGTCGGCGCTGTAGCGGGATCGACTCGTCGCGCTCGAGCACCGTCACCAGGACCGGCTCGCCGAGGCACCGGAATGCCATCTGCCCCGCCAATCGACTGCCCGGGACGCGGGTCGTGAAGTCGGTGCCCTGCGCCACGGTCGGCAACGACAGCTGCGACGGCTCGGGCAGCAGCGCCTTCAGATTGCCGCCGGTCATGTTGACGAGCTCGCCGACGGCGTCCTGCGTCTGGCCGATGGTCGCGAGCGCGGCATCGACGTCGAACATGACGGCCGCCACCTGCCGTGCCAGGCGCTCCGAGCAGTGCAGCGCGACCGCACCCTTCCACGCCCCGGTGATGTGCACGCAGCCGGCGAGCGTGGCCGCGTCGCGCGCATGGACCACCGACGGGTCGGCCGGCTGGAGCTCGAGGCCCACGACCGACGACCAGATGCTCTCGCTGATCTGCAGGATGTCCTCGTCGGCGATCATGGTCATGACGTCCTCCCGTTCCGATCGCGCAGGCGATAGCAGGTGGCCTTCTCGACGGGGACACGCTCGAACGCGTCGTCGAGGTTGAGCGTCGTTTCGGCGCCGCCAAGCAGCAACCAGCCGTCGGGTCGCAGCAGGCGACGGACCTTCCCCAGGATGGCCTGCTTCGTCTCGACGTCGAAGTAGATGAGTACGTTGCGCATGAAGACGATGTCGAGCGATGGGAACGCCGGCCATGCGCCGGCCAGATTCATCTCGTGCAGCTCGAGCATCGCCCGCAGCTCCGGCTTCACCTGCCACGACGTCCCCTGCTTCTCGAACCACTTGACCAGCATGGTCGCGGGCAGCCCCCGATTCACCTCCAGCTGGCTGTAACGCCCCTCCTTGGTGCGATCGAGCATCTCACGCGAGATGTCGCTGGCGAGGAGACGCACCGACCACCCGGCGAGATCGGCCGCGCGCTCGCGCAGGACCATCGCGATGCTGTACGGCTCCTGCCCGCTCGAGGAGGCACCGCACCAGATGTTCAGCTGGCGCTGGGCGGCACGCGCCGCGAGGACGTCGGGAAGCACCGTCTTCCGCAACGCCTCGAAGGGATGGACGTCACGGAAGAAGGTGGTCTCGTTCGTGGTCATGGCCTCGATGACCTTGCGCTCGAGCCCGCCGCTGCGATCGGCACGGATCTTCGCGACCAGATCCTGCAGCGTCGCACAGCCCTCGTCGCGCGCCACCGGCAGCAGGCGCGACTCGGCGAGATACTCCTTGCCGGGCTCGAGCACGATCGCCGATCGTTCGCGCACGAGCTTGCGGATGTAGTCGAACTCCACTGCCCCGATCGTCATGGCCGCCCCACCGTTCGTTGTGGCTCCCCGACTACGGCGCGATCCGGGGCCCGCGCCGCACGCAGCCGCCGGACGATCTCGCCGGCCAGCTCCGCGAGCGGCAGTATCTTCTCGGCCAGGCCCGCGTCCGCCACGGCACCCGGCATTCCCCAGACGACGCTCGTCGCCTGATCCTGCACCACGATCTGTCCGCCCGCCGCATGCACGTCCTGGCAACCGCGCAGGCCGTCCTGCCCCATGCCCGTCAGCACCACGGCCAGGGTGCCAGCGCCGTAGACTGCGGCGGCGGACCGGAACAGCACGTCGACGGCCGGCCGGCACGAGTTCTCGGGCGGACCCTGACCGAGCGCGATCTTCACGCCGAGCGCATCGCGCTCGAGCGTCATGTGATGGTCGCCCGGTGCCACCCAGGCGCAGCCGGGCTCGATCCGGGCGCCCGCGATCGCTTCGCGGACGGGAAACCCCGACTTCGCCTGCAGCCGTTCGGCGAGCAGGCGCGTGAACACGGGCGGCATGTGCTGGACGATGAGCACCGGCACCGGCAGGTCCTTCGGCAGCGCGGGCAGGAGCACCGACAGCGCGTTCGGCCCGCCGGTGGAGACGCCGATGAGCAGGGCCTCGGCCGTGCGCGTTCGGCCCGTGACCATCGCCATGCGGCTCGCCACCGGGCTCGCGATGCGCGCCGTCGTCGGTCGGGGCAGGCCCACCGCCGTCGCGCAGAAGGCCTTGATCTTCGGAATGAGCTGCTCGCGCACGGCCTGCATGGCCGCCGCGACGCTGCCGACGTTCGCCGGCTTGGTGACGTAGTCGGTGGCACCGAGTGCCAGGGCCTCGAGCGTCGACGACGCGCCACGCTCGGTGAGCGTGCTGAACATGATCACGGGCAGCGTCGGATACGTGCGCCGGATCTCGGCGAGCGTCTCGAGGCCGCTCATGTCCGGCATCTCGATGTCGAGCGTGATCAGGTCGGGATTGACCTGCGGAATCTTGGCGAGCGCGATGCGGCCATTCGGTGCCGCCCCCACCACCTCGATCGCGGGGTCGCCGGCCAGGACGTCGCCGAGCAGGCGACGGATGACCACGGCGTCGTCGACGATCAGGACGCGGATTCGGCGCATGACGAGGCGCTGATGCCGAGCAGCTCGAGCTTCTCCACCATCGCAGCCTTGGTGAAGGGCTTCATGAGATATTCGTTCGCCCCGGCCTCGAGCGCCTTCACCATCTGGGCGCTCTCGATCTCGGTGGTGACCATCATGATGAGCATGGTCGCCAGCTCGGGGCGCGACCGCGCCGCCTGCACGAACTCCAGCCCGTTCATCTCGGGCATGTTCCAGTCGACGAAGGCGATGTCGACCGCTCCGGTACGGCCGAGCGCCTCGAGCGCGTCGCGACCGTGCTGCGCTTCGGTGACCTCGAAGGCGAACTCTTTCAGTATCTTCCGGATGATGATGCGCATCGCCTGCGAATCATCGACGACCAGTGCACGCACGTTGGCCTCCTCGTGGACGCTGTGGTCCGGGAGGGGTGGCGTCCCCTCCCGGATCACCCGACGCTAGTAGCGGAACTGCGACACCAGCCGCTGCAGCTCGGCGGCCATCCGCGACAGCTCGCCCGCGGCCTTCTGCGTGTCGCTGGCGCCGGCCGTGGTGTTCTGTGCCGCCTGCGCCACGCCCGTGATGTTCTCGGCGATCTCGGAACTGCCCTTCGCCGCCTCGGCGACGTTGCGTCCGATCTCGTTCGTCGTCGCGGTCTGCTCCTCGACGGCGCTCGCGATGGTGTTCTGGATGTCGTTGATCTGATTGATGATGGCGCTGATCTCGCCGATGGCCTCGACCGCACTCTGGGTGTCGGTCTGGATGGCATCGATCTTCTGACCGATGTCCTCGGTGGCCTTGGCGGTCTCCTTCGCCAGCTCCTTCACCTCGTTCGCGACCACCGCGAAGCCCTTGCCCGCTTCACCGGCGCGCGCCGCCTCGATGGTGGCATTGAGCGCCAGGAGATTCGTCTGCTGGGCGATCGACGTGATCACCTTGATGACCTTGCCGATCTCGGCGCTGCTCTCGCCGAGCTTGCCGACGGTGGCGTTGGTGGTCTCGGCCACCTTCACCGCCTGCGTCGCCACCTTGGCGGCGTCGTTGGCGTTCTTGGCGATCTCCTTGATGCTGGCGCTCATCTCCTCGGTGCCGGTGGCCACGGTCTGCACGTTCTTGCTGACCTCCTCCGCCGCCGCCGACACCACGTTCGCCTGCGCCGAGGTCTCTTCGGCGTTGACGCTCATCTGCTGGCTCACCGCGGTGAGCTCTTCCGACGAGCTGGCGAGCGCCTGGGCGTTCTGGCCCATGCCGCCCATGCTGGCGCGCAGCGTCTCGAAGAACCGACGCAGCCCGTCCGCCATCTGACCGATGGCGTCGGAGCCCGACAGCGTGATCTCGCGCGTCAGGTCGCCTTCCGCCGCGGCGTTCACCACGGCGAGCAGGGTGTCGACCTTGGTCCGCAGCTCCTCCGCCGCGAGCCGCTCGCGCTCCTGCAGCTCCTTGGCGCGCTCCTCGTTGGCGAGCTTCTCGGTGATGACCTCCCACGTCAGCATCGGGCCGAGGTAATTGCCCTTGGCATCCATGATGGCACTGACGAGCAGGTCGAGCTTCTCGGGGCCCACCTGGATGATGGCCCTGTGCGGCAGGTTCTTCGCATCGGCCAGCATCTTGCGCTGATGCGCGGGGTTCTTGTGGAAGATGTCGATCGACTGCCCGAGCAGCTGGTCGGCTTTCACCGGCAGGAACTGCTCGATCGACTTGAGCGTCTTCACCGACGTCGGGTTGAGGTAGCGAATCGTCAGATCGCGATCGGCGAAGATCACGTTGACGGGCGCGTTCTCCATCATGTTGCGCACGCGTACCGCATCGTCGGCCGCACGCTGGCGCTCGAGCGCCGAGGACACCAGATTGCCCACGCTGCGCAGCACCGACAGCCGCTCCTCCGACAGCGTCAGCGTCTCCAGGGCGAAGAAGTCCATCGTCCCCTGCACCTGACCATCGATGACGATCGGGAAGCAGACACCCGACTTGACGCCCGCGCGCTGCGCCGCGGGAGCGCGACAGCAATCACGCATCTCGCCGAGGTCCTGCACGAAGAACAGGTCGCGCGTCTTCCACGCGCGTCCTGAGAGTCCCTCGCCCTCGCGGAAGCGGGCCTCCTGCGTGACGCGCCGGAACTCCTCGGTGACGGTACCCGACTCGAGCGAGAAGCGCAGCGCGTTCTCGTTCGGATCCAGGAACCAGTACGAGCCATAGGCCCACCCGAACGCCGCCTTGACGCCCTCGAGGGCTGCCGAGATCACCTCCTGCGTGGTCGTCGCGCGTCCGAGCGCGCTCACGACCTCGAGGACCGCCTGCGTATTCTGCTGCGCCTCCGCGAGCGTGTCCTGTGCCCCCGCGTGCTCCAGCGTGCGCACCGCGGCGCGCGCTCCCCCACGCCCCTTCTGCTGCAGTCGAATGTTGCCCATGGCCTCTGCTGTCCTTCCCGACGGCCGTGGCCGTCCCGCTTGTTGTTCGATCGCTCCCACACACCCAGGGGTGACGCGCCGCTGGCCACGGCGTGATCGTCACCCGCACTCGAAATTCGGCTATTGCCCCAGCTCGGCGGCGTGCCCCGTTGCCCCGACATGCACGGCCTTCTCGGTGTCGAGGATGAGCAGCAGCCGATCGCGCAACTTGTAGACGCCGCGGATCAGCTCGCGCGCGACGCCGTCGATCGTCTCCGGCGGGCGCTCGAAGGTCTCGTCCGTCACCTCGAGCACGTCGCCGATCTCGTCGACGAGGAGGCTCACCGCGCCCTCGTCCGTGCGCACGACGACGTTCATCGGCAACTCGCCGTCGGGCCGCTGGCTGAGCGCCAGGCGCCGGCGCAGGTCGAGCGCCGTCACGATCTGGCCGCGGAGGTTGATGAGTCCCTTGATGACCGGCGGCGCCAGCGGCACCCGCGTCATCTCCTGATACCGGATCACCTCCTGCACCTTGCGCACCTCGACGCCGAAGAAGAGGCCGTCGAGGAAGAAGGTGCAGTACTGCTGCTCGCTCGCCATGCGCCGTCCTTCAGGCCGCCGCAGCGGCCGCGTCGAAGAAGTGGGGATCGGCGTGCTCGATGATGCCGCGCACGTCGATGAGATCGGTGACGCGGCCCTGGATGACCGCCGAGCCGAGCAGGCCGGCCCGCGTCGTCTCGCGCTGCTGCACCGTCAGCGCCTCCTCGACGATGTCGAGGATGCGGTCGACGACCAGCCCGACGCTGCGGCCGTGCGCGGCATAGACGACCACCTGCAGCGGTGCGTCCGGCGCCGTCGGCAACGGCTCGGTGCCGAGCACCGTGCCGAGCCGCACCAGCCGCATGATCTGATCGCGGTACTGGACGACCTCGTGCGACCCCGCGTGCTCGACCGTCGCGCGCGGGAACTCCTCGAGGCGCGCCACCACCGAGAGCGGGATGGCCATGCGCCCTTCCGCGCCGACGCCGAGCAGCAGGAGGGTCTGGCGATCGTCGGCATGATCCGCCTGCCGCAGGTGATCGCCGAGCGCGCGGTCGCGCAGCTCGGAGACCACGTTCGCGCGCTGCGCGATACCGAGGACGTCGAGGATGAGGGCCACCTTGCCGTCGCCCATGATGGTGGCGCCGGCGAAGCTGGTGATGCTCTTCAGCTGCTTGCCGAGCGGCTTCACGACGATCTCCTCGGTGTCGTTGATGCTCTCGACGACGAGGCCGAACTGCCGATCGTCGGCCTGCAGCACGACGATGTTGACCGCCGCATCCGCCGCCGGCGCGACGCCGTCGTCGACGCCGAGCTCGCGGTTCAGGTAGACGAGCGGCAGCAGGTTGCCGCGCAGCCGATAGACCGGCGCGCCGTGGATCATCTCGATGCCGCGCGCCGCCTGCTCGGCCTCGAGCCGCACCAGCTCGAGCAGGCTCACCTGCGGGATGGCGTAGCGGTCGCCCGCGCTGGTGACGATGAGCGCCGGGATGATGGCGAGGGTGAGCGGAATCTTGATCCGCAGCGTCGTCCCCTGCCCCGGCCGGCTCTGCACGTCGACCGTGCCGCCGATCTTCTCGATGTTCGTCTTCACGACGTCCATACCGACACCGCGGCCGGACACGTTCGTCACCTTCGGCGCGGTCGAGAAGCCGGGCAGGAAGATCAGGTTGACGATCTCGCGATCGGTCATGCGCGCGGCCTGCTCGGCGGTGATGAGGCCGCGCTGCACGGCCTTCTCGCGGATGCGCTCGTGGTCGAGGCCGCCGCCGTCGTCGGAGATCTCGATGTTGACCTGGCCGCCCTCGTGGAAGGCGCGCAGGAAGAGCCGCCCCTCGGTCGGCTTGCCGGCGGCGGTACGCACGGCGGGCGATTCGATGCCGTGGTCGACGGCGTTGCGCACGACGTGCGTCAGCGGATCCTTGATGGCCTCGATGATGGTCTTGTCGAGCTCGGTCTCGCGGCCTTCCATCTCGACGCGGACCTGCTTGGCGCAGGCGACGGCGAGGTCGCGCACGACGCGCGGGAACTTGCCCCAAATGTTCCCGATGGGCTGCATGCGCGTCTTCATCACGCCTTCCTGCAGTTCGGTGGTGATCAGGTTGAGGCGCTGCGAGGTGGCGACGAAGGCGGTGTCCGCCTGCGTGACGGTGAACTGCAGCACCTGGTTGCGCGCCAGCACGAGCTCGCCGACCAGGTTCATCAGCTTGTCGAGCAGCCCGACGTCGACGCGGATCGTCGCATCGGAGACGGCGTGGCCCGCTTCGGCGGGTGCTGCGGCAACTGGCTCGGGTGTGGCCGCGGCCGCCGCCTGACTCAGGGCCTCGGCCCACACCGCGTCGACGTCGGACGACGGCGCGCTCGCGACACTCCCCGGCTCCTCCACCACCACGACCGGCGGCGACGCGCTCTGCTGCTGCAACGCCGTCAATGTGGCGACGAGCACGCTGTAGTCGCCGTCGCCGTCGTTGCCGGCCGCCTCGACGGCGGAGAGCATCTGGCGGACGGCGTCCACCATCGACAGCAGGCCCGTCGTGATCTCGGCGGTGAGGGTCAGCTCGCCGTCGCGCAGCCGGCTGAGGAGGCTCTCGCCGACGTGCGCCACCGACTCGAGCTTGCCGAAGCCGAGGAAACCACACGTGCCCTTGATGGTGTGGATGGTCCGGAAGACGCTCGCCAGTCGCTCGTGCGACCGCGGGTCCTTCTCGAGCGCGACCAGGTCACGGTCGAGCTGGTCGAGGTTCTCGTGGCTCTCGACCAGAAACTCGCGGACGACGTCGTCCATGTCTTCGAGATCGCTCATGCGCGTCCTTCGGCCCCGCTCAGCGGAGCAGTTCGTTCTGACGGAGGAAGGCGTCCTTGATGCGCGCCATGCAGGCCGCCTCGTCCTCGGCGGCGAGGCCGAGCCCGGCGACGCTGACGTCGAGCGGCGGCTGCGGGCTGACGCCGAAGCCCATCGTGTAGGCGAGGCTGTCGGCGGCATTGAGAATCGTGGCGAGGCTCCTGCCCGCGTCGGCCTGCGCCGGGCGGTGATGCCAGCGGATGCCGTCGCACTGCTCGCCGGCGAGGCCCCAGTCCTCGGCGAGGATGGCACCGGCCTCGGCGTGATCGAAGCCGTACCAGCCACGCTCGAGATCGCTCGTCTGCCCTTCGCCCTCGGCGACCAGGTTCTGGATCACCTCGAACGAGATCGGGTCGGCGAGCAGGAAGGCGATGCGGCCGACGTCGTGGAACAGGCCGGGCAGGAAGGCCACCGCGGGCTCTGCCCGCCGCGTCAGGCGGGCCAGCTCCTCGGCCGCGATGGCGACGGCGAGGGCGTGGTTCCAGAGGCCCTCGGCGTTGCGGCTCGTGCCCTCGAAGAGACGCCGCGCGCTCGCCGCGACGAGCAGATCGCACGTCTTGCGCAGGCCGACGGTGAGCACCGCTTCCGCCAGCGTCTTGGCGGGCGTGCGGCGCGCGAAGGCGGCCGAGTTGGCGACCCGCAGGATGCGTGCCGAAATGCCGACGTCGGTGCGGATGACGCGGCACAGGTCTTCGATGTCGGCATCCGGATCGCGCGCGACGCCGAGCGCCGCGGTCGCGGTCGCGGACAAGGTGGGCAGCTCGCCCGTCCGCGAAAGACGGGTCAGCGTGCTGCGCACACACTCGCGCAATGCATCGCGGTCGAGCGTGGTATCGCGAGAAGGCTCTGCCATGACGGTTCCCTCGTTCCCGTTCAGGATCACTTGAGGCCCTCCCGCGCCGCATCGCGCGACGGGAAGAGCCGGTTCTGTGTTTCTGCGATCTGCTTCAGGCTCTCGACCACACTGGCGCTGCTGACCGCGATGGCGGTGCGCAGTCCGGCGGTCGTCGCTTCCGTCACGATGGCGACGACGCTCTTCACGACGTCGGCGTTCGATTCGGTGACGTTGTCCATGTCGACCACGAGCTTGGTGCCGCCCTCGGCGCCGAGCGCACGCAGACGCTTCGTCAGGGACGGCAACACCTTGCCGAACACCTTCGAGCGCGGGTCGGGCAGGTTGAGCACCACGCAGCCGTCTCGGGTGCCGAGCAGCGTCTGCACCTGGTCCTCCACCGTCGCCACCGCGGCGGTGGCGACCAGGATGCCGTCGAGCATCTCGAGCGGCTGACAGGGCGAATCGAGTACGGTGTGGCAGCCGGCCTTCTTCGCCGCGTCGTGCGCACCCATGTCGCCGCGCGCCGCCATGCCGACGAACGCGCTCGGACCGAGCCCGCGCAGCTTGCCGATCGTCTCGTCGCCGGCAGTGGCCACGTTCACGAGCACCACACCGGGGCGCGCCGACGTCCACCGCTCCAGCGCCTCGGCGCCGGTGGCCGTCAGCACCTGCATGCTGCCCGCGAGCGCCTGACGTGCAGACGCCAGGATGGCCTCGTCGCCGTCGACGACCAGCACGGTGTGCCGGTCGAGCGGCGGACCCGCGGGCGCGGGCGGCGTGGCCGACGGCGCACCGAGGATCTTGGAGACCTCCTTCTCGAAGCTCTCCTTCTGGAACGGCTTCACGATGTAGCCGTTGACGCCGAGCTTCACGATCTCGACGACCAGCTCGCGGCCGCTCTCGGCCGTCAGCATGATCACCGGAAGCGCCTTCGTCGCCGCATCGGCGCGGATGGCGGCGAGCGCCTGCTTGCCGTCCATCACCGGCATCGTGACGTCGAGGAGGATGAGATCGGGCTGATGCAGCTTGGCCGCCTCGACGCCCTCCTGTCCGTTTGTCGCCTCGACGACCTCGCAGCCGTAGGGCTGCAGATGGCGCGTCACCATCGAGCGCACGACTTTGCTGTCGTCGATCGTCAGTACCTTTTTCATTTCATCGATCCCCGTCCCTCGTGCCGCGTCAATTCGGCCACAGGCAGACGCACATGCTGCCGTTGGGCACGTACAGCTCCACGGACAGCGGCTGGGCGCTCGACTTCACGCAGTGCGAGAGCGGTGCCCCCGCCACCACGACCGGCACCGAGAGCATGATGCCGTTGCCCGACTCGCCCATCTTTCGTTTGATGGTGCCGGCGATCTGGTTCACCAGCTCACCGAGCGCGTCGCGCACCGTCTCTTCGTCCGGCTCCTCGCCGGTCATGCCGAGCATGTCGGCCGCCATTCCGACCGCGAGCGGCCGGTGACAGTAGACGACCAGCGTGCCGCCCTTGGTTCCGACGAAGGCGAGCGTCGCGACGAAGCCGTTGAAGGTCGTGTCGGGAACCGTCGCGTGCACCGTTCGCACGACCTCGGTCCCGACGGTGGTGGTCACCACCTCTCGGGCCGATTCCTCGACGATCTCGACTGACGTCACGCCCTGCATCTCCCCCCGGCCGCCCCTGCGTCCGGACCGCGTGTTGCGCGTTGCCCTGGTGTTCTGCCGGGCTCTCAGCAACGGTCGTGCCGCGGCGTCCTCCCCTGCAACTGCCCGTCCCGCCTACCCACTTTGCCGTTACGGGACCCTACGCACCGTCAATTTTCCGCCGCTGCGACACAATCAATTGTGCATTCCGTGACCCGTCCCATAGGCGGGATGCGCTGATCGATCCCTTGCCTTGGCCGGGCATCGAGCGCGTGTAGAGGGCGGTGCCGGTCTTCCGACGACGTAGCGCCCTACCGGTCCCCGCGGCGGAGGGATTCGCCCGGCACGCTCGCCCCGGCGCCTTCGAACGCTTGGCGCCTCCGTGGCAGACCATCCGCATCGTCGAGCGCACCGGCGGCATCACGGATGGCAGCGAGCTCGTGATGGAGATGCGGCTCGGCCCGTTCCGCCAACGCTGGGTGGCCCGGCATGGTGGCTACGTCGAAGGACGCGAGTTCACTGACGAGCAGGTGTCCGGGCCATTCGCCGCGTGGCGCCACACCCACCGCGTCCTCCCTGACGGCGACACCGCCAGCATCCTCGAGGACACGATCACGTACGCGCTCCCGCTCGCGCCGCTGGGGCCGTTTCTCGGCGGCGCGGCGGTGGAGCGGATGCTCGATCGACTCTTCCAGTTCCGGCATGCCCGCACCCGCGACGACCTCGCACGACATGCCGCCGTCGCCGCACACGGGCCACGGCGGATCGCCGTCACGGGCGCGTCGGGCCTCGTCGGCCGCCAGCTCGCGGCCTTCCTCACGGCGGGCGGTCACACCGTGCTGCCGCTCGTCCGACGCGCTCCGCGTCGGGGCACCGACGAGATCGGCTGGGATCCGGCCGCCGGTCGGATCGATGCCGCGCGGCTCGAGGGCGTGGATGCCGTCGTCCACCTGTCCGGTGAACCCGTCGCCGCACGCTGGACGTCCGCACGGAAGGCCGCCATCCGCGCCAGCCGGGTCGACAGCACCGCGCTGCTGGCCACCACGCTCGCCCGACTTGCACGGCCGCCACGCGTCCTCCTCTCGGCGTCGGCGATCGGATTCTACGGCGATCGCGGCCACACGCCGCTCGACGAGACGAACCCGTCGGGGAGCGGCTTCCTCGCCGAGGTGTGCCGCGCATGGGAGACAGCGGCCGCTCCGGCCGTCGACGCCGGCATCCGCGTGGTGCATCCGCGCATCGGCGTCGTGCTCGCGGGTCAGGGCGGCGCGCTCGCCACCATGGCGCTGCCGTTCCAGCTCGGGCTCGGCGGTGTCGTCGGCGACGGCCATCAGATGATGAGCTGGATCGCGCTCGACGACTTGGTGGGCCTGCTGCACCATCTGCTCTTCGCCGAGGTGCACGGACCCGTGAATGCGACGGCACCCGACCCCGCGACCAACGCGACGTTCGTCGGCACGCTCGGCACGGTCCTACATCGCCCGACGCTGCTGCCGCTTCCCGCCGCAGCGGTCCGCCTGATGTTCGGCGACATGGGCGAGGAGGTGTTGCTGTCCGGCGCGCGCGTCCTGCCGCGCGTGGCGGAGGCCTCCGGGTTCCGGTTCCTGCACACCGATCTCGCGCAGGCGATGCGCGACGAGCTCGGCGCCTGAAACGGCAAGGGCCGCCAGAGCATGCGCTCTGACGGCCCCTTTTCAGGCTCCCCGGGCCGGACTCGAACCAGCGACCGATCGGTTACACCGAGTCCCACCGTTTCCGATGGGGGTGGACTATCTCATCACCGTGGGCGTGTTCCTTCGTGCCTGTAGGTGGCGGGCGCTCGTGGGGAGATTATTCTTCCGTCACTCCCTAGTCTCTGCACCTTCCCTCCGCCCTGCTGCTCTCGGAGGACTTGGCTCAGGATTACCGTATGCTTTCGCCGCACTTAGGCTTCCCTGAGTTCACCCGCTTTTCACTCACCAGTTTCCCGGTGAGGCTGCGTCTTTTCACAGCCGATTGCTCTACCAACTGAGCTACCGAGGAATGCGGCGTCTATACACGACGGCTCGGCGCTCAGTAAAGCCCCGAGGCCTTCGGGCTCACATCTCGCGCCGGCCCTCGAGCGCACGACCCACGGTCATGACGTCGGCGTACTCGAGGTCGGCGCCCATGGGCAGGCCATGGGCGATGCGGGTGACGCGCACCCCGAGCGGCTTCAGGAGCTTCGCGAGGTAGAGGGCCGTGGCCTCGCCCTCCGCAGTGGGGTTGGTGGCGACGATGACCTCGCGCACCGCGCCGTCGCGCAAGCGCAGCAGCAACGGCTGGATCTTGAGCTCGTCCGGTCCGATGCCGTCGAGCGGCGCCAGTGTCCCATGCAGCACGTGATAGCGGCCGCGGAACTCACGCACACGGTCGACGGCGAGCAGGTCCGCGGGCTCCTCCACGACACAGATGACCTCGTCGTTGCGACGAGGATCGCGGCACAGCGGACACGGATCGACCTCGGTGAGCGCGAAGCACACGGAGCACAGCCGGGTGTCGTTCTTGACCGAGATCAACGCCTGCGCGAGGGCCTCGGCGTACTCGCGATCGGCCCGCAGAACATGGAAGGCGAGACGCGCTGCCGTCTTCTCGCCGATGCCCGGCAGCCGCGTCAGCTGTTGGATCAGCCGCGCCATCGATGGCGTCTGGCCCATACCGCTCAGCCGAGGCCGGGAATCTTGAGGCCGCCCGTCACCTTCGACATCTCCTCGGCCATCATCTGCTGCGCGGCCCGGATGCCGCCGTTCACCGCCGCCACCACCAGATCCTGCAGCATCTCGACGTCGGGCGTGGCGAGCAGCGAGGGATCGATGTGCACCGACATCACTTCGAGCTTGCCGTTGACGATCGCCGTCACCATGCCGCCGCCGGCACTGCCCTCGGCCGTGCGGGTGCGTATCTCCTCCTGGACCGACGACAGCCGCTCCTGCAGCTGCTGCGCCTGCTTGAGCAGACCCCCGATGTCGAATCCCTTACCCATGTGCCGTCGTCTATCTCAGGGGCGCCGATCGCGCACGCCCCGGACTTCGGCGCCGAAGATCTCGACCGCCGCCTGCACGAGCGGGTCGGCGAGCGTCTCCTCGGTGCGACGTCGCGCCTGGGCGAGCGGTGTGTCGGCGGCATGCTCGGCCGGAACCGGTCCCACCTCGACGCGCATCGCCCGACCTGCCAGCTCGCCGGCGATCGTCTGGATGCGATCGAGGTTCTCACGCGTGGCGAGCTCGCGTCGCATGGCGTCGCTCTCGATGCCGATGCGGAGCACGTCCCCCTGCACGCCCAGCGGACGGCCGCTGGCGAGCGCCATGTAGAGCGCGATACGCTCCTGACGGACGCGCGCGAGGAGCCGATCCCACAGCTCGCCGTCGGCGACGGCGACGGCCGGCGTGGCGCGCACCGGTGGCCGGCTCGGCGTGGCGACCGCCCTCGTCGGCACGGGTTGCCCCGCCGCGAGTGCGTCGAGGCGCGCCAAGATGTCGGCGATGGGCAACAACGGCGGCAGCGTGGCAAGGCGCAGCACGCGCATCTCGAGCACGAGCTGCGGGTCGACCGTGCGCGCCGGCAGCGCGAGCGCCTCGTCGGCCTCGAGCAGCAAAGCGAAGAAGCGCTGCAGGTCGTCGGCCGATCGACGCGCCGCCTGTGCGATCAGCGTCACGACCTCGGCTTCCGGCAGATCCGCCACCAGCGACCGATCGTTGGTGGCGGCGAGCACCGCGAGGTGCCGGAAGTGTTCGAGCAGGTCGCGACAGAATCGCTGGGCGTCGTACCCGTGCTCATAGAGCGCGGCGAGCTGACGCAGGCAGCCGGCGGCGTCGCCGGCGATGATGGCCTCGGCAACGGCCCCGACAAGGCGGCGATCAGCCGCACCGAGCACGGCGCGCACGGCGGTCTCGTCGGCCCCGGCTCCGGCCGCGGTGAGGACCTGCTCGAGCAGCGATTGCGCGTCGCGCAGGCTGCCTTCGGCCTCGCGCGCCACCAGCGCGACGGCGTCGTCGGAGAGAGCGAGCCCTTCGTCGGCGACGATGCGCCGCAAGTGCGTCGTCAGCTCCGCGAGCCCGATGCGGCGCAGGTCGAAGCGCTGGCAGCGCGACACGACCGTGGCCAGCACCTTGTGCGGGTCGGTGGTGGCGAAGATGAACTTGACGTGCGGCGGCGGCTCTTCCAGCGTCTTCAGCAGCGCGTTGAACGAGTGCGACGAGAGCATGTGCACCTCGTCGATGATGTAGATCTTGTACCGGCTCTTGATGGGCCGATGCGCGACCGTCTCCATGAGATCCCGCATCTTGTCGACCTGCGTGTGCGACGCCCCATCGATCTCGAGCACGTCGAACGCGATGCCGTCGGCGACCTCCTGGCAGGTCGAGCACGCATTGCACGGCTCGCCGGTGGTGGCGGTCTCGCAGTTGAGCGCCTTGGCGAGGATGCGCGCCGTCGTCGTCTTGCCGACGCCGCGCGGACCCGTCAGCAGAAACGCATGCGCCACGCGGCCTGCAGCCATGGCGGCCTGCAGGGTGCGCGTGACGTGTTCCTGCCCGATCACGTCGCCAAAGCGCTGCGGCCGGAGCCGCCGTGCGAGCACCTGATACGTCATCCGCGAGGCATCCGGCGATGATGGCTAGGGTGCCCTGCGGCACAGGGGGACATTCGGTACCGTTGCTTCCTTCCGGACCTGGCGGGGTTCGCGACGCCGCCTTGCGCAGGACCTAGCCACCACCGCCCGATGCCCGAGCGATCGGGTGAAACTAGCGGCGATCGGGCAGAGGCGCAAGGTGAGCGGAGAGGGAGGGATTCGAACCCTCGGTACCCGTGAAGGTACACACGCTTTCCAAGCGTGCTCCATCGGCCACTCGGACACCTCTCCCCGACGGTCACCGTCGCAGAACTCTCACCACCGGGCAAGCAAACGAACCGACCCGAGGATCGGAAGAACGGAGAGGGGGGGATTCGAACCCCCGATGCCTTTCGGCATGCACGATTTCGAGTCGTGTCGTTTCAACCGGGCTCACGCACCTCTCCAGGAGCGGAGGCTCCTACCATACGACCCGCTGGCAGTCGACGCGCGCGGGCATCATCAGCGACGTGCGCGGAAGAACGACTGCAGCAGCTCTCGGGCGGCGTCCGCCTCGACCCCGGCGGTGACAGCGATACGATGATTCAGACGCGGGTCGGCGGCGAGATCGAACAACGAGCCGGCGGCACCTGCTTTCGGATCGACGCAGCCGAAGACGAGTCGTGCGATGCGCGCCTGCAACGCGGCGCCGATGCACATCGCGCACGGCTCGACGGTGACGTAGAGCGTGACACCGGGCAGGCGGTGGTTACCGGCGCGGCGTGCGGCCTGGCGCAACGCGACCACCTCGGCGTGCGCGCTCGGATCACAGGCGGCAATGGTGGCGTTGCCACCCTGCCCCAGCGCGCCACCATCGCGAACGACGACCGCCCCGATGGGGACCTCGCCGCGCGCACCGGCGCCACGGGCCTCGACGAGCGCGTCGAGCATCCAGCGGCGGTCGGCCTCGGCGCCGGTGACGCCGTCGTGCGTCCGGGACGTCACCGAAGCCGACCGCTGGAACGACTGACGATCAGTGCCCTTCGTGCCCTGCCGCGTCAGCGGCGGGAGCGTCACCCTTGGGCGCGTCGCCCCCGAGCTGCTCCTGGCAGTTCTTCACGTCGGCCTCGCTGACGACCATCGTCTCGGCGACGTCTTTCACCGAGCGACCCGTGTCCAGGTACTTCTTCACCTGCTTGCAGTTCACACCCTCGGCGGACGCGAGCGTGGCACTCGCCACGATCAGGGCCCCCCCGAGCAACAGGATACCGAACTTCATTTTGATCGCCTCCTTGCGCGCCGCTGCGCGCCGTTGCTGCCCTCTGGAACCGTGGGCGCGCTATACCAACGTCGCACTGTGAAGGGAAGTTACGTTCGCTCGGCTGGACAGCCGCATTCTCATTGCATAGACCCGGAACATGCGGTGGGTGGGGGTGCTGGTGCTGCTCGGCGCCGTGCCGGTACTCGCCGCAACGCCGTCCCTCGAGCAGATCGACATCGCAGGCGGCACGGCTCCCGTCGTCCGACTTCGATTCTCCGCTCCCCCCGGACGTCCGCTCGCCCATCCGCTCGCCGCCGACGGCGCGACTCCGGAGCGCATCGTGCTCGACTTCGAGGGCGCGGTGCTCGGACGGTCGGCGCCGCGCCTGCTCGAGGGCGCGGACGGTGTCCTGCTCCGCGTCCGCACGGGACAGTTCACGCCGACGACGCTCCGCATCGTCCTCGACCTGCGCGACGCGACGCCGTCAACTGTGCGACTACGAGGCAACGGCGTCACGATCGCTCTCGGTGACGAGGCCCCCCCCCCACCCCCGACGACGATACGCGCCACCACGACCACGACCAGCAGCACGAGCACCAGCACGACCCGCGCCAGTACGAGCACGACGACATCGAGCATCACGACGTCGAGCACGACGACCAGCACCACCTCGACCAGCACCACTACGACGCGTCCATCGACGACGACGAGCTCGACGTCGTCGTCGAGCACCACGACCAGCTCGACGAGTTCCTCGTCGTCGACGAGCAGCAGCTCGGCCACTTCGACGTCGTCGACCTCGACCAGCACGTCGAGCAGCACGAGTACCAGCACCCCCGCGCCGCTTGCACGGATGCCTGCGGTCGGCGCGCCCCGCCTCATGGTCATCATCGACGCCGGCCACGGCGGCCGCGATCCGGGTGCGGCGGGCATCGGTGGAGTGCGCGAGAAGGACCTGACCCTCGTGATCGCCCGCCAGCTGGTGGAGAAGCTCGCCCTCCGCCTTCCGGTCACGGCCGTGCTCACCCGCTGGAACGATTCGTTCGTGCCCCTCGACGAGCGCCTGCCCCCGGTCGACGGCCCCCCGACGCTGTTCCTGTCATTGCACGCCAACGCCAGCACCGATCCACGGCCGCGCGGATTCGAGATCTTCTACGGCGGCGACATCCTTCGCGCCACCGACACCGACCAGCCGAGCCCGCGTGCCGGCCGCTTCGCGAAGACGATCGCACAGGCGCTCCGCAGCCGCATCGGCAACGTCCGCGGCCACCCCCGCCCCGGGCGCTTCGCCGTCCTGACGCGCAACCCGGCGCCCGGCGTGCTCGTCGAGCTCGGCTACCTGACCCATGCGGAAGACGCGGCCCACCTCCGCGACCCGGTACACCAGGACCACCTGACCGACGCACTGATCGAAGGGATCGCACAGTTCCTGCGCACTGACGCGTGACTAGATAGCATACATCGCCTGACAGCGGAGGCCTCGGCTCCCGCACCGGCCGTTTCCACGCACCTCGGGGTGCTCGGAGGCCGATAGGCGGTCAGTCACCCCCGACTAGAGGGTGGGAGTCGATATCTCGATCCACACTCAAAAACGTATTGCACAGGTCACGATGTCACGTTAGAAAAGTATGCGCGCATCTCAAACGCGCCGGAGGAAAGGAGCATTATGGCAAGTGAAGGGGAAGTCTGGGTACAGCTCGCCACGCGGATTCCAAAGCATCTGCATCGGGAGCTGAAGCTCCACTGCGTCAAGTCGGACGTGTCGGTCATGGATTTCGTCGTGAAGGCACTCGAGGAGAAGCTCTCCCGCGAGGCCGGCGGCAAGGCCGAGCGACGTAAGCGGGCCTGAGGGCCTCGGCGCACCGCGGCATGGAAGGCTCCGCCCAATGGTCGAGGGCCCTCCATGCCGCGGCGTGTTCGCTGTTCCGTCCGAATGGCCGGTTGTGAAGGCATGACCCCTCGGGCCGGGCGACTCCTCGCCCGGGTCCAGGACGCCGCCCCCGAACCGCTGGCCTTCCTGATCAGCGGCGGGTGCTGTGGCGGCACCAATCCCGTCCTGTGCGTGGCCTCGACCGTGATCGATGGGTTCGACGTCCCGCTCGGTGACGCAGGCGGGGTGCCGGTGTTCGCCCACCCGGAGCATGCGCGCTACCTGCAGCGTGACCGCTTCGTGATCGACGCCACCGACGACGCCCGAAGCGACACCTTCTCGCTCGAGATCGTCCACGGCGGCCGGTTCGTCATCCGCGAGCTGCCGCCACTCGTCGACTGAGGCGTCCCCGTCCCTGGGCATCACCCTTGCATCGGTCCATCCGCGGGGCCGTTGCAGGCCTCGGGCAAGGAGACTGCGTCGCCGAAGCGTTACAGAAATGCCGCTCCGTCACGGTCGGGCTACACGCGACTCCGACAGTGGAGCGTTCGGGGCCGGCTCCGTCTGGTGACCCGCATGGCGTTGCCCTTCATCGTCGGGGGCGCCGCGCTGAACGCCGTCGTCGCGCCCGACCGCCTGCCCGAGCGACTCGGCGGGCTCGCCGCGATCGGCGTCGCCCATCTGATCGCCGGGCGACTATCGCGCTCGGTGCGGATCGTGCCGCACGCGCGGCTGGTGGTGCTGCTGTTCAACCTGACCACTTTCGCCGGCCTGCTCTATCTGCTCTCCCTCTCACCGGGCGACGTCGACGTGCTGGCAGGAACGATCGCCGCGATGCTGGTCGGCTCCACCCTGCTCTATCCCTGGGGCGTCGGCCCACAAGCCATCTTCTCGGTCGTCGTGACCAGCGTGTACCTGGTGTGGGCGTGGCCCCATTTCGGGGGCGGCGGCATGCGCGCCTCGAACGCCGTGCTCAGCATCACGATCGGCGCTGCCATGTCGATCATCGGAGCGTGGGTGCTCGAGCGCTCGCGACGCCAGGCCTTCGTCGATCGCCGACGGGTCCACGCGCTCGCCGTGCAACGTCGCCATCTGCTCGACATCGGACGCGACCTGCGCAGCACGCTCACGGTCGACGCGATCGCGCCGCGACTGGTGGAACACGCACGACGGCTCATCGCCGCAGACGTCGTCACGCTGGTCGTGCGCGGCGAGGAAGACGGCGTGCACCGGATGGTCGCCTGTACCGACGGCACCGTGCTGCACAACTTCCTCGAAATCCCGATCGAGGAGCACATCGCCGCCACGTTCCGCACCGGGTTCGGGGATGTGGACCTGCGCCTGTTCCCGGGAACGCCGCACGACGATGTGATCACCCCCGTCATGGAGGCGTTCGACTTCCGACGAGGCTGCGCGGCGATCTTCGGGCCCGCGGCCGATCCCACCGGATGGATCAGCTGGCTACGTCACGACGACGTGCCCTTCAGCGCCGCCGACCGCCTCGCCGTCCTCGGCATCACCGACCAGGCTCACACCGCGCTCGCCGCCGCAGCGCTCTACGAGGACGCCGCGCGCGCCAGCCGACTCAAGACGGAGTTCGTCTCGACCATGTCCCACGAGCTGCGGACGCCACTCAACGTCATCACGGGCTACGCGCAGATCCTCGCCGAGACGCTGCCGCCCGACCCCGAGACCGCGCACGCCATCACCGCCGTGCAACGGGCCTCGCGTGAGCTCCTCGACCTGATCGACGCCACGCTCGATCTCGGCCGGCTCGAGAACGGCCACCAGCGCATCGACGAGCAGCCGGTGCCGCTGCGCGCCCTCTTCGACGAGCTCGCCAGTGAGTTCGCGGCCGTCCCACGCGCCGCCGGCGTGACGCTGACGTGGGAGGTATCGGAGACGCTCACGATCATCGCCGATCGGCGCAAGCTACGCATCGTCGTGAAGAACCTCGTCGGCAACGCGCTCAAGTTCACGCCCGCCGGCAGCGTGCGCGTCGATGCGCGTGCCGTCGACGGGACCTGCCAGCTGCGCGTCACCGACACCGGCATCGGTATCCGACCCGACGACCAGGCGATCGTGTTCGAGATGTACCGCCAGGCCGACAGCTCGGACAGCCGGCGATTCGGCGGCACCGGCCTCGGGCTCTACATCGTCCGCCGGCTGCTCGACGTGCTCGGCGGCCGCATCGGGCTCGAGAGCACGCCGGGAAGCGGCAGCACGTTCACCGTGCTCCTGCCCGTGAACGGCGCCGCCGGCGCGCGTGCCGCTGCCTGAGCCGGCGCCCAGTCAGCGACGCCGACTCTGCGCCCGCGCCGCCTCGGCCAGACCATCGGCTCCGACGACGTGTCCGAAGCGCCACGCACGGCCGTCGGCAGCGGTGACGGTGACGGTCCCATGCCCCCGACGTCCCTGCTCGGCCGAGACGACGTTGGTGCGGTCGAGCGGCACCTCGAGTATCGACTCGCGAACGGCACCCGTCTGCGCCAGGAGCCGGCGATCGGTCACGAGGAAAACCGTCCGACTCCAGCGCAGGAAGGGCCGGGCCAGCGCCATGGCCATCACCCCGGCCCCGGCCAGGACGATCTGGACGTCCGTCGACGCCGGCAGGTCGTTGTGGCCGATCAGCAGACCCACCACGAGCCCGATGAACGCCACCGTCGTCAAGGCGCCGAGCAGCACCGAGGGGTGCAGCCGGGTCTGGAAGACCACCCGTTCCCCGGGGGCAAGGAGCCGCTCGACGGATGGCATGACGCGCCGGACCCTATGCCGAAATGCCCGTAGCCGGGCAAGGTCTTGCCCTGGGGTCGACGCGCGCCATACAACCTCAAGACTGTGGGTTCGACGTCGGGTCGATCCCCGTAGCGACGGAGGTCTCGGGGTGGGTACACCAGCAACCGACGGTCAATCGCGACTCGACGACCTGTCGATCAACACGATCCGCTTCCTCGCCGCCGACGCCGTCCAGAAGGCCAACTCGGGGCATCCGGGTCTGCCGATGGGTGCCGCGGCCATGGCCTACGTCCTCTGGACCCGCCATCTCGTGCACTCGCCGACGAATCCGCACTGGCTCGATCGCGACCGCTTCATCCTGTCCGCGGGTCACGGGTCGATGCTGCTGTACGCATTGCTGCACCTC
>DASYLJ010000018.1:0-5781 GCA_036009625.1 Binatia bacterium
AGGGCGAGCGGCTCCCCGAGCCCATCCTCGAGCACTACTACAAGGACGACGCGCTCGGCGATCCGCTCATCAACGACTGGCATATTCGCTGCCTGCGTCTTGCTTCTCCCGGAGACGTGACCACCATCAACGCGATGGCCCTCAAAGTGAACGCCGTGCTGCGCGAGTTCCTCGACGCACGCGACATCGTGCTGGTCGACATGAAGCTCGAGTTCGGTCGCCACAACGGCGTGCTCATCCTGGCCGACGAGATCGGTCCCGACACCTGCCGCTTCTGGGACAAGGCCACGGGCAACAAACTCGACAAGGATCGCTTCCGGCGCGACCTCGGTGGCGTCGAGGACGCCTATCAGGAAGCCGCCCGTCGCATCTGCGGGATGGCCGCCTGATGAGCACCATCGTCGCTCGGGTGTTCGTCACGCCGAAGCGCGGCATCCTCGACCCCCAGGGCAAGGCCGTGGAGAACTCGCTCCACACGCTCGGCTTCGCGGAGGTCAGTGACGTCCGCGTCGGCAAGTACATCGAGCTCAAGCTGCGCGACGTCGCACGCGACGTCGCCGGCGCCCGCGTCCGCGGCATGTGCGAGCAGCTCCTCGCCAACGGCGTCATCGAAGACTTCCGCATCGAGCTCGACGGGAGCGCCGCGTGAGCATGCGCTGGGGCGTCGTCGTCTTCCCGGGGTCGAACGACGATCGGGACACCCTCCGCATGGCGGAGCGCACCCTCGGCGACGAGGCGATTGCGCTCTGGCACAAAGATCGCGACCTCCATGGCGTCGACTGCGTGCTGCTGCCGGGCGGCTTCTCCTACGGCGACTACCTGCGGTGCGGCGCCATGGCGCGCTTCTCGCCGGTGATGGAAGCCGTCGGCGAGCATGCCAAGGCCGGCGGCCTCGTGCTCGGCATCTGCAACGGCTTCCAGACCCTGTGCGAAGCCGGGCTGCTGCCCGGGGCGCTGATTCGCAATCGCGGACTGCGCTTCGTCTGCGACGTCGCCACCATCCGCGTCGAGACCTCGGACACGCCGTTCACCTACGGCTGTCGGGCCGGCGAGCTGCTGCAGCTCCCGATCAAGCACGGCGAAGGGTGCTACGTCGCCGACGAGGAGACGCTGGCTCGTCTCGAGGCCGACGGCCAGGTGGTCTTCCGCTACGCGGACCGCGCCGGCCGCAGCGTTCCGGAAGCGAACCCGAATGGCTCGCTCGCCAACGTCGCCGGCGTCTGCAATCCGGGACGCAACGTCGTCGGCCTCATGCCGCATCCCGAGCATGCGGTCGACCGGCTGACTGCCGGCGAGGACGGCCTCAAGCTCTTCCGCTCCGCGCAGGCGTGGCTCGGTCGCCGTCCGTCCGAGGCGCGACGCGAAGCCACCGTGGTTCCCGGACCCTGATGACGATCGCCGTGACGGCGGAGGTGGCTGCCGAGCAGGGCCTCACGCCGGACGAGTACGCGAAGATACTGAAGGTGCTCGGCCGTACGCCGACCTTCGAAGAGCTCGCGGTCTTCGGCGTCATGTGGTCGGAGCACTGCTCCTACAAGAGCTCGCGCGCGTATCTCCGCCAGCTGCCGAGCAAGGGCCCCCAGGTGCTGCAGGGCCCGGGCGAGAACGCCGGCGCGATCGACATCGGCGACGGGCTCGCCGCCGTCTTCAAGGTCGAGAGCCACAATCACCCGTCGTTCGTCGAGCCCTTTCAGGGCGCAGCCACGGGTGTCGGCGGCATCCTGCGCGACATCTTCACGATGGGCGCGCGGCCCGTCGCCATTCTCGACTCGCTGCGATTCGGTGGCATCGATCATCCGCGTACCCCGTTCCTCGTGAAGGGGGTCGTCGGCGGCGTCGGGCACTATGGCAACTGCATCGGCGTGCCGACGGTCGGCGGGGAGGTCGTGTTCGACCCGGGGTACGAGAACAACATCCTCGTCAACGCATTCACGATCGGCATCGCCCCGGCCGACCGTCTGTTCCGCGCCTCCGCCGCCGGTCCGGGCAATCCGGTCATCTACGTCGGCTCGCGCACGGGCCGCGACGGCATCCATGGCGCGAGCCTGCTGGCGTCCGCGGCGCTCGACGAGTTGGCCTCCGAGAAGCGGCCGGCGGTGCAGGTGGGCGACCCGTTCGCCGAGAAGCTGCTCCTCGAGGCTTGCCTCGAGCTCATGAAGACCGACTACATCGTCGGCATCCAGGACATGGGTGCGGCCGGCCTCACCAGCAGCTCGCTCGAGATGGCGGGGCGCGGCGGGGCCGGACTGCTGCTCGACCTCGACAAGGTACCGCGCCGCGAAGAGGGCATGACGCCCTACGAGGTGCTGCTCTCCGAGTCGCAGGAGCGCATGCTGCTGGTCGCGCGCGCGGGCACCGAGGAGCAGGTCGCCGAGATCTATCGTCGCTGGGACCTGCAGGCGGTCGTCATCGGCCACGTCACCGACGACGGCATCTACCGCGCCCGCTGGGAGGGCAAGGAAGTGTGCGCGCTTCCGGTGGCAGCACTCACCGACGCCGCCCCCGTCTACCGCCGGCCCGCGTCCGAGCCGGCCGGCCTCGAAGAGCTGCAGCGGCTCGACCCCGCCAGCATCCCGCAGCCGACCGACTACACGCAGACGCTGAGCACGCTGCTCGAGAGCCCGAACCTGTGCTCGCGAGAATGGGTGTTCCGCCAGTACGATCAGTTCGTCGGCGCCAACACGCTGCTGCGTCCCGGCGCCGACGCCGCCGTGGTACGCATCGAGGGCACCCGCCGGGCGCTCGCGCTCACGCTCGACTGCAACGGACGCTACGGCCGCCTCGATCCATATCTTGGCGCCATGCTCGCCGTCGTCGAAGCGGCGCGGAACTGCGTCGCGGTGGGCGCGAAGCCGCTGGCCGTCAGCGACTGCCTCAACTACGGCAATCCCGAGCGACCCGACGTCATGTGGGAGTTCCAGCAGGGCATCAACGGCATCCGCGATGCCTGCCTGGCACTCGGCACGCCCGTCGTCAGCGGCAACGTCAGCTTCTACAACGAGACCGACGGCCGCAGCATTCCCCCGACACCCACCATCGCCATGGTGGGTCTGCTCGACGACATCGACGCGATGCTGACGCCGTGGTGGAAGGGCGAGGGCGACGCCGTCGTCCTGCTCGGCCGCACGCGCGAGGAGCTCGGTGCCAGCGAATACCTCTCGGTCATCCACGGGCTGCAGCGCGGTACGCCGCCCTGGATCGATCTCGAGACGGAGAAGCGCCTGCATCAGGTGGTGCTGGCTGCCGCCCAGGAGCGCCTCCTGCGCTCTGCGCACGACGTCGGAGAGGGTGGGCTCGCCGTCGCGCTCGCCGAGTGCTCCTTCGGCGGAACCCACCTCGGGGTCCGCGCCACGCTCGAAGAGGGCATCCGCGCAGACGCCCTCTTGTTCGGAGAGAGCCAGTCCCGCATGGTGGTTTCGTTGCGTCGTCGCCATCTGTCGCGTCTCCGCGACCTGGCCCGGCGCGAAGACGTCCCGCTACACGTCCTGGGCGAAGTCCGGGGACACAGCATCGTCATCGACGATCTGGTCGATCTTCCGGTCGAGGCATCCCGCGAGCGCTGGCGGCGCGCGCTGGAGCGCCGGCTGGGCGCCTGACGACCGGTCGGCAACACTCGGAGGAGCGGGCCATGTTCGACAAATTCCACGAGGAGTGTGGTGTCGTCGGGGTCTTTGGGCATCCCGAAGCGGCCACACTCGCGTATCTCAGCCTCTATGCCCTGCAGCATCGCGGGCAGGAGTCGGCCGGCATCGTGGCATCGAACGGCGATGCGCTGATCGCGCACCGGGGCATGGGCCTGGTCGCCGACATCTTCGGCGAGGACATGCTGAGCAAGCTCGAGGGTCGACTGGCCATCGGGCACAACCGCTACTCCACCGCCGGCTCCACGGTCCTCAAGAACTGCCAACCGTTCGTGGTCGAGTGGGCGCGCGGCGCGCTCGCCATCGCCCACAACGGGAATCTGGTGAACGCCGATGCCCTGCGCGCCCAGCTCGAGGCACGAGGGTCGATCTTCCAGTCGACGTCCGACACCGAGGTCATCATCCACCTGATCGCGCAGTCCTCCGCCGACACGCTCCTCGGTCGCATCGTGGACGCGCTGAGCCAGGTGCGCGGCGCCTACTCGCTCGTGTTCCTCACCGAGACCCAGGTCATCGCGGCGCGCGATCCGCACGGCTTCCGTCCGCTCGTCCTCGGGCACGTCGGCGACGCCACGGTCGTCACGAGCGAGACGTGCGCGCTCGATCTGGTCGACGCCACCTACGACCGCGAGGTCGCGCCCGGCGAGATTCTCGTCATCGACAAGAACGGCATCGAGTCGGTGCGTCCGTTCCCGCCCGTTGCGTCGCACCATTGCGTCTTCGAGTACGTCTACTTCGCGCGCCCCGACAGCCAGATCTACGGTCGCAACGTCTACGAGGTGCGGAAGGCGCTCGGCCGCCAGCTGGCGCGCGAGAGCGGCGTGCCTGCCGACATCGTCATCCCGGTGCCCGACTCCGGTGTGCCTGCCGCCATCGGCTACGCCGAGGAGGCGGGCCTGCCGTTCGAGATGGGGCTCATCCGCAACCACTACGTCGGGCGTACCTTCATCGAGCCCTCGAGCTCGATCCGCAACTTCGGCGTCAAGGTGAAGCTCAATGCGCTCCGCGAGGTGCTCGTCGGCAAGCGCGTCGTCGTCGTCGACGACTCCATCGTGCGCGGCACCACCAGCCGCAAGCTCGTGCACATGCTTCGCCAGGCCGGCGCCTCCGAGGTGCACATGCGCATCAGCTCACCGCCGACGACGAACCCGTGCTTCTACGGCATCGATACGCCCACCAAGGAAGAGCTGATCGCCTCGACGCACACGCTCGAGGACACCCGGCAGTTCCTCGGCGCGGACACGCTCGCCTATCTGAGCCTCGAAGGGTTGTTCGCGTTCACTGGTGGACGCGCCAACGGCTTCTGCGACGCCTGCTTCACCGGCCGCTACCCCGTCGCCCTCGAGGAGGAGACGAAGGCGCGCCAGCTCCACCTCTTCGAAGCGCGCGACCGCGCGTAGGAGACGGACCCGAGACTCACTCCCGTCGCCCTGGGGTCGGTCCGAAGTCTCGGGTCAGTCTCCTAGGGCATCGCCTCGGGCGTCCCGTCGGCGCCACGGCGCACGACGGTGTCGCGGACCCACGCCGGATCGGCGTCGGGATGATCGATCGTGTAGTGCAGGCCGCGGCTCTCCTGGCGGTGCTGCGCGCAGGCGATGATGACCTCGGCGACGGTGGCGATGTTGCGCAGCTCGGCCAGGTCGCTGGTCAGCAGGAAGTCCCAGTAGTACGACCGGATCTCCTCCTGCAGCAGACGGATACGTTGTCGCGCGCGCGCGAGGCGGCGATCGGTGCGCACGATGCCGACGTAGTTCCACATGAAACGGCGGATCTCGTCCCAGTTCTGCGTCACGACGACCGACTCGTCGCTGTCGGTCGCTCGACCGGGATCCCAGGGCGCGATCGTCGGCGGCGCAGTGCGATCGACCGCCAGCGCTGCGCGCACGTCGTCGGCGCAGCGATGCGCGAAGACCAGCGCCTCGAGCAGCGAGTTCGACGCCAGGCGGTTGGCGCCGTGCAGCCCCGTCGACGCCACCTCACCGCAGGCGTACAGACGGGGCAGGGCGGTGCGCGCCTGCAGGTCGGTCTGGATGCCGCCGCACGAGTAGTGCGCTGCCGGGACCACGGGCACTGGCCCCTTGGTCAGATCGAACCCGAAGCGCAGACAGCGCTCATAGACGGTGGGGAAGCGGGTACGGAC
>DASYLJ010000019.1:0-5069 GCA_036009625.1 Binatia bacterium
GTGCGCGTGGGGGCCGCCGGCTTGCTCGGAGCTCGCACGGCACCACGCCGCCCCTTTCCCCACCCGCGTGCTCGCAACGCGCCGCTCGGCGGCCCCCGCGCACCCACCACCGCCCGCGACGTCAGTTTTCGCGGGAGCGGATCGTCAGCTCGTGAATGCTCGCTGGGGGTGTGGTCGAGAGTTGGAAGGCGACCGCGTGCGCGACGGACTCCGGGGTGATGTCTGGCGCCGATGGATTCAGGAGACCGAGCTCCATCCAGCGCCTCATCGCGGGCGGCAGCTGCTCGGGGTCGAAGCTCATCGCGAAGTCGGTGCCGCGGACGTTGTGGATCTCGATCGTCATGACGCGGACGCCCTGCGACGAGACCTCGGCGCGGAGGCCGCGCGAGAGGGTGTAGAGCGCCGCCTTCGTGGCGGCGTAGACCGAGAGGTACGGCCACGCCTCGTGCGCGCTCGCCGACGTCATGGTGACGATGTCGCCACTGCGCTGCGGCAGCATGTGGGCCAGCGCGGCACGGCAGGCGGCGAGCGTGCCGAGGATGTTGGTGTCGAGCATGGCACGCCACTCGTCGTCACGACCCTCGGCGATCGTGCGCACCATGCCGACGGCGGCGTTGTTCACCAGCGCGTCGAGGCGCCCGAAGCGTGCGACCGCAGCGTCGATCAGCGCCGTCACCTGCGACGGGTCGCGCATGTCGGTGACGAGGAAGTCGGCGCGACCACCGGCGGCCGTGATCGCGTCGCACACCGCCGCGAGCCGATCGCTGCGGCGTGCCCCGAGCATCACCGCCATGCCTTGCGCGGCAAGCGCGCGCGCCGTCGCGGCGCCGATGCCGGCCGAGGCACCGGTCACGACACCCACCTTGTCTGCGAGCAGTCCCATCGTCACCTCATGCGGCGCGCAGCGGGCGCAACGCGTCCGCCAACCCTGCGGGCAGCGGGACGACGGCGTCCGCCGCGTCGGTCCAACGCCAGGTGGTGCTGCCGCGCAGGATCGCGCGGTCGTCACGCACCCGCGTCACCAGTTGATGTACGTCGAGCGCGTCCGGCGCCGCGACGAACCACGTCGTGGTGGCGAGCTCGTTGCCGAACACGGCGGCGTCGAGATACTCGATGTCGCCGGTGGCGATGTGCGGCACGGGCCCCGCCGCCACCAGACGATCCATCGGCCAGCCCACGCCTCCGAGGACGGCGAGCGTCGCCTCGGTGAGCACGTCGAGGTAGGCGGCGTTGTTCACGTGGCCGAGCGAGTCGAGGTCGGCCCAGCGCACCGTCCCGACGGCCCGCCCCGGCGTCGCGGGCGGCTCGGGAGCGCTCCAGGGTTCCCGCGCCAGCGACGTCTCTGGACCGTGACCGAACTGCTGTGCCATCGCCTCCGGCACTCGCCGCAGGCGGCCGCTCAGGTCGACGAAGACCCAGTCGGTCGCGGCGGTGACCATCGGCGTCCCGGCGGCGTCGCGGATCTCGTACCGTCGCAGCGAGCGCACGCGTCGGAAATCGGCCACCCACGTCGTGACGTCGAGATCGATGTCGGCGCGCACGAGGCGCAGCACGGAGAAGGTCGTGCGACGCACCAGCCAGTGCGCGCCCGCGCCGAGGTAGTAGCTCGCGTCGAAGCCGGCGTCGCTGCTCGCATCGATGGCGGTCTGCGCCAGCCACCGCAGATGCGCCGCGGGGTAGACACGTCCGAACGCATCGAGCTCGTTGTGGCGCACCCGGACGCGCGCGGTATAGACGTGGCTCACGACGCTTCGGCCCGTAGCACAGCCGCCGGAGCGCCGACAAAGGCATGCCCGCTCCCGGCTTTCCGCTTCCGCTGCGCAACGCGCTCGCCGCCATCGCCATCGACGGCCTCGACGACGACGACGCGCGTGCCGCGCTGACGTGGCTCGCCGGTGACGCCGATGCTCCGGGCGACGCCGCCAGCGCGCGCCTGGTCGGTGCGCATCTCGTCGACCCGGGATCGTCGGCACTGCTGGCCGTGCACGCGCCGTGGGAGCCGGCCATCCGCGCGCATGCGACGCGGGCGCTGCGAGCGGCTGCGGCACCGCGACCACCAGCGAGCGGCGCGGCAGTCACCGACGCCGTCGGACGTGCCGCCGTCCTCTGGAACGAGCAGTTGTTCTTCGAGGTGCACGAGGTGCTGGAGGCGGTCTGGGTGCGCGAGACCGGCGACGTCCGTCAAGCGCTGCAGGGGCTCATCCAGATCGCCGTCGCCTATCATCATCTCGCGCACGGCAATCCGCGTGGGGCACGCACGCTGCTGCGTGAGGGACGGGCGCGGCTCGAGGCGACGGCGCACGACCTCGTGCCCCTGCTCGATCGCACGGCGCTGCTCGACGACACCGCCGTCTGGCAGACCGCGCTCGAGTCGGACGCGCCGTCTCCGCCGGGCAGCACGCCGCCGCGTCTGCGACTCTGCTAGAGGAGCGGCGCGGCGGGCGCGGCGTCGACCGTCTCGACGATGGGACGGTGCGCGTGGCGCATCACGGGGACACGCTCGGGCAGGCTCTCGAAACGCTGCTTGAGCGAGCCCAGGATGGCGAGCTCGCTGCGCAGCGCCTCGAGCCTACCGATGCCGGCGTCGACTTCGGCGCGCAGGCGCGCGAGCTCGTCGAGCGACACCGGGGCGAGCGCATCCTCGACCCGCGACAGCAGCGCGGTCAGGCCACCATGCACGCCGTCGCCGACGGGTTGGATGCGCCGATCGAGGACGTCGCGCGCCGCGAAGAGTCGGGCGGCGGCATGCAACGCTGCGCGGGATCCATCGGGCCGCGGCTCTTCGGGCGCGGGCGGCGGCGTGGGTGCGGCCGAGGCCGGGGCGGACTTCTTCACCACCAGCACCACCCGACGCTCGTTCGGGATCGGCGGCATGAGCTGGCGCGGCTGCGCCTCCGGCAGCGCATCCTCGGTGGGGGCCACGCGCTCGAAGGGTCCGAGCGCCCGCACCCAGAAGCGCTCGTACTCGCTGCGCCGGTCGGGATCGCGGAGGATCTCGTACGCTTCCTTCACCTGCCGGAAACGGCCGGGATCGCCGCCGACGTCGGGATGGCCCGTCTTGGCGAACTCGAGCCAGCGCTGGCGCAGCCCCTCGGGGGACGCCAGCGGCGCCGAGCCGAGGATGCGATAGAGGTCGGTGCGCCGCCGCTCTTCCATGGAGGTGAGCAACACCACCGCGCGATCGGTGACGAACTCGGGCGTGACGCCGCGGCGGCGTGCGGTGCGACAGATCTCCCAGTAGCACGACGAGCTGCGACCGCGCGCAACGTCGACGAGCAGGTCGTATAGGAATGCGGCCTCGTCGTCGGGGCCCGTGAAGAGTTCTTCCAGGCCACCGGCGTCGAGAATACGACCGAGGCCATCGAGGGCCGCCCGTCGATTCCGCATCCCAGTACTTCTCCGATGATCGAGTGGGCGCGCTTCTACCAGAAAGCGATCGTCGCCGGAAGAAAATTCGCCCTCGGTTGCAATCCGAAACCGCATGGGGAAGACTCCCGCGCCCATGAGGATGCGCGTGTTCCGGGTCGTCATCGCGCTCGCAGTCGTCTCGATTCCCATGCTCGCCGCGGCGCAGGTTCCGGCAGCGCAGGACGGCCGCGAGAAGATGCGTGACCGCTTCAACAAAGACAACGGTCGCGGCGGTGCGCAGTCGCAGGCGAAGTTCGACGAAGCGCTGCGGAAGTTCCAGGACGACGATCCCCAGGTGAAGCTCGAAGGCATCGCCGCGCTCGGGACCGTCACCGACGACCGGCCGAAGGCCATCGGCTATCTGATCCAGGCCTCGAACGATCCCGAAACCAGCTTCCGCATCAAGTCCATCGACACGCTCGGCAACATGCAGGCCGATGAAGCCGTGGGATCGCTCGTGCAGCAGCTCTTCATGCGCGACACCGACCGCAACACCAAGCAGCACATCCTGGTGGCGCTCGGGAAGATCGGCGACGAGCGCGCCACCAAGCCCATCGTCGATTTCCTGGCGCGCGGCGGCGACGTCGCCGTCCGCGGCAACGCGATCTACGCGCTCGGCGAGATCGGCGACAAAACTGCGCTGCCGCCGCTCGAGCACATCGAGAAGGACGGCGACGACGAGGCGCTACGCACGCTCGCGCGCTCCGCCGCACAGCGCATCCGTGACAAGCCCGCGCCCGAAGTGCTGCCGCCCGCGCTCGCGGCCGACCGCCGTCGCGGCGGCCCGCCGGAGCAGGGCAGCACCGGCAACTAACGCCGCACGCCGCCGCGAGCCTTCGCGCGGAGGTGCTCGTTGAGCGCCTCCGTGATGAACGTGCGCAGCAGGCGGTTGTCCTCGAGGCATCGCAGACGGACGCGACGCCAGAGGTGCTTCGGTACGCGGGCGTTCAGGTTCACCAAGGGCTCGTCGTTGGACGTGTCCGGCTCCGTCATCGAGCTACGTCGTTGCACAAAGAGAACCCCCCACAGCTCGGGAGGTAGCACGCGATCTGGAGGTCGCCTACCCCCCTTTTTCGTGTGGACGCTCGCAAGAAATTTGTCGGCTCACTGACCCCGTGTTAGGGTCGCGCCGATGCCTCGCGAGCCGATCCGGCTCCCGCTCCGCGACCGTCTGTCCGAGTCCGGGTGGCGCTCGTTGCGCCGGGAAGCGCTGGCCCATCCAGCCGATGCGCCGATCGTGCTCGACCTGACCGACGTCGGCAGCATCGAAACCATCGCCGCCGCCCGCCTGCTCCGTCTGGTCGCCGACGCGCGCGCCGCTGGCCGTGACGTGCAGATCGCGCACGCGACTCCAGCGGTGCGCATCGCACTGGCGGACATCCCCGAGTCGATCCTGCAACCGCCGGCCGTCGTGCCGCGCCGTCACCCCGTCGAGGCATTGGGTGCGGCCACGCTCGACCTGCTCGCGCACGCACGCGACGTCATCGCGCTGCTGGGCGAGATCATCGCCGGCCTGCTGCGTCCGTTCGGACGACGCGGCATCAAGTGGGACATCGCCATCCGGCAGATGGCGCAGGTGGGTGCGCGCGCCACCTTCATCGTCGTCTTCATCTCGTTCCTGGTCGGGGTCGTGCTGGCACTGAACGGCGCCCTGCAGCTGC
>DASYLJ010000020.1:0-26610 GCA_036009625.1 Binatia bacterium
GCTGTGGACGACGCTCGGCACCGGCTGCGAGCGCCTGCCGCGACGCCCCGGCGTCGCGCTGGTGTGGGACGCCGCCCCCGAGCTCACCCTCGACACCGACCCGCGCAAGCTCGCCATCGTGGTGCGGAACCTGATCGGCAACGCGCTCAAGTTCACCGAGCGCGGACGGGTGACGGCGCGCGTGACGCTCACCGACCGCGGCGTCGTCGTCAGCGTGTGCGACACCGGCATCGGCATCGCGCCCGACGATCAGGATCGGGTGTTCGAGATGTTCCGCCAGGCCGAGAGCGCCGACACGCGGCGCTTCGGCGGCTCGGGCCTCGGGCTCTACATCGTGCGGCGCTTCGTCGGCCAGCTCGGCGGCACCATCGCGCTCGAGAGCGCGCCGGGTACCGGCTCGACGTTCACGGTGCGACTGCCGCGACCGGCGTCAGCGGCGTCGTGCGCGGCGTGACGCCGGCTGCCAGTCGGGGTGCGTGATGCACCACACGCTCGGCACCAGCAGCGTCTCGCGGTAGTCGATCCGCCAGGTGCGCGCGCGCTCCTGCCAGCGACGCCCCTCGCGCGAGCGCTCGACACCGCCGAGATGCTGCGTCAGCTCGGCGAACCCGGGCAGGCTCCAGAGCAGCACCGCCTCGGTGTCGCGCATCGTCGTGCGCCATGCGCCGAGCAATGTCAGGCCGCGCTTCGCCGCCGTCGCGCGCCAGTGCTTCGCCACCGCCTCGAGATAGTCCTCGGCGGTGCCGGGCCGCACGGTGGCGATCTCCTGCAGACACGCCATGCCGCGCACGCCGGCGTCGACCAGCTCCTGGCGCGTCGGGCTCCACGGCGCCGGCTCGAGGATGCGATCGAAGCCGCCTGAGCGATACTTCGTGGCTTCCTTCCACCAGGTGGCGAGTTTCGGCTCCTGCCCCGACGCGCGCGTGTACTGCTTCTCCAGGATCTCCGCCCAGTGATCCCAACCGCGCATCTCCCACAGGTTCACCACCAGCGGCCAGGTGCCGGTCGAGCCGCTCTGCTGCCAGGTGCCGATGAGGGGTGCGCCACCGTCCGCGCGGTCGGTGCCGAGGGCGCCGGTGTGGGCCTTGTAGGGCTCGGATCCGGTGCCGACGATGTCGATCAGCTCGTGCAGATAGAGGCAGGAATTGGGCATGCGGCGCCCTTATCAATCGCGTCCGGCCTCTGCTAGGCATAGCCCCCGCATGGACTTCTCCTTCTCGCCCAAGGACCTCGCCTTTGCCGACGAAGCGCGCACCTGGCTCGATCAGAACCTGCCCGCCGCATGGCGCCGTGATCACTGCTGGAGCCGTGTCGAAGACCCCATGTGGATCGAAGTCGCGCGCGAGTGGCAGCGCAAGCTGCACGACGGCGGCTGGGCGGCGATCTCGTGGCCGCGCGAGGCGGGCGGCCGCGGCGCTACCGTCGTCGAGCGTTGGTTCTTCGACCAGGCGCTCGACCAGGTCGGTGCCCCGCGGCCACCGGCGCAGTCCTACGTCGACCTGATCGGCCCCGCCCTCCTGCAGCAGGGCACGCCCGAGCAGCGCGAGCGCTTCCTCGCCAAGATGGTGAACGGTGACGAGCTGTGGTGTCAGGGCTTCTCCGAGCCCGGCGCGGGCTCCGATCTCGCCGGGCTGCGCACGCGCGCCGAGCGTCGCGGCGACGAGTACGTCGTCAATGGACAGAAGGTGTGGACCAGCCACGCCGACATCGCCGACTGGTGCTTCCTGCTCTGCCGCACCGAAGCCGATGCCCCGAAGCACAAGGGCATCAGCCTGCTGCTGGTCGACATGAAGTCGCCCGGCATCAGCGTGCGTCCGTTGCAGCAGATGACCGACGACGCCGAGTTCTGCGAGGTCTTCTTCGAGGACGTGCGCGTGCCGGCGACGAACCTGCTCGGCGCGCCGGGCGCGGGCTGGAACATCGCCATGGGCATCGTGCAGCACGAGCGCGGTCCGATGTGGACGTTCGTCTTCCAGCGCAAGATCCGTCGCTGCCTGAGCCAGCTCCTGCAGCGCGCCAAGGAGCATCCGGCGACGGCCGGCAAGCTGCGCGATCCCGCCGTGCGCCAGCGTCTCGCGCAGGCCCACATCGAGGTCGAGATCCTGCGGCTGAGCGGCTACCGCAGCCTGACGACGCTGCTCCGCACCGGGCATCCCGGCCCCGAGAGCTCACTCGACAAGGTCGTCGGCAGCGAGACCGACCAGCGCCTGCAAGAGCTGTCGATGCAGCTCTTCGGCCCGTACGGATCGCTGCGCGAGGGCCGGCACGCGCTCGGCGACATCCCGCGCCACTTTCTGTACTCGTTCTCCGAGACGATCATGGGCGGGACGTCGGAGATCCAGCGTAACGTCATCGCGCAGCGCATCCTCGGGCTGCCGCGGTAAGCCGCCATGACGGACATCGATCGCGAGGCGCTGCGGATCAGATACCGCGAGGAGCGCGACAAGCGGATTCGCGCCGACGGCAACGATCAGTACCTCCAGCCGACGGGCCGGTTCGCGCACCTGCTCGCGGATCCCTACGTGCCGCGCGTCGAGCGCGCGCCCTGCCTCGACGAGGTGACGGTCGCGTTCATCGGCGGCGGCTTCGCGGGTCTCGTCACCGGCGCGCGCCTCAAGCAGGCGGGCGTCGACGACTTCCGCATCATCGAGGGCGGCGGCGACTTCGGCGGCGTCTGGTACTGGAACCGTTATCCGGGTGCGATGTGCGACACCGCGGCGATGGTGTACCTGCCGTTGCTCGAAGAGACGGGCCACATGCCGAGCCAGAAGTACACGATGGCCCCCGAGATCTTCGCGCACGCGCAGCGCATCGGCACCACGTTCGGCCTCTACGAGCACGCCCTCTTCTCCACCGCCGTCACGACCCTCACCTGGGACGAGGCGTCGTCGCGCTGGATCATCCGCACCGATCGCGGCGACGCGATCCGGGCGCGGTTCGTCGCCATGGGCACGGGGCCGCTGCATCGCCCGAAGCTTCCGGGCATCCCCGGCATCGAGACCTTCGCCGGTCACTGCTTCCACACCAGCCGCTGGGACTACGCCTACACCGGTGGTGACGCGGCCGGTGCGCCGATGACGGCGCTCGCCGACAAGCGCGTCGGCGTCATCGGAACGGGCGCCACCGCCGTGCAGTGCATCCCGCCGCTCGCGCGCGATGCGCAGTCGCTGCACGTGTTCCAGCGCACGCCGTCGTCGATCGACGTCCGCAACAACCATCCCATCGACGAGACCTGGTTCGCCACGCTCGGATCGGGCTGGCAGCAGCGGTGGTTGACGAACTTCGCCACGCTGCAGACCGGCGGCTTCGCCGACGAGGATCTCGTCAAGGACGGCTGGACCGACATCGCCGTCCGCGTCCGCGATCGCGTCATCGCCGAGGTGGCGACGACGGGCGTACTCGACCTCGACACCATGCAGCGCGCGTTCGAGCTCAGCGACGACGAGAAGATGACCGAGATCCGCGCACGCGTGGACGCCGTCGTCGGCGAGCCCAGCGCCGCTGCGGGACTCAAGCCGTGGTACCGTCAGCTCTGCAAGCGACCGTGCTTCCACGACGAGTACCTCCAGGCCTTCAACTCGCCGTCGGTGCATCTCGTCGACACCGACGGCAAGGGTGTCGAGCGCATCGATGCCACCGGCGTCTGGGTCGGCGGCGTGCACTACGATCTCGACTGCCTGGTGTTCGCGTCGGGCTTCGAGGTCGGCACCGAGTACGCACGGCGTACCGGCTTCGAGACCACGGGTCGGGACGGACGCACGCTCACGCAACACTGGGCCGACGGCATGCGCAGCCTGCACGGCATCCACATGCACGGCTTTCCCAACCTCTTCCTCGTCGGCCTGACCCAGGGGGCGAACCTGATCTCGAACGTCACGCACAACCTCACCGAGGCCGGGACGACCATCGCCGCGATCGTCGCGCACGCGCTCGCGACCGGCGCCACCGAGGTCGAGGTCACCGACGCCGCCGAGCAGGCGTGGGTCGAGCTGCTCGAATCCAGCACGCTCGGACTGCTCGGCAATCCCGACTGCACGCCCGGCTACTACAACAACGAGGGCAAGCCGCTCGGCCGGCGTGAACGGCTGAACGTCAGCGGCTATCCGTCCGGACCGGTGGCGTACTTCCAGTACATCGACGAGTGGCGACGTTCGGGGGCGTTCACGGGCCTCGCGTTCCGCGCCGGCTGAACGCCGGCATCCCCCATCCGTGCGATGGGCGGTCGCGTATGCGGCTGATATCCGGGCGCATCGTGAGCACCCGTTGCGCCTTGATGGTGGTCGTGCTGCTCCTCGTCGACCGCACCGACGTCTCGGCCTCGCAGCGGCGCGACGTGTCGTGCGCAGGGCAAGGCCAACGGTTGGTCGCGCGCCGAGGTGGGGAAGTGCGCGCAGCGTTCAAGAAGGACCAGAGGGTGGCGAGGGCTGGACGAGCAGCGAAACCGCGACCAGGGATCGTGCAGATGAGCACATACACCTGCTCACCGCTCGTCTGCGAGCCCGGGGGATGTGGGTAGCCCGGAGTGCCACCGCAACTGCTTGTGCACGTTTTGTGGCCACCGCCACCGAGCCGTCGGTCAACGAGTTCCGCGGCGACGCTTTCACCGCGTCTTCCTTCGGCCTGTCGGCGTGCACGGCCTGCGGCAGCGTCGCGTGGCTGTCCGGGTCGTTCCAGATTGGCCGCACGGCCATCGTGCGCACATCGACACGATGTGCACACGCGCTGCTGTGGACCGACGCGCCCGACGAGTACGCGTGCTGCAGCATCAGGGCTTCGTGATTCGGGTGGTGGCCATCGGCTGCGGGTCATGGATACCGCTACTCACCCCCACTTGCCGTACTGGCCCTCCTCAATAGCCAACTCCACGGCGCACTATCCGGCTATGGCCCGGGCTGTGTCTAACGACCGGAATCGATCGTGCTCGACAGCGAATAGAGCTGCGATCTTCCTACTCTCGCTTTCGATTGCATTCGCGGGCACGACCGACTCAATGATTACGGGACACGTTTCGGGAATCAGGGGTGCCACCAACTGGAACGCATAGATCGCAAGCACGCTGAGCGGAAGGTGCTTTCCACCCTCCCCGACCTCACTCACATGGAGCTGCCTCAATCGCGGCCCAAACTCCCGAACCATTCGGACCGCCGTCGCCATTGTGGGGTCTACTTGTCGCGCATGGCCGAGGTCCAGACAAAACCCAGCTTCCGGGAACCGTCGCAAGAGTTCGCGCATCTCGACAACAGTACGCCCTGTAGTCTTGCGACCATCCATATTCTCAAGACACAGCCGAGGTCCAAGAGCCTCCCAACGACTCTCGTCTCCTATCAGCTCAGGGTGGACAACGAGCGGCCAACCAGACGGCAGACGCGACAGCTGTTCCAGAACCGCATCCTCTGACACGGTCGACAGCTTGCTCGGCGCATGCACGGAGACATACTGAAACGCCCGGACATCCAACGACGAAACGGCCAACGAGAGCGAAGCGAGTTCGTGATCGCGCAGAGCTGATAGTTCGATCGCGCGAAGCCCGGGATGCACGACCTGGAGCTTTATCCCCTCCCGGAAGTCCCCTTTGGCAAGAGCTCCCGTCGAGAATCCAATTGCTCTCATCAGAACACCCCTAGCCGTCGGATAAGGCGCGAAAGTCTTGGGTCGTGGTCGAAGAACAGCTCTTCGATCCCATTTCGAAAGGAATGACTGTGCTCGCGGAGGCGATTGTAGGTGTCATCCGCTGGAGCAGCTTCGAACGTCACCGTTTCAAATCTCGACCTAAGAGACTCGTCGTTCAATGCGGCGACAAACGCATCATAGGCGTCGAAGAGCTTTTCTCCACACGCAGGGTACGGCAGGACCTTGCTCGCTAATTTGTTGAGCGGTGAGACACTGGTTTGATCGCAGATGAAATCAGAGAGAAGCACAAGAAACCGGGACTCATCGTCTTCACTGGAGAGGTGGTTCGGCGTTTCCATTTCGGCAGAAAAGCAGGTCAAGAGTCCGGCGACGAACAGGAGCTTCCTCGAAAACCGCAACTTGGTATTGCGAATCGCCCAACCTTGGTTGTTCCGTTCCCACATCTTGGACGCAAAATCCGACGCCATTGTCCGCCAATAGCGAACCACATCGTTCAGGAGAAAATGGGGGATGAAGTTTCGGTTCCCAGACCTACTAGGAACTGGACGGTCCCGAACCACGTAACGCACCAGAATGTTCCGGATGACTCGCTCACGAAGAGGGGAGCCGGTGAGTGCTTTCGATTCGAGCAGTAGAAGGATGCGGCGGGTCAGGTTCTCGTTCGTGTCTCTGGTCCCCGCAATGTGGTGGACGAGGTCGTGACTGCTGACTAGCCCGCCGAAGACAGCGGTGGGGCCGGGGCCCTTTGGGTAGTAGCCGTCGACGACCTTCTTGACCGCTTGGGCGAGAACAAAGTGATCGGGGTTCGACTCTCCGTCCACCAAGAGCATCCAATCGAAGTCACTACCGGAAGTTAGTTCACCTCGACCAACCGAGCCCGTAACCACCACCGATGTACCGGGGGCATCCAACTCGGAAATCGCGTTGATGATCTGCGCCACCTTCTCGTCGGTACGCTGACGCGCTGACCGGATGGCGGACCATTCCCGACTGCATACCCGTCTCAGTTGATCGATGGAGTCGTCCGGCATGGCGCGGGCTAACTTGCCACATGCATTCCGATTCAGCCAACAACGGCCCGCGACTCTTGGAACGAGAGCGCGGCGCCTCACTCGGCATCGCGACTCCCATCGACGGAGCTAACCAGCCCCTCGTTCCATTCGGCAAGCGGTCTACGCCTTTTGACGTAGCGGTGGCGCGAATCCCACCGCCGCCAGTGCCGCGATCAACGCCAGCACACCGACGACGTCGCCGAACCGCATGTACGGCGTCGCACCATCGCGCAACGGGACGTCCACCACCCACGCATCGCGTTCGTCCGGCGGGAACCGCGCCCGGATGCGCCCCGACGGCCCGATCAGCGCCGTCACGCCCGTGTTGGTCGCCCGCGCCAACGCACGCCGCGTCTCGACGCTGCGGAAGACCGTGGTCGCGAGGTGCTGCTCGAGTCCCGCCGACGTCCCGAACCACGCGTCGTTCGAGACGTTGACGAGGAAGCGCGCGCCACGCGCGGCGAGGTCGCGCGCCAGGCGCGGGTAGATCGCCTCGTAGCAGATGAGGACGCCGAACGGCGCTGGTGTCGGGAAGATCACCGGAACCGTCCCCGGCGTGTAGTCCCCCGGCGCATCGAAGCGCCAGCCGAGCCCGGGCACGCGCGGCACCGGCGCATACTCCGCGAACGGCACCAGCCGTCGCTTGTCGTAGACGGCCTGCGACACGCCGTCGGCACCGACGAGCCACGCCGAGTTGAAGAACTGCACGCGGCCGGGCTCCGACTGCGCAAAGCGCGGCGCGCCCAGCAGCAGCGGCGGTCCGTCGGGACCGAGGAGCGCTGCCAACGCGTCGCGGATGTGCGAGCTCGGCTCGAGCACGAAGCTGACCGCGTTCTCGGGCCACACCACCAGGGCGGGTCTCTGCGGCAGCACGCGACGCGTCGCCTCGGCAAAGGCGTCGAGCGCGGCGTCGGCGTGGGCCGGATCGGCACGCCAGGCGTTGGGGACGTTGCCCTGCACCAGCGCCACCGCGATGCGCTCGCCGGCGTCGTCCTCCGTCGCGAGCCGCACCCCGCCGTACACGCCGAGCGATGCGACGAGCACCGCCGCCGTCACGACGCCCGCGCGCGCGCTGCGCCAACCGACGCACCAGACCTCGCCAAATGCCGCACCCGCCGCCGCGCACATGAACGACACCAGGAAGACGCCGCCCAGGTCTGCGCCCTGGATCCAGAGCGGCTGCGCATAGAGCGCGTGGCCGAGGAGGTCCCACGGCGCCCCCGTCAGCGCACGCGATCGCACCAGCTCCAGCGCCGTCCAGCACGACGCCGCGCCCAGCACACGCATCGACGCCCCGGATAGACGACCGATCCGCACCAGCGCCGCCCCGAACACCGCCGACGGCAGCGCATGGAACACCTGCCCCACCAGCGAAGCGAACAGGACGGCCGACACCGCCCCCTGGTCGAAGTACTGACGCGTCGCGGCCGCGATCCACGGCGTGGTCGCGATCGACGCGGCCACGGTACCCGCGAGCCACCCGAGCATGGCCCCGGTGCGACCCCGCACGCCACGCACGGCGACCACCAGCGGCGCCACCGCCACGAAGGCCAGCAGCCAGGCTCCCACGGGCGGAAAGCAGCATCCGTGGAGGGCTCCCGCGACGACGGCCAGCGCCACTCGGCGAGGGGTGGCTTGTGTCGCTGGCACGGCTCTTGTTACCCCCCAGACACCCCATGCGAAAGCTTCTCCTGATCTGGCCGCGGACGCGTGACTTCCCCGTCTACGAGCGGCTGATCCCGACTCTGACGATTCCTTACATCGCGGCCCTCACGCCGCCGGAGTGGGACGTCACCTTCGCCGACGACAACTACGGCGAGGTCGACATGGAGGGCGCGCCCGACCTGGTCGCGATCAGCGTCAACACCATGGCCGCCCACCGCGCCTACGCCCTCGCCGACGCCTTCCGCGCCCGCGGCATCCCCGTCGTCCTCGGGGGCTGGCACGTCACCTTCTGCCCCGACGAGGCCGCCGCGCACGCCGATGCCGTGGTCGTTGGCGAGGCCGACGACACCTGGGCCGGACTGCTCGCCGACCTCGAGGCCGGCCGCCTGCAACCGCGCTACATGAGTCGCAACGACGCTTCGCTCGACCCCTACCCGCCCATCCGTCGCGACCTGCTGAACGGCCGTCCCTACTTCACCCGCAACCTGGCACAGGCGACGCGCGGCTGCCCGTATCGCTGCAGCTTCTGCTCGGTGTCGACGATCAACCCGAAGTATCGCCGACGCCCCGTCGCCGACGTCGTCACCGAGATCGCGGCGCTGCCGGGAAAGACGTTGTTCTTCATCGACGACAACCTCTTCATCCACCGCGCCTACACGCGCGAGCTGTTCGCGGCGCTGGCACCGCTCCGTCGCAAGTGGATTGGTGAGGCCTCGATCGACATCGCCGACGATCCCGAGCTGCTCGATCTGGCGGTGCAGAGCGGCATGGTGGGCCTGCTCGTGGGCTTCGAGTCGGTGGTGCCCGGGTCGCTGCGCGAGATGAACAAGCACCGCACGAACACCGCCGAGCGCTACAAGGCGCAGATCCATGCGCTGCAGTCGCGCGGCGTCGGCGTGCTGGCGATGTTCACGTTCGGCTTCGACCACGACGGACCCGACGTCTTCGACCAGACCCTCGCCTTCTGCGAGGAGGCCGACCTGTTCGGCGCGTCGTTCGGCATCCTGACGCCGTTCCCCGGCACGCCCACCTTCGAGAAGCTCGACGCCGAGGGTCGACTGCGCACGCGCGACTGGCGGCTCTACGATCTGCAGCACCTCGTCTTCGACCTCCCCGGCTGGGCGCCGGGCACGCTCGAGGCCGGCGTCGACGACGTCGAGCGTCGCTTCTATTCGCCACGCGCCTTTTTGCGTCGGACTGCGCGTCTGCGGCGCTATCCGCGCCTGCTGCGCCCCGCCAACCTGCTGCTCTACGTCACCGTGAATCTCCAGTACTTCGCCACCCTGCGGCGCCGCCGGCGCGGCCTCGCCGTCAACACCGGCGCCGCCATCCATGCTGTCCCGCTTCCCACGACCCGCTGACGCCGCCGCCTTCGTGGTGGCGGTCGCCGCGGCGATCGTCCTCGGCGTGCTCGCCGTGGGCGGCTCGCTGACGCACGTCGGTCACACGTTCCCGGGCTTCGTGGTGTGGGACGACCTCGTCGTGGTGGCGCTCGGCCGTCCGGCATGGACGGGCGTCGTCGCCGACGTGCCCTATCGTGCCCGCGTCGTGCGCGTCGACGACGTGCCGGTCACGCGTCGCGCCGACGTCCAGCACCTGCTCGGCCACCCCGGCACCGCGCACCGCTACACCTTCGAGTCGGCGGCCGGCACCACCACGCGCGACGTCGCCGCGATGACGCTCGGTCGCGACGACTGGCTCGCCACCATGGGCGTCTACGTCGTCAACGGCCTGGCGTTCCTGCTCACCGGGCTCGCCGTCTTCTGGCTGAAGCCCGAGTCGGTCCAGGCGCGCGGCCTGCTCGCCTTCGGCTGGGTCTGGGGCATGACGCTGCTGCTGGCGACGGACCTGTTCACCACGAGCCGCCTCGCCCCGCTCTACTTCCTCGCGGAAGCGGCGGCGCCTGCCGCCATCCTCCACCTCGCATCGGTCTTTCCGACCCCGCGACCACGTGCCGCGCGCATCGTGCCCTGGCTCTATGCGCTGGCGCTCGCCGTCGGCCTCACCCAGGCGTGGGCGTTCGAGCACTCGGTCGGGTTGCTCCTCGCCGTCAACAACGCCGTCTACCTCGCCATCGCGGCCACCGGAGCCCTGGCGCTGTTCGCCATCGGCGACGCCGCCGTGCGCGCGCCAAGCCCCCTCGCACGTCGTCGTGCCTGGGTGGTGCTGGCCGGTGCCGTCACCGCCTTCGCGATCCCGCTGCTGGCCCTGCTCGCCTTCTTCCTGCTCGGCGAGCCCGTGTCGTTCAGCCTCCTCACGCTGACGGGCTTCTTCTTCCCGGTGGCCATCGGCTACGCGGTGGCCCGTCACGACCTGTTCGAGGCCGACCGCTTCGTGAAGCGGTCGCTCGTCTACGCCACGCTCACCGCCATCGTGTCGCTGGCGTACGGCGGCACGGGCCTCGTCGCCGAGCGGCTCTCCTCCGGCCTGCGGCTGCAGCAGAGCCCGCTCTTCCCCGTCGTCTTCGTGCTGGTCGCGCTGGCCACCATCGTGCCACTGCGCGAGCGCGTGCAGCGCGCGCTCGATCGGCTCTTTGCGCGCGGGCGGGTCAGCTACAAAGAGGCCATCGCGCGCGCCAGCGAGCGCCTCGCCCTGCTGCTCGACCGCGACGCCATCGTGCACCAGGTCGAGGAGACGGCGCGCGACACGCTGTTCCTGGCCCCGGTCGCGGTGTGGGAACAGGAGGCGACCGGCCTCGTACGCGCCGACGGCACGGGACGCGTCCCAGCCGACGACGTCGGGCTGCAGGTGCTGGCGTCCCTCGGCCGCCCGCTGTCGCGTGACGAGGTCGACGAATCGCCGCGCATGCGGGCCGTACGGCCGGCGCTGCATCGCCTGCTCGACACCCTCGGCGCGATCCTCGTCGTGCCGCTGCTGCGCGAACGTCGACTCGACGGCGTGCTCGCGATCGGCGGCACGGCCTCGGGCCGGCCGCTCTCCGCCGACGACGTCGACGTGCTCCGCACGCTCGCCAACGCGACGGCGGTGGCCCTCGGTACGGCCCGCGCCGTCGCGCAGCTGCAGGACGCGCGCACGCGGCTGGCGCAGGCGGAGCGTCTCGCCGCCATCGGCGAGCTGTCGGCGGCGGTGGCGCACGGCATCCGCAACCCGCTCGCCGGCATCCGCCTCGCGGCGCAGATCGGCCTCGAGCACGTGCCCGAGGACGACGGCGTCCGCGAGAGCCTCGACGACGTCCTCACCGAGGTCGACAAGCTCGAGGCGCAGGTGCGCGGCATCCTCGACTTCGCGCGTCCGTTCGAACCGCACCTGGAGCCGGTGGCGCTCGACGTCGCGGTGGCGAGCCTGCTCGAGACGCTCGCGCCGCGCATGAAGGCGATCGGCGTGCAGGCGGTCGTCGACGTGCCGCCATCGCTGCCGGCGGTCAACGCCGACCGCGCGCATCTCGGCCAGGTGCTGCACGAGATCGCCGGCAACGCGCTCGAGGTGATGCCCGGCGGCGGCCGTCTCACCATCGCGGCCACGGCCAACGGCAACCGCCGCGTCCGTCTCACGCTCGCCGACACCGGTCCCGGCATCCCGCACGACATCAGACAGCGCATCTTCCAGCTCTTCATGACGACGAAGCCCACCGGCACGGGCGTGGGGCTGGCGGTCGCGCGCAAGATCGTCGAGCGGCACGGCGGCACGCTGACCCTGGCGCCTGCCGACGGACCGGGCGCCTGCTTCGTGGTCGAGCTGCCGGTCGCTTAGGGAACGACCTGCAGCTCGGTGGCCAGGCTGCGCGACGTGCCACGCGCACGGTTCTTCGCCGCGACGCGGATCATCACCGTCGTGCCGGGCGCACGCGAGCGCACCCGGATGCGGGCGCCGAACACGCCATCGCCGGCGACGGCATCGCCCTTGCGCCCGTCGTCGCGCAGGCGACCGACGCGCTTGAAGCCGCGACCGTTGTCGGCTTCGACGGTGACGCGACGCAGGCCGCAGTCGTCGGTGACACGTGCCGACACGACGACGGGACGCCGGCCGCGCGGCTCGACGGCCTCGGGCACGAGGGTCACCGTCCCGAACGTGGGCGGTGCCGCTGCGGCGACGGGGATCTGGAACGTCGCCGGTGCGCCCGCGACGCCGAGCGCGTCGCGCCCCACGACCGTCGCGATCAGCGTCCCCGTCGTCGGCCCGTCGAGCAGGAACGGCGCGGTGAACACGGGGCCGGCGGGGAGCGGCGTATCGGCCGGGGCCGGGCCGCTGGCGAGCGACAGGGTCGCCACCGCCACGTCGTTCAGGGCCAGCGACGCCTCGACGGTGGCCGCCCCGTCGACGACCGCAGCGAGCGTCTTCGTCGCTGGGCATGGACCAACCAGCGCCGCGGGCGCACCGCCAACGGCGACGCCACGCACGATCGGGCCGTCGCCGCCGCCGGGGCCACCGGGACCGATCCGCACCGCCAGCCGCTCGCCCGGCACACCGTCGGCGACGACGTCGAGGAAGGTGTCGATGCCACCGGTGCCGGCGTCGTCGAGCACGACCTCGACGCCGGCAGCTGTCACCGGCACGACCTCCTGCGCGGGATTGCCGTCGAGATTGGGCGAGCCGATGGCGAGGCCGGGACCGGCGATAAGCGTCGCCACGGCACCCGGCGGCGGATCGGTGATGTTGTCCAAGATGTCGACGGGGACCAGACGAACCGATGTGCCGTTGCCCGCTCCGTCAGCCGCGACCGCCGCCGAGGTCAGCGGCTCGTACAGCACGCCACCGGCGCCGCGCGCGAGACCGGTGTCGTCCTCGACCGGGTAGCCCGCAAGGACCGACGGCCGCACCGCACGCAGCCGTGTCATGGGGCCACCCACGATGTCGGCGCGATCGACCGTGGGGCTAGTGCCGTTGGTCGGGATCGCGAACGGCGTGCCGAGCTGGGGATGGTCGACGGGTGGATCGAACTCGGCCTCGAGCTCGATGTCGATGCGACCGTCGGGCGACGCCGCTCCGCCACGCCCCTCGCCGTCGACGATGCGATCGGGATCGAGACGCGGGAAGAACGGCAGCATCGTCGAGAGCCCGGGTCCGTCGGGGAGATTGCCCTCGAAGAAGCCGGCGCTGAACGGCCCGACGTAGGCAAGCGCCGTCAGCACGATGCGCAGTCCACCGGCCGACGCCGGCGCGCCGCGCCAGATCGCGATGGTGCCTTCCGCCACGCCGCCGCTCAGGACCGCCACCTGACGCCCGACCAGCAGCGTCGTCTCCTGCAGCTCGCGATCGTCGTCCGTCGCACCCGCCGCATCGTCCGACGTCGGGCCGATGAAGCCGTCGCCGTCGAGGTCGGCCCACGCGGCGACGATGACCGGGATGCCGTTCATCTGCGCGCCCGCGAGCGGGATGCCGAGCCCGGCGCTGCCGTCGGACACCAGCACCGTGAACGGCACCTCGGTGCCCTCCGCGACGTGCCCGCCGCCCGCGATGGCCACCGGCACGACCGCAGCCGGCTGCGGCATGGCGGGCCCGATACCGAGATGCCCGACGCGCACGACGAGGTCGACGTCGCCGATACGCGTCGGGTCGACGATGGGCGGGCGATAGCGGCCGTTCGACTGCGGCAGCAGCAAGGGCACGCCGGGCAGGATGGCGTAGGCACGCCCCGTATCCGGATCGACCGGATCGCCGGACAGCACCGGGAACGGCTGCGCGCGGAGCGGCGCCGCCAGGAGCACGAGCAGCACGAGCGCGCGCGCGATCATGGCAGCACGAACCCGATCGGGTTGGAGACCACGGGATGCTCGGGCAGGACGGCGGCCAGGATCGCGGTGGTCGCGCCGGCGGGAACGTCGGCCGGCACGACGACGCGCAATGACCGTGGCGTGATCGAGACGATGCGGCCGGCGGTCGGGGTACCCGCGGCGAGCACCGCGGCCACCTCGTTCTCGGCGAGCGAGCCATCTGCGAGCGCAGCGCTCTGACCTGCGGCCGGAGCTCCCGAGAGCGGGTAGCGCACGAAGCGCGTGCCCTGGAAGACGATGAGCTGCAGGCCGTAGCCGGTCTGCACCGCGTTCTCGAAGTCGAGCGAGGCCTCGAAGACGACGGTGCGGACGCCACCGACCGCGACCGCCGCGGCCGATCCGATGACGAGGGTCGGACTGGTGGCCCCGGCGTGCGCCTGCGCGGCGAACGCGAGCACGCATACGACTAGCCATGACAGGATCCGGATCATCTGGTCGCTGACCTCATCAAACCACGTGCCAGCACCGTACCCGCGGTGGGCATTGGCGGCCAGACCTTTCGGCACGCTTCTGGTGGGGCATTTGCCCCACCCTCACCCGTCGCCGAGACCGTATTTCTCCATGCGATAGCGCAGCGTATCGCGCGAGATTCCGAGCAGTCGGGCGGCGCGGCTCTGGTTTCCCCCGGATTTCGCAAGGGCGGTCTCGAGCAGCACCTGCTCGACGCGCTCGAGCGAGATGCCCTGGTCGGGGAAATCCACCTGCACCTCGCCCGATGGGCCCACCGCGACGTGCCCGGCGGTGGCCGGCGCACCGGGCAGCCCGAGGTCGCCGGGCTCGACGGGGTCGGCATCGGAGAAGAGCACCACCCGCTCCATGACGTTGGCGAGCTCGCGCACGTTGCCAGGCCACGGGTACGTCCGCAGCGACGCCTCGGCCGCCGGCGACAGGGTGCGCGCCGCCGCGCCGTAGCGCCGGACGGCCGACGCGAGGAAGCTGCGCCCGAGCAGCACCATGTCGTCGTCGCGCTCGCGCAGCGGCGGCACGCGCACGACGGCCACCGAGAGACGCTGCCACAGGTCCTCGCGGAACTCGCCGAGGCGCACTGCCGCTTCCAGATCCCGGCTGGTGGCGGCGATCACCTGGACGTCGACGCGACGGGTGGTGCTGGCACCGAGGCGACGCACGGTCTTCTCCTCGATGACCTTCAGGAACTTCGACTGCAGCGTCGGCGGCACGTGGCCGATCTCGTCGAGGAAGATCGTGCCACCGTCGGCGGTCTCGAAGAGGCCGGCACGCGCCGTGCGCGCATCGGTGAAGGCGCCGCGCTCGTGGCCGAAGAGCTCGTCCTCGACCAGGTGCTCGGGCAGCGCCGTGCAGTTCACCTCGATGAACGGCCCGTCGCGACGACCGGCGAGGCTGTGCAGCGCCCGCGCCACGTGGCCTTTGCCGCTGCCTGTCTCGCCGAGCAGCAGCACGGTGGGCGCCGCCTGCCCCGGGCCACCCGTGGCACGTGCCAGTCGTTCGATCAGGTTGCGAAGCCGCCCGACCGCGACCGACTCGCCCAGCACATCGCCCACCGCCGAGAGCCTCTCGCGATGGTACGAGATCTCCCGTCCCTGCCGGGAGCCGCGCAGCGCGCGCTCGACCTTGAGACGGATCTCGTCGAGGTCGAGCGGCTTCTGCACGTAGTCGCGCGCGCCCTGCTGCATCGCCGCCACCGCATCGGCCACCGAGCCGTATGCGGTCATGAGGATCACCGGCAGCTCGGGATCGAGGGCCAGGAGGCCGGCGAGGATGTCGAGGCCGCTGCCGTCGGGCAGCCGCAGGTCGACCAGGGCGACGTCGGGCGGCGACTCGCCACCGAGACGAAGCGCCTCCGCCACACCCCCGGCATGCCGGACCTCGAAGCCCCGGTTGCTGAAGGCCTTCACCAGGTTGCGGGCGAGAACGGCCTCGTCTTCGGCGATGAGCAGCGACGGCATCTACGCACCCCAGTTCGTCACGTCGACGCCGATCGCCTTGACGCCGGCGATGACGCGCGACGGAATCAACGGTACCGGCTCCCAATCGTAGCGGTGCATGCGAGCGTCGCCAGTCCCCGTGACGAATCGTTTCGCCTGCTCGAGCGTGAAGAGGACGCCGCGCCGGCTGATCTGTCGCTCGTAGGCCTCGGCGTGCGAGGCGTCGAGCACGAAGTTCATGCTGTCGCACATGCAGACGATGTTGACGGCGTTCCAGTCCCGCGGCGTGGTGCTGACGTGGATCAGCGGCGCCGTCGTGGACGCGGCCTGGACGTTGCCGTCGCGCGCCGTCAGCGAGACCGGCGCCAGGCAGCAGGCGCAGTACGACTCGAGCTGGAGCTCGCGGCCGGCGAACGGCGGCATGCGCGAGATCGCCATCGATTCCATGGCGCAGCCGGCCCAGCAGTGGAAGCGGCCGTCGAGGTGCACCGCCACCTGGCTCGGATAACTCGAGAACGGCTGCGCTTTCAGGATCGCGGCGTGGTTGGTGCTCTGCTCGATGGTGACGATCAGGCCGAGGTCGAGCTCGCGATAGATCTCGATCAGACGCAGGCGATCGAGCCCGGTGGCTTCGTGGACGGTGCGCAGGTTGGGCGCATGGCCGTCGGCACACCAGCGCTCGTAGATGACCTGTCGGACACGCTTGGCGTCGTCGCTGAACTGGAAGGCGGGAACGTTCTGGGGCATCGGGATCCTCCAGCCGGGTGTCTTACGACGTCCCGCCAGGAAATCGCCAACTGCGTTCACGAGTGGTCACGAAAGCAGCACCGACGATCCGCACGCGAGTGGGGAGGTCTGACCGGGGCGCGTCATCCCGCTGACACGCCCGCGGAAAGATTCGCATTGACGCGGGGCGTCCTGCCCCACGGGTGACACCGATCACGCGTCGACGGTTGGGCAAGCCGATTGCTTGGTCCCCGGCATGCGGCGGCCGGCACTCATCTATCTGGCGCTGCTCGCGGGCCTCGCGGGCTGCACGACGACCCGCAACAAGGTCCCGCAGGAGGCGAAGCCGCTGATCGCCGAGACCGACGGGCCGACGTCGATCGACTGCGTCGAGCATCCGCGCATCGACGACTGGGCCGAGCGCATGCAGTCGCAGCAGGGGCTCCGCCGGACGGTGGACGAGAGCCTCGCGCGCGGCGCCGCCTACCTGCCCGCGATGCGCGCCATCCTGGCCGACGTCGGCCTGCCCGAGGCCCTGGCGCTGTTGCCCGCGATCGAGAGCGGCTTCCGTGTCGGGGCGCGCGGCCGGCACGGCGACGTCGGGCTGTGGCAGCTCCGTCGTCCCGCAGCACGTCGCTTCGGACTGACGATCACGCGACGTCGCGACGATCGCCTGCACCCGGAGCACGCGACCCGTGCGGCGGCCCGCTATCTCGACTTCCTGTTCGGCCGCTACGGCGACTGGCCGTTGGCGCTGGCGGCGTACAATGCCGGCGAGGGTCGGGTCGATCGCGCCATGGCGAGCGGTGGCTACGAGACGTTCTGGCAGCTCGCCGACGAGGGCCTGCTGCCCGCCACCTGTCGCGACTACGTGCCGCGCTTCCTGGCGCTGGTGCGTCTCGCCGGCGGCGCGCGTCACTGCGCGCCGACGGGTCGTCTCGCGTCTGCCTCCTGAGACGACCCGCCCACACACGACTCACGGCATCGCGCACCGCAGGGTCGATGTCGACGACACGCAGACGGTGAGACCACCGACGCGATCGATCCGACCCTGCCCGTGTCGGATGCCGACACTGACCGGCGGCATCGACGGCGACACCATCGACAGCCCGCTCATCGTCACCTTGTACTTCCACGCGCCCGCCTTGCCGGCCGAGAAGGTCGCCGACGCCGAGCGGTCCGGGGAGGCGCAGGTGATCCGCTTCGCGCTGCGGGCGCGGCACTGATCCACCGGCCAGCTGGCGAGCACCGGGCCACCGGCGCCGCACGAGACCGTCACCGCGATCGCGCCGGACGCGTCGAAGACGTCGGTCGATCCGGTGGTGACGAACGTTCCCTTCAGGCTGACACGGCCCTTCGCCATGCCGGCCGCACCCGGCTTCACGGTGATCTCGCTCGACGCCATCCCGGCATCGTTCGGATCGCAGACGTCACCGGCGCCGTCGCCGTCGAGGTCCGACTGGTCCGGGTTCGCGTCGGCGACGCAGTTGTCGGCGGCGTCGGCAACGCCGTCGCCATCGCCGTCGGTGGGCGCCGTCAGCGGCGTGCATGCACTGCCGCAGCCGTTGCTGGCGTCGCACGCGCTCTGGCATCCGGCTCCGGGGCACGTCCCGAGGCACTGCCCGAGGTCGACCTGGCAGAACGCCGCGCAGTAGGTCAGCGTCGAGCAGCCGTCGAGGCAGGCGGTGAAGCCGGCCCAGCAGCTGGTCGAGCACGCGCTGCACTGCCCGCTGCACGTGCTGCAGGCGGTCACGTCGCACACGCAGCCGTCGACCGGCGTGTGCATGCAGCCGTCGGGCGCACCACAGGCGTCGGCGGTGCAGGCATTGTGATCGTCGCAGTCGACCGCGCCGCCCCCGCCACACTGTCCGCCGGCGCAGACCTCGCTGCTGGTGCAGGCGTTGCCGTCGTCGCACGGACGCGTGTTGTTGGTGTGCACGCAGTTGCCGGCGGCACAGGCGTCGTCGGTGCAGGCATTTCCGTCGTTGCAGGTCATGGCCGTACCGACGCAGGAGCCGGCCACGCAGGCGTCACCGGTCGAGCAGGCGTTGGCGTCGTTGCACGTGGTTCCGTCGGGACGAGCCGGATTGCTGCATGCGCCTGTCGTGGGGTTGCAGGTGCCCGCGGCGTGACACTGGTCCGACGCGCCGCACAAGAGCGGGTTGCCGCCGACGCACGAGCCGGCCTGGCACTGATCGGTTCGCGTACAGGCGTTGGCGTCGTTGCACGCGCTGCCGTTTGCCGCGACGGCACACTGCGCCGTGCAGCAGCTGCCGCCGTCGCACGCCTCGCTGCCCTCGACCGTGCCGTTGCCACACGTCTGCGGATCGCAGGCGTCCCCGAGACCGTCGGTATCACGATCGGCCTGCGACGGGTTCGGCGTGGACGGACAGTTGTCGACCGCGTCGCCGACACCGTCACCGTCCGCGTCGGGGACCGGCACGGTGCAGCCGGCCCCACAGCCGTTGCCGGCGTCGCAGGCACTGTTGCACGTCGTCTCCGACGGGCACGCATTCGCGCACTGCGCGAAGTCAGCCTGGCAGAAGGCCGCACAGTAGGTCTGGTTGCCGCAGCCGTTCAGGCACGCCAGGAAGCCCGTCCAGCAGCCCTCGCTGCACGCCGTGCCGTCGGCGGCACACTGCGTCCGGCACGTCGTGCAGTCGCCGGCATGACAGGTGTCGCAGACCGGCGTCTCGGTGTGGGTGCAGCCCGTGCCGACGACACACGCGTCGGTGGTGCAGGCGTGATTGTCGTCGCAGCTGCGGGCGCCGCCGCTGACGCACTGGCCGCCGCCGCAGGTGTCGCCACTGGTGCAGACGTTGCCGTCCTCGCACGGCGCCGCGTTGTTGGCGTGCGCGCAGCTGCCGCCGGCACACGAGTCGGTGGTGCAGCCGTTGCCGTCGTCGCAGTTCATCGGCGTGCCGCCGCACGCGCCGCCGGAGCAGACGTCGCTCGTGGAGCAGGCGTTGCCGTCGTTGCAGGTGGTGCCGTTGGGCTTCGCAGGATTCGTGCACGCGCCGGTCGCCGGCGTGCAGATACCCGCCGTGTGGCACTGGTCCGAGGCCGTGCACGTCACCGGACTGCTGCCGACGCAGCTGCCGCTCTGGCACTGATCGGTTTGGGTGCAGGCGTTGCCGTCGGTGCACGACGTCCCGTTGCCGGCGAACGTGCACGCCGCCGTGCAGCAGCCGCCACCGTCGCACTGTTCGGCCGCCTCACGCACGCCGTTGCCGCACACCGGACACATGTTCTGGTTCGGGGCGGGCGCGTTGTCGGAATCCGCGTCCTCGCTCCCCGACGGGGTCGTCACGAGGACGGCACTGCGAACGTCCTCCGCGAGGCTGCTCGGATATCTCGCCACGCCGGCGTCGCAGGTATTGATACTGAACGGGAGGTTGACCGTGCCGTGCCCCGGCAGAGACGCCGGCGCCGCGGGGAAGGTGGTCGCGACGACATAGTAGTCGGCGCGGCTTCCGACCGGCAGGCCCGGCGGGACGTAGCCGTCGTCGAACCGCACCTCCAACCTGTTCCGTACCGACGTGATGCTGGCCGGCGACGACGACGTGTTGGTCAGGGTGATCGTCCCCTGCACCACCGTGCCGGCGACCGTCGCCACCGTGCTCACGTCGACGCCTGCCCGCGCGACCGACGTGCAACCGAGGACGAGAGCGCCCACCAGACCCAGGTATCCACCGATCCGAGTGCGAGGATTGTCCACGAGAGCCCCCGTTTGGTTCGACTGCCGCATCTGAGGATGCGCGCCTCTATCCAGTATCCGTGCCATGTCGAACGGCGCGCCGAGCCGCCACAGGTGCTGCCGCGTTGGGGGATTTCCCCCAACGACGGTGAGTCCTATGCCCCGATTTTTCGTCGTTTCACAAGAAAAATCGCTGTGGCTACAGCGCCGCCGCCGGCACCACCATCGACTCCGCCAGCTCGTCGAGCACGCGCGGGACGTCGTCGGCGCTGAACGCCATCAGCAGGATGATGACCTGCTCGACGCCGAGGTCGCGATAGCGCTTCACCGCGTCGAGGTCGCAGGGCTTCATGTACGGGCAGGTGACGATGGAGACGTCCTGGCGCGAGCGGCCGCGCTTCGCGAGCTCGCGGTCGAGCGCGGCGATGCGCTCGCCGAGCGGCGTGGGCTCCATGTTGAACGGGTACCAGCCCTGCCCGATGTCGGCGACGCGCCGGATCGCGGCGTCGCTCTCGCCACCGAAATAGATCGGCGGATGCGGCTGCTGGATCGGCTTCGGGTACTGGCGCGTCGGCGCCAGCGAGTAGAAGCGGCCCTCGTACGACGACACCGGATCGCACCACAGCCGCTTCATCACCTCGAGGTAGGCGCGGGTGCGCGCGCCGCGCTCCTCGAACGGCGTCGCCACCGCCTGGAACTCCTCCGCGAGCCAGCCCACGCCCACGCCGAAGTCGAAGCGACCGTTCGACAGCCAGTCGACGCTGGTGACCTCCTTCGCGGTGTAGACCGGGTTGCGCTGCGGCACGAGGCAGATGCCGGTGCCGAGCCGGATGCGGGTGGTCAGCGCGGCGAGGAAGCTGATGATGTCGAACGGGTCGAGGAAGCCGGCTTCCGCGGGCGCCGGGACGCGCCCGTCGTCGGCGTAGGGGTAGCGAGAGGCATACTCGTCGAACAGCACGACGTGCTCGGCGATCCACAACTCGTGGAAGCCACGCTCCTCGGCCCCGAGGCCGATCGTGGTGATGTACTCGCGGGTCCCGAACGGATTCGAGATGGGGGCGAAGAGACCGATGCGCATGCCCCCGCATAGGACGGGAGCATGGCCGGGCTCAAGCCGCGCGGCGCAGGGCCGTCAGGCGCAGGCCGACGCGGATCCGATGCGGCAGCAGCAGCGAGAGCACGCCCATGCCGAGCAAGACGATACCGGCGGCACCGGAGAACACGGTGTCGAACCAGAGGTGCGGCCAGGACGCGACGCGGGCGCGCGGCGGGAAGAACGCCACGTCGTAGTCGGCGTGCGGATCGTAGAGCACGGTGACGCGCTCGGCGACCGGATAGGACCACGGCATCGAGAACCAGGGACGTCGCACCGGCACGGTGCGGGCACGGCCCTCGTCGAGTCGCACGAGGAGCGCGCCGCGCGAGCGCCAGCGGACCACGCCGTCCGCCTGCACGGCCCGATCGAGGAACGCCTCGGTGCTGCTGCCGAGTGCCAGCGCCACCGCAAGGAGGCAGGCGCCGACGGCTATGGCGGCCCGTGGACCTCCGATCAACTCGTTGGCGTCCGACGGTTCCGACATACTCGATCGTCATTCGAGCCGTCGGCGGGTCGAGTCTCAAGCAGAAATCGTTACGGCGACGTACGAAACAGCCGCAGGAAGTTGTCTGCCATGCGCTCCGTCACGTCTTCGGGCGACGTCTCCCACAGCGCGGCGGCATACGCGGCGGTACCGGCGACGTTGGCCGGCTCGTTGGTCTGGTCGCGCTCGGGACCGAGGTACGGGCAGTCGGTCTCGAGCAGCAGACGGTCGCGCGGCAGCGTCTCGAGCATACGGGTGAAGCTCTCGGATCGACGCGCGTTGGCGGGGATGGAGAACCAGTGGCCGTGCTCGGCGATCGTCCGCGCCAACGCCACCTTGCCGCCGAAGCAGTGCCAGTTGACCCGCGTCGCGCCGAGTTCCTGAAGTATCTCGAAGGTCCGGCGCTCGCGCTTCCGGGTGTGGACGATGATCGGCTTGTCGGCTGCCATGGCGAGGGCGACCATCCGCCGGAAGACCTCCTCCTGGCGAGCCCACAGCGCCTCCGGCACCCAGTGCCCGTCGAGACCGATCTCGCCGATGGCGAACGCCTGCTCGACGTGCGCCTCGACCCACCCCACCCCCTCGTCGGCGGTGACGGGCTCGACGTCGCGCGGATAGTCGACGTCGAGCGCCAGCAGCTCGTTCATGACGGCATCGACGGGGTAGAAGCCGAGGCCAGGCCGGACCATCGGATGGCGGGCGGCCAAGGCGAGAACCGCGGCGTTGTCGGCGGGGTTGAGGCCGTTGCTGACGATCGTCGTCACGCCGGCTGCGCGGGCGCGGGCCACGATGGCGTCGGCGTCGGGTGCGAGTCGGGGGTGCGTCAGGTGCGCGTGGACGTCGGCGAGACCCATCGGTCCATCCTCAACCACGGCCAGGCGCCGCGGGAAAGCAGGTCGACTGACACGCACCCCGGCCTCGCGTAGGGTGCGCCTCCGGCCATGTCGAAGCCCCCGCCATTGCTGGCGTTGCTGCTCGCAGCCGTCCTCGGCTGTGGGCCGGACGATCCGGTCACGTCGCTGACACGGGAGTTCGACGGCGCATACCCCGCGACCGTCGCTGCGACGGGGGCAGTGCGCGAGTACACCCTCGACGCCGCGCCGACGGTCCTGCCGATGTTCGACGGCCGGCCGCTGCACGTCTGGGCGTACGACGGGACGGTGCCGGGACCGATCCTGCGTGCCCGCGTCGGCGAGCGCCTGCGCGTCACGTTCACGAACCGCCTCCCCGACGACACCACGGTGCACTGGCACGGCGTGCGGCTGCCGAACGCGATGGACGGCGCGCCCGGCGTCACCCAGCCGCCCGTGAAGCCCGGCGACACGTTCGTCTACGACTTCGTGCCGCGCGACGCCGGCACGTTCTGGTTCCATCCGCATCTGCGCTCGAGCGAGCAGGTGGAACGCGGGCTCTACGGCGTCCTGATCGTCGACGAGGCGAAGCCGCCGCCGTACTCGCGCGACGTGGTCTGGGTGCTCGACGACTGGCGCCTCGGCGCAGACGGCGAGATCGATCCGCGCTTCAACACGCCGGGCGATCTCATGCACGACGGCCGCTGGGGCAACGTCGTGACGGTGAACGGCAAGCTGAACGAGGTGCTCGAGGTACGACCGGGCGAGCGTATCCGGCTGCGTCTCCTCGACACCGCCAACGGCCGCGTCTTCGAGCCAGACTTCGGCGAGCTGACGCCGCAGGTCATCGCCGTCGATGGCCTCTACACGCCGCAGCCGCTCCCGCTCGGGGGCTTCGAGCTGGCGCCCGGCAATCGGCTCGACCTCGACCTCACCGTGCCGTCCGACTGGAGCGGGCGCGAGATCGTCGTCACCGATCGCTTCACGCGCCGTCCGTTCCCGCTCGCGACGATCCGGGTCGCAGGCGAGCCGGTGCCGACGCCCGACTTCCCGTCACCGGCGCAGGGGTATGTGCCGACGTGGCGCGTGCCCGACGAGGTCCCCGTGACCACCATCGACATCGACGCGCGCCGCGGTGGTCCCTTCGGCATCGAGTGGACGCTGAACGGCCTGGCCCACGTCGGCCATCACGCGATGACGCCGCTGGCCACCCTGCCCCGCGGCCGGTTCGCCCATCTGCGCTTCACAAACCGCTCCTACCGCCTGCACCCGATGCACATCCACGGGACGTTCTTCAAAGTGCTGGCGCGCAACGGCTCCGCCGTCGACGAGCCGTACTGGCGCGACACCGCGCTCGTGCATCCGCAAGAGACGATCGACGTCGGCCTGGTGCCGCTCGACGTCGGCGACTGGATGCTGCACTGCCACATCCTCGAGCACGCCGAGGCCGGCATGATGACGACGGTGCGGGTCAGCGACGGGTCGTGACAGGGACGCTGAGCGCGCGCCAGCAGACGGCGATCGCCAGGGTCGCTGCGCCGAACGCCTGCATCGCCGCAACCACGGCGCGCCGCACCGGCAGGCGCCAGGCGCCGAGCGTCCACTCCGACGGCGGCGCGTGCAGGACACCCGCGACGGCGGCCGTCCCGACCGCGAGCGCGAGCAGGGTCACGATCGCGGCCTTCGTCGCCGGCGCCAGGACGGGCACGGTGGGCTGCACGATCGGCGGTCGATCGCGCAGCGCCGCCCACGTCCACCACCCGAGCAACGCCAGCCCGACGACGGTGCTCACGTGCTGGAGCAACTTCCACACCGCCACGTCGAAGTCGCTCACGCGGAACAGATGGGTCCGGAGCCATGGCACGAACGTCACCGGCAGCGTCTCGGCGTGGGTGAAGGCGTCCCACGCGACGTGCGTCATCGCGCCGGCGACGAGCGACAGGATCACGCCGAAAGCGGGCACCGCGGGAAACGCGTGGCGCACTGGCGGCAGCCGGTGCTGCAGGGCGACCGGCAGCAGCGCCGTCGCCGGCACCTTCACGAGCAGGTGGAAGATCGCGAACGCAACCAGCCCGATCGGCAGACAGAACCAGAACACGCCGGCGACGGAATGGCTCGCCGGCTGCGACACGCGCAGCGGCAGAAAGTAGACCGCATCCGGCGCCATGCTGCCGATCACGAGCGCCGACAGGACACCGTAGCGACCGAGGACGCGACGGAGCGGGGCCGCCGCGGCGGGATGGGCGAGCGTGAACGGCATGTCGGCCGATGATGCCCGCGCTCGCGACGGGTGCAAAGCGTGCGGAGCGCACGGCGAGTGCGTCATGGCGGTGCGTGCCGAACGGCATGCTCGGCACCGCCGAAGGCGACGCCCGTCTCGCGTGCCCTCGGACGGCTCCACATCGTGAGCGATGTTCCTGCTCAAGGCTTGACAGGTTTTCGCGAGAGCCGTTCTCTGCGTCACGCGCTCGCGCCACGCGGCCTCCACGATGCACGTGGAGCGGCGTGCACACGCGCAGCGCGCACGCGGGGCGCGAATCGCCGACCGTGCTGCGCGGCGCCCCTCACCGCCCACGCCACGAGGGCGCAAACCCGTATGGTACAATGGGTTCATGCACGTTCCTCCCGCGGATCGCGAGCGTCTCGGCGACGAGATCGCCGAGCTCGCCGCCCATCTCGACGCCGCCACCCACCGCTTACTGACGCTGATCGGTCGCTTCGACGAGTCGGGCGGCTGGGCCGATCAGGGCGCGCTCACCTGTGCCCACTGGCTGTCCTGGCGCGTGGGCCTCGAGCTCGGCCCGGCACGCGAACACGTGCGGGTGGCCCGGGCGCTTCGTGCCCTCCCCCAGACCGACGAGGCGCTCAGGCTCGGCCAGGTCAGCTACTCGAAGGTACGTGCTCTCACCCGGGTCGCCGGGCCCGAGAACGAAGACGCGCTACTGGCCATGGCGCGCGCATCGACGGCGTCGCAGTTGGAGCGCATCTGCCGCGGTTACCGCACGGCGATGCGGAACGCGGCAGACGGCCTCCCCGGCGACGAGGAGGACACCCGGTGGGTCCGCGAGCACGACACCGAGGCGGGGTTCGTCCGGCTCGACATTCAGCTCCGTCCCGAGGAGGCCGCGATGGTTCGTCGGGCCATCGAGCTCGCGCTGTCGCGGTCGTGGACGGCGACCGACGTTCCCGCAGAAACGCGGTGGGGCCCGATGCGACGAACCGACGCGTTCGTGGCCGTCGTCGAGACGTACCTGAGCGGCTCGACGGAGGCGGGACCTCCGATGGAGGTGGTCGTGCATGTCGATGCCGGGAGTGACGCAGGGGCCACGCTCGACGACGGCACGGCGCTACCGCCGGCGACGGCGGAGCGGCTGTCGTGCGATGCGGCCGTCGTCGAGGTCGTGGAGGATTCCCGCGGAAACGTCCTCGACGTCGGCCGGCGCCGTCGTTCGATCCCGACGTTGCTCCGGCGCGCGCTCCGCCTGCGTGACCGCAGCTGCCGGTTCCCGGGCTGCACGAACCGCCGGGTCGACGGCCACCACGTGGTGCCATGGGCGCGTGGCGGGACGACGTCGCTCGACAACCTGTGCTCGCTCTGCCGGCGGCACCACACGTATGTGCACGAGTACGGCGTGCTGAGGTCGTCCCCCTCCAGGACTGGACAGGGCATAGTGCCCGGGTCCAGAGGGAGGGACGATGGACAAGGACTTTCAACGATGGACCGCTCGGCGAAAGGTCGAGCTGCTCCTGCAGTTGATCAAGGGTGAAGCGA
>DASYLJ010000021.1:0-25087 GCA_036009625.1 Binatia bacterium
GACGGCGCGCAGCGTCTCCGGATCGATGCCGATGCGTGCGAGCTCTTGCAGGCTCTCGGGGCGCGCGCCGGCGAGCTGCCACACCGTGATGCGCTGCTCGGCGTCGTCGGCGTCGATGCCGAGATCCGCCAAAAGGTGCGCCATCTCCTCGTGCTGCTCGGCGACCTCGCGCTGCACCCAGCCCGACGGCAATCGCACGAAGCGCGTCTTCGCCGCGCGCAGCAGCGCCAGCTCCTCGGTGGTGAGCGCGGCGCCTTCTGCCGCCCACTCGGCCGAGACCGCGAGCCAGTCGAGGCCGCTGTTCGCGATGCGCACGCGCGGCACGATACGCGCCGGCGCGTCGAGCAGCCGGCGAACGCGCGCGGTGCCGAAGAAGGTGACGTTCGGCGGACGCTGCTCCCAGGCCGCGACCAGCGCGTCCATCGCTCGCTTTCCCGGCCGGATCCACCAGCCGACGTTCGGATTGATGCCCTCGGGGGCGTCACGCTCCGTCAGCGCGCGCGCTGCGGTCGTGGCAAGCCACGTCGTGACCGGTGTGGTGGCCTCGGGATCGGGCGTCTCGAGCCAGGCGTCGGGGGCGGGCAGCGCCGGCGCCAGCGGCATGGCCGATACCGATTCGACGCCGATCGAGCCGTACTCGTTGGCGCCGCTGCCGCCGGTGAGGCGTGTCCATCCGCCGCCCGGTCCGTACTCGAAGACGCGGGTGCCCGGCGCGATCGCATCGCCGGGCCGCCACCCGCCCGTGCGCGCCAGCACGCGCAGCTGGATCCAGTCGTCGTCGCGCAGATCGAGCGCGACCACGACGTCGACCGGGTGCACGCGCGTGTGCGACGCCAGCGTCGTGCGCACGTGCGGAAAGCGCTCGGCGAGCAGCGGCAGCAGCCCGTCCGGATCGGCGGGGTCGAGCGGCAGTCCGTTGGCCTCTTCGATGCGACGGCTCATCCGCGCCGGCAACGCCGACGTGACGGTGAAGAACGTGCCCTCGGCGAGCACGAGGCCCGTGATGAGGCCGACGGCGTACGGATCGTGGCGCTCGACGAGAATGGTGCGCTCGATCGGTCGCGTGTGTCCGTCCGGCCACACGACGGCGATCTCGACCCACGGTCGACCGTCGCGGGCGATGCACGTGGGCAACAGCTGGACCGGATCGGGCGACAGACGGAGCACGTCGCCGGGCGTCACGCCGGCGAGCATGGCGAGATCGGCGGGGACGTCGTCGCTCCAGCTCGCCAGCGGCGATTCGGCGACGCGGACCAGCAGCTCGGGCAGCGCGCCGTGCATGGCGTCGGGCAGATCGCTGCCGCCGATGCTGCGCTCGCTCATCCACGTCAGCAGCGAGGCCTCGCGCGGTGGCAGCAGGCGCGGATCGCGTCGCACCTCGCCGGCGAGCTGGCGGAGCTGGTGGGTGGTGCGTGGCGCGTCGTCGACTCGCGACGTCGTGATGCGCGCGTGACAAAGAACGACGGGACCGTCGCCGCTGTGCGCTAGATCGAACACGAGCCGCAGCCGGCGCTCGACGACGGGCTGCCGCCAGCGCGCCCACTGTCGGAGCTCGTTCGCGACCTCGGTACGCGCCAGCTCCTGACCGCGCTCGGCGAGGTCGGGACGATTGCGATACGGCTCGAGCCCTGCCGGCAGCCAGCCCTGCGCGCGATGCGCGACCTCGCGTGCGACGCGCCAGCACCGCAGGTCGGGGTCGGGCTCGGCCAGCATCGCCGTGAACACGTTCGCGTACACCAGCTGCGACACGGCATGGCCCTGCAGCAGCGCGAAGAGGGCCTGCTCGCGCGGCCATCCCGGCGCCGAGGTGCGGAGCTGACGCAGCGCCGGCGGCATGCGCGACGTGCGTGTCGGCCGCGGGATGCTCGGATCGTCGGTGGCGAGCACCGCCTGCACGACGGCCACCGCGTGCTTGCACTCCGGCGCCACCGGGCACGTGCACTCGGGAATCCAGCGTTCGCCCTCCCGCCGCCATTCCACCTGATACATGGAGGTGCCGCGTACGACCGCCCGGATGCGGTTCTCCGTGACGGTCATGAGCACGACGCGACCCTGCGCCGCGTAGTCGCGTCCACGCAGCAGCATGCGAGGGGGAAAGCGGTCGAGCGCCGACTCGAGGCCCACCGGTTCGGACGCGCGTGGGCCAGCCTGGGACATCCCCGTTCTCCTTCCGCATCGCGCTGACGATGGCAAGCCACCGCGTGTCGTACGCGGGGTTTGCGACCATCGCGCGTGATGAGCCGCTTCACCTTTACACCCCCACCCCCCCGTGGTAGCTCGTGCTGCTCGACGGATCCCCCATGCGAAGGTCACGGCTGCGCGCCGGTTTACTGGTCGTTGTGGCCGTCTCTCTCGCCGGGATCGGCTACCAGGTGTGGCGCAACGTTGCGGAGCGGGCGCCGCGCTCGCTCGAGGAGCTGGGCATCCAGCTGCTACCGCAGGTGGCCCAGCACATCCGGAACTTCCGCCGTGTGAAGGTGAAGAGTGGGCGGATGGAGTGGGAGATCACGGCCAGTGACGGCCAGTATTTCGAGGCGCGCAACGAAGTGGTCGTGCGCGATCCCGAGATCACCTTCTACGAGACCGACGGCCGCCGCCGCGGACGGCTCGTCGGCAGCGAGGGCCGCCTCGTGCTCGAGAACCAGGGCAAGGAGATCGCCTCGGTGGTGCTCACGGGGGCCGTCGGCGTCTGGATCGACGATCTCGAGCTGCACACCGAGGAGGCCAACTACGATCGCGCCAGCGACCGCATCAGCGCGGCGGGTCCGGTGAGCATCAAGGGCAAGGCGATCGACGTCAACGGTGTGGGCATGGAGGTCGACGTCGAGCCGCAGCGCATCCGGTTGCTGGCCGAGGTGCGGACCGTCCTGAGGAGCGATGCGAAGCCGTCCTGATCGCCAGCGCCTGGTGTTGGTGCTGGCGGCGTTGCTGCTGGCGCGATCAGTCGCCGCGGCGCCGACCGCCGAGGAGGCGCCCGGTGGTGGGCTGCTCGGGCTTGGTAAGCTCGGTGGCAACCGCAAGGATCCCATCACCGTCACCGCCGACAACCTCGAGTACGACTACAAGGCCAACGTCGTCGTCTATCGCGGCAGCGTCGAGGTCGTGCAGGGCGACGTCAAGCTCAAGAGCGACAACCTCACCATCACGCTCGCGGCGGCGCCCGCAGCACCGAAGCCCGCCGGCGCGGCCGGCGATGCACCGGCCGAACCGGCAGCGCCGGCCGCACCAGCCGAGCCCGACGAGAGCGCGCGCGTGCAGGAGATCGTGGCGACCGGCAACGTCCGCATCGATCAGGGCGCGCGCTGGGCGGTCGGCGGCCGCGCGGTGTTCGATCAGGGCAAGCGCACGCTCATCCTCACCGACACGCCGGTGCTGCACGAGGGCAAGAACGAGGTCGCGGGCGATCGCGTCGTCGTCTACCTCGACGAGGATCGCAGCGTGGTCGAGGGCGGTCGCAAGCGCGTCAAGGCCGTGTTGTTCCCGGGCAAGGACGGCGCCGCCATCGCTCCCGACAAGCCGAAGCGCGCCGGGGGAGCGGCGAAGAAGGCGGCCGAGGAGTGAACGGCGTGAGCACGGCCCTGCTCCGTGGCGAGGGGCTGACGAAGTCGTTCAGCGGTCGCTGCGTCGTGAACCAGATCTCCATCGAAGTGCACGCCGGCGAGATCGTCGGCCTGCTCGGGCCGAACGGTGCCGGCAAGACCACGAGCTTCCACATGCTGGTCGGGCTGCAGCATCCCGACGGCGGACGCGTCCTGCTGAACGGTGAGGACGTCACGCAGCTGCCGATGTACGAGCGCGCTCGGCGCGGCATCGGCTACCTGCCGCAGGAAGCGTCGATCTTCCGCAAGCTGACGGTCGAGCAGAACATCCTGTGCATTCTGGAGACGCTCCGGATGACACCCGCGGAGCGTGCCGAACGCCTGCAGCAGCTGCTCGACGAGCTCGGCATCGCACGGCTCGCGAAGAGCAAGGCGCAGTCACTGTCCGGTGGCGAGCGTCGGCGCCTCGAGATCACGCGGGCGTTGGTGATCTCGCCGTCCTTCATGCTCCTGGACGAGCCCTTCGCAGGCATCGACCCCATCGCCGTGGTTGACATTCAGAGCATAGTCACTCAGTTAAAGACGAGGGGCATCGGCGTCCTCATCACGGATCACAACGTGCGTGAAACCCTTGGTATATGTGACCGCGCGTACATCGTGAACGAAGGCGCGGTGCTCGAAGAAGGTGTCCCTGCCCACATCGCTGCGAGCCGACGAGCGCGTGAGATCTACCTCGGTGAGAAGTTCCGACTTTAGCCCCGTCGGGGTCCGCTGATGGCCGATACGCGCATCGTACTGCAGCACCGTCTGACGCAGCAGCTCGTCATGACGCCGCAGCTGCGGCAGGCCATCAAGATCCTCCAGGTGTCGCGCGCGGAGCTCGAGACGCTCATCGACCAGGAGCTCACCGAGAACCCGGTCCTCGAAGAGCACCTCGTCGACGACAAGCCCGACGGCGAGATCCAACTCCCCACCGTCGACGGCCAGAACGGTCTCGAGGAGTGGCAGCAGACCGAGGCACCCGCGCAGCCCGAGGTCGCCGAAGCCTCCAGCATCGACCAGATCGACTGGAAGGAATTCGCCGAGACGTACAGCAACGACATGCACGGCTCGGTCGGCGGCGGCAGTCGCGACGACGACGACGAGCGACGTCCCGCGCTCGAGAACATCCTCGTCAAGCGCACGCTGCTCCCCGATCACCTCATGTGGCAGCTGCGCCTGTCGGATCTGCCCGAGGCCGACAAAGAGATCGGCGCGCTCATCATCGGCAGTCTCGACAAGGACGGCTATCTCACGCTGTCGGTCGAGGAGATCGCGTTCCTCGCCAACGTCTGGCCCGACACGTCGATGGTCGATCGCGTGCTCCGTCGCATCCAGGATTGCGATCCGCCCGGCGTCGCCGCGCGCGATCTGGCGGAGTGTCTGCTGATCCAGCTGCGTCAGCTCGGTCTCGCCGACGACGCGCTGCCGTCGCGCATCGTGCGCGATCACCTCGTCATGCTCGAGAGCCGCCGCTTCGATCGCCTCGCGCGCGAGCTCGGCTGCACCATCGAACAGGTCGCCGAGGCCACGAAGATCGTCTCGGTGCTCGAGCCGAAGCCGGGCCGCGACTTCAGCGAAGGCGAGACGCGCTACGTCACGCCCGACGTCTACGTCCAGAAGGTCGGCGACGAGTACGTCGTCACGCTGAACGAAGACGGTCTGCCGCGGCTGCGGGTCTCGTCGTTCTACCGCCAGATGCTCGGTGGCAACGGCTCGCCCGAGGCGCGGGGCTACATCCAGGAGAAGATGCGGGCGGCGGCGTGGCTCATCAAGTCCATCCACCAGCGCCAGCGCACGCTCTACATGGTCACGTCGAGCATCGTGAAGTTCCAGATGGACTTCCTCGATCGCGGCGTGGCGCATCTGCGGCCGCTCGTGCTGAAGGACGTCGCCAACGACATCGGCATGCACGAGTCCACCGTCAGCCGCGCCACGGCGGGCAAGTACGTTCACACGCCACAGGGCACGTTCGAGCTCAAGTATTTCTTCACCTCGAGCCTCCGCAGCGGTCACGGCGAGGAAGTCTCCGCCGAGAGCGTCAAGGAGAAGATCCGGACCATCATCGCCAAGGAAGACGCGCGCAAGCCGCTGAGCGATCAGTACATCGCCGAGCTGCTGGCCAAGGAGCAGATCGACATCGCGCGCCGCACCGTGGCCAAGTACCGCGAGCTCATGGGCATCCTGCCGTCGTCCAAGCGCAAGCAGGTCTACTAGTACCAGACCACGACGGCGGCCCGAGGAGGGGCCTGATGCAGATCACCGTCACGTTCCGGCACGTCGATCCGACGCCGGCCCTTCGCGCGTACGCCGAAGAGAAGATCACCCGGGTCACGAAGAAGTATCTTCGTCGTCCCGGCGACGCCCATGTCATCCTCGCGGTCGCGAAGGAACGGCACATGGCGGAGATCACGCTCCAGGCCGATCATCATCCGCTGTTCGCGAAGGAGACCACGCACGATCTCTACTCGGCCATCGATCTCGCGGTGGCCAAGCTCGAGCATCAGGCGCAGAAGCTCAAGACGAAGCGCAACACGCGCAAGGGTGGCGACACGCCGCGCGCCGTCGTGTCCGTCCCGGAAGAGGTCGAGCGGCCGCGCGTGCGCGTGCAGACACGCACCGTGGTGCCGCGGGTCATGTCGGTGGCGTCGGCCGTCGCGCGACTCGAACGCTCCGACGACGACCTGATGATGTTCACCAACGAAGCCACGGAACAACTCGCCGTCGTGTACAAGCGCAAGGACGGCGGCGTCGGCATGCTGAAGCCCTCGGGGCGGTAGGAAGCACACCATGAAGATCGAGGACATCCTCGCCGAGGAGCTGGTCATTCCAACGCTCGCGGCACGCAACAAGGCCGACGTGCTGGTAGAGCTGGCCGGCGCGGTCGCCGCGCACCATCCGGAGCTCGACCGCACCCGCCTCGTGCAGGCCCTGGAAGATCGCGAGCGGCTCAACAGCACCGCCCTCGGCGACGGCGTCGCCATCCCGCATGGCAAGCTGCCGGGCCTGAAGCGCGTGTTCGCGGCCTTCGGGCGCAGCCGCCAGGGCGTCGACTTCCACTCCCTCGACGGCAAGCCTACGCACCTTTTCTTCCTCCTGGTGGCACCCGAGGATTCGGCCGGCGCGCACCTGAAGGCCCTGGCGCGGATCTCGCGCCTCCTGAAGGACGAGGCCTTCCGCGTGCGCCTCCTGCAGGCAGCCGACGGTCACGACCTCTGGACGACGATTCGCGAAGAGGACGCGCGGTATTGACGGTATCGGTCGGCGAGCTGCTCGGCGCCGCCGGGGACGCCCTGGTGTTGCGTCTCGTGGCGGGCACCCGGGGCCTCGAACGACCGATCGGCAAGCCCCGTATCCAGCAACCCGGCCTGGCCCTCGCCGGCTTCCTGCCCCAGATCCATCCCGACCGTGTTCAGGTGCTCGGCAACAGCGAGATCAGCTACCTCGCCACGCTCGGGCACGACGACGCCCGACGGGCCGTCGCCGGCGTGGCCAGCTGTGGCGTGGCCTGCTTCGTCGTCAGCAACGGCACGGCGCCGCCCGTCGTGCTGACGGAGGCGGCAGAGTCGGCGGGCGTGGCGGTGCTGACGTCGGCGCTGCGCACGGCCGAGTTCATCCGCAACGCCAGCGCGTGGCTCGAGGAGCGACTCGCGCCCGAGACCACGCTGCACGGCGGCCTGGTCGAGGTGCACGGCCTCGGCATCCTGATCCTCGGTCGCAGCGGCATCGGCAAGAGCGAGGCGGCGCTCGATCTGGTGTCGCGCGGGCATCGGCTCGTCGCCGACGACGCGGTGCTGGTGCGACGCATCTCGCCCGGCGTGCTGCGCGGCCGCGTCGCCGAGCTGCTCGAGCATCACATGGAGATCCGCGGCCTCGGCGTCATCGACATCGAGGCGCTCTTCGGTACCCTGGCGACGCTCGACGAGCGGCAGATCGATCTCGTCGTCGAGCTCAGCGAGTGGGTGCAGGGCGCCGACCGGCTCGGCCTGGTCGAGGAGACGTACACGCTGCTCGAGGCCACGCTGCCGTTGGTGCGCATTCCGGTGCAGGCGGGTCGCAGCATCGCGATGCTCATCGAGACCGCGGCGCGGAATCAGCTGCTGCGGTGGCGCGGACGTCACAGCGCGGCCGAGTTCGCCGCCCGCATCGATCGCGCCGCCGCGCCGCTGCGCCGGCGCAGCAGCGGAGGCGCATGAGCGGCAACGGGTTGCGGGCCATCGTCGTCACCGGGCTGTCGGGCTCGGGGAAGAGCACGGCGCTGCACGTGCTCGAGGACCTCGGCTTCTACTGCATCGACAACCTGCCGGTGGCACTGCTGCCGCGCTTCATCGAGCTGTGGGAGAGCTCGCGTGAAGAGGTCCGTCGCGTGGCGCTCGGCATCGATGCGCGCGAGCGGCGCTTCCTGCACGATTTTCCGCGCGTCTTCGAGGAGCTGCGCACGGCCGGCGTGCTGCTCGAGGTGATCTACCTCGATGCCAGCGACGACGTCCTGCAGCGCCGCTTCAGCGAGACGCGCCGCCCGCACCCCGGTGCCGACGGCGGCTCGCTCGCCGACGGTATTCGGCGCGAGCGCGAGGCGCTGCGCTCGCTGCGCGAGCTCGCCGACCGCATCGTCGACACCAGCGCGTTCACCGTCCACGAGCTGCGTGCCTCGTTGCGCCAGCTGCTCGAAACGCCCGAGGCGGGCACGCTGACGATCTCGCTGGTGTCGTTCGGCTACAAGTACGGCCTGCCCACCGACGCCGACATCGCGCTCGACTGCCGCTTCCTGCCGAACCCGTTCTTCGTCGAGGAGCTGCGTCCGAAGATCGGCACCGATCCGGCGGTGGCAGAATACGTGCTCGAGCGCGACGACACGCAGGAGTTCCTGCGGCGCATCGAGGACCTGCTCGAGTTCACGCTGCCGCGCTACCAGCGTGAGGGGAAGAGCTATCTCACCATCGCGGTCGGCTGCACCGGAGGACGCCACCGTTCGGTGGCGCTGGTGGAGGAGCTCCGGCGTCGTCTGACGGCGCGCGGGCATCGTGTGCTCACCCGCCATCGCGACACCGAACGATGACCAGAAGTCGAATCGGCTTGATGCGGTGCGCATCGGGACGCTAGGATCGCCAGCCATGGTGGGCTTGGTCGTCGTCGGGCACGGACACTTGAGCGAGGCCATGGTACAGACGCTCGAGAGCGTCGTGGGCTCGGTCGAGAGCGTGGAGGCGGTCACCAGCTCCCCGAGTGAGGGACCCGAGTCGATCCGCGATCGCATCGCCGCGGCGGTTCGGCGCGTCGACGGCGGGGAGGGCGTCCTCATCGTCACCGACATGCTCGGGGACACCCAGACCAACCTGAGCGTGGCCGTGGCAAAGGAAACCGGTGCCCAGGTGGTGGCCGGCGTGAACATGCCGATGCTCATCAAGCTGTCGAGCTCCCGCCACCAGATGGACGCCCGGTCGCTGGCGCAGTTCATCCGGCGCTATGGCCAGGAGCACATCTTCTGCGTGACGGCGCCGACATGAGCGAGAGCGCCGGGCCCGAGCACCGCGCCACGCTCGAGATCCGCAATCGCCTCGGGCTGCACGCCCGGGCGGCGGTGCTGCTGGTGCAGACGGCCAACCGCTTCGAGGCCGAGATCACCGTCGGCAAGGACGGTCAGGTGGTCAACGGCCGCAGCATCATGGGCATCATGATGCTGGCCGCCGAGCAGGGCAGCAGCATCGACGTCGCCGCCACGGGACCGCAAGCGGAGGAGGCCGTGTCGGCCATCCGCGAGCTCGTCGACGCCCGCTTCAACGAAGCGGAATAGGCGTCCCGTCCGCGCTTGCGACTCCGTGGGACGGTCGGCTAAGGTCCGCCGATCATGCTGAAGGACTACGTCTTCACGTCCGAATCGGTGAACGAGGGGCACCCCGACAAGGTGTGCGACCAGATCTCCGACGCCATTCTCGATACGCTCCTCGCCCAGGATCCCGACAGCCGGGTGGCGTGCGAGGCCCTCATCAAGACCGGCGTCGTCGTCGTCGCCGGCGAGATCACCAGCAAGGGCTCGGCCCAGTTCGGCGAGATCGCGAAGGACGTGATCCGCGACATCGGCTACACGACGCCCGAGACCGGCTTCAACTGCGACAGCTGCGCCGTCGTCGTGGCGGTCGAGAAGCAGTCGCCCGACATCTCGCAGGGCGTCACCGCCGGCGAGGGGCTCCACAAGGAGCAGGGCGCCGGCGACCAGGGCATGATGTTCGGCTTCGCCTGCGACGAGACGAAGGAGTACATGCCCTTCGCCATCTACGCCGCGCACCGCATCGGCCAGCAGCTCGCCGAGTCGCGCAAGTCGAACCAGCTCCCGTTCCTGCTCCCCGACGGCAAGTGCCAGGTGTCGGTCGAGTATCGCGACGGCAAGGCCGTCCGCGCCAAGACCGTCGTCGTGTCGACGCAGCACCGGGCCGACGTCCCGCACGCCACCCTCAAGGAAGCGATCATCGAGGAAGTCGTGAAGAAGGTCGTGCCGCCGGAGTTCCTCGACAAGGAAACGGTCTACTTCATCAACCCCACCGGCAAGTTCGTCGTCGGCGGCCCCCAGGGCGACTGCGGCCTCACCGGTCGCAAGATCATCGTCGACACCTACGGCGGCTACGGCCGTCACGGTGGCGGCGCCTTCAGCGGCAAGGACCCGAGCAAGGTCGATCGCAGCGCGGCGTACTTCGCGCGCTACGTGGCGAAGAACATCGTCGCCGCCGAGCTCGCCAGCCGCTGCGAGGTGCAGGTGGCCTACGCCATCGGCATCGCCGATCCGGTGTCCGTCCTCGTCGACACCTTCGGCACCGGCAATCTGCCCGACGAGAAGATCGCGTCGATCGTGCGCGAGCTGTTCGACTTCAAGCCCGCGTCGCTGATCAAGCACCTCGGGCTCAAGAAGCCGATCTACCGGCCCACTGCCAGCTACGGTCACTTCGGCCGCCCGGCCGAAGGTGACTTCTTCACCTGGGAGCGGACCGACCGCGTGAAAGACCTTCGCGGCGCTGCCGGTATCAAGTAGTCGCGACGTCGCAGACCGCACGGCATGGCGCCGTCCCTCTCGCGGGACGGCGCCATTCGTGCTTCTGGGGTTGACTGGTGTCGGTGGGGCTAGTATCTGCCCATCCTGATTGACGGATGCCTGGACGGCGGCCGTCGGAAGGAGACCCATCGATGAGCAACACCGCGCAGCTCGAGACCGCGCAGCCCGCGACCGCCGGCGCGCCCCGCCCGCCCTTCAAGGTCGCCGACCTCGCCCTCGCCGAGCTCGGCCGCAAGGAGATCCGGCTCGCCGAGCAGGAGATGCCCGGCCTGATGGCGTTGCGGGCGCAGCATGGCGCGACCCAGCCGCTCAAGGGCGCGCGCATCATGGGCTCGCTGCACATGACCGTGCAGACCGCGGTGCTCATCGAGACGCTCGTCGACCTCGGCGCCGACGTGCGTTGGGTGTCGTGCAACATCTTCAGCACGCAGGACACCGCCGCCGCCGCCGTCGCCGTCGGACGCAAGGGCACGCCGGCCGACCCGAAGGGCATCGCCGTCTTCGCGTGGAAGGGCGAGACCCTCGAGGAGTACTGGTGGTGCACGAACGAGGCGCTGCTCTGGCCCGACGGCAAGGGGCCGGACCTCATCGTCGACGACGGCGGTGACGCGACGCTGCTGGTGCACAAGGGGCTCGAGTTCGAGAAGGCCGGCGCCATCCCCGCATTCGACGCCGCCAACGACCCCGAGGAGTGGGGCGTCATCCTCGAGCTCATCCGCCGCATCAGCCGCGAGGACCCGGGCCAGTGGACGCGCGTCACGCCCGGGCTGAGGGGCGTCAGCGAGGAGACCACGACCGGCGTGCACCGTCTCTACGAGATGGCGCGCAAGGGCACGCTGCTCTTCCCCGCCATCAACGTGAACGACTCGGTGACGAAGTCGAAGTTCGACAACATCTACGGCTGCCGCCACTCGCTCATCGATGGCCTGAACCGCGCCAGTGACGTCATGCTGGGCGGCAAGATCGCCGTCGTCTGCGGCTTCGGCGAGGTCGGCAAAGGCTGCGCCGAGTCGTTGCGCGGCCAGGGCTGCCGCGTCGTCGTCACCGAGATCGACCCCATCTGCGCACTGCAGGCCGCCATGCAGGGCTACGAGGTGGCGACGATCGAGGACTACATCGATCGCGCCGACGTCTTCGTCACCGCGACCGGCAACTTCGGCATCATCACCGCCGACCACATGTCGCGCATGAAGGACAAGGCCATCGTCGGCAACATCGGCCACTTCGACAACGAGATCGACATGGCCGGGCTCGCCAAGCTGCCGGGCGTCCACAAGATCGAGATCAAGCCGCAGTACGACGAGTGGGTCTTCCCCGACGGGCACTCGGTGCTCGTGCTCGCCGAGGGCCGTCTGCTGAACCTCGGGTGCGCCACCGGGCACCCGTCGTTCGTGATGAGCGCGTCGTTCACGAACCAGGTGCTGGCGCAGCTCGACCTGTGGCAGCACGCCGGCAAGTACGAGAAGCAGGTCCACATGCTGCCGAAGCAGCTCGACGAGGAAGTGGCGCGGCTCCACCTCGGCAAGCTGGGCGTCAAGCTGACGACGCTCACCGCGAAGCAGGCCGAGTATCTCGGCGTGCCGGTCACGGGGCCGTACAAGCCCGACCACTACCGCTACTGATCCGGACGGCTGCGCGGCGGGACGACCGCCGCGCAGCCGCGTCTCACAGGTAGGTCGCCGACACCGTGTCGGCGAAGCGCAGCCCCTGCGGCGCGAGCCGCAACCGTCCGTCGGCGCGCTCGAGCAGCCCGTCGCGTTCGAGCCCCACGGTGTGCGGGAAGGCGACGTCGAGCGACACGCCGAACCGCGCGGCGAAGGCGGCGAGATCGACGCCTGCGATGCGCCGCAGGCCGGTCATGACGAATTCGCCACGCGCGACGGCGACGTCGAGCGACTCCTCCGTCGCGATGGCCGTGCCGTCGGCGGTGACCGCGGCGCGCCACTGTGACGGGTGCCGCACGTTCATCCAGCGACGGCCAGGGAACGGCGTAGCGCAGAACGAGTGCGCACCGGCGCCGAGGCCGAGGTAGTCGGAGCCGTCCCAGTAGCGGGTGTTGTGGCGCGAGGCGTGGCCCGGGCGCGCCCAGCTCGAGATCTCGTAGCGCACGAGCCCGGCGGCGGCGAGGCGCTCGGCGGCGGCATCGGCCATGAGGCTCTCGGTGTCGTCGTCGATGGGCTCGACGCGGCCGCTGGTGCGCCAGCGATGGAACGGCGTGCCCTCCTCGTAGGTGAGGGAATAGGTCGAGACGTGCTCGGGTGCCAGCGCCACCGCCGAGGCGAGGTCGTCGTCCCATGCGGCGAGTGTCTGCCCCGGCACGGCGAAGATCAGGTCGAGGCTGATGCTGGCGAAGCCCGCCGCGCGCGCTGCCGCGACCGCCGTGGCGGTGTCGCCGGCGGCGTGGTCACGGCCCAGCGTGCGCAGCACGTCGGCGCGGAACGACTGCGTGCCGAGCGACAGCCGATTGACGCCGGCGCGACGGTAGCCGTCGAGGCGCTCACGATCGACGGTGCCGGGGTTCGCTTCGAGCGTCACCTCGACGTCGTCCGTCGTGCCGCAGCGCGAGCGGATGGCGTCGAGCAGTGCCGCGATCGCCGCCGGCGACAGCAGCGACGGGGTGCCGCCGCCGAAATACACGGTGGCCGCTGGACGTCCTGCCCATGCCGGTTGCGACGTGTGCGCCGCGAGCTCGGCGATCAGCGCGGGGACGTCGTCGGCTTCGGGCGCGGCCGTCGTGGCGTGGACGTTGAAGTCGCAGTAGGGGCAGACGTGCCGGCACCAGGGAACGTGGACGTAGAGCGCAACGGGCGTGGCCACGTCAGCGATAGCGACGCAGCAGCCCGATGACGACGCCGCGGATCTCGACGTCCTCGGGCAGTGCCACGATGGGCGCGACGCGCTCGTTGGCCGGCAGCAGGTGGATGCGACCACGACGTCGCGCCAGCTTCTTCACCGTGGCCTCGCCACGCACGAGCGCCACCACGGTGGCGCCATCCGGCGCGTCGGCGCGTGATTCGACGATGACGATGTCACCGTCGAGGATGCCGTCGCCCACCATCGAGTCGCCCACCACGCGCAGCGTGAAGGTCTCGCCGCGCCCGAGCAGGTCGTCGGGGAGGGTGACCGTCTCGGCCACTTCGACCGGCTCGATCGGCGTGCCGGCGGCCACGCGTCCGAGCATCGGCACCCGCGACACGCCGCTGGCGTGGGCGTCGCCGGTGAGCTCGAGCGCCCGACTCTGCCGCCGCCGTCGCCGGATGAGCCCCTTGGCCTCGAGCCGTTCGAGGTGCTTGTGGACGGTGGCGAGCGACCCCAGCTCGAGGTGGCGGCCGATCTCGTCGAGCGACGGCGCGAACCCATGCTCGGCGATGTAGGCCCGCAGGTAGTCGAGGAGCTGCTTCTGCCGTGGCGTCACCACGACCGTCCTCTTAGGCAAAGGAAAGACGAATTATCAACCCCTCGGGACGAATGTTCCGCGTCTGGATCTTGCCCGCCCGCGACGCAGGCAGCAGACTGGCGTCCCCGCCCGGGAGGATGCGATGATGCGCTTCGTTCTCGTGCCGACCCTTCTCGTGCTGGTCTCCATTGCCTCGACGTCTCCGAGCCTCGCCGCCGCGCCGCGGCCGGGCACGAGCGTCAAGTGCTGTCTCGACACCTCGGTCGACGACGCCCCCCCGCATCGCTTCTGCTTCAACCTCAACGTCGTGCGGGCGCGGCCGCGGCGGGCCCGCGTGCGGGCGCGCATCGCGTGCCGTCTGATCGGCGGCACCCCGCAGCATCGGAGCGCCGCATGACGCTGGCGGCAGCGGTCCTGCTCGCGGCAGTGCTCGCCGCACCGGTGCACGCCGCCGACGAGGCCCCGGCCTCGGTCGTCAGCGTCAAGGGCGAACGCCTCACCGTGCGCGTCAACGCCATGTCGCTCGACGATGTGCTGCAGCGTTTCGCCACGGCCACCGGAGCGGAGATCCGCGGCGGCGTCGCCACGCCGCGCGACGTCAGCGTCGAATTCGAGGACGTTCCCGTGCAGGACGGCCTGGCGCGGCTGCTCGGCGATCAGAACTTCATGCTCACCTACCGCGACGGCAAGCTGAGTCGTCTCACCCTGCTCGGCGGCGCGCTCGACGCCCCCGTCACCAAGGTGGTGAAGACCGAGCATGGGGGCGGGGGTTCGGAGACACCGCAGACCTTTGCGCAGCTCATCCAGTCGCGCACCGTCGAGGTCACGCCGGGAGGGCGCCTGTCGCGCTTCCTCGGCAAGGACTCCGCCACCCTGCAGCAGCTGATCGACATCGGGCTGCGCAACGACGACCGCGCGGTGCGTACCGAGGCGATGCGCATGTCCATCCAGGCCATCGACGGCCAGCCGGATCTGCAGACCGCCACCGTCGAGGCCATCGGCGCCATGGACGACAACCAGCTCATGGGCATGTTCCGGGCCACCGCACGCGACCACACCAAGGAAGTGCTGTCGCAGATGGCCACCATGCTGCGCACCAACGAGCTGCGCACGCGCAGCCTGCGGCTCCTGATGCAGGCGAACACGCCGCTCGGCGCCGCACCCACCGAGTAGCGACGATGCGTCGAGGCGTCGCCGTCCTGCTCCTGGTGCTCGCGTCGTCGGTCGCCGGTAAAGCAGCGGACGAGCGCCCGAAGCCGGTCGTCACCTTCAAGGATGACCGCGTCACCGCCACGCTGAATGCGGTGCCGCTCACCGACGTGCTCGCGGCTCTGGGTACCGCCAGCGGTGCGGAGATCCGTGGGCGGGCCGTCATCGAGCGCGACGTCACCACCGATCTCGACGCCGTGCCGCTGCCCGAAGCCCTGCATCGTCTCCTCGGCGAGCAGAACTTCACCGTCAGTTACGGCGCGGGTGACCGCTTGAAGGCCATCGTGCTGCTGGGCGGGCCGGAGGCGCCGCCGCCGCCGCCGCCGACACCCGTCGCCGAGGCCGCGCCCGTCGTGCCGGGGCCGCCGGTGTTTCCGCTCCAGCTGTCGCGCGCGTTCCTGCGCCATCGTCCGCTCCCCGTGCCCGACGAGCTGGCGGACACGATGGGCGGCGAGAAGGCCACGTTTCCCGAGCTGCTCGAGGTGGCCACGGGCAACGATGACGGCGTGAAGCGGTCCATGGCCACCCAGGTGGTGCTGAGCTCGCTCGAGAAGGAGAGCGGCATCCGCCGCTCCTTCCTGCGCACGCTGCATCGCCTCGACGACACCAGCCTCGGCACCATCATGACGAGCGAGAGCGGTCCACGCTTCCAGGAGATTCTCGAGTACCTCGCCGCCCACTCGCGCGAGCCGAGCCTGCAGAAGAAGGCCGGCATCGTCCTCGAGCAGCTGCGTCCGTCGCCGCCGCCCGCCGGCTCCTGAAGGCATGGCGTCAGCGTCGTTGCCAGTGCTGCACGGCCGCGTTGTGCGCGGCCAGGTCGACGTTGAACTCGTGGCTGCCGTCGCCGCGCGCGACGAAGTAGAGGAACGGCACCGAGGCCGGATCCACGGCCGCCTCGAGCGCGGCGCGTCCGGGATTTGCGATCGGCGTCGGTGGCAGGCCGCGGGCGGTGTAGGTGTTGTGCGGCGTATGCCGCCGCAGGTCGGCGCGTGTGATGGTGCGATCGTCGCCGTCGCGACCGTAGAGCACGGTCGGATCGGACTGCAGCGGCATGCCAAGGCGCAGGCGGTTCAGGAAAACCGCCGCCACCAGTCGTCGCTCGTCGGGACGCGCCGCCTCCTCTTCCACCAACGACGCCAGCGTCACCGCCTGCTGTCGATCGAGGCCGTGGCTGGCGGCGCGGCTCGCCATGTCGGGCGTGAACACATCGCGGAACCGACGAACCATCGTGCGCAGGATGCGATCCGGCGACGTGCCGGGTGGAAACGCATACGTGTCGGGGAACAGGTAGCCCTCGGCGCCGACGTCGGGGAGATCCTCCGACGTCAGGAACGCGGGGTCGCGCAGCACGGCGAGGTACTCGTCCTGCGTGCCGTATCCGGCCGCCGCCAGCTGCGCCGTCACCTCGCGCGCGGTGAGGCCCTCGGGGATGGTCACCATCTGCGACGGATCCGGGGGACCGGTCACGCGCGCGAGCAGCTCGATCGGCGTCAGGGGACGGGTCACGAGATAGACACCCGATCGGACGGCGCGGTCCTCGCCGGTGAGCCGTGCCCATCCCACCAGTGGAAGGGCGTGGCGCAGGAGGCCGCGCGCGACCAGCTCGTGCGCCACGTCGGTGAAGCGGCTGCCCGCCGGTACCGTCACCGTGGCCGGCTCCACCAGGGCAGGACCGGGGCTGTGGAGGAACAGGAACACGCCGCCGACGAACGACGCCACGATGGCGACGAGCGCCGTCGCGAGGTATGCCGCCCGTCGCCAGGTCACGATGCGCGCAGGTACGACTCGAGGATGATGGCAGCGGCTTCCTGGTCGATGAGCTGGCGGCGACGAGCCGGTTTGATGCGAGCCGCGCGCAGGGTCTCCTCGGCCTCGACGGTGGTCAGCCGCTCGTCCCAGAAGGCGATCGGGACGGCGAGATGGCCTTCGACGCGGGCCGCGAAGGCGCGCACCTTGGCCGCCTGCGGCCCCTCGCTGCCGTTCATGTTGAGGGGGAGCCCGACCACCACCCGGGCCGGCGCGAATGGCGCCAGCATGCGGGCGATGGCCTCGAGATCACGCAGGCCGCCCACGCGCTTCACGACGCCGATGCCCCGGGCGGTCATGCCCAGCTCGTCGCTGACGGCGACCCCGATCCGGGCATCGCCCACGTCCAGCGCGGCGGTGCGCATCGGGCCCGGTCGTAACACCCGTCCCCCGGGGCCGCAAACCTCCCAGACGCCCATTCAAGTCGCAAAGCGTTCGTGCCGAAATACCCCGCGAACCCATGCCCGCAGGACTGAACGGCCGACGCGCCCTCGTGCGATTCCTGCAGCGGATCGGCACGATCACGCTGGCGGATGCTCCCGATCTCGAGGCGGCATCCGGAGATGACTTCACGGCGCTCCTGGAGCGGGCGAGTGGCATCGACGCCGCGTCGTTGGCGGAGCGGCTGGTGGCCGAGCTGCGCCTCGAGCGATTCGTCGCTGCCGGTGTCGATCCGTCGGTGGCCACGGTCCTGGCCCAGGAGCTGGCCGAGCGGCACGACGTGGTCGTCGTCAGGATGGACGATCACTCCGTCCACGTCGCGATGGTGAACCCGCTCGATCTGGATGCCATCAAGGACGTGGAATTCGCCACCCGTCGTCGCGCGCACGCGCTGGTGGCCACCCCGGACGACATCCGGTCGGCGCTGGAGTGGGTCTACGCGGGCGGGCCGCCGCCGCCGGAGCCGCCGCCCCCCGAGGATCCGGTGGCCGCGCCGCCGTTCCAGCCGGTGGCGCCCGAGCCCGTCGCGCCGCCGCCGGCCGATCCGCTCGCGACCGTGATGCCCCTGATCCATGCCTGCCGTGTGCGGCTCGCCGTGCTGGAGGAGGAGCGGTACCGAACGCCGCCGACCGATCCGTCGCTGATCGCCCGGGTGGCGGCGCTCGAGGCGGTCATCGCCGAGCTGCAGGTCACACAGCAGGCGGCGGAGGAGGCACATCGGGACGACGTCGCCCGACTGTCTGCAGAGCAGGATGCGTTGGTGGCGGCGCAGGGCGCCGGGCAGCGCGACGTGGTCGACGCAGCGGTCCGCCGTACGGGCGAGATGCTCCTGCCACGATTCGACGAGCTCGCCGCGGGGACGCTGGCCGCAGCGGATCGTGCCGACGGCGCGCAACGGAGCGTCGACGCGCTGGCGGGGCTGCTCGAGGACGTCCGCGTGGCGCCCCACGAGACCCCGAACGAGGTGCCTCCCGAGGTCGCAGACCGGCTCGATCGCCTCGACGACGGCCTCACCACGCAGCGCGTGGAGCTGACGAAGCTCGCGCAGCAGACCGAGGCGTTCATGCGACGGACCGATGGCTGGGCGTCGTCCAGCGAGGTGCGCAGCTTGGAGGCCGAGCAGATGGCGCTTGCGGCGCAGCTCCACCGCGCCGCACAGGGCGTCGAATGGGCCCGGGCGGGTCTCGCCGAGACCCGCGGCGAGGTCGGACGTGCGCGCGAGCTGGCCGAGGGCGCGCGCCGCGTCGCCGAGGCGTCGGTACCGGCCGGTGCGCTCGAGGCGGTGCGTGACGCGCTCGACGCCCGACTGCGGCAGGTGGCGACGCAGGTGATGCGCTACGAAGCCGGCCTCGGTCGTCTCTCGGGCGCACAGGGCGATCTCGAGGAAGCGTTGACGCGCGTGCGCGCGATCGCGGAGGAGACGCGACGGCTCACCGGCATGATGGCCACCGTCGAGCGCGCCTCGGCGCTCGATGCGTCGATCGCTGCGCTGCGTGGCGAGGTGGCGCGGATCGCGTCGATCGTCGATGCGCCGGAGCCGAGTCTCTTCGCGACCGCCTGCGCATGGGGAGCCCGTGGGGTGGGTACGCTGTGGTCGTTGGTCGGATGGATGATGCCGTTCGGGCGCGCGTGAGGGTCAGAATGGGTATTGCAATGGACCAATCGACTCGTTCTCAGCGCAAAGCATTGACAACCGATCATACCTTTGGTTTCTTGCGCCCGCTCCCAATAAAACCGCTCGTGATTGACCTGTGTCGCGTTCCCCAGCGCGGCCGGATCGGAGGACCGACACCGTGTCGAGACGCCGAAGCCTAGACGGGGCCCTGCCTCGTGTGACGCGGCAGGTGATCCTGCTGCTCTGTGTGACAACGTTCGCGCTCCCAACCCTCGGGTTCGGCGCGAAGCGCACCACCCTCAAGCGCACCTCGTCGAAGGCGCCCGCGAAGGCGACGGTCAAGAAGACCGCCAGCCAGAAGAGCGTCGGCAAGAGCGTTGCGGGGAAGGCCGGGGTCAAGCAGATCGCCGCGCGCTCGTCGGCGACGTCGAGCCGCTCCCGTAGCCGCATCACCAACGTCTACGGCGGCAAGCGCATGGCGAAGAAGTCGGCCACCGCGGGCCGGCGTCGCGTGGCACGACGCGCAGTCGTTCCAAGCGACACCGGCCCGGCGCCGTACGGATCGCGCGGCACGGTCGACGAGCACGTCCACGTCCGTCGCGGCGACACGCTCGAGCGCATCATCGCGGTGCGCGGCATCGGCGTCTCGGGTGCGCGCCAGTGGCTCAGCGCCGCGGAGGGCGTGTACGACTTCCGCAAGGTGCGCCCGCAGCGCGGTGTCACGCTGCGCTTCGATCGCGCCACGCGCGAGCTCGAGGCCGTCCGCTACGAGGCCGACGACACGTCACTGCTCGTGCTCGAGCGCAACGGTGAGGAGATCACGGCGCGGCTCGAGGCGCTGCCGTACTTCCACGAGGTGCGGGGCATCGCCGGACGCATCGATCGCGGGCTGCGCGAAGACACCATGGATGCCGGCGTCCCGGTGCCGATCGCCGCCGCGCTCGCCGACATCTTCGGCTGGGACCTCGACGTCGAGGAGGGGCTCGTCCCGGGCGACGAGTTCCGCGTCATCTACGAGAACATCTGGGAGGCCGGTCGCACCGAGCCGCTCACCGGTCAGATCATCGGCGCCGAGATCGTCTCGGGCGGCCAGACGCGTACCGCGCTGCTGTTCGAGGACGAGGAGGGCGGCGGCTACTACCGCCCCGACGGGCAGGCCATCTCCCGTACCTTCCTGCGCTACCCGGTGGCCTTCACCGAAATCAGCTCGGGCTTCTCGGAGTGGCGCTACCATCCGATCCTTCACCGTGGACGGCCGCATCGCGGCGTCGACCTGGCGGCGCCGCACGGCACGCCGGTGCGCGCGGCGGCGAACGGCTGGGTGAGCGAGACGGGGTGGGTCGGCGGTCTCGGCAAGGCCGTCCGTCTCCAGCATCCCGACGACATGAGCACCACTTACGGCCACCTCGCCGAGATCGCGCCTGGCATCGCCGAGGGCACGTCGGTCGAGCGTGGGCAGGTCATCGGCTGGGTCGGATCGACCGGCCTCGCCACCGGCCCGCACCTCCACTACGAGATCGCGCGCAACGGCGAGCAGATGGACCCGATGCAGGTCCAGGTGGCGGCCGATCCGCCGGTGGGCGAGCCGGTGAAGCGGCGCTTCGAGCGCGTCCGCACCACGGTCACGCAGCAGCTCGCCAGCCTGCCCGAGACCGATCGGCCGGTCGTCCTGACGCTGTCGTCGAACGCGTACCGCGCGGAGTAGGACGACGCGCTACCTCGACGGTCCGCGGCCGCGACTGTTCGCGCATCGCGGGGCGTCGGGGACGTACCCGGAGAACACCCTGCCGTCGTTCGCGGCGGGGTTGGCCGCGGGTGCCGAGCGTCTCGAGCTCGACGTCCACGCCACCGCCGACGGCCACGTCGTCGTCTTCCACGATTCGACGCTCGACCGTACCACCGACGGCAGCGGGCTCGTGCGCGATCTGACCCTCGCCGAGCTGGAGCGGCTCGATGCCGGCGCGCAGTTCGTCGCCGCCGACGGCACGCGGCCGTTCCGCGGCCGCGGCATCCGCGTCCCGACGCTCGACGCGCTCCTGTCGGCGCACCCCGGCGTGCCGCTCAACATCGAGATCAAGCAGGACGAGCCCGCCATCGAGGCCGCCGTTCTCGCCGTGCTCGATCGCCACGGGGCACGCGAGCACACGCTGCTGGCGGCAGAGCACGTGCACATCATGGAGCGCATCCGGGCGGCGGCTCCCGGCCTGCTCACCGGCTTCGCGTCGGCTGAAGTGGCCGACTTCGTCTTCCGTCTGCGCGACGGACGCATGGCCGACTACGTGCCGCCGGGCCTCGCGTTGCAGGTCCCGCCGTCGTTCGGCGACGTCGACATCGTCACCGACGCCTCGGTGCGTGCGGCGCACGGGCTTGGTCTCGAGGTCCACGTCTGGACCATCAACGACCCCGCCGAGATGGATCGTCTGCTCGACCTCGGCGTGGATGCGTTGATGACCGACCTGCCCGCCGTCGCGATGGACGTCCTGCGCCGCCGCGGCGTACGGTAACTCGACCCAAGACCATGTCTTGGGTCGGAGGGGACGCGAGCGTGGTGCGACGTTTCCCGCCCGACCAGCTTGTCGCGGCCGGCGAAGCCGGCGCGACAAGGGAGGTACGCACGCAGTAGCCGCTGCTGCGGTGCCAGAAAAGTCGGCGTCAGGCGATCGGAGCAGTATGGCGCGCCGGCTTCGCCGGCTGCGCCTTGGTGGTCACACGGCGACGTGCCACCACATGCTCGGGGCGCCCCCGACCCGAGACATGGTCTTGGGTCGCTACTTCACCGGACCCACGTCGGCGATCATCTTCATGAGGCCGTCGTGGAGGACGCCGTTGGAGGCGATCATGCCCGGGCGCAGGGGCGACTTCTGGTTGAACTCGAGCGGCTTGCCGTCGAGCCCGGTGACGGTGCCGCCGGCTTCGGTGACCAGCAGGGTGCCGGCGCAGATGTCCCACTCGTTCTTCGGCGTCAGCGTGAAGGTGGCGTCGCCGTTGCCGGTGGCGAGCTCGGCCAGCTTGAACGCGACGCTGCCGGTCAGCACGACCTTGCAGAGCGGCTTGAAGGGGTCCCACTCGCCGCGCTTGTCCTCGGAGCGGCTGGCCATGACCTCGGCCAGCGCGACGTCGCGCTGCGGGCTGACGCTGGCCTTCTCTCCGTTCACCGTCGTGCCCTGGCCCTTCACCGCGACATAGAGGCGGTCGGCGGCCGGATTGTACTCGACGGCGACGATCGGCGTGCCCTGCTCGACGAGCGCGATGCAGACGCAGAACTCGGGGATGTGCTGCGTGAACTCCTTGGTGCCGTCGAGCGGATCGACGATCCACGCGCGACGCTTGCCGAGACGCTCGGGCGAGTCGGCGGTCTCCTCAGACAGCCAGCCGTCGTCCGGAAACGCGGCGGCGATGAGCTCGTGGATGCGCGCGTTCGACTCGGTGTCGGCCGCTGTGAGCGGATTGTCGTGGCCCTTCAGGTCGATCTTCAGATCGGTCTTGTAGTAGCCCCGGATGATTTCACCGGCCTGCTTGGCCGCGTCGATGGCCACGTCGCGCTCACGAGAGAGGGTCGTCATCGACGGAGCCCGTATCAATTCCGGCGCGGGTTGGAAACCCGCACCATCCTTGACGGAGCGTACGCCAGCCTCTACGGATCGCCGCGTGCGCGCGCTCGCGATGTTCGTCGCCACGGCGGGAGGGCTCGGCTACGCGCCGGTGGCGCCGGGAACGTTCGGCTCGCTCGCCGGTCTCGCACTCATCCCGCTGCTGGCCGCACTCCACGACCGCAGCGGCCGCATCGTGTACGGCATCGCCATCGTCGCACTGATGGCGGGCGCCATCTGGGCCGCCGGTCGCGCCGACGAGATCCTGCCCGGCCACGATCACGGCCGCATCGTCATCGACGAGGTCGCCGGCATGGTCGTCGGATCGCTCTTCGTCCCCGCCACCTGGGGCGCGGGCCTCCTCCTCTTCGTCCTCTTCCGCGTGTTCGACGTCGCGAAGCCGTTCCCGGCCAACCGCATCGACCGCGATCTGCCCGGCGGGCTCGGCGTCGTTGCCGACGACCTCGTCGCCGGCCTCTATGCCGGCATCGTCTGCCGCCTGGTACTGGAGCTCACATGATCGTTCGCGCAGCCCTGCTCTCCACCGGCGACGAGCTCACCACCGGGCGCATCGTCGACACCAACGCCAACTGGCTCGCCGACAAGCTCTTCGAGCTCGGCGTCGACGTCGTGACCATCCTCACCGTTGGCGACTATCCCGAGCGGCTCGAATGGGCGTGGCGCGAGGCGCTGACGCAGGCCGACCTCGTCATCTCCACCGGCGGCATCGGACCGACCGCCGACGATCTCACCAGCGAGACGGTGGCGCGCGTGCTCGGCGTGCCGCTCCTCGAGGACGAGGCGTCGGCCGATCGCATCCGGCGCTTCTTCGCCGCCGTCAATCGCGAGATGCCGCTCAACAACTTGCGCCAGGCGCTGATTCCGCAGGGCGGTGTCATCGTGCCGAACCCGCTCGGCACCGCGCCCGGCTACCGCGTCACGCAGGACGATCGGCACGTCGTCGTGCTGCCCGGCGTGCCGCGTGAGATGAAGCCGATGGTCGAGGACACGGTCATCCCGTGGATCCGCGCCCAGCGTGGCGGCGACGTCCATCTCGCGCGCGTGTTCCAGACCTTCGGCGTCACCGAGTCGGGGCTCGACGAGCTGGTGGCCGGCGTGGTCCCGCCCGAGGAGGGACGCGTCTCGTTCCGCGCCAGCTTCCCCGAGGTGTCGGTGCGGGTCGTCGTCCACGGCGAGACCGACGAGGCGGCGGCGCGGCTCACCGTGGTCGGTGATCGCCTGCGCGCCGCCATCGGGCAGTTCTGCTACGGCGAGGGCGCGGGCACCACGATGGAGGGCGTCGTCGGCGACCTGCTCCGCGAGCGCGGTCTCACGGTGGGCCTCGGCGAGTCGTGCACCGGCGGCCTCGTCGCGCATCGACTCACCAACATCGCGGGTAGCTCGGCCTATGTGCTGGGTAGCGTGGTGGCCTACGCCAACTCGGCGAAGACGGGCCTGCTCGGCGTCTCGCCGTCGACGCTCGAGGCGCACGGTGCGGTGAGCGAGGAAACCGCGGGTGAGATGGCGGCCGGAGCGCGCCGCGCGCTCGGGGCCGACATCGGTGTCTCGACGACGGGGATCGCCGGGCCAGACGGCGGCACCGCCGAGAAGCCCGTCGGCACGGTGTGCTTCGGGATGGCGACCGCGGACGAGACGATCACGGCACGCTATCAGCTCTGGGGCACGCGCGACTGGGTGAAGCTGGTGGCGTCACAGGTGGCGCTGGAGTGGATCCGCCGCCACCTCCTGGGACTGCCCGTACGCGACATGCCGCTCTTCCGCGGCCGTCGCTGACGGAACATCGTTCCGGCCGATTGTACGCCTCCGGGGCAGGACACTGCTGCCGAAGGAGGCTCACATGACCGCCATTCGCCCCGTTCTCGCCGTCGCCCTGCTGCTGCTCGTCACCTGCGCGCCCGCCGCCGCGGGCCTCGCCCGGCAGTGCCGCAAGCGCTGCAAGCCCGACATCGTCGAGTGCGTCCAGCTCACCGGGCAGCCGAAGCGGGTGTGCCGCAAGACGATGATCCGGGTCTGCAAGGGCCTCGGCCTCGACGCCTGCGGTCACGGCGCGCCCCCCGACGACGGTGGACCCACGACCACCACCACGACCATGCCGTCGTCGCCGGGACGGGTGGACATCGAGATCCAGGACATCGAGCGCGACGCCAGCACCGATCCGGGCGTCTACAGCTTCGTGGTGACGTTCCAGAGCGACGCCGACAGCGTGGCGCTCGGCCTCGACCCGGCGCTCTTCGTCGTCATCGACCAGCGCAGCACGCGTCACGCCGCAAGCCCGGCCAGCGTCGATCCCGACGACTGCTCCGCCAGCCTGATCCTCCCGCCCGGCGGCGAGGTCACGTGCACGCTGCGCTTCGTCCTGCCGCTCACGACCGGAGCCGACGCCGA
>DASYLJ010000022.1:0-30734 GCA_036009625.1 Binatia bacterium
GAGCGCGCCGCGCTCGATCAGCGCCATCGACACCGCGGCCAGATTCGCCTTGGTCTCGTAGTTCCGTGCGCCGTCGGAGCCGATCTCCACGCCGACGACCGCTCCGTCGGCGACGGCCACCGTGGCCTCGGTGTGGCCGAAGTAGGTGTCGGCCGTGTCCCACGACGCACCGACGAAGCGATCGAAGGTGGTGCGGTCACCGAAGATGTAGCGGTACGAGGCGGGGCCGGTGGACCAGACCAGGTCGGGGATCGCCTCGCGATGCGCGGCGGTGCCGGAAACGAGCTCGAGCGTCGACATGACGGCGTGAATAGGTCTTTGACCTATTCAAGTCAATGACCTAATCTCCGGCGTCATGGCGGAGAAGGGGGCGGCGCGACGGACCGAGATCCTCGCCGTCGCGCGCCGACTGCTGGTCGAGGACGGCTACGATCGCTTCGTCCTGCGCGAGATCGCCACCCGCGTCGGCGTCACGCTCGGCAACCTGCAGTACTACTTCGCCACGCGCGACGATCTGCTCGAGGCCGTCATCAAGGCGGAGTTCGCACGCAACAGTGCCGAGGTGGCTACCATCTCGGACGGCGCCGGCACCGCGCGCGACAAGCTCGCCGCCATCGCGCGCCATCTGATCGACGTCTGGGCGCACGAGGGCGGGCGGGTCTACGTCGTGATGAGCCTGCTGGCGCTGCACCACGCCCGCTTCCGCGCGCTGCACGGCGAGGTCTACGCCGCCTTTTACGACGGCCTCGTGCCCGTCCTCCGCCAGCTCCGACCCCGCGCAAAGCGGCCCGAGCTCATCCGTACCGCGCGACTCGTGACCACGGTCATCGACGGTGCGCTCGCCCAGGTGCCGAGCCGGACCTTCGTGGCCGAGGCGGTGGCCGCGGTGTTGCGCCTGGCCGAGCCCTAGCAGAGGACGCAGCGCACGCCGCCGCGATCCATCTCCGCGACGCAGGCATTGCACGACGTGCAGCGGGAGCGGGTGGCCTCGCCGCGCTCGAAGCGGCCGACGAGATCGGGATCGGCGATGAGCGCGCGCCCCATGGCGACGAACTCGAACCCCTCGTCCATGGCGGTGTCGAGATCGACCCGCGTGAGGGCGCCGCCGAGCAGTACGAGCGGCAGCTGCACAGCGCGACGCACCTCGCGCGCGAGTGGCAGGAAGAACAGCGGCTCGAACGGATACTCGCGAATGACCGTCGGACCGAGCACGCGCAGCACGAGCTTCTGCAGCGGGCTCTTCTCCACCTCGATCATCTCACGCAACGGCCGGCGGCCGCGGAAGAGGTAGAAGGGCGTGCGGCTGGTGACGCCGCCGCTCATCACCAGGCCGTCGATGCCATCCGCTTCGAGCGCACGCGCGATGGCGATCGCCTCGGGCAGCTCGAGGCCGCCGCGGAAGCCGTCGCGCAGGTTCGTCTTGGCGACCACCGCCGCCCGCGTCCCGACGACCTCGCGCACGCGGCGGAGCACCGCGCGCGGCAGGCGCAGGCGATTCTCCAGCGCGCCGCCCCAACGATCGCGCCTCCGGTTGAGGGCGGGGCTCAGGAACCGGCTCAGCAGGTAGCCGTGGCCGAGGTGCAGCTCGACGGCGTCGAAGCCGGCCTCGACGGCCTGTCCCGCCGCGCGACCGAAGTCGTCGACCACGCCGGCGACGTCGTCCTCGCTCATGGCGTGGACGAACGGCAGACCGGACATGAGGCCGTAGGGGTTCACACCGAACGACGGACCGCGTGGCCCGCGGCCCCGCACGTCGGTGTTCTTGCTGAAGCCACCACAGTGCCCGAGCTGGATCGACGCGGCGGCGCCCTCGGCGTGCACCGCGTCCGTCAGGCGTCGCAGCGCGGGCACGATGTCGGCTCGCATCCACAGCTGGTCGCCGAAGGTGCGACCGTCGGCCGAGACCGCGCAGTAGGCGAGGGTGGTCATGCCGACGCCACCGGCGGCGATCTCGCGGTGATGGGCCACGAGCGAGTCCGTCGGCACGCCGCCCGGGCTCATGCCCTCGAAAGTGGCCGTCTTGATGACGCGATTGCGCAGGGTTAGGGGACCGAGACGGCCCGGGCTGAACACAGAGGCGACCATGCGCACGCGTCCCATCGCGCATGGCCGATGCTCCAGTCAACGCGGCGGCCATCGCGACGCTTTTTCCATTGACGCCCGGCCCGGAGTTCCCGTAGCGGTCGAGCATGCGGACCTGCGTCCCGACCCTCGCGGCGGTGCTCTGCCTCGCCGCCACCGCCTCAGCCGCCGTAGGCGTCGACATCGGTGCATCGACCGTGCGCGTCACCTCGCCCGTCGCGCGCGTCGAGATCGGCCGTCACCCGTTCCGGTTGGCAGTCCGCGAACGCGATCGCGGGCGGGTGCTGCTGCGCGAGCATCCGAAGGGCGGCCTCTTCTGGGAGCGTGGCGCCACGACGCACGCGCTCGGCGACGTCGGTGACGTGCTCCCCCTCGCGGACGGCGTGCAGCTCACCGTCGACACCGACGAGGGCACGCCCGCCACCGTCACGGTCCGCTTCCTCACCGACCGCACCGTCGAAGTCGCGCTCGACCCGCCGTCGCCGGCCTCCGTCACCGCGTTCGGCGAGCGGCTGCGCTCGCCGCGGCAGGAGGCGATCTACGGTCTCACCGAGCGGCTGCGCGACGGGCCGGTGGTGGCCCCGGGCGTCCTCGACGCCGTCATCGAGGACTTCGCCCCGCCGGAGGTCGGCTCGCTCGATCGTCGTGGTGAGACCGTCGAGATGCGCGTGCTGCCGACCTTCTCCGTCTACGCGCCGTTCTTCCAGTCGTCGCGCGGCTACGGTCTCGGCGTCGCCGGCACGACGTTCGGTCTCTTCGATCTGGCGAAGACCGAGCCGCAGACCGTGAGCTTCCGCTTCGAGGCCGGTGCGTCGCAGCGTCTCGTCTACCAGGTGTTCGTCGGCCCCGAGTACGCGACCATTCTCGACGAGTACACCGCGCTGAACGGGCGTCCCTACGTGCCGCCGGACTGGGCGTTCCTGCACTGGCGTTGGCGCGGCGAGCTCGCCACCGGCGCGCCGGCGCTGCTCGACGGTACGCTCGTCAACGCGCAGCTCGCCGAGGACGTCACCATGTACGACACGCTCGGCATCCCGGCCGGCGTCTACCTGTTCGATCGGCCGGTGCTGGCCGGCAACTTCGGCTTCGCGCGCTGGGAGTGGGATGCCGTCCGGCTACCGAACATCGATGCGGCGCTGACGTCGTTGCGCGACCGCGGCTACCACCTCGGCACCTGGAGCAGCACCTGGACGTGCGGCAACGGTCCGCTCGATCACGGCACCGAAGCGCAGGCGCTCGGCTACCTCGTGCCCGGACCCGGCGGGCCGCCGAACTGCGCCGACATCGGCGGCACCGGCTTCATCCTCGATCCGACCAATCCCGACGCGCGTGCCTGGTGGCGCGACCAGATCACGCCCTTCATGGCGACCTACGGCATCCAGGCGATCAAGCTCGACCGTGGTGAAGAGCACATCCCGTCGGCCGCCACCGACGTCTACGCCGACGGCCGCACCGGTCGCGAGGTCCGCAACGACTACCCGCGCCTGCAGGCGGAGATCCACCACGATGCGCTCGCCGCGGCGTTCCCCGGCGGCGACTACCTGGTGATGTCGCGGCCGGGGTACACCGGCACGTCGCAGTGGGCGATCTTCTGGGGCGGTGACATTCCCGGCAGCACGAACCTCGGCAACGGTCCGGGCACCGACCTCGGGCTGCGCAGCGCCATCATCAGTCAGCAGCGCGCGGCGTTCATGGGCATCCCTATCTGGGGCTCCGACACCGGCGGCTACTACGAGTTCAAGGACCGCGAGGTGTTCGCGCGCTGGCTCGCCTTCAGCGCCTTCTCCGGCATCATGGAGATCGGTGGCGTCGGCGCGCACGCGCCGTGGGACATGCCGACGGAGCCGCACTTCGACACCGAGCTGATCGACATCTATCGCAAGTACACGCAGCTGCGTGTGACGCTGCAGCCCTACGTCACGGCGGCGGCGCAGCAGGCGGCGTCGGGCATGCCGATCGTGCGGCCCATGCCGTTCGCCGATCGGCGTGATCGGCGCCTCGTCGACCTGTGGGATCAGTATCTGTTCGGGCCCGACCTGCTGGTCGCCCCGGTGTGGAAGGTGGGCCAGCGGTCGCGCGAGGTGTACCTGCCGCGCGGCACCTGGCGCAGCTACTGGAACCCGTCGCAGGTGTTCCAGGGACGACGCCGCATCACCGTCGACGTTGCGCTCGACGCCATCCCGGTCTTCGTGCGCGACGGCGCCGTCGTGCCGGGGCCCTAAGCTGGCAGCGTCACCTTGAAGGCCTGCTGCACGGCCTGGAACGGCGCCAGGGCCTCGCAGCGCGTCGCGTGCGCGGCGAGCGCCGGCTGCGCCGCGAGGTCGACGACGTCGGGATGCGCCTCGCCCACGAAGCGCAGCGCGCATGCGACCGCGACGTCGGCGTGGCCGATGGCGTCGCCGAACCAGTAAGTCGTCGGCCGCGCGGCGCGATCGGCCTCGAGGACGTCGAGCACGTCACCGATCTGGCTCCGACAGCGTGCCGTCCACACGGGCGTATTGCGCTCGTGCAGCACGCGCTCGTAGACCAGCGCGACCGCCTTGTCGGCGAGCCCGGTGGCGAGCGCGCACACCTTGAGGGCCTTGCGCCGAGACGGCCCCGACGCCGGGATCAGCGCGCGCTCGCGACCGACCATGTCGTCGATGGCGTCCAACATGGCGCTGCTCTCGATCAACACCTCACCGTCGTCGAGCACGAGCGTCGGCACGCGACGGAGCGGGTTGTAGGCCGCGAGCTCGTCGGCGTCGCCGAACACCGACCATGGGCGGTGCTCGTACGGCATGCCGTAGAGGTGCAACGCGACGGCGACACGTCGGACGAAGGGCGAGTCGTACTGGCCGATCAGGATCATGCCATCGACCTATGGAGATGCGTCCGCCGGTGCAACCATTCAGTCGAACGTCAGCGTGGCCTGCATGCCGATCAGGTCCGCCTGGGACGAGAACTCGCCACGGAGCACGTTGCCGCTCACCGCGTCGCGGTTCCGGGTCGACGCGTTCGGCAGGAAGATGTGCGCGTAGCCGGCGTCGACACGCATCGACGGCGTCAGCTGGTAGCCCGCCCCGAACGCGAGCCAGTAGCGATCGCTGTCGGGAATGCGGGGGTCGCGATTCGCTGGGCTCGTGACCGTCGTCTGGTCCCAGGCGAAGCCGGCGCGGAGGCTCCAGCGGTCGTCGAGGTCGAAGCGCGCACCGAGGGCGACGCGGAAGGTGTTGCGCCAGTCCTCGACCGCGTCGAAGTCGGTCTGCTTCGGATTGTCGAAGTTCACCGCCAGGCTGGTGAAGCGATCCCAGTGCGTCCACGTGACGTCGGCCATGACGGCGAGCCGTCGCGTGACCTGCTGGAACGCCGCGAAGGAGGCGGAGTCGGGGAACTCCACCGGCGCGACGGCGCCGGTGTCGCGCAGCTGGCCGGTGGGCTTTATCAGCGGCTTCGCCTTGGCGGGCACGGTGAAATCGGCGTCGCCTGTGAGCTCGTGCTGGATCCGCGAGCGATAGGTGAGCCCGAGGTGGGTGCCGGGACGTGGCTCCCAGAGGGTGCCGACGTTCCAGCCGTATCCCCAGCTGTTGCCGACGAGCTTCACGAACGCGTCGGCCTTCTGCGGCCCGAGACCGAGCCCCTCGCAGGTCGCGAGCGGGAAGCCCTGTTGCACGACGCAGAGCGTGCCCAGGTCGAGGAAGTTGGTGAGCTTCACGTGCGCGTACTGCGCATTGAACCCGGCGCCGAACGAGAGCGTGTCGAGCAGGCGCACGGCGATGCTCGGATTGACGTTCACCGATTTCAGGTCCGAGACGACGGCGTTGTAGCGCCCGACCCATCCCGGATCCCAGTCGGTGCGGAGCCCGAACGGCGCGTCGACGCCGAGCCCGATCCACACCCGATCGAGGAGCTGATGCGAGATGTACAGCGACGGGATGGAGCCGAGCGCGCCGCCGTCGCCGCCGTCGTTGCCGCGCAGCGGTCCACCGCCGGCGGCGCGGTTCACGTGCGACCCCTCGTTCTCGAACGTGCCCGACGTCCGGATGCCGTCCATGCCACCGACGATCTGCGTGCCGCGCAGCAGCGTCATGCCGGCCGGGTTGAAGTAGATCGTGCGTGCGTCCTCGGCGAGGGCGGCTTCCCCAGCCCATGCGCTGCCCAGGCCGCGGCCGCCGTGCTCGGTGATGGCGAAGCCGCCGGCATGCGCGCTGGCGGACAGGAGACCCAGGACGACGATGACGATTGCCTGCAGCATCGTTCCCCCTCCCGGCGTCGAGGACGCCGACGACCTCGCTTCCGATGTCCTGGAACCGAGCTTCGTGCAATGGGGGTCGCGCGTTACGACGGTCGTCGCTTGATGCGCGCGGTGGGTGGCGCCGTGAGCGGATCGTCGGGCCAGGGGTGGCGCGGATATCGTCCGCGCAGCTGCTTTCGCACCTCGACATAGGTCGTGCGCCAGAAGCTCGCCAGGTCGTCGGTGATCTGCACCGGGCGCTGATTCGGGGCGAGCAGCTGGACGACGAGGGGCACGCGGCCCGCCGCGAGCCGCGGCGTCGCGGTCAGGCCGAACAGCTCCTGGATGCGGGCCGACACCGACGGTGGTCGTCCCGCCTCGTAGGTGATCGGCGCCATCCGCTCCGTCGGCAGCTTGAAGTGCGTCGGCGCGTCGCGGTCGAGCGCGCTGCGTTGCGCGTGCGTCAGCAGCCCGCGCAGGACGTTCATCGGCCCCGCAACGCGCAGCTCCGCCAGCGACCGGTGGCCCTCGGCACAGGCGGCGATCGCGTCGGCGAACAGGACCATGGGATCGATCGGAAGCCCGAGCTCGGGCATGGCCGTCGCGAGGAAGCGGAGCCGCTCGAGCTGACTCTCGGCGTCGGCGGCGAGCGCCGCGAGCAGGTCGGCGTCGGCAGTGACGGCCGCCGCCAGGATCGGCCCAGCCTCGGCCCGGTCGACGTTGGTCCGCACCGACTCCGACAGTACGACGTCGAGGTACCGCTCCTGTGTCTGCTCGACGACGGCGCCGCGTGCCGGATCGAAGACCAGCGTGCGCTCGCGGCGCACCGCGTCCGGAAACAGCGCCTCGAGCCACTCGCGACGGACCGCGCTCGCGACCCGCACGAGCGCGTCCGGACCGCGGCCGCTCTCGAGGTCGACCGCGACGAACAGGTCGACCTCGCGCACGACGCTCTCCGGCGCCAGCGCCACGCCGATGCCGCCGACCATCACCGCACGCTCCGATCCGGCCGCGCGCCGTCGTGCCACCCGGTCCGGGAAGCCGGCGAGCGCGCACCGCATCAACCGCTCCGGATCGGCGTCGCTGGTCCGCATGCCACGCGCGAGCTGCCGGCGCGCGCGCTCGACGGCCCGGACCGCGCGCCCGTCGAGCCCGAGGGCATGACACGTGCTCGACGAGAAGCCGCGCCGCTCGGCGTCCTCGAACAGCTCCATGCGCAGCAGCAGGTCGGACGGGCCGGGCGGGAAGTCACGCGCGGGTCCGCCGAAGGCGCGTCCGCCGAGGAGGATGTCGCGCTCGCCGGCGAGCGCCGCGAGCAGGGCCCCGGCGCCGCCGCATCCCATGGCTTCGGCCTCGATCTGCATGCGCGCCAGGCGTGGCGATGCCGGCAGGGCCAGCAGTCGACGTCCGATCGACGTCAGCGCCCCGCTGGTGTCGACCGCGCCGAGTCGCACCAGCAGCGCCTCGGCGTGCGCCAGCGACGTCGGCGGCGGCGCGTCGAGCCAGGCGAGGCGTGCCGTGTCGCCGAGCCCCCACGCGCGCAGCTCGAGCACCGTGCGCGTGAGGTCCAGGCGTAGGATCTCGGGGGTCTCGTGGGCGCGACGTCCGCCGTGCTCCTCGCGGCTCCAGAGCCGCACGCAGCGCCCGGGCCCGAGGCGCCCGGCGCGTCCGGCGCGCTGCTCGGCCGAGGCGCGGCTGATGGGTGCCAGCACGAGACGGTCGAGGCCGTGACGCGGGTCGAAGCGTGCCGCACGCGCGACGCCGGAGTCGACGACGGCCGTCACGCCCTCGACGGTCAGCGCCGTCTCCGCGACGTTGGTCGCGAGCACGATGCGCCGCCGTGGTCCCGGGCGCAGCGCGCGTTGCTGCTCGTCGAGCGGCTGATCGCCGTGCAGCGGCACGATGTCGACGTCGCGCAGACCCGAGAGCATCTCTGCGGTGCGGCGGATATCGCCGGCGCCCGGCAGGAACACGAGCACGTCGCCCGGCTCGGCGATGACGGACGGCATCACGGCGGCGATGTGCTCGTGGAGGCGCTGGCGCGCCGCCGGCGGCGCCCATGACATCGTCACCGGGAAGGCACGTCCCTCCGACGTCAGCACGGTGGCGTCGGGCAGGTAGCGCGCCAACGCCTCGGTCTCGAGCGTCGCCGACATGACGACGAGCTTCAGGTCGGGCCGCACCGTCTCCTGCAGCTCGCGCACGACGGCGAGTGCCAGGTCGCCCTGCAGATGGCGCTCGTGGAACTCGTCGAGCACGACGACGCCGACGCCGTCGAGGAACGGGTCGTCGGTGAGCTGACGGCCGAACACGCCCTCGGTGAGGAACCAGAGTCGGGTCGACGAGCCGCCGCGCTGCTCGAAGCGCACGCGATAGCCGACCTCGGCGCCGACGCTGCCGCCGCGCGCCCGTGCCACGAACTCGGCGGCGGCGCGGGCGGCGATGCGACGCGGCTCGAGGACGAGCACGCGCCCCGGCGCCACGCCGGCGTCGAGCAGCGCCGCCGGCACGCGCGTCGTCTTGCCGGCGCCGGGCGCGGCGCGCAGCACCAGCCGCGAGCCGGTGCGCAGGGCGTCGACCACTGCGGGCAGCAGCGGGTCGATCGGCAGCGGCTGGGTTGCCGGCCGAGAAGACTCTCGGCTAGACGTCGTCGTCATGCCTTCGTCGATGGTCTCGACCGATCCCACCACCACCACGCCGGTCTTCTTCGGTGAACCGGGGGAGGTGGCGCCGCACGTCTTCATGCATCCCGCGTTCGTGAACACGTATGGGCTGCGCACGCCCGACGGCGTCGTCGTGATCGATCCCGGCTTCACGCACACGAGCGGTACCGTGCGCGACGCCATCCACGGCTGGTGCGACATGCCGGTGCGTGCCGGCGTCTACACCCATGGGCATGCCGATCACGCCTTCGGCATGCGCGCCTTCCTCGATGCCGGGGAGCGTCCCGAGATCGTCGCGCAGGAGAACTGCGTGGCGCGCTTCAAGCGCTACGAGGCCATGAACGGGCTCAACGGCCGCATCAACATGCGCCAGTTCGGCCTGCCGCAGCCGATGTTTCCGCATCACTTCGATTGGCCGACGTTCCTGGTGCGCGACGTCGCGGTGCAGCGCTTCGGCGACGTCGAGGTCGAGTACCACGCCGCACGCGGCGAGACCGACGACCATCTCTACGTCTGGGTGCCGAAGCACCGCTATCTCTTCACCGGCGATCTCGTCATCTGGCAGGCGCCGAACTGCGGCAATCCGCAGAAGGTACAGCGGTATCCCGAGGATTGGGCGAACGTGCTGGAGGCCATGGCCGGGCTCGATGCGGAGTGGCTCTTCCCGGGGCACGGACCTGCGCTGCACGGTCGCGAGGCGGTGCGGCTGCTCCTCACCGAGACGGCGCGCTATCTGCGCGTCATCGTCGAGCAGGTGCGGGAGCGCATGAACGCGGGCGAAACGGCCGACGAGATCTTCCACGCCGTCGAGCCCGATCCGGAGCTCGCGAAGCGGACGTTCCTGCAGCCTACGTACGACCATCCCAAGTTCATCGTGCGCAACCTGCTGCGGCTCTGGGGCGGGTGGTGGAACGGCAACGCCGCCGATCTGCTCCCGTCCACGCCGGCGGCGCAGGCGGCGGAGATCGCCGTCATGGCGGGTGGCGTCGACAAGGTGGTGGCGCGCGGTCGTGCGCTGCTCGACGGCGGCGACGCCGTCATGGCGAGCCACCTCGCCGAGTGGGCGACGCGCGCCGCACCCGATGATCGCACTGCGCAGGCACTCAAGCGCGACGTTTACCGGAAGCGTCATGCCGACGCCGTGGCGCTCATGGCGCGCGGCATCTTCCGCGCCGCCATGAACGACGCCGAACGCGCCCTCGGCGAGGAGCCGACGTTCGCCTCCGACCGCGGCATGAGCCTGACCGGCGGCCGTCACTAGTGCCCCGACTCGGGACACCAGCTACTGCGGCGGGCAGCGGGGATCGGCGCGCTGCAAGGCGTCGATGCCTGCGTCGGTGAGGGGCAGCACGATGCAGCCGTGCGTCTTCTCGCAGACGAAGTCGAACTTCACCGCGGCGGCGTGGCAGGCCTTGCACTCGAGCCCGAGGAAGTTGATGGCGTCGGCGCCACGACTGACGATCGTCGTTCCCGAAGCCGACGTGCCCAGCTGGAAGAACTCCCAGCCATTGCCGTCGGGGTTGAAGCTCTTCTTCCGCTTCACCATCGCCTCGCCCGGGATGAGCTGCATGATGGTGCCGACGGGATACTTGCGGTTCGGCCTGCCGCTCTCCAGCACCCGCTTCGCCTTCCGCAGCAGGCGCGGCTTGGCGTTGAAGATGCGGACGTTGTTCACCTTGTCCCAGTTGAGGAGGCACGCGAAGTCGCTCTCGGTGGCTTCGAAGTCCTTGGCGGCAAGGGCGGGGAGGGTGACGAGAACGACGAGCAGCACGGCGGCGACGAGACGCATGCCGTGGTCGTACCGCCGCGGAGGTCCGGGGGTCAACGCGCCTGATAGCGCACGACGCCGTCGGACTCGCTGCGCAGCGCCCGACCCTCGAGCCGGAGCAGCTCGAGATGGGCCAGCGTCTCGGACGTGGCCGCCATCACCTGGAAGCGGTTCCCCGGCGTGATGGCGAAGGCGTCGAGCGCCACCTCGTAGGCCGTGAGCGACCGCTTGCGGATCAGATCCAGCATCGCGAGCTTGCGCACGCGGTGGAAGTCGATGAGCTGGCTGGCGCGCTTGCGATGGTCCTCGTAGACGCCGCCATGCGCCGGGCAGACGAGGCGGGCGTCGCGCTTGGCGATCTTCTCGTGCGAGGCCAGGAAGTCACCGAGCGGATTCTCCGGCCCGCCCGGCCCGATGCCCACGTGCGGGGTGATCTTCGGCAGCAGGTGGTCGCCGACGAAGAGGATGCCGTCGGGCTCGAGCAGCAGGCAGCAGTGACCGGGGGTGTGGCCCGGCGTCCAGATGACGTCGAGGCGACGGCCGTCGCCGAGGGCGATCTCGTCGCCGTCGGCGAGCAGGTGGTCGGGGACGGCCGGGCAGTAGAGGTTGCCGACGACCAGCCGCATCGGCGGCAGCTGCTTCTCGAGCGGCGCGGGCGGCACGCCGTGGCTCGCCATGAACTCGGTGGGCTCGCCGCCCGCGTCCTTCGCGGCGGCGGCGCGCTCGGCCTCGAGCGGGTGCAGATAGACCTCGGCCTGCATCAGGTCGCGATACGGACCCGACGTGCCGTAGTGGTCGATGTGGTGGTGGGTGCAGACGATGCGCCGGACGTCGGTGGGGCCGATGCCGACGGTGTCGAGCGCCGCGCGCATGGCGGTCGTGCTGTCGCCCGTGTGCATGCCGGTGTCGACGAGCGTCCAGCCGTCGCCGCCGCGCACCAGCCAGACGTTGATGATGCTGGGACGCATCGGCAGCGGCAGGCACACCTGCACCACGCCGTCGGCGACCTCGCGCGTCTTTGGTGCGTCGTCGCCCATGCTACTCGTGGATCTGCTCCTGCACGGCGAAGCTGACCTTCACCCGCACGCGCCATGCGGTGACACCGCCGTCCTCGACCACCGCGGTGATGCGGTCGATCTCCACCTCGGGCTTGATGCCCTTGATGGTGGCGGCGGCACGCGACACCGCCAGGCCCACTGCATCTTCGATGGAGTTGGTGGACGTGCCGGTGAGCTCGATCGTCTTCTCGACCATGATGACCCCCGCCGGAATAAGGCCTGGATCGCGCCGGAGACACAAGCTAGAGAGCGCCATGGACGTGATGTTGCTGGTGGGGATCGCGGTGGGGGCCGGCCTGCTGCTGGGGACACTCATCACCTGGCTGATCGGTCGCCCGCGGACGGTGGCGGTGTCGACGCAGCTCGGCGAGTCGCAGAAGCGGGTGGTGCAGCTCGAAGGGCAGCTCACCGAGACGCGGCGCAATCTCGACGAGGTGGCGCACAATCGGGCCTGGCTTGAGGCCGACCTGCAGCACGAGCGCCGGGCTAGCGCGGAAAAGCTGGCGGTCGTCGCCGAGGCCGAGCGCGCATTGCGCGACGCCTTCCAGAACCTCTCCGCCGAGGCGCTGCGTCAGAACAACGCGTCGTTCCTCGAGCTCGCGCGAGCGCAGCTCGGCGAGTTCCAGACCGGCGCCCAGCAGACGCTCGAGGCCCGGCACGTCGCCATCGACGAGCTCCTGAAGCCGGTGCGCGACTCCATCACGCGCATGGACGAGAGCCTGCGCCGCGTCGAGACCAACCACGGCGCGCTCAGTCAGCAGGTGACGGGGTTGCAGGAGTCGGAGCAGCGACTCCTGTCGCAGACCGCCAACCTCACCATGGCGCTGCGGGCTCCGGGCGTGCGCGGCCGCTGGGGCGAGGTGCAGCTCCGCCGCGTCGTCGAGCTGGCGGGCATGCTCGAGCACTGCGATTTCGACGAGCAGGTGACGGCCGACGGCGACGAGGGCCGGCTCCGTCCCGACCTCATCGTGCGCCTCCCCGGGGGCCGCAACATCGTCGTCGATGCCAAGGCGGTCATGCGCGCCTACGTCGACGCCGAGCAGGCGCCCGACGACGCCACGCGCGCGGCGCTCCTCGCCGAGCACGCCAAGCTGGTGCGCGACCACATGACCAAGCTCTCGGCCAAGGCCTACCAGCAGCAGTTCCGGCCGTCGCCGGAGTTCGTGGTGATGTTCCTCCCCGGCGAGAACTTCTTCCGCGCCGCGCTCGACCAGGACAGCACGCTCATCGATCGCGGCGTCGCGCAGCGCATCGTGCTGGCGAGCCCGATCAACCTGATCGCGCTGCTCTGGGGCGCCGCGCAGGCCTGGCGCGAGCAACGCGTCGCCGAGAACGCGCAGGAGGTGTGCGAGAACGGCCGCGAGCTCTACAAGCGCATCGGCAAGCTCGCCGAGCACTTCGACACCCTGCGGAAGAGCCTGTCGCGCGCCGTCGACGCCTACAACGAGGCGGTGGGCTCGCTGGATCGCCGGGTGCTGCCGGCGGCGCGTCGCTTCAAGGAGCTGGGGGCGGGAACGTCGGACGAGATCGAGGCGCTGCTGCCGGTCGATCGGCTGCCGGCCGCGGTGCAGGCGCCGGAGCTGCTGCCGCTGTTCGACCCGTCGCGCGGCGAGGGGATGGTGCCGGTGCTGCCGCTGGTGCCGCAGGCGTCAGCGGACGACTAGCCGCGCCAGCAACGCCGCGTCGGTCGGGAAGGCCAGCGGCGGCGGCGACGCCGGGTCGAACCACGCCGCCGCGACGGCGTCGTCGCCCCCGACCGGCACCGCCGCCGGATCGACCGGCGTCGCCGCGAACCACACGCCGACGGTCGGTCGCTCCGTCTCATGATCGTTGTTCGCCACCTGCAACACGTCGCCGAGCACCACCTCGAGTCCCGCTTCCTCGAGCGTCTCGCGCCGGGCGGCGGCGCGCACGTCCTCGCCCCACTCGACGAAGCCGCACGGGAAGCACCAGCGCCCGGCACCGAACTGGCCCGGCCCACGCTGCACCATCAGCACCTGGCCGGCGGCGTTCCGCACCACCGTGGCGGCGCCGAGCCCCATGTTGGCGAAGAACACGAAGCCGCAGGCGGCGCACGACGGACGCGGTGCGCCGCCGCGGACCCGACGGCCGAGTGCCTGGCCGCAGCGCGGGCACCAGCCCCAGTCGTCGCCGAGCATCAGCCCAGGTGGGCGCCGCCGTCGAGGTACAGCACGTGCCCGGTGACGAACTGCGCATCGTCGGTGGCGAGGAAGACGGCCACCGGCGCGATGTCGGTGTCGGGGTCGCCGAGCCGGCCGATGGGACGCTCGGCCATGACGCGCGCGAAGCGCTCCGGGTCGCGCTGCTGGAAGTCGAGCCCGCGCTTCGATGCCGCGGCGGGGTAGATGACGTTGACGGTGATGCCGTGCGCGCCCCACTCGCGCGCCGCGACGCGCGTCAGCGACGTGATGCCGCCCTTCGCCGCCGCGTACTCGCCGAGCCCGGCGTGGCCGGCGTCGGCGGCGAGCGAGCCGAAGTTGATGATGCGTCCCCAGCCGCGCGCCTTCATGAGCGGCAGCACGGCGCACATGCCGTACCACGTGCCCTTCACGCCGGAGCGCCACGACATGTCGAACTGCTCGTCGGGGATGTCTTCCAGCGGTGCGCGGTGGCCGAAGCCGTGCGCGTTGTTCACCAGCACGTCGACGGTGCCGTAGCGCCGCACCGTCTCCGCCACCATGGCGTCGACGTCCTCGCGCCTGCCGACGTCGCACACCGACGACATGGCGTCACCGCCGGCATCGCGAATCTCCTCGGCGGTACGCTCTGCGCGATGCGCCTTCAGCTCGGCGACGCAGACCTTGCCGCCCTCGCGCGCGAACGCCATCGCGATGGCGCGTCCGATGCCCTGACCCGCGCCGGTCACGATGGCGCTGCGACCGCTGAGTCGTCCCGTCATGATCCCATCCCCCGACGCCCGTCCCCCGTGCGGGCCACGTATGCCGCGCCGGCTTTGCCGGCCGCGGCATGTTGGTCGCGCGGACCAGAGGGCATCACTCTCGCGTTCCGTGCGCCCCAAGACATGGTCTTGGGGCGGCTACTCGAGCCAGCGATTGAGGGCCCCGGTGCGCCACTCGTTGGTCAGGATCGTGTGCTGCACCGCGCGCCGCACGCGCTGTTGGGCGTACGACGTCGTGCACACGCGCTGCATCAGCTCGAGCGCCTTGTCGCCGTGCTCCTCCTCGGCGTAGGCGTGCACCTCGAGGTTCTTCACCTTGACCCCGTAGTGCTTCCAGAGTCCCTGGTAGAGCGTCTTGGCGTAGCCGCTCATGCCGGCGGCACGCTCGCGCGCGTAGCCGAGGGCGCCGAGCGCCTCGTCGTACGAGCGACGGCAGTAGTACAGCAGCGTGTACACCGAGCCGATCGTCTCCGGCATGGGGACGTACGCACGCAGCTCGTCGTCGCTGATGTCGAACGCGCGCGTGTACTCGACTTTCATGAGGACGTGGTTCGGGTCGCGCAGGTAGCCGCTCTCGTCGGCGAAGTTCTGTGCCCAGTGCGCGTAGTGCTCCGAGTCGTCGAGCGTGAAGGCGTCGGTGTCGGGCGCGTTCGCGATCAGGAGCGGGAACTCGGGCGTCATCCAGAGGCCCAGGTAGTAGAGCTCCTTCGCGTAGCGCTTCACCACGTCGAGGCTCGCCTTGCCCTCGCCGATCGCCGGCACGACCTTGTTCTGCGTGTACGGGCTGTGCTGGACGATGAATTGGTCGAGCTCGGCCAGGAAGGCGTCGACCGGCAGCGCCTGGGCAGGACTCCGGTCGCGCTTGATCACGTCCTTGAAGGTTCCCTTGGCGGTCATCGTGCGGCCGTTGTAGGAACTTCGTCGCGTGGCCGTCAAGCAACTGCCGCTGGAGGGGCTCCGTATCCTGGCGTTCACCCAGCTGGGCGCCGGCCCCTTCGGCATGATGTTCCTCTCCGACCTGGGCGCCGAGGTCATCAAGGTCGAGAACCCGGCCACGCGGGGTGACGAGGCGCGTCGCGTGCCGCCCTTCGCCGACGCCGACGCCCACGACGGCCTCTACTACCAGTCGTTCAACCGCGGCACGCGCAGCCTGACGCTCGACGTCACCTCCGACCGGGGCCGCGCCGTGCTCCACAAGCTCGTCGGCCGCATGGACGCCGTCTACAACAACCTGCGCGGCGACCTCCCGGCGCGGCTCGGCCTCGACTACGCGGCGCTGCAGCACGCGAACCCGCGCGTCGTGTGCTGCTCGCTGACGGGGTTCGGTCGCACCGGGCCGCGCGCCGGCGAGCCGGCGTACGACTACCTGCTGCAGGCCTACGCCGGCTTCATGAGCGTCACCGGCGAGCCCGACGCGCCGCCGACCAAGTCGGGCGTCTCGGTCGTCGACTTCTCGGGCGGCATGCTGTCGGCGCTGGCGCTCATGATCGGCCTGCACCAGGCCCGCACGACGGGCGTCGGCTGCGACGTCGACGTCTCGCTGCTCGACACCGCGCTCTCGATGCTGAACTACCTCGCCATCTGGTCGCTCAATCGCGACTGGGCGCCGCAGCGCCATCCGCAGGGCGCACACCAGAGCCTGGTGCCGAGCCAGACGTTCCAGACCGCCGATGGCTGGCTCGTCATCATGGTGATGAAGGAGAAGTTCTGGGAGCGGCTGGTGGAGCGGCTCGAGCTGCCGGTGCTGGCCGACGACCCGCGCTTCCGCACCTTCACCGACCGGCTGGCGCATCGCGCCGCGCTGGCGCCGCTCCTGGAGGACGCGTTCCGTCGCCGGACGACCGCGGAATGGCTCGAGCGGCTGCGGGGCCATGTGCCGGTGGCCCCGGTCTACACGGTGGCGGAGGCCCTCGCCGACGAGCAGGCGCTGACCCGCGAGATGGTGGTGGAGGTACCCCATCCGGTGTTCGGCGTGCTGCGCGAGGTGGGCTGCCCCATCAAGCTCGACGGCGTCACCCCGCGATACGTAGCAGGCGCCCCGCTCGGCGCAGATACGGCGGACCTGCTGGCAGAGGTCGGCGTCGGGTCCACCGAGCTAGCAGAGCTGCGAGCGCACGGCGTCGTCTAGCTGCATCCATGCAGTTGCCGCGGCGAGCCACCGTTGGTAACAGCGGGAGGGGGGAGCACATGGCAAGCATTCTCGTCATCGACGACGACAAGCAGATCCGGTCGTTGATCCGCCAGATGCTCGAGCGCGAGGGGCACGAGGTCGCCGAGGCCGGAAACGGCGTCGAGGGCCTGGCGACCTTCACTGAGAGCCCGGCCCACCTGGTGGTCATCGACCTGTTCATGCCGGAGGCGGGGGGATGGGAGACGATCCGAGCGCTGCAGCGCCGGGTACCCGGTGTGCCCGTCATCGTCATCTCCGGCGGTGCGGCCCTGGAAGGCCTCGGTCGGGGCGACGTCGGGACCCTCGACTCCCTGCGCGCGCGCTACCGTGTGCTGCGCAAGCCCTTCGACTGGAGCGAGTTCAGCGCCGCCGTCACCGAGCTCCTCACCAAGGCACCACTGGTCGCGACGGGGACGCGCTGACGACGAGCTGACATGGTCCCGAGCGAGCCGACGGCGACGGAGGGTGCAGCCGCCGGCCCGCTGCGACTGCCGTCCATCGCATGGATGGTGGTCGCCGTTTCGCTCGTGTTGGTGGGGGCAGGCTGGTGGTACGCCGCGGATGTCCTCGAACGCGAGCAGCGTACCGCGTTCGAAGTCCTGCCCATCGTCATCCTCGGCGCGGGCGTGCTCCTCGCCATCGTGACGTTCGCGGCCCTGCGGTCCCACGCCACCGCCGAAGCCCGCGCGCTGGCCGCGGCGCGTGCCGTCACGGCGAAGCTTCGCGATCGCGAGGCGCGACTGCAGGCGATCCTCGACAGCGAGCCCGAGTGCGTCCAGACCGTGGGTCGCGACGGCGTGCTGCTGCAGATGAATCCGGCCGGGCTCGCGATGATCGAAGCCGCCACGGCCGACGAGGTGATCGGCCGGTCCGTGTTCGACCTGGTCCACCCGGATGATCGCGAGGCCTATCGCCGACTGCACGAGCGCGCGCTCGCCGGTGGCGAAGGGCACCTGCGCTTCCGCGCCATCGGTCGTCGTGGGGGCTTGCACTGGATGGAGACGATGTCGGTGCCGCTCCGCGACGGACGCGACGCGATCACGTCCGTGCTGAGCGTCACCCGCGACATCACCGAGCGGAAGCGATCCGAGGACATGCTCGTGCGCACGACGGCCGTCCTGGAAGCGATCTTCCGTGCCGTTCCGGATCTGTTCTTCCTGCTCGGCGACGACGGCACCATCCTCGACTTCCGTGGCGGTGCGGACGGCGATCTGTACCTGCCGCCGACGGAGTTCGTCGGCCGTCGCTTCCAGGACGTGCTGCCGCCGTCGGTGGCGGGCACGCTGGCTGACAAATTCGCCAACGCCCGCACGACGCGACAGCAGCAGGTGGTGGAATACGTGCTCGACACCCCGGGCGGCGAGAACGTCTTCGAAGCGCGCTTGCTGCCGCTCGAGAGTGGGAACGTCGTGGTGGTCGCACGCAACGTCGGCCAGCGCGTTCGTGCCGAGGAGGCGCTACGGGCCAGCGAGGCGCGCTACCGGCAGATCGTCGAGACGGCGGCCGAAGGCATCTGGATCGTCGACGCGGACGGCCGCACGACGTTCGTCAATCCCCGTCTCGCGGAGATGCTCCGCTGCCCCGTGGAAGAGATTCTCGAACGGCACCCGTTCGAGTTCATGGATCCCGAATGGCAGGCGATCGGACGCGAACAGCTCGCACGCCGGCGCGCGGGCACCGCGCAGGACCGCGATTTCAAGTTCCTGCGGGCGGACGGCACCGAGTTCTGGGGCATCGTCTCGGCACGGACGGTCGAGGGAGAGCACGGCGAGTACGCCGGCGTCCTCGCCATGATCACCGACATCACGGATCGCCGTCGGTCGGAGGAGGCGCATCGCGAGGCGCAGTCGCTCATGACGTCGATCGTCGAGCACAGTCCGAACATGGTGTTCGTGAAGGACGCCCACGATCTGCGCTTCGTGGTCTTCAATCGCGCCGGCGAGACACTCCTCGGCTATACGCGCGAGGAGATGATCGGCCGCAACGACCACGACCTGTTCCCCGAGTCGGCAGACTTCTTCATCGCCAAGGACCGTGAGGTGTTGACGTCGGGTCGTCTGGTCGAGATCGCCGAGGAGTCGATCCAGACGCGCAACCGGGGGCTGCGCTACCTGCGAACGCTCAAGGTGCCGATCGTCGGCGAGGACGGGCGGCCGCAGTACCTCCTCGGCATCGCCGAGGACATCACCGACCGCAAGGCGCTCGAAGGACAGCTGCGTCAGGCACAGAAGATGGAGGCGGTCGGGACGCTCGCGGGGGGCATCGCGCACGACTTCAACAACATCCTGACGTCGATCCTGGGCTTCAGCGAGCTCGCGCGGGCGGACGTCGACGGCAACCAGCGCGCCATGGGCAGCATCGGCAACGTGCTCGAGGCGGGACAGCGGGCGAAGAATCTGGTCGAGCAGTTGATGGCCTTCAGCCGGCAGCAGGAACCCGAGCGTCGCCCGATCGACATCGGGGCCGAAGTGGCGAGCGCCCTGCGTCTCCTGCGTCCGGCGCTGCAGGCATCGATCACCATCAGGGCCGACATCCCTCCCGACCTGCCGGTGGTGTTGGCCGACGCCACGCAGATCCACCAGCTGGTGATGAACCTCGGGACCAACGGCGCCCAGGCGATGCCCGAACGCCGCGGCGTGCTCGAGGTCACCATGCGACCGGTCGACGTCACGCCCGAGTTCGCGTCCACGCACCTCGGGCTGGTGCCCGGGCGATACGTCCGTCTCGTCGTGCGCGACGACGGCAGCGGCATGGACGCGGCGACGCTCGAGCGCATCTTCGAGCCGTTCTTCACCACCAAGAAGGTCGGGCAGGGGACGGGGCTCGGTCTGCCGGTGGTGCACGGCATCGTGAAGAGTCACGGTGGCGCGATCCTCGTGCAGAGTGAGCCGGGGCGCGGGACGACGGTGGAGGTCCATCTGCCGGCCCATGCGGGACCGCCGGCGGACCTTCCGTCGGAAGCGACGGTCGTACCCCGCGGCCAAGGCGAGCGCATCCTTTTCGTGGACGACGAGGTGCAGCTCGCCGAGCTCGGTCGCAGCATGCTGGAGAGCCTCGGCTATCGCGTCACGTCGCTGACGGATCCGATCGAGGCGGCGACGATGTTCCGTGCCGGCCCGAACCGCTTCGACCTCGTGGTGACCGATCTGACGATGCCGGCGCTGAGTGGCACGCAGCTCGCGCAGGAGCTGTGGCGCGTGCGGCCCGACATTCCCGTGCTCCTCGACACCGGGTTCGTCGGCAGCCTGGCACCCGATGCGGCCAACATGCCGGGGCTGCGTGGGGTGCTGGCGAAGCCCTACACCATCGGCTCGCTCGCGCGCGCTGTGCACCGGGCGCTGACGACGCCGGCGTGACCGTCAGGGCAGCAGATCGGCGGCGGCGATCCGGGCGTCGGGGATGGCTGCGAGCTCGATGACGTCACCGCGTCGCATGAGCGTGACGCTGCGATAGCGTCGCTCCGTGGGGGCGGGATCGCGTCGCACCTCGACGCAGTCGTTCGGCAGGTTGACGATCCAGTACTCGGGAATGCCGGCGGCGGCGTACATCGCGGCCTTGGTGAGGCGATCCTGGCGCAGCGAGCTGTCCGCGACCTCGACCACCAACAGCGCGGTGCGCGGGTGCGATTCGAGGTAGTCGCGCGCCGCGCCGGCGACGACGGCGGCGTCCGGCTCCGGTACGCTGTGGGAGCCGGCGATGAACGTGAGCTGAATGCGGATCGCCGCCCGGTCAGTCAGGTTCCGATAGAGCGCGTCCGCGACCAGGTTCACGCCGACCGCGTGCGGGGTGTTCTGTGGCGCCATGGAGACGATCACTCCCTCCAGCAGCTCCACCTTATCGTCGGGACCGAGCACGCCGTCGTCGACGAGACGAAGGTATTGCTCGGCTGTCCAGCGTTCGGGGGCGACCGGATCCGGGAGGGCGGGCTCAGCCATGGGCGCGACCCTAGCGCCGGGTGTGGGCACCGGCAATGCTCTGGCGCACACCACCCCGCCCGACCATTGACGCCCGGCGCGTCGGCCGGGCAGAACCCCCCGCGTGGACCTGACCTTCTCCGCCGCCGAAGAGGCGTTCCGCGCCGAGCTGCGCACCTGGCTCGACGCCAACCTGCCGCCCGCCGCGGGCGACGACGCCGAGCCGACGCTGGCGGAGGAGGTCGCATACCTGCGGACCTGGCAACGGACACTCGCCGACGGCGGCTGGGTCGGCATCCACTGGCCGCGCGAATATGGCGGCCGCGGTGCCAGCGTCGTCGAGAGCTACATCTTCCAGGAGGAGATGGCGGCGGCGCGCGCGCCCGAGATCATCAATCGCATCGGCGTGAACCTGGTCGGCCCGACGCTGATCGCGCACGGCACCGAGGCGCAGAAGCGACGCTTCCTGCCGGCCATCATGCCCGCCGAGGACATCTGGTGTCAGCTCTTCTCCGAGCCCGGCGCCGGTTCCGACCTGACCGCGCTGCGCTGCCGCGCCGAGCGTCGCGGCGACGGCTGGGTGGTGAACGGTCAGAAGGTGTGGACCAGCTACGCGCAGTTCGCGCGCTGGGGCATCCTGCTGGCGCGCACCGACCAGACCGCGTCGAAGGCGAAGGGCATCAGCTACTTCGTCCTCGACATGCAGGCGCCCGGCGTGACGGTGCGGCCGCTGCGACAGATGACCGGCAGCGAGGAGTTCAACGAGGTCTTCCTGGAGGACGTCTTCATCCCCCAGGAGCATCTCGTCGGTGCCGAGCACGCGGGCTGGGCGATCGCCAACACCACGCTGACGCACGAGCGCGGCACGTCGCCGCGCCAGCTCGTCATCCATCGCATGCTGCTGAACGACCTGCTGCGCGTGGCGCGTGAGAATGGGGCCGCTGCCGATCCGGTCCTGCGGCAACGCATCGCCCAGCACTGGCTCGAGGTGGAGATCACGCGCCTCAACAACTGGCGCACACTGACCCGCCTGCAGAAGAAGCTGCCGCTCGGTCCCGAGTCGAGCTTCATCAAGCTCTTCTGGAGCGAAATGAGCCAGCGCATGCACGACACGGTGATGGACGTGCTCGGGCCGCGCGCGCTCTGCTGGAAGCCGGGGCCGTACGCCGAGGCGGGCGGACGTCTGTCGCGCTCCTACCTCTACTATCGCGCCGCCAGCCTGTTCGCCGGCTCGTCGGAGATCCAGCGCAACATCCTGGCCGAGCGCGTCCTCGGTCTGCCGCGCGGCGGACGCTAGAGAGCGCGACCCAAGACCATGTCTCGGGTCGGAGGGCACTCGAGCGTGTGGCATAGGTCGCATTCGACCACTCTGGCGCGGCCGGCGAAGCCCGCGCGCCATACTGCTTCGATCGCCAGACGCCGACTCGCCGAGCGCGCACGGCAGTGGTTCTGCGGACCGGACCCCATGCGTGCTTCCCATGGAGCGCCGGCTTCGCCGGCCGCGACACCCTGGTCGCGCGGGACGAGTCGCGCCACACTCGGGTCTTCTTCGACCCAAGACATGGTCTTGGGTCGCTCTCTACGGTTCGACGAAGGCGCCGCTCGGCGAGCCGATGCCGCCGAGCGAGTCGGCGCGGCAGTCGGTGACGACGTCGGCGGGGGCGCGGCGTGCGGCGAAGCGTCCGGGCACGTCGGCGATGGCGGACACTTCGGTGAAGAGCGCGCACCAGCGCGTGGTGCCGGCGGTGATGCGGATGCCGACGCGGCCCTGGGGCACGTCGAGCGCGAGACCCGGCACCTTGCCCGACACCTTCAGATAGCGCTGTTGCTCGAGAACCGCGTTCGACAACGGCGAGAGGTCGTTCGGCGCGCGCCGATTCATGAAGCGCACGACGAACTGCCGCTCCATGCTCCAGCCTGTGGCCGGCAGCTCGAAACGCACGCCGGCCGGCTCGGCCGGGGAGAACAGCTCGACCACGGCGCCCTGCTCGAGGAACGGGGGAAAGGCGATCTCCCCCGGGGTGCCGCCGGCGAAGCTCAGCTTGCCGCGTCCCGAGCCGTTGCGCCGCAGAACCAGCTGCTTGCCCTCGACGGGTTGGTCGATCACCGGAGGATCGGCCGCGGCCACGTGCGGCGCCGGCAGTAGCGCCACCGTCAGCAGGACGGGCAGCAGGCGGACGATCGATCGGAAAAGGCGCGGCACGACGTGTCTCGTATTCAGCGTGCGGTCGAAACGTCGCGACCGTATCCTCGCATCGGGGGGAGGGCAACCGAGGATTCCCCGCTGCGCTCCTGATCCTCCGCGAAGGATGGTAGGTTGAGACGGTCGTGACCCGCGCCACGCCCCCGTTCTTCCTGGTCGGAAACCCTCGGTCCGGCACCAAGATGCTCCGTGAGCTCATGAACGCGAGCCCGGACCTGTGGATGTCCGACATCGAGTCGACGTTCATTCCGCGCTACACCCGTCAGCTCGATCAGTACGGGGACCTGGCCACCCGTGACGGCTTCGACCGTCTCGCCGACGCCCTCGCTCACACCCGGGCGTTCGTGCTGTGGGAGCGCCGTGGCATCCGCATCGATCGGCAGCGCTGGTGGGATCGATGCCGCACCCGCACCTGGCCCGGCATCCTCGAGGCGCTGTTCCGCTCTGTGCACGAGCAAGAGATCCCGAACCCGCCGAAGCCGTGGCCCGAGATCGTCTGGGGCGACAAGACGCCGGTCTACATGGCCGAGCTGCCCCTGCTGGCCGAGCTCTACCCCGAGGCGCGTTTCATCCACGTCATCCGCGACGTGCGCGACTGCTGCCTCTCCACCGAGAAGCTCTGGGGCAATTCGCCGATGCGCACCGCACAGCACTGGACCGATCGCATCCAGGCGTGCCGCGCCGCCGGGCAGGAGCTCGGGCCGTCGCGCTACATGGAGCTGCGCTACGAAGACCTCGTCGCCGACGTGAAGCCGACGCTCGGCCGCCTGTTCGACTTTCTCGGCGTCGCGACGCCCGCCGACGCGGGCCGCTTCCTGCGCGTGCCCGAGAACTACGGCTCGGCACGCGGCGAGGTGCAGGTCGTCGCCACCAACCGTCAGAAGTGGCGGACGGCGATGTCGCCGGCGCTGCGCCGCCGGATCGAGGGTGTCAGCGGCGACCTGCTCGCCGCGCTCGACTACGAGCGCGAGTTTCCCGACGAGCCGACACGCCACCTGTCGTCGGTGCAGATGGCCGGCCTGCGACTGCACGACGCCTGGACGCAGCTCCGTTTCCGTCGTCGCGAGCAGGGCAGCTGGATTCGCGGCCTCCGCTTCCTGCTCGCCCGCTGACACGCGTGTCCTGAACGCACGACCGCCCGCGCCCCGAGAGGATGGGACGCGGGCGGGTCGTGCGGGCGGTGGGTGGTTCAGGCGGTCATGGAGAAGTGCTGCAGGGACGGGGCGCCGACGGTGCCCTGGATGCGCGAGGTCTGGCGAGCGGCGGACTCGCCTTCGTGGAGGAAGGTCTCCAGGACATCGTGGCGCGTGCGGGTCTTGGCGATGATCTTTCCGCTGCGGAGGGTGGCAGCGAAGGCCGCGGCATCGTCACCGCGGCCGGGGAGGAGGACGACGTTCGGGACGGTGGTGCGCTGCGCGAGCTTCGCCAGCACGGCGTGGGCGCCGTGCGGCATGCCGAGGTCGAGGATGACGAGATCGGCGTCGACCATGTCGAGGAGGTCGTTGGCTTGGCCGGCGTCCCAGGCGAGAGAGACCGAGAAGCCTTCACGGGTGAGCGCGGTGCGGAGCGGCATGAAGGCCTCGGGACGATTGCCGACGGCGACGACCTTGGCCCCCCGCGGTACCCAGCCGCGGAGACGATCGAAGAGTGCCGTCGTGTCGAACGAGCGCGGCATGACTTCCACCATGCCGAGGCCGAGCGCCATCGGGGACGTGGGGTGGGCGATGCATCCCCAGAAGCGACGGGGATAGCCGCCGGCGCGGAGTGCGGCGACGGCGTCGAGGGCGCCCGGTGCGGCGAGGTTGACGATGGTGCGGACCGGGGTGGTGGCGGCGAGGTCCTGTGCACGGACGCCTGCGGGCGGGACGGTCGTGGTCCGATGACAGCCCACCTCGACGGTCGACCACGAAGAGGCGTCGGCGTCGATGACCGCGAGAGACGGTCGGCGGGCTGGGGACGAGGGCAGTGAGCGCAGGGTCGTCATGTCGAGGATCACCAGAAGCAAGGATGCCGCCAGCCGGAAAACCCCGAGCCGACGGTGGTCTGCCCCGGGAGCGTGTGCCGTCCTGGCACACGTGTGCCTCCACTGCGCCGTGGAGGCACACGCGCGACATCGGTACTCGCCAGGGGTAGCCGCCTGTGATTCGTTCGCAGGGTGCTCGAGACCTTCTCGCCCGCGACGCGCGAGTGGTTCGCCAAGGCGTTCGCCGCTCCGACACCCGCCCAGGCGGGTGCGTGGGCGGCCATCGCGTCGGGGCGCAACGTGCTCGTCTCGGCGCCCACCGGCTCCGGCAAGACGTTGGCCGCGTTCCTGTGGGCACTCGATCGCCTGGCGTCGACGCCGGCGCCGCTCGAGCCTGGCGTGCGCGTCCTCTACGTCTCGCCGCTGAAGGCGCTCGCGGTCGACATCGAGCAGAACCTGCGGACACCCCTCGCCGGCATCCAGGGTGCGGCGGTGCGGCTCGGACTGCCGCCGCCGACGGTGCGCGTCGGGTTGCGCACCGGCGACACGTCGCCCCAGGAACGACGCCAGATCGGTCGCCATCCGCCCGACGTCCTCATCACCACACCCGAGTCGCTCTTCCTGCTGCTGACGTCGGCGGCGCGCGACACGCTGCGCTCCGTCGGCACCGTCATCGTCGACGAGGTGCACGCGGTCGCCGGCAGCAAGCGCGGCAGCCACCTGGCGCTCAGCCTGGAGCGGCTCGACGCGCTGCTGCCCGCGCCGGCGCAGCGCATCGGCCTGTCGGCGACGGTACGTCCGCTCGACGTCGTGGCGCGCTTCCTCGGCGGCGGGCATCCGGTCGACGTAGTGGCGGCGCAATCCGAGAAGGTGCTGGACCTGTCGGTCGTCGTGCCCGTCGAGGACATGGCGGCGCCCGGCGGCGTCGAGATCGCGAGCGGCCCGGCGTCTGGACGGGCGCCGGAGGAACGCGCCAGCGTGTGGCCGCACGTCGAGGAGGCGCTGCTGACGCTCATCCGTGCGCATCGCAGCACGATCGTGTTCGCCAACTCGCGACGGCTGGCCGAGCGTCTGTGCGCGCGGCTGAACGAGTTGGCGGAGACGGAGGTGGCACGCGCACATCACGGCTCCGTCAGCCGCGAGCAGCGCGGGCTCATCGAGGAGGCGCTGCGCAACGGCACCCTGCCCGCCGTCGTCGCCACCAGCTCGCTCGAGCTCGGCATCGACATGGGCTCGATCGAGCTCGTGGTGCAGGTCGAGGCGCCGACGTCGGTGGCCACGGGGCTGCAGCGCGTCGGCCGCGCCGGCCATCAGGTGGGCGCAGTGAGCCGTGGCGTCTTCTTTCCGAAGCATCGCGGCGACCTGCTCGAGACCACCGTCGTCGTCGAGCGCATGCGTGCCGGTGCCATCGAGGCCGTGCAGCCGCCGCGCAACCCGCTCGACGTGCTGGCGCAGCAGATCGTCGCCATGGTGGCGATGGACGAGTGGACCGTCGACGCGCTGGAAGCGCTGGTGAAGCGGGCGGCGCCGTTTCGCGATCTGCCGCGCGCGGCGCTCGACGGCGTGCTCGACATGCTGTCGGGCCGCTACCCCGCCGACGCCTTCGCCGAGCTGCGCCCGCGCATCAACTGGGATCGCACCACGCAACGTCTCACGCCGCGCTCGAACGCGCAGCGCCTCGCGGTGACGTCGGGCGGCACCATCCCCGATCGCGGCCTCTATGGGGTCTTCACCGCCGGCGAGAAGGGCACGCGCGTCGGCGAGCTCGACGAGGAGATGGTGTACGAGAGCCGCGTCGGCGACGTCTTCCTGCTGGGCGCGTCGAGCTGGCGCATCGAGGACATCACGCACGATCGCGTCCTGGTGTCGCCGGCGCCGGGACAGGCGGGCAAGATGCCGTTCTGGCACGGCGACGCGCCCGGCCGTCCGCTCGAGCTCGGACGCGCGCTCGGCGCCTTCGTGCGCGAGATCGCCGAGCTGTCGCCCGACGGCCAGCGCGCCCGACTCGAAGCCGCGGGCCTCGACACGCTCGCCGCCGACAATCTGGTGCGCTACCTCGCCGAGCAGCGCGACGCGACGGGGGTTCTGCCCGACGACCGCACGCTGGTCGTCGAGCGCTTCCGTGACGCCGTCGGTGACTGGCGGCTCTGCGTGCACTCGTGGTTCGGCGCGCGCGTGCACGCACCGTGGGCCCGCGCCGTCGAGGCGCGACTACGCCAGCGGCTCGGCGTCACCGTGCAGTCGATGTACACCGACGACGGCATCGTCGTGCGCCTCCCCGACGGCGACGACGCGCCGCCCGCCGACGCCATCTTCTTCGACCCCGAGGAGGTGGAGGAGCTGGTGACGTCGGAGGTGGGCGACTCGGCGCTTTTCGCCAGCCGCTTCCGCGAGTGCGCGGCACGCGCGCTGCTGCTGCCGCGCCGTCGTCCGGGCTCGCGCACGCCGCTCTGGCAGCAGCGCCAGCGCAGCGCGACGCTGCTGCAGGCCGCCAGTCGTCACCCGTCGTTCCCGATCATCCTCGAGACGTATCGCGAATGCCTGCAGGACGTCTTCGATCTGCCGGCGCTGGTCGAGGTGCTGTCGGGCGTGCGCGGGCGCGACATCCGCGTCGTCGAGGTCGAGACCGCGTTGCCGTCGCCCTTCGCGAGCAATCTGCAGTTCAGTTACATCAGCGCCTTCATGTACGAGGGCGACGCGCCGCTGGCCGAGCGGCGCGCGCAGGCGTTGTCGCTCGACCGCTCGCTGCTGGCCGAGCTCATGGGGCGCGCCGAGCTGCGCGAGCTGCTCGACGACGGTGCCCTCGGCGCGCTCGAGCTGGAGCTGCAGCTCCTCGACGCCGACCACCAGGCGCGCGACGCCGATGGCGTGCACGATGCGCTCCGCCTGCTCGGCGACCTCTCGCGCGACGAGCTGACGGCGCGTGTCGTCGACCCGTCGTCGCTCGACGACTGGCTCACGGCGCTCGAGCGCGCGCATCGCGTGCTGCGACTCCGCATCCATGGTGACGAGCGCTGGACGGCCATCGAGGATGCCGCGCGCTGGCGCGACGCGCTCGGCGTGGCGCTGCCCACCGGCGTGCCGCACGCGTTCCTCGAGCCGATGGCGGATCCGCTCGGCGATCTGGTGGCGCGGTATGCGCGCCGGCATGGTCCGTTCGGTGCCGTCGACGTCGCGGCGCGCTTCGGGCTCGGCCCGGCGGTCGTCGAGACCGCGCTGCGCACGCTGGCGGAGGACGGTCGCGTCGTCGACGGCGAGTTCCGTCCCGGCGGCACGGGGCGCGAATGGATCGACGCCGACGTGCTGCGCCGGCTGCGACGCCGCTCGCTGGCGGTGCTGCGTCGCGAGGTGGAGCCGGTGGCACCCGAGGCGCTCGCGCGTTTCGCGATGGTCTGGCACGGCGTCGGCGAGCGCGCGCAGGCGACGCCCGACGCCCTGCTGCGGATCGTCGAGCAGCTGCAGGGCGTGCCGCTGCCGGCGTCGATGCTGGAGACGCAGATACTGCCCGCGCGGCTCCCGGGCTACGCGCCGGTGCTGCTCGATCAGCTCGGTGCCGCGGGCGAAGTGGTGTGGGCCGGCGCGGGCGCGCTCGGCGGTACCGACGGCTGGGTCGTGCTGGCGCTGGCGGAGAAGGCGTCGCTGCTCCTGCCGCCGCCGCTCGACGTGCCGCCGTCGCCGATCGGCGATCGCCTGCGTGCGGCGCTCGCCGGCGGCGGCGCGCTCTTCTTCCGCCAGCTCGCCGACGCGGCCGAGACGGAGGACGACACGGCGCTCCTGCTGGCGCTGTGGGATCTCGTCTGGGCGGGCCACGTCACCAACGACACGCTGGCGCCGCTGCGTGCGGTGCTGGTGCGCCGCGGACGGCCGCGCTCCGCCGACCGCGGTCGTCGCCGGCCGCCGCGGTTGACGCGCGTCGGGCCGCCGGCGGGCGCCGGCCGTTGGAGCCTGGTGCCGCGCCGCGAGGCCGACGGCACGCGCCTCGTGCACGCGGCGGCGGAGCAGCTGCTGCTGCGCCACGGCATCGTCACGCGCGGTGCCGTCATGGCTGATCGCCAGCCGGGCGGCTTCTCCGCGGTGTACCCGGTGCTGAAGGCCTTCGAGGAGACGGGCCGCTGCCGGCGCGGCTACTTCGTCGAGGGGCTGGGCGGCGCGCAGTTCGCGCACCCCGGCGCGGTCGACCGCATGCGCGCCATCGAGTCACAGCCGACGCTGGCGCGCGTGCTGGCGGCAACGGACCCGGCGAATCCGTACGGCGCCGCACTGCCGTGGCCGGAGCGCGGCGTCGCCGATGCGGGGCACCGTCCTGGGCGCAAGGCAGGTGCGTTCGTCGTCCTGGTGGACGGCCGTCTCGCGCTCTACATCGAGCGCGGCGGACGCACGTTGCTGTCGTACTGCGACGACGACGCGGTGGTGGAGCCGGCGGCCGAGGCGCTGGCCGCGGCCGCGCGTCAGGGGGCACTCGGTCGTCTCGAGCTGCGACGGGCCGACGGTGAGGCCGTGCTCGACACGCCCGTGGCGCGCGCGCTGGCCCAGGCGGGTTTCCACCCCACGCCGTGGGGCATGCGCGTCCGTGCCTGAGGGCGACACGGTCTTCCTGGCGGCGACGCGCATGCGCGCCGCGCTCGCGGGACACGTTCTGACGCGCGGCGAGCTGCGCGTGCCGCGCTTCGCCACCGCCGCGCTCGCGGGACGCACCGTGGACGACATCGTGTCGCGCGGGAAGCACATGCTGATCCGCCTCGCCGGTGGCGTCACGCTGCACACGCACTACCGCATGGAGGGGTCGTGGCATCTCTACCGTCACGGCGAGCGCTGGCGCGGTCCCGACTTCCAGGTACGCGCGTTGCTGGAGACGGCGGACTGGGTCGCGGTCGGATTCCGGCTCGCTGTGACGGAGCTGCTTCCGACGGCGTCCGAAGGCGATGTCGTCGGGCACCTTGGTCCCGATCCGCTCGGACCCGACTGGGATGCCGCGGAGGCGCTGCGCCGGCTCGTCGCCGATCCCGAGCGGCCCATCGGTGAGACGCTGCTCGACCAGCGCGTCATCGCGGGGCCGGGCAACGTCTACAAGTGCGAGCTCTGCTTCCTGCGCGGCATCGATCCGTGGACGCCGGTCGGGCGCGTGCGCGAGCCGGAGCGTCTCGTGGCACTCATCAAGCGCGTCTTCGACGCGAATCGCACGACGGGGAGCCAGGTGACGACCGGCGATCTGCGACCTGGGCACGAGCGCTGGGTGTACCTGCGCGGCGGGCAGCCGTGCCGGCGGTGTCGGACACGCATCGCCGTGCGCTCGGCGGACGACGACGAGCGCGTGACGTACTGGTGTCCGCGCTGTCAGCCGCCGGTGACGTGAGGAGCGGACGTAGTGTTGCCTGAGACCTTCCGCCACGTTCTCCCGTGCGGCACACGGACCGGGTGGAGGATGTCGGATGGATCATGCTAGCGTCGAACCCGTGACCACTGCTCGCCGGCGTGCCACCTATGACGACCTGCTCGCGGTCCCCGAACACCTCGTCGCCGAGATCATCGACGGTGAGCTGATCACGAGCCCGCGACCGGCGCCGAAGCACGCGGTGGCGTGCTCCGCCATCGTTGGTCAGCTCAACGGCCCGCTCAACGGACCGCCTGGTGGCCTGGCCAGCCCCGGAGGGTGGTGGATTCTCTTCGAGCCCGAGCTGCGCCTCGGCGACGACGTGCTCGTTCCCGACGTCGCCGGCTGGCGGCGCGAGTGCATGCCGTCCGTCCCCGACACCGCCTTCTTCCCGCTCGCGCCCGATTGG
>DASYLJ010000023.1:0-4387 GCA_036009625.1 Binatia bacterium
CTGCACAGTCACCGTCGACGAGGCGGCGCTGCAGGGGATGGCGTCGTGCTTCATCCCGCTGACGTCGATCTCCGTCGACAACACGCCGACCAAGTCCGAGCACTTCCAGCAGTGGGCGACCAACAAGAAGAGCGAGCCCGACACCTGCCGCATCGAGCTGACCGTGCCGATGACGCGCGTCCCCGGTCCGGTCACCCCGGACAAGCCCGTCCAGTTCGCGGCCGACGGCACGTTCCACGTCTGCGGCCGCCCGCGCGACGACAAGGGCACCGAGCGCCTCGCGCTCACGGTGACGTACATCCCGAAGCGCGGCGACGACGGCCCGCCCGCGCTCCGCATCCGCGCGCATCTCGACCACTTCGACCGTGAGCGCTACGGCGTCAGCCCGCGCGCCACCGCCGGCTGGCTGGCGCGCGTCGAGCAGCTGTCGGACGTCGTCGCGACGGAGGGCGTGATCGACGTCAGCGTGGTGGCGGTGGCGAAGCAGTGAGCGGCGCGGTTACGCCAGCCACGGCAGGCGCTCCGCGAAACCGTGCTGGAGCTTGGAGCCGTCGTCGCCGGCGTTGAGATGGACCGGGGGCGAGTACACCGTCCACGCCGGCTTCAGCCGGATCACCACGCGTCGTTCTTCACGGGCTTTCGCCTCGACCAGCGGCCGGGCCGCTTCCGGGAGCGGTTGGCCCGACATGATCTCCGCGACCTTCATCATGACGTCGACGGTGGTCTCGAGGTGGTCCTCCACGCTGGCGGGGCCGTACACCTGCAGGTAGGTGAGCGGCCACTTCTCGTCGAGCACGCACAGCGATGCCTCACCGGTTCGGCGTATGGCCTTCGCCTTGGCGCGGCCGGCCATCGTGGAGACCAACAGGTCGTCACCGTCGGACACGTAGTACACGACCGACATCGACGGTGGACCTGCTTTGCGCTGAAACGCGAAGATGCAGGTGCGATGCTCGCGCACGAAGGCGCGGCGCTGTTCGGCGGTGTTCACGGCGCGACCGTCACCGCGCCCTCGAGCGGCAGGTCGCGCGACGACGAGCCCACCCGCAGCGCGTACGTGATCGGCTCGAGCAGCCACCCGTCGGTGGTCGTGTCCCAGTAGGCGAGGTCGGCGGCGCGCAGATCGAAGACCACCGTCTTGGTCTCGCCCGGCGCCAGCTGCACGCGCGTGAAGCCCTTCAGGTCGTTCACGGCGCGGTCGACCGCCGATCCCTGATAGCCGACGTAGAGCTGTGCCACCTCGGCGCCCGTGACCGCGCCGGTGTTGGTGACGTCGGCCGTCACGCGCACGCGACCGTACTCCGACAGCGACGGCGACGACACCGTGAGATTCGAGAACTGGAAGGTCGTGTACGAGAGCCCGAAGCCGAACGGGAACAGCGGCACCGTGCCGTTGCGATCGATCCAGCGGTAGCCGTGGAAGAGGTCGTACGGGACCGTGAGGGAGACGTTGTCGAACGGCGGCAGGTCGACTTCGGCCTGCGGGAACGTCATCGGTAGCTTGCCCGACGGCACGACGTCGCCGAACAGGACGTCGGCGATGGCGGTGCCGCCCGACTGGCCCGGGTACCACGCCATCACCACCGCCTCGACGTCGGCGAGCCAGGGCATGGTGACGGCGCCGCTGCCCTCGAGCACCACCACCGTGCGCGCGTTCAGTGCCGCGACGTCGGCGACGAGCTGGTTCTGCGTCCCCGGCAGGACGAGCGACTCGCGATCGCCGGCGGCGATGAGGCCTTCGCCTTCGTCGTCGGAGGTGAGACCGGCGACGACGATGGCGGCGTCGGCTGCGGCGACGATCGCCTGGTCGCCCGGCGACAGCGGCCCCGACGGCACGTGCGTGATGGTCACGCCTGGCGCACCGGCGGTGATGCCAGCCAGTGCCGTGACCGGCGACGCCGGAAGCGCGGCGCTGCTGCCGACGTCGCCCAGGTTGACGCGGGTGGCGAGATCGCCGACCACGACCAGCGACGTCGTCGCCGAGCGGTCGATCGGCAGCGCGCCGGTGTTCTTCAGCAGCACCATGCTCTCGCGCGCGACGGCGAGTGCGACGGCGGCGTGCGCCGGCGTCTCGACCTGCGACGGATCGAGCACGGCCGGATCGGTGTCCAGCCGGAAGCAGAGCTGTGCGCGCAGGATGCGGCGCACGGCGGCGTCGATGGTCGCCATCGGCACCGTGCCGTTGCCGACGGCGGCGGTGAGCGGGGCACCGTAGAAGACGCCGCTCGGCATCTCGATGTCGAGACCCGCCAGCGTCGACGGCACCGTGCTGCGCGTGCCGAGGATCCAGTCGGATTCGACGAAGCCCTGGAATCCCCAGTCGCCCTTCAGGATGTCGTGCACCAGCGGCACGTTCTCGGCGGCATAGGCACCGTTCAGCTTGTTGTATGACGTCATCACCGACGCCGCGTTGCCGTCGCGAACCGCGCTGCGGAAGTGCGGCAGGTAGACCTCGCGCAGCGCGCGGTCGTTCATCACGACGTCGACGCTGAAGCGGGTGTCCTCGATGCTGTTGGCGGCGAAGTGCTTCGGGTTGGCGATGACGTGGCGCTGCACGCCCTGCACGAAGCCGACGCCCATGCGGCCCAGCAGGTGGGTGTCCTCGCCGTACGTCTCCTGCGCCCGACCCCAGCGCGGATGGCGCAGCATGTTGATCGTCGGCGCCAGCAGCACGTCGGCCTTGCGGGCACGCGCCTCGGTGCCCATCACCTCGCCGACCTGGGTCTCGAGGGCGGGATCCCAGGTGGCGCCGCGCGCCATGCCGACGGGGAAGGTGGTGGCGGTGCCGGTCGCCGCGCTCACGCCACGCGGGCCGTCGACCATGGCCAGCCCGGGAACGTGCACGCGCGGCACCGAGGCCATCTGCCACACACCACCGGCGACCGTGCCCGCGCCGTGCATCTGCGACAGCTTCTCTGCCACCGTCATCTCGGCGAGCAGATCGTCGATGCGGGCGTCGACCGCGGCCCCGGTGTCGCCGCAGAACGACGCGTGCGGGAACTCGGCGGCCAGCGCGCCGCTCGATGCGAAATCGGCGGCGGTGAGCACGCACAAAGCGACCGCGCCCGACGTCGCGAGGCCACGGCAGGGCGGGCCGGCCAGCGCTGGTGCGGCACACGTCGCGGTGATCTTCGAGATCGACGACGCACGCAGCGCCTCGATGCGGGCCCCGGTGCGCGGATGCTCGCTGCAGTGCATGCCGGGCGTGAGATCGGTGGGCGGGTGCTGCTTGCAGCGCTGCAGCAGGCGGAGACGGCCGGTCGCGAACACGCGCGCCTGCTGCGAGGTCTTCGACTGGCATCGCAGGGCGGCGTCGGACAGCGGGCCGTCGGCGGGATCGACGACATCCATCAGTGTCGCCGCCTCGACCACGTGGGTCGTCTGCAGGCAGGTCACCAGCGCCGCTGTCGTCGTCGCGCCGTCGCAGTCGCCGGCCGGCGCGAGGCTCGCGACGGCGACGTCGGTGCACGACTTCGCCAGCCGCTGCGTTGCGCGGTGCGCCGCCGCCGTCAGCTTGGCGCGCGTCGCGGCGTCGGTCGCGCAGTCGGTGCCCGGCGGCAACGTCCCGCGACCGACGTCACGCTGGCAGGCGCCGAGGAGCGCCATCGAGCGCCCGAGCAACTGCCGCCCGGCGGTGGCCGCGGCGGCCTGGCATTTCCGCGTCGGCGACACGGCCGCCCGAGCGGCGGCCGCGGAGGCCATGACGAGGAGGACGACGACGAGGTGGGTGGCGCGACGGCGGGTTTCCACGCCGTTCGGTGTACGGTCGGCGCGCGACGGGCGTCAACACAAAGTTGCGAAGCCGCGTTGCGTCAGGGATTCGGCACCATGCCATCCGTGATGGTCACGTCGCCGGTGCCGAACGGCCCGGGATAGCCGGTGAGAGCGCGGCTCGTCGGCGAGGCATAGAAGGTAGCCATGGCGAGCGAGCGCACGCCCCCATACAGGGCGCGCTTCAGCTCGACGCCCGACTCCGCGAGGTCGGTGACGACGGCGCGCTGCCCGCCAATCGTCAGCGAGGTGAAGGGCCGGACCTTGCGCACCAGCGGCCAGATGCCGAACTCGAGGACGAGGAGCGCCTGCGACAGCGGCGCCGCGAGCGCCGGCGAGCGTGCGAGGATGGCGTCCGCCTCGGCGGCCGGGTCGATCATCCGGGCATCGATCAGCGCAGCGCCCCGGGGTCCGATCATCGTGCAGGCCGCGGCGTTGAACACGGCGTAGGTTCGTGGCGTGAGCACGACGAGCGCGACGTCCGATGGCGGCGGCGTGCCCCCGCCGCAGCCCGTCGGCAGCAGTCCCGCACCGGCGACCGCCGCGGCTGCTCTCAAGAACGCGCGGCGATCGAGCGCGGCGGCGGCGGCGTCGAGCGGCGTCACGCGCGGCTCCG
>DASYLJ010000024.1:0-16034 GCA_036009625.1 Binatia bacterium
TCCTCCTGCGGTGCCACGTTCAGCAACCGGCGGGCCGCATTGACGTGCGTGTTCACCGAGATGCCGAAGATCTCGATGTCGCCGCTGGTGGGTCGGATCCGCGTCGACACCATGGAGATCGTGGTGGTCTTGCCGGCACCGTTCGGGCCGAGGAGACCGAATATCTCCCCGTCGCCGATCTCCAGCGATATCCCCTGCACGGCCTCGCGCCCGTTGAAGCTCCGGCGGAGGTCCCTTATGACCACGGCAGACATCGCGACCAAGCCTGCCTCAGTGCCCCAGATGGTCGCGTGGAGCAAGCCGCGCCTGGCGCGGAATGACGAGCGAAGCGACCCGACGCCAACCTACAGGAGCCCCCATGACGATCCGCCTCCACACCCTGCTCGTCGGAGCACTTGCCGCCGCGGTGACTTCCGCCCAGCTCGTCGGCTGCGGCTCGACGCGCGACAGCGTCTCCCTCGCCGAGAAAGGTGATCGCTCGAAGCCCGGCATCCGCGCGACGCGCGACATCGCCGAGGAGGCGTACATCTACGGTTTCCCGATGATCGCCGCCTACAAGGCGATGTACATGTTCAACATCGACACGGGGGGGTCGCAGTACAAGGCGCCGTTCAACCAGATCGACAACGAGACGCACGTCGCGACGCCGAAGGACACCGCGATCGTCACGCCCAACAGCGATACGCCGTATTCGATGGTGCAGCTCGACCTGCGCGCCGAGCCGATGGTGCTGAGCGTCCCCGCCGTCGACGCCAAGCGCTACTACTCGGTCCAGCTCGTCGACCAGTACACCTTCAACTACGGCTACATCGGCAGCCGCGCGACCGGCGACGCCGCCGGTGACTACATGGTGGTCGGACCCGGCTGGACGGGTCCGACGCCGCCCGGCATCAAGCAGGTCTTCCGGTCGGGCACCGACTTCAGCCTGGTGATCTACCGCACGCAGCTGTTCCGGCCGTCGGACATCCGCAACGTCGAAAAGGTCCAGGCCGGATACCGCGCGCGGCCGCTCTCCGCCTACCTGAAGCAGCCCGCACCGCCGCAGCCACCGCTGCCGGCGTTCCCGGCCTTCACCGAAGACGCCTTCAAGACCGACTTCCCCACCTACCTCGACTTCCTGCTGACGCTCGCCCCGCCGGTCCCCGAGGAGACGGCGATGCGCGCCCGTTTCGCCAGCATCGGCATCGGCCCGGGCAAGACGTTCGACTGGAAGGCTCTCTCGCTCGAGCACAAGGCCGAGATCGGCCTCGGCATCAAGGCCGCGTTCGAGAAGATCCAGAAGCAGAAGGACGAGATCGGCAAGAACGAGAACGGCTGGCGCGTCGGCTCCGCCTTCGGCGATCGCGCCTTCTATCACGGCGACTACCTGCTCCGCGCCGCGGCGGCGCTGGCCGGCGTCTACGGCAACGACGCCGTCGAGGCGATCTATCCGATGGCGGTGAGCGATGCGTCGGGGGGAAAGCTCGACGGCAGAACGCACGCGTACACGATCACCTTCCCCGCCGGACAGTACCCGCCCGTGAACGCCTTCTGGTCGATCACGATGTACGACGGCAAGACGCAGCTGCTGATCGAGAACCCGATCGACCGCTACCTGATCAACTCGCCGATGCTGCCGCAGATGAAGAAGAACGCCGACGGCTCGCTCACCATCTACGTCCAGAAGGATTCGCCGGGACCGCAGAAGCAATCGAACTGGCTCCCCGCGCCCGACGGTCCGATCTACATGGTGATGCGTCTCTACTGGCCCAAGGAGGCGGCGACGTCCGGCGCATGGCAGCCGCCGGGCATCGTGCCGGCGTCGTGACGACCGAGGACGCGGCGTGAAGCGACGGCGCCGCAGTTGGCTCCTGCTCGTGCTCGGGCTCGCGACGATGGGTCTGGCGCTGTGGACGTTCGTGACGCCATCGCGCCCGCCGGTGCCGCGCCTCACGTTCACCGGCGGGCCACTCGTCACCACCCGCGCCCTGGTGGCGCGCATGATCGCCGCCGCCGTCGCGTCACGCGGCGAGCAGGCCACCGTCGTCGAGACCACGACCACGGAGGACGCGCTCGCGAAGGTCGACAACGGGCAGATCGACTTCGCCCTCGTCTCGGAAGCCTATCGCGTCGTCGGCCATCCGCATCTGCGCGAGGTGACGCCGCTGTATGTCGAGGCACTCCACCTGCTGGTGCGTGGCGACCTGGTTCATCAGGTGGACGAAAGCCTGGCGGCGCTCCGCGGCCGCAGCGTCGATCTGGGCCCGCAGGGCTCTACCAGCGAGGGCCTGTCGACCGCCGTGCTGGCCTTCGCCGGCGTCATTCCCAAGGACGGTGCGCCCAAGACGCGAGGTTACGTCGTGGACGATCTCCAGGTCGACGCGCTGGAGACGCTCATCAAGGGGAAAGACCCGGCGGCGTTTCCCGATGCGATCCTCCACCTCGGAACCGTCCCGTCGAAGATCGCGCTGCAGTTGATCCGCGGCTTCGGCTACCAGCTCGTCCCCCTGCCCTTCGCCGATGCCTTTCGACTGAACGCGCTGATCTCGGGTGACCTGCCGGAGACCGACCACGCCAGCATCGAGCGCCAGCACATCATCGACACCGTGATCCCCGCCTTCACCTACCAGACCGAGCCCGCGATCCCCGCCGAACCGCTGCACACCATCGGGGCGCGGTTGACGCTGATCGCGAACGACCGCGTCTCACCCGAGGCCGTCGAGCTGGTCCTCGACACCGTGTTCAGCACCCAGGTCGCCCGCGTCGCCCACCCGCCGCTCGATCGCAGCCTGTTGGCGATGCCGGGGCATCTGAAGCGCCACGACGGCACGCTCGAGTTCCAGCGTCGGGACCAGCCGTACATCACCCAGGACACGGTCGATGCGCTCAGCAACTCCTTCAGCGTGATCGGCGCCATCGCCGGCGGCCTGCTCTTCCTGTGGCAGTGGTGGCGGCAGCGACGGCAGGCCGAGCGCGACGATCGCTTCGGCGGCTATCTCGTCCGTCTGGCCGAGATCGAGCGTCGCATGACAGGGCTCGAGCTCGCCGCGACGCTCGAGCTCGAGCCGCTCGTCGACCTGCAGCGCGAGGTGCTGACGCTGAAGGGCGACGCGCTCGACGGCTTCGCCAGCGGCGAGCTCGGCAACCAGGCGGCGCTGTCGTCGCTGCTCATGCCGCTCAACGCCACCCGCGACCACATCGGCGACCTCATCCTCCACGTACGCGACACCATCGAGGAGCAGGCGCAGGCCGAGGGCGTGTCGGCGACGGAGCTGTGGACCGACGCGATCGACCAGCCCGAGAAGCCCGAGAGCGACGAATGACGCGAACCTGCCTTGCCCGCTCTTCCGGCGGAAGGCTATAAGCGCCGGGCCTTTCCAGGCACCCACCCGATGTTCTTCCACCCACGAGTCGGCGCGCTCGTCGAAGCCACCAGCGGCCGGCGCTGGGAACCGACCGACGTCCTGCGCGAGGTCGATCGGCGTATCCGTCGTTACGCGCGCCACGGGCTCGGTCGCGGCGACCGCGTCTTCCTGCACTTCGGCAACCGCCTCGAGTTCTTCGCCGAGCTGCTCGCCGTGTGGCGCCTCGGCGGCTGCGTGGTGCCGATCGACGCGCGGCTCACCCCCTTCGAGCTCGAGACGCTCGTGGCTGCGGCATCGCCGCGCTGCTGCGTGACCGACGACGGCACCGCCCCCGAGGTGGTGCGCGCGCTCGGTGCGACCGGCGTCACCGTGCTCGACACGCTGGACGCCGACGACGGCACCGAGCCGCTCCCCCCGGGCCAGAGCCGCCTCGACGACGACGCGCTCATCCTGTTCACGTCGGGATCGACCGGAAACCCGAAAGGCGTCGTGCACACGCACCGCTCGCTGCTCGCACGCTGGACGACGTTGCAGCAGTCGCTCGGGCTCGAGGTGTTCGCGCGCACGCTCTGCCTGCTGCCGACGCACTTCGGCCACGGGCTCATCTGCAATTGCCTCTACCCGTGGCTCGCCGGCCAGGACCTGTTCATCACCCCGCCCTTCCGCCCCGATCTCATCATGCGGCTCGGCACGCTGCTCGACGAGCATCGCATCACCTTCATGTCGTCGGTGCCGTCGGTCTGGCGCGTCGCGCTCAAGATGGCGCGCGCGCCGCAGGGCGGCAGCCTGCGTCGCGTCCACGTCGGCTCGGCACCGCTGTCGGCGTCGCTGTGGGAGGACATCCGGCGCTGGACCGGCACGCCCGACGTGCTGAACGCGTACGGCATCACCGAGACGGGCAGCTGGGTCGCGGGCACCACCGGCGGGCCGGTCACTCCCACCGACGGGCTCGTCGGCGAGGGCTGGGGTGCGACGATCCAGGTCCGCAACACGGCCGACACGACGGTGCCGTTGGGGCCCGACACCGAGTGCGCCCCCGGTGACGCCGGCTACGTCTGGCTCAAGACCCCGGCGCTGATGAAGGGCTACTTCGACCGCGACGACCTCACCGCGCAGGTCGTCGCCGACGGCTGGTTCATGACCGGCGACATCGGCCTGCTCGACGACCGCGGCCGGCTCCACCTGCGCGGCCGCGAGCGCGACGAGATCAACAAGGGCGGCCTCAAGATCTATCCGAGCGACGTCGACGCCGTCGTGGAGCGCTTCGATCGCGCCAGCGACGTATGCGCCTTCGCGCTCGACGATCCGGCGTACGGACAGAACGTCGGCATCGCCGTCGTGCTCACCGATCGCGAGGACGGCACCGTGCGCGAGCTGCACCAGTGGATGAAGCGCCACCTCGCCGAGCACAAGATGCCGGTGCGCTGGTACCTCGTCGACGAGATCCCGCGCACCTCGCGTGGCAAGGTGAACCGCGACGCCGTCAAGCAGGCCTGCGAGGCGCTGACACCGCTCGACGTCGCGCGGATCGCCGCGCCGGCGCGCTGAGCTGCCGCCGATGGATCGCGCCCGCCGCCTCGAGCACTTGCTCGCCTTCCTGCGCACGATCCAGCGCCCGGATCGTCCGCTCGACGGCGTCGGCGAGGACGAGAGCCTGGTCGCGTCCGGCCTGATCGATTCGCTCGCCCTGCTGCAGATCGTCGCCTACCTGGAGGAGACCTACGGCATCGACTTCTCCGCCCGCGGCGTCGAGCCGGAAGAGCTCCGTTCCATGCGGAGCATCCTCGACCTCATCGAGCGCGACGCCCGGTGAGCGCATCCGGATCGCTGCGTCGACTCTCCCAGCTCCACGAGGACGAGGCGGTGGTGGCGTGGTGGCAGGCGCGCACGCGCTGGCTCGCGATCCATCTCGACGCCGAGCGCCGGCGCGTGCTGCTGTCGCTCGCCGCCCTGGTGGCGGCGGCCATCGCGGTCGTGAAGGCGCTCCCGCGCGGGACCACCACGCCCTGGCTGGTAGCGCCCGTGGCCTTCGCGATCGTCGTCGCCCTCCTCTATGCCTGCTATCGCGCCGCCGTTCGCTTCGCGACGTTGCCACCGGCCGTCCGCCGTCGCCCGCAGATGGCACTCCACGCGATCTTCTGGTGCATCCTCGCCGTCGTATGGCTGGTGCCGTCGTCGGCGGTGCTGGTCGCCGTCGGCACCATCCTGCCGTTCATCCTCTGGCGGTGTGGCTACCTCCTCAAGACCGGCCAACGCGGCAAGGCGGCGGGCACGCGGTTCGTCGATCACCTCTTCTACCTGCACCCGACCTGGGGGGACGCGAACGTCCCGATCGGCAAAGGCTTCGACTATCTGACGCGACACGAGGCGCACACGCCGGACGCGTTCGCCCGCGCGCAGCTCGCGGGGATCAAGCTCCTCGTCCTGGCACTCCTGTGGTCGGGAGTGCAGTGGCTGATGGCGGCGCTCGTGTATGGCGAAGCCCGCCATCCGCTCACCCGTGCGCTCGGCGATCACGTGCTGCACGTGCCGCATCTGGAGGAGCTGCTCGAGCGCCGCGGCACCCCGGTCCCGATGCTGGTGGCCTGGGGCAGCCTGTACGTCGAGCTCTTCCGCGAGGTCCTGAAGCACGCCGCCCACGGCCACCTGACGGTCGGCGCGCTGCGCCTCTTCGGCTTCAACGTCTTCCGCAACACCTACAAGCCGCTGCTGGCCGAATCGATCGTCGAGTTCTGGAACCGCTACTACTATTACTTCAAGGAGCTCCTGGTCGATTTCTTCTTCTTCCCGACCTTCGTGCGTCGCTTCAAGACCGCGCCGCGCCTCCGCATGATCGCGGCGACCTTCGCCGCCGCGTTCGTCGGCAACATGTACTACCATGCCCTCAACCAGGACAGCCTGATCCTGCACGGCGACGTCGACGCGGCGTGGCGGGCGCTGCGCCCCCGCCTGCTCTACTGCCTGTTGCTGGCGATCGGCATCTCGGTGTCGATGCTGCGCGAGCAGCGACGGCGCGGCGGCGCCACCGTGCCGCGCGGCGGGATCGCCCGCGGGCTACGCATCGCCGGGGTCTGGACCTTCTTCGCCGTGATCCATATCTGGAGCATCGGGGCGAACGCGTCGTTCACCCATCGCACGCGATTCTTCCTGATGCTGCTGGGACTCGCGTAGAAGGAGCCCATGAGCGCACCGGCCGGCCGTCGCCTCCGCGACCACATCGCCCGCGGGCAGATCCTCCCGTTCATCGGCATCTACGACGTCTTCTCCGCGGCGATGGCGGCGCGACACTACGACGCGCTGTTCGTCAGCGGCTTCGGCTTCGGGGCGAGCCACTACGGCCTGCCCGACGTCGGCTTCATCGCCTGGTCGGACATCGTCGCGTTCGTGCAGCGCGTGCGCACCGTGCTCCCCTCCCACCACCTCCTGGTCGACATCGACGACGGCTACTGCGATCCCGAGGTCGCCTGCCACGTCGTCTCGCTGCTCGAGGCCGCGGGCGCCTCCGGCGTCGTCCTCGAGGACCAGAAGCGGCCGCGCCAGTGCGGCCACTTCGACGGCAAGCAGATCATGGAGCTCGACGACTACATCGCCAAGCTCCGGCGCGTGCTCGCGACCCGACGCGACATGGTCGTCGTCGCGCGTACCGACGCCTCCGATCCCGACGAGGTCCTGCGCCGGACCCAGGCCTTCGCCGACGCCGGCGCCGACGCCGTCCTCGCCGACGGCGTCACCGACCTGGCGCTCGTCTCCGAGATCCGCCGTCACGTGCGCGTGCCCGTCGCCTTCAACCAGATCGCCGGCGGCAAGTCGCCGCCGTGCACGCTGACGCAGCTCACCACGCTGGGCGTCTCGCTCGTGATCTACAGCACGCCGTGCCTCTTCGCCGCGCAGGCCGGGATGGACGACGCGCTGGGCGCATTGAAGGCCGGCGACGGCCTGCTCCCCGCCGGCGGCATCGGCGTGCCCGACTGCACGCGCGTGCTCGGCGAGAACCTCGCCCGTCGCGCGGAACGCTAGCGCGCCGCGACCGCGGGACGCACGGACGCCCCGCCCACCGGGAAGATCCGCTTTTCGCGCGTCAGCCGGTCGGTGGTCTCGAACAGGGCGAGATACTCGCCCATCAGCCGGCTCGTCACCTCGGGGTGCGCCGCCGAGACGTCGCGCGAGACGATCTCGCCGGCGTTGAACGCGAGCACGTCGGTCTCGCGCTTGCGCGGCGTGTAGCGCATCGCGAAGGCGTCGGTGATGTACAGGCTGGCGTTGTAGTTGCTGCTGATCAGGCCTGCCGTACCCACCCGCGGCTCGAGCAGGCTCGAGCCCATGCCGCCGTAGCGATGGTCGCCGTCGAGCAGGCTCAGGATCGTCGGCAGGATGTCGACGTGGCTCGCCGGCACGTCGCGCGACCCAGTGAAGCGGTCGCGTTGCGCGACCAGCGCCATGTTGTAGACGATGAGCGGTACGCGGATGCGCTCGATGAGCCCGTCGCCAAACGTGATGCTGGTGTGGTCGCCGACGATCACGAGGAGTGTGTGGTCGAAGTCGGGCAGCTCGCGCCGCAGGCGCTCGACGAACTGCCGGATGCTGTCGTCGGCGTAGCGGAAGGAGAGCGGCGGCCCCGTGAAGGGGGCCGTCGTCCCCGGCGGCACCTCCCAGGGCGAGTGGCTGGTCGAGGTGGCGATGTGCGCCGTGAACGGGCCATTCGTCGCGATCAGGATGTCGGCCGCCTCCTCGAGGAACGGACCGTCGAAGATCCCGAGGCTACCCGACTGCGCTGCCGCGTCGGGCCCGATGCGGGCGGCGATCTCGTCGAAGCCGAGCGCGTCGTAGCCCTGGTTGCCCATGAAGCTGCGGAAGTCGGCGATGCGCTGCCGGAACCCTGCCATGAAGTAGTGGTGGTAGCCGCTCGCTCCGAGCACGTTCGAGAGCGTGCCGTAGTGCCCGTTCACCTCGTGCGGGAAGAAACGCGAGACGCCTTCGCTGACTGCGTAGGTGCGGTGCAGGCTGGTCGCGATCGAGAAGGTCGAGCCATCGGTCGCGGAGAAGCTCTGGTAGACGTTCGGGAAGTAGAGTCCCTGTTCGGAGAGCTGGTGAAGGTAGGGCGTCAGCCAGCCGTCGCCCATGCGATGTTCGAGCACGTTGGTGCCGAGGCCCTCGACCTGGAGCAGGATCACGTTGCGGATGCCGAGCCCGCCCTCGCCGCGCACCGTGCGCAGCAGCGGGTACTGCGGGTCCTGCGGCGCCAGCCCGAGCAGCGATTCGGTCTCCTGCTGGGCCTGCGCGCGATCCAGCCGATAGCGATGCCGCCCCGATCCGAACGCATCGGGGGCGTAGCGCAGGAGATCGTACACCGGGTTCACCACCGCCTGGTTCAGCAGGTAGCCGTCGAACTGCGCGTAGTGCTTGCTGGCGGTGGCGGCGATGCGGAAGTGGCCGAACCATCCCGCCGTCTGGTCGGCGATCGGTTCCAGGTTGACCGCGACCATCAACAGCACGACCCCGAGGGCGCCGAGCAGCGCGCGGGGGTTGCGCCAGAGATCGCGTCGCTCGCCGGCGAGCGACGCGCCGTGACGTCGGGCGAGGACGAACCCCACGACACACAGAAGCGCCCAGCCGACCGGGAGAAAAGGGTGGAGCGAGAAGAAGGGCACCACCGAGGCCCACGCCTCGCCGGGCTGGCCCGCGGTGGCGAGGAGGTTCTCCCAGAGGTGCTGATTACGCTCCTGGAAGAAGAGCAGATTCGTCGCCACCCCGAACAGGTTGAAGCCCGTGACGAACCACAGGCCCCCCAACACCGCGCGATAGCGAAGATGCCGGGTGACGAACGAGACAGCGATCAGCGCGATGATCTCGCAACCGAGCAACGCAGCATCCAGCCGTAGGCCCCCCAGCAGGACCGGCCCCACGTCGACCCGTGCCGCCTGGTCCGCGAACGCCAGCAGGAAGAGGACACGGTAGGCCGCGAAGATGGCGAGGTTCGCCCCGACGACCTGCAGGCACTTGACCATGAACCGGGTGGTGGTGTGCACGAGAAGGCCCTGTGGGACCGGCGCTTATAGGCACCGCCGACACCGGAAGTAAACGCAGGTCGTGGCCGCGAGCGCCGGGTTTCCTTTCCGCCGGCGGCGCAGGGTAAATGATCCCGTGGCCGCGCCGTATCCCCTGGTATGTACCCTCATCGGCGTCGCCGCCGGGGCGGTACCCGCCGTGTTCCACGGCCCCATCCATCAGAAGTTCGACGTCCTCTACATCAATGGGGCCGTCGCGGTATGGGCCTGGTACGTCGCGCGCAGCCTGATCGGCTTCCTCGTCGGCATCACGTCCTGGCCTGCGACCTGGTGGCTCCGGGGTCCGCTCTGCGGCGCCGTCATGATCGTGCCGCTGTGCTTCGTGTCCCTCGCGACGCCGGGCTGCGGCCCGCCCTGCGCAGCCGTCAACTTCGCCTCGGCAGTCACGGTCGGGACGGTCACCGCCGGGCTCGCGTACCTGATCACCGGTCGTCATCACCGCTGATGGCCGAGCCGGGCCCGACCCGTCACAGCGAACGGCGGCAGGCGACCGTCGTCTACGCCGACATCTCCGGGTTCACCGCCCTCTCCGAGCGTCTCGACCCCGAAGACGTCACCGCCGTCATGAACCAGGTCTTCGAGATCCTCGAGGCCATCGTCATGGCGCACGGCGGCACCGTCAACAAGTACATCGGCGACTGCGTGATGGCCGTGTTTGGATTGACGCCCGCCGAACGCAACTCGCCGCAAGAAGCCGTGCTGGCGGCGATCGAGATGCGCGACGCGATCCATCACTTCACCCCCGATACTGGACCGAAGGCGGACTCGACGCTCGACATCCACATCGGCGTCAACACCGGGCCGGTGATCACCGGCGAGATCGGGGGCGCGTTCCGGCGCGAGTTCGCCGTCATGGGCGAGACGGTGGCACTCGCCGCGAAGCTGGAAGACCTGTCCGAGAACGGGCAGATCGCGGTCGGGCCGCTCACCCATGCCGCCACCCAGGGGGCCTTCGACTATCGCGCCCTCCCCCCCATCGCCGCGACCAGCAGCGCGACGCCGGTTCCCGTCTATGCGCTGCTCCAGGCGAAGCCGCGCGCCGGACGCGTCAAGCGCAACAGCGAACGCCGCCAGGCCTCGGTGCTGTTCGCCGACGTCGCCGGGTTCGACGCCCTGGCGGCGCATCGGTCGCCGCAGGAGCTGACCCAGCTGCTGAATCGCTGCTTCGCGTTGATGGAGTCGGTCGTCCGCAGCTACGGCGGCGTCGTCGACAAGTACATCGGCGAGTGCCTGATGGCGCTCTTCGGCGTCCCGAACGCGATCGAGAATGCACCCCAGCAGGCGATCAACGCCGCCATCGAGATCCGCAACCGCCTGCAGGATTTCGTCCGCGACGAAGCGCTACCGGTGCCGCTCCAGGTGCACATGGGGGTGAACACCGGCCTCGTCATCGCCGGCGACATCGGAGGCCGCGTCAAGCGCGACTTCACCGTCATGGGCGACACCGTCAATCTCGCCTCGCGCCTGAAGGATGCCGCCGCACACGGCGTGATCAACGTCGGCCCGGAGACCCACCGCTACACGAAGGGCACGTTCGAGTTCCATCCGCCGCGTGCCGTCACCCTGCAGGGCAAGGCGCAGGCCGTCCCCGTCCACGAGCTCGCGTCCGTGCGACAGCACATGCACCGCACGACGACGCCGACGGCCGATCGCATGATCTCGTCGCCACTGGTCGGCCGGGAGCGCGAGGTGGAGGTGCTGCAGGCGTGCATCGCCCGGACCCTCGCGGGCGACGGCGGCATCGTCAGCGTGATCGGCGAAGCTGGCCTCGGCAAATCGCGGCTCATGGCCGAAGTGCTCACCTTCGAGCCCCTGCGAGACGCCATCGTGCTCGAGGGCCGCTCGACGTCCATCGGCCAGACACGCAGCTTCCATCCCTTCATCGATCTGCTGGAGCACTGGGCGGAGATCGCCGACGACGACGGTGAGGGAGAATCGTTCACCAAGCTCGAGGCCGCCGTCACCAGCGTGCTCCCGGACGATGCCGCGGAGGTGCTCCCCTTCGTCGCGACGTTGATGGGCATGCGCCTGCAGGGGACGCACGCGGAGCGCGTCTACGGGATCGACGGCGAGGCGCTCGAGGCGCTGATCGTCCGCAGCGTCCGCACCCTGTTCCATCGCCTCGCCGAGACACGCCCGCTCGTCCTCGTCTTCGAAGACCTGCACTGGGCCGACACCTCGTCCGTCAATCTGCTCGAGGTCCTCCTGCGCCTCGTGGTCGACCATCCGGTGCTGTTCATCGACGTGTTCCGTCCCGACTACGAGGACACCGCGGACCGCGTCATGCACACGGCACTGGAGGCGCACGCACCGCATCACACCGTCGTGCGCATCGAGCCGCTCGATGCGCAGCAGGCGAGCACGCTGGTGCGCAATCTCCTCAAGATCGACGACCTGCCCGCGGCGACACGCGACCTCATCACCCGCAAGGCCGAGGGCAATCCGTTCTATCTCGAGGAGGTCGTCCGCTCACTGATCGATCAGGGCGCCGTGGTGTACGAGGGCCGCCGCTTCCGCGTCACCGCGCGCATCGACAGCGTCGTCATCCCGGGCACGATCCAGGAAGTGATCATGGCCCGCATCGACCGCCTCGACGAGCCGACGCGTCACCTCCTGCAGGTGGCATCGGTGATCGGTCGCAGCTTCTACTACCGGATCATCATCGCGGTCATGCGGCGATGGGGCGAGGGCGACGTCAGCCTGGAGGACGAGCTGGGGGCACTGCAGGACAAGCAGCTGCTCCTGCATCGCGGCGGTACCTTCGGCGTCGCCGTCGGCGATCGCAGCACGACGCAGGAGCTCGAGTACGTCTTCAAGCACGCGCTGGCCCAGGAGACCGTCTACGACTCGATCCTGCAGAAGACCCGTCGCGAGTTCCACCAACTGGTGGCGGACTCGATCGAGGCGACGTTCGCCGACCGGCTCTCGGACTTCTTCGGCATGCTCGCCTTCCACTACAGCCGTGCCGACAACCTCGAGAAGGCGGAGGAGTTCCTCTTCAAGGCCGGCGACGAAGCCGCTCGCTCCGCGGCGTCGAGCGAAGCGCTCCACTTCTTCCGCGAGGCGTCCCGCATCTACTTCATGATCCACGGCGACGGCGGGGATCCGGCGAAGAAGGCGCTCCTCGAGAAGAACATCGCCTACGCCCTCCTCAACACCGGGCACCTGAGCGAATCGGTCGGGCACTTCGACCAGGCGCTCGAGTACACCGGGTTCCGCCTGCCGCAGGGTACGGTGCCACGCTACACACGCTTCGCGCGCGACATGGCCGCCGTCCTCTACAGCCTCTACGTGCCGCGCCGCGCGCGCCCGAAGCCGCCGGTCGCCGAGCACGAAAAGGACATGTTCGAGATCATGTTCCGGCGGTTCCGCGCCCTCACCACGAGCGATCCGCAGCGCATGTTCGTCGACAACATCGGTGCCATCCGTCAGATGAACCACCGCGATCCGCGCACGATCGACACCGCCTGCCTCACTTACGTGATGGGCGGTGCCGCCTTCGCCTACTCGGGCACCTCGTTCGCCATCAGCCGTCGCTTCCTGCGACGGGCCGAGGAGCTCATCCGTCCCGGCGAGGTGAGCGACGAGCTCGGCTGCGGTTTCTTCCGCTTCGTCATCAACTTCCTCGAGGGCGCGTGGGCGGAGGAGCCGGGGCTCGCGCCGGCGCTCCTCGAGAACGGCCTCAAACACGGCATCCTCTGGGACGTCAATTCGTACCTCGGCCTCGAGAGCGACCGGCAGCTCCGTCAGGGACGCTTCGCCGCCGCCCGTGAACGCCTCGCCCAGCTGGCCGACATGAACGAGCAGTACGGCTATGAGTTCGCGCAGGCCAACCACGACGGCATGCGCGCGATCCTCCTGCTCGAGGAGCGCAGGCTCGACGATGCGGTCGAGGCCGCCGACCGCTACTGCGCCGGTCGTGAGGAGCCAGCGCTCCGCGTCCTCGCCCTCGGAACCAAGGCGAAGGCGCAGAGCCTGCGCGGCGAGCACACCGAGGCGGGCGTCACCCTCGACCGGATCACCGACATCATCGCGCACGCCGGCCTCATCCCTCCGTGGCATCTGAGCGCCTTCACCGTGGCACAGCTCCGCCACGACCTCGATGCGCTCGAGCGCGCCACCGCCACCGGCCACGCATCCCCCGTCGACCTCCGCGCCCGGCTGAAGGTCGATGCGCGTCAGGCACTACGGATCGCACGCGTCGTCGCCCCGGTGCGCACGGAGACGTGGCGGCTCATCGGGCGTCTCCACTGGCTCCTCGGACGCCCGCGGAAGGCGGTCGCGTGGTGGACCCGAACCCTCCACGAAGGGGAGCGCCTGCAGGCGACACCGGAGATGGCGCGCACGTGCGCCGAGATGGGCGGACGATCGCGTCTCGGTCCCTCCGCGGCGGCCGACGCGACGTCGCACCTCGAACGGGCGCAGCAGCTGTTCGAGGACATCGGCCTTTCCTGGGATCAGGCGCAGCTCCAGGCCGCGCTCCGACCCGGCGCCGACGTCACGACGTTGAGTCGCCTCTAGCCGTCGCCAGCGCCGCCACCGTGGCGAGCACGCAGCACCACGCGAGCAGGTCCCCCACCGTCTCGTAGATCGTCGTCACCTGCATGGGCACGACGCGACCATCGATGGTGGCCGCCGTGAACAGCGGGGCGCGTGCCGTGATGCGACCGAAGGGATCGATGATCACCGACACGCCGGTGGTCGTGGCCCGCACCACCCAGAGCCGGCTCTCGACGGCGCGGAGCGCCACCATCGCGAGGTGCTGGTCGGAGCCGGCCGTCTCCCCGAACCAGCCGTCGTTCGAGAGGTTCACCAGCAGCGACGCCCCTGCCGCCGTCTGGCGCCGCACGACGTCCGGGAAGATCGCCTCGAAGCAGATCAACGTCGCCACGTCGCCGTAGGGCGTGTGCAGCAGCGCCGGCTCGTCTGCCGCCGTGAAGAAGCGGACCCGCTCGAAGCGTCGCCGCAGGAGCTCGATCGTGCGCAGCGGGAAGTACTCGGCGAAGGGCAGCAGGTGCACCTTGTCGTAGTGGCCCGCGATCCGTCCGTCGCGCGTCATCAGGAAGGCCGAGTTGAAGAAACGTGCCGGCCGGCCCTCGGTGCGTGGCCCGCCCACGATGAGATCGGCGCCCTGCGCCTGCAGGACCTCGGCGATCATGGCGGCGTACAGCGGTTCGGTGTCGAGGAAGAACGTGATGGCGCTCTCGGGCCAGACGATCAGCTGCGGATGCGTCTTCGCCGCGCCGTCGATCGTCAGGCGGAGGTACTGTCCGAGCCCCTCGGCGTAGAGCTCCTCCCGCCACTGCGAGCCGAGGTCGACGTTGCCCTGCACCACCATCACGGGGACCACCGGCTCGGTCGGGAGCGCCATCCGGAGCCGCACCGCGCCGTACGTCCACACGATCGCGATCACGGCCACGGCAGCGAGCATCGGTCGCAGACGACCAGATCGCTGTGGCGCCTGGCGCCACACCGCCTCGGCGACGAACCCGTTCGCCAGTGCGACGACGAACGACAGCGCGTACACCCCGCCGACGTCGGCGAGCTGGATGAGGGACGGGTGCGGCACGAGCGCATAGCCGAGCAGCAACCACGGGTGCCCCGTCAGCAGGTGCGCACGCGCGAGCTCGCAGGTGACGTAGAGCGCGGCCGTCAGCCACGGTCGCGTCCATGGGCCCCAGCGTCGGCTGAGCCGCGCATAGGCGACGCCGAACACCGCGAAGTACGAGCCCATGAAGACGACGGCGACGCCGAGCGCGAACAGGAACCCGAACCAGAACGGCTGCTGCCAGTAGAACGACAGCGCACCGGGCACCCAGTAGCCGATCCCGGAGAGGGTCGCGGTGCCCCACAGCAGACCGGCGAGAGTCGCCCGCCACGGCGCGAGCCCACGCAGGGCGAGCAGCAGCGGGACGAGCGCGACCCACGCCACCGCGGACAGATTCCATGGTGGAAACGCGGCGCAGTAAGCTCCCGCCGAGAGCAGCAGCGCGCCGATCCGCCACATCACGTCGTTGGCTCCACGCCGAACCGGCGCGCCACGGCGAGCGCGCTCTCGACCCCATCCTCGTGGAAGCCGTAGCCCCAGTACGCGCCGCAGAAGTGCGTCCGCCCGACACCGCTGATCGCCGCGTGGCGTCCCTGCGCCGCCACCGCCGCGCGCGTGTAGACGGGGTGGTGATACACGAACCGTCGCAGCACCCGCGCCGGATCGATCGCCGCGGCGTTGAGCGTCACGCACAGCGGCGACCGCGACGGCAGCCGCTGCAGGCGGCTCATGTCGTAGGTGACGACGACGCGATCGGTGTGACGCCCGAGATCGACGTTCCAGCTCGACCAGGCGCGACGTGCGCGTGGCAGCAGCGACGCGTCCGTATGCAACACCGCCTCGTTTTCCTGCTCGCCGAACGCCGACAGCACGTCCCGCTCCACCGCGGTGGGATCCTCCAGCAGCCGCAACGCCTGGCTGCCGTGCACCGCCATCACCACGGCGTCGAATCGTTCGGTTCCGCCGCGGCTACGCACGTCCACCCCGTCCTCCCCACGGCGCACGCCGTCGACGGCGCAGCCGAGCCGCACGCGATCGCGCAGCGCCGCCAGCAACGCGTCGACATAGCACGCCGCC
>DASYLJ010000025.1:0-1785 GCA_036009625.1 Binatia bacterium
ATTCGGGCCGGCCGAGTGCGTCGACGAGCCGCTGCCAGTCGGCGTCGTCGTGTACGGCCACGGTCACCCAGCGCTCCCGACCGTCCTCGTCGGCGCAACGGAACACCCCGTGAGGGGCGGCGTGGCGCGAGCGGTTGCCGAGACGGCCGAGCGTCTCGCCGTTGGCGGCGAACGTCAGCATCGACTCCGAGAGGGAGACGATGCCGCCTTCGACCTGCGAGAGGTCGATGTGCTGACCCTTGCCGGTGCGCTCGCGCCGCAGCAGGGCCGAGGCCAGGAGCAGCGCCGAGAAGCGTGGTGACAGCGAGTCGGTGATGGTGCCGTACGGGCCGACGGGCTCACGATCCGGCCAGCCCGTGAGGTAGTTGAATCCCGAGAGGGCCGAGCCTTGGCCACCGAAGCCGGGATAGAAGCGCTGCGGGCCCGTCTGTCCGTTGAGGCAGGTGCTGATCATGACCAGGTCGGGCCGCTCGGCGACCAGGCTGGCGTAGTCGAGCTTCCACTTCGCCATCGCACCGGGGGCGAAGTTCTCGGCGATGACGTCGACCCAGAGCGCCAGGCGTCGCGCGATGGCGATGCCTTCGGGCTTGGTGAGGTTCAGCGCCACCGACAGCTTGTTGACGTTCAGCACCGCGAAGTGCTCGCCGCCGTCGATGCCGCCGGGGGTGGTGGGCGTGAGCTTCAGGATGCGGAGGAAGTCGGGACGCTGCTTCGACTCGACGCGGATGACGGTGGCGCCGTGGTCGGCGAAGTAGCGCGTCGCCACCGGGCCCGCGGCGCCGCCGCCGAACTCGAGGATCGTGGTGCCGGCGAAGAGATCGGTCATGCCACGCCCTCCGCCCGCAGTGCCGCGACGTCGACGCCGAGCTCGCCCAGCACCTCGTCGGTGTGCTCGCCCAGCCGCGGCGCCGGCCGTCGTATCGCCACGGCGGTGTCGTCGGGATCGGCCGACGTGACGATGGCGAACGGGCCGGGGTGGCGCAGGACGCCGCGACCCTCGTGCGTGACGTCGACGAAGAAGTGGCGCGACGCCTGCTGCTCGGAGGCGAGGATCTCGCGCGCGGTGTTGGCCGGCGCCAGCATGAGGTTGCGATCGCAGGCGGCCTGGAAGAGCTCCGTCATGGTCTTCGTCGAGAAGAACGCCTGGAACTCGCGCGACAGCTCGTCGACCTCGTCCTGTGAGAGCAGGTTGTGGTTGTAGGCCTTCCAGTCCATCGCCTGCAGACGGTCCGACGCCATGCCGTGCTCGGTCATGTACTTCGTCATCGCGATCAGGCCGGGCACGCGCGCGGGACCGCCGCGGAGCGCGAACGACACGAAGCCGTCCTTGCACGGCCAGATCTCGCGCTGCACGCTCTTCGTCTGCCGGAAGAACGCGCCGGCGCGGGCACCGCGGTTGCCCGTCATCTGCGACATGGACGCGGTGGCCATGTTCGGCATGACCATGGCCTCCTGCAGCGCGACGTCGACGTGCTCGCCGCGGCCGCTGCGCTCGCGCGCGAGCAGCGCGAACGCCACGCCGACGGCGGCCTCGATGCCGGCGTGGTAGTACGACACCGGCATCGCGCAGCGCACCGGCGCGCGATCGGGATCGCCGGTGCAGTGCAGGTTGCCGCTCATCGCCACCGCGGTGAGGTCGGAGGCCCGCCAGCCGGCGTAGGGGCCCGTCTGTCCGAACGGCGTCAGCGACGACAGGATGAGGCGCGGGTTGCGCGCGTGCAGCGTCTCCCAGCCGAGGCCGCGCTCGGCCATGCGTCCGGGGCGCTCGCTCTCGAGCACGACGTC